>JAYQUO010000039.1:0-2903 GCA_038147995.1 Rhodobiaceae bacterium | reverse complement strand
GGGATTACAGCCAAGGGTGCCGAAATTTTCACCAAATCGCTGGACGGTCAAGACACACCTCATCGAGGGGCTTTGCCCAGTTAAAAACCTCATTTAGCGGGCAATAAAAAAATGAAAAAGCCTGTTCAACATTATAGCGGTCATCGCGAAAGATTGCGGCAACGGTTTCGTAAATCGGGCGGCCACGCTCTACAGGACTACGAGCTGCTTGAACTGATTTTATTTCGCGCTGTCCCCAGACGCGATCTTAAACCTCTCGCCAAAGCCTTACTGACACGATTTGGCGACCTGTCGGCGATTTTTTCCGCTTCGATCGAGAGCTTGAGAGAAATTCCGAGCCTTACCGAAAACATGATAACGGAACTGAAATTAATTGAAGCGGTCGCCTTGGAGGTTGGACAAAGCCGAATTTTACACAAACCACTTCTGAGTTCATGGGACCAACTGATCGAATATTGCCGCGCCAAGACAGCCGATAAAACCACCGAGGAGTTTCATGTTGTTTTTCTCGACAAGAAAAACCAGATCATCGCTGACGAAGTGATGGGACGTGGCACTGTCGATCACGCCCCGGTTTACCCCCGCGAAGTAATCAAACGCGCATTGCAACTCGACGCCTCCGCCTTGGTACTGATGCATAATCACCCTAGTGGCGATCCAGCGCCGAGCCGCGCCGATATCGACATGACGCGAAAAATACAGGATTTGGCTAGCGGATTTTCGATCCGACTGCACGATCATATCATTATCGGCAGGCAATCTGAGGTGAGCCTCAAAAATATGGGGTTAATCGCTTGATTCTGGCTCTCGCCGCTTTCAACAAAGCGCGAAATCGGGTAAATCCAGAGCAGTAAGGAGCAGCCCATGATTCCACGTTATGCCCGCCCAGAAATGACCGCAATCTGGGAGCCTGAAAGCCGCTTTTCAATCTGGCTGGATATCGAAACGCACGCCATGGATGCCATGGTGAAGCTTGGTATTGTGCCAGCAGACGCCGCCGCCGCGGTGCGTGAGCGTGGTGGGTTCGACGTAGCGCGGATCGATGAAATCGAGCGCGAAGTTAAACATGATGTGATCGCCTTTTTGACGAGTTTGGCCGAACATGTCGGCCCCGAGGCCCGCTTTGTCCACCAAGGCATGACGTCCTCGGACGTCCTCGACACCTGCTTAAATGTCCAACTCACCCGCGCGGCAGATATTTTATTGGCTGATCTCGATGACTTGCTCGCAGCGCTCAAAAACCGTGCCTTTGAGCACAAAATGACGCCGACCATTGGGCGGTCGCACGGCATTCATGCTGAGCCCACAACTTTTGGCCTTAAACTGGCACAGGCCTATGCCGAATTTGACCGTAATCGCGAGCGCCTTTTGGCGGCACGGCGCGACATAGCGACATGCGCCATATCGGGCGCCGTCGGTACATTTGCCAATATTGACCCGTCGGTCGAAGAACATGTCGCCGCCGCCATGGGCTTAGAGATCGAGCCGGTTTCGACACAAGTCATCCCGCGCGATCGCCACGCGATGTTTTTCGCCACGCTTGGCGTTATCGCCTCATCGGTCGAGCGTCTGGCGGTGGAAATTCGTCACTTACAGCGCACCGAAGTGCTGGAAGCAGAAGAATATTTCTCGGAAGGGCAAAAAGGCTCATCGGCAATGCCCCATAAGCGCAACCCCGTGCTGACCGAGAATCTAACGGGATTGGCGCGACTGGTGCGCGGCATGGCGCTTCCTGCCATGGAAAATGTGGCCCTGTGGCACGAGCGTGACATTTCGCATTCGTCAGTCGAACGCATGATCGGCCCCGACGCTACGATAACGCTAGACTTTGCCCTCGCGCGTCTGACCAATGTGGTCGCAAATTTGGTGATTTACCCCGAGAATATGCAGGCAAATCTGGATCGTTTAGGAGGCCTTATTCACTCGCAGCGCGTCCTCCTAGCGCTGACGCAGGCGGGGGTCAGCCGCGAAGACGCCTATCGGTTGGTGCAACGCAATGCCATGCCCGTCTGGCGTGGTGAAGGCAATTTCTTGGATCTCCTCAAGGCCGATCAAGATGTCAGTTTATCGGATGCCGAGCTCGAGAGCCTGTTTAACCTCGATTATCATTTTAAACATGTCGACAGTATTTTTAGCCGCGTATTTGGCGCGGCCTAGAGATCAAGGATAGAATTATGTCTAAACGCAGACGCATATATGAAGGTAAAGCCAAAATCCTGTATGAAGGTCCCGAACCCGGAACGCTGGTACAGTTTTTCAAAGACGACACGACAGCTTTCAATAATGCCAAGCATGATGTGATTGAAGGCAAGGGTGTGCTTAACAATCGCATTTCGGAACATATTTTTCTGAAATTGGCCGAAATCGGCATCCCGACGCATTTCATTAGAAGCCTGAATATGCGCGAACAATTGGTGCGTGAGGTCGAGATTATTCCCGTGGAAGTGGTCATCCGCAATGTTGCAGCAGGCTCCATCGTCAAACGCTTAGGGCTCGATGAGGGCACCCACCTGCCCCGCAGCATCGTCGAATATTATTATAAAAATGATGAACTCGGCGATCCCATGATCAGTGAAGAGCATATTACGGCTTTTGGCTGGGCAAGCCCACAAGAGCTCGATGAAATCATGTCAATGGCGCTGCGCGTCAATGATTTTATGTGTGGTATGTTTGCCGCGATCGGTATTCGTCTGGTCGATTTCAAACTTGAATTCGGTCGGCTATGGGAAGGTGAAACCATGCGCATTGTGCTCGCCGATGAGATCAGTCCCGATGGATGTCGGCTGTGGGATATCGCGTCAAATGACAAAATGGATAAAGACCGCTTCCGTCAAGATCTCGGCGGATTAATGGATGCCTATCAAGAAGTCGCGCGTCGCCTCGGCATTTTAACAGCGGGATCC
>JAYQUO010000038.1:0-4097 GCA_038147995.1 Rhodobiaceae bacterium | reverse complement strand
CTGTGACAAGTGCAAATGATCCTCTCCCGTCACAATCAGCGGTTTCACCTTAGACAGGCGTGTCGCCCGCTCAACGGTTTGCGCCAGAAGGCTAGATCCACCAATTTCGAAAAAGGGCTTCGGCAATTGTCGCCGCGAACTGGGCCAGAGACGCGTACCTGCGCCACCTGACAAAATAACGGGCACCAAGGTCACCGACAGCTCCCCCCATAAAACATTTATTTATCAGGTGTAAAGCGTGTCGGGTTTTGAGGCAAGAGCGATGCAACTTAGACTTTGCTGCTCCTCCAAACTGGTGCATAACAGGGGAAATTCAGGAGCCCAAATGTTTATTGGCCACGCTTCATTTTTTGCCCTCGCGCCCCTGATCGCAATTTTAACTTTTGCTATGATCAGCTTGTTAAGCCCCATCGCGCGACGTCTGCATCTGATCGACCATCCAGGTGGCCGCAAACAGCATGCAGAAGCGACGCCATTAATCGGCGGACCAGCAGTTTTTCTCGTTTTCGTCTCAGCTTCACTCACCTTTATTGGACCAACATGGATCACGTTTTGCGGATTACTCTTGGTCATTTTAGGCGTCCTAGACGACCGCTATAATATCCGTGCCGGTATAAAACTATTGGTGCAAATAGGTGTCGCCACGATCGCCGTTATCAATGGCGATATTGTTATGACCAAAGTCGGCGTATTGGTGCAAGATTTTTGGCAACCGAGTTATCTTACTTATCAACTCCTCAGTATTTTTGCCATTGTCGGGGTTATCAATGCTTTCAATATGATTGACGGTATAGATGGGCTATGTGCCTCGCTCGCGGGTGTCGCAATTGTGACCCTGAATGTCACTTTCATGGTGATGGGCGAGCTTCCACCGCGCGATTTTGGTTTGACGTCGCTCCTCTTCACGAGCGCTCTGGCTGGTTTTCTCTTTAGCAATTTACAACTGGCGAAGGGTAATAAAAGCTTTTTGGGTGACTCGGGAAGCATGCTGACGGGCTTTATGGTTGGTAGCCTCAGCATACTTGCCGGCGAGGGTAACCCAGCTATCGCTGGCAGCTGGATCCCGTCCACGGTTCCACTTTGGGCTGCCGCGGTCCCAATTGCCGACACCTTATCGCTCATGATCAGGCGCATGGCGGGCGGTCATTCGCCGTTTTCACCCGACCGCACACATTTGCACCATATTATTCAGCGGGTCGGTTTTTCGGCGCGCGGTGCGTTACTCATTATCATCTCCGAAAGCCTGATCTTATCTTTATTCGGAGGCTATATCGCCTTGACGATCGGCAATGAGGTGAGCTTCGGACTGTTCGCACTGTATCTCGCGATCTATGTCACCGTGTCTGCCCAAGCTGCAAAATGGGTTCGAGCGGCGCGGCAGGAAAAATCATAAACAATTGTTTTTTATAATCTTTTATAGATATTAGAACATCTTATGGCCGAGCGATTTCGAAATGCATATAGGGCACAATCCGCTTGAAAAATCGGGTTCTCAAAAGGCTGACGAGCCCAAGGGCCTTCACAATTTTGGCAATATAAAACAACATGACATGCCGCTGCCTGAACATGGGGTCCGACAGCAAGCGATTCACCATCACATCAAGAATATCTCTGCGATCGGAAAAAGTGAGGCCGCGCCCCAGACAAAAAGCTTCGACCTGCGACTTGCGCACGAAGTTCAAGGATGACCACAAACCAGCAGTATTCATTTTGCTTTCAACGTTTGCGATATATTTAGCGAATAAGCGACCCGTAATAGCCTTGTTTACAACGATCGGAATGCCGAAATGGCTCTCATACGGAAACCCATAATTCGGACAAAGCACAATAATTTTACCATTCGGGCGCAGCCACTTGGCCGCCGTTACAACAAAGTCTTGCCAGTCGGGCAGATGCTCGAAAACATTGACTGAAAAAATGATATCAAATTTCTGCTTCGGAGTGAAATCGCTGTAGCTTATGGGTAAAATCGCCGATGGGGGAGATACTTGCAAATCTTCAAGCGAGGCAAACCCGGCCCCGAATGGCTCTAGACCGACAAATTCGTGCTGTGGAAAATCTGAGTTGAGTTTCTGTAAGAGAAGACCTGTGCCGCTGCCGACTTCAAGCACCTGTTTAGACTGATCCGAATTGCTGAAATAACCATCCAGCACATCCCGCGCAATGCCGCCTCTTTTTGCCAAACCAATAGTTCTTCTTCGAGCGTCACAAAACCTCCTAATACGAGAAGCGGTTCAAACAATCAACAAACCGCCTGCGCACGATCGATAGCACTTTTTTGACATCCTTTAAAGACGCGAGGTCCTCTCTGGAATTATTGTCTTGCGCCTGAAACTGGCGCGATCGTTAGACGATATCCTCTGGGTCCTCGAATGGATTGAAGCCTGCGATGTCGGCGAGTGTATCGGCCGTATCGCCGTCGCCATCTATGTCGACATTGGAGAAACTATCGGCCGCCAAGGCGTCGCGATCGGCACCACCTGCCAGATCATCAATACCCGCACCGCCCTCGAGCAAATCATTGCCCGCCAAGATCTCCGCGGGATCAAAATAATCGGCTTCAAAGTAACCAGCCGCCACATCATCGACACCGACACCGTCGCCGCGGATGATATCGTCACCTTCTTGACCGAAGATCATGTCATCGCCATCACCGCCAATCAGCACGTCGTCACCGCCGCCGAAGGAACGAAACTTCTGGAAATTATTCCCGATGAGACGCCGATTGTTTTCTATGTTGAAGTGCCTGTCGCCTCGATCACCGATGTCAATATTGGGCAGCCAGCGAAGGTTACCCTATCCACCATGGATACAAGAAGAAACCCGCCTCTGGAGGCGCGTGTTATGAGCATCGATCCAGACGCAACCGAGGAAGAAAACGGCAACCGGTACTACAGCGCTATTTTGAAAATCGAAGATAAGCCCGAAGACGTCAATCTTGTGCCAGGGGTCACTGGCGCGGCCTCCATTCTATTGGGGAAAAGAACTGTGTTGCTGTATTTCTTGGAACCTATTTGGGATGCCATGCAGGGCGCGCTGTCTGAGGGCTAAGGTTACAAATCCTCGATCATGAAGAGCGGGTCATCGATGATCAGATCGGTGTAATCACCCATGCCGAGGAACCAATCGAGATCTTCAACAACCAAAGCCGTTTCTTCATCGGCGCCCATTTCAGCGGCGCTCTCCTGCGCTGAGAAACTTAAGGTCTCCCCCGAACTCGAACTCATGAAAGGTAAATCAGAACTGGCTGGCGAGACGAAGGAAACATCTTGCATATCGATCATATCCGTCGCGTCAAAGTCAAAAGCTTGCAGCTGTTCTTGCTGCGCCTGATTTTGCGCAAGCAGGGCCTCTAAATCTTCGAACAGAGCTAATTCGTCCGAAGCCCAATCATCAGCAAGCGGAATATCGGCGCCCGCTTCAATCGCAAGCGGGTCGGCCACTGCAGGCTCAAGCACGGGGTCGGTAGCTGGAAGAACGGGGGCGGCTGTATTCGCTTGGCTCTGCATGGCGCTCCCATCCAAAGCAATCTGATTTCCCTTGAGATCAATAAAGCTAATCCGCGGCGCGGCGGCACTGTCTGGTAAGACTGTCACGCCAGTATCATAACCATCGATGAAAACAACATTATCTCGAATATCAAGACTAGAACTGGCATCCAAAATTTGATCCGACAAAACCAGCGTAATATCGGTCGCACCGGGGTTCAAAATCAGGTCACGATCGGGCGCGGCTTCCCAGTAAACGGTTAGCGCACCCTCAACGCCATTGATTTCGATCTGATCGGCGGCTGCAAAAATAATACTCTCACCCACAGCATGATTGATAACGCTATAATCACCCGTCACCACTGCAATTTTCTGGGCGGTACCGTCCAGCACCAGTAAATCATCGTCCTGAGAAAGCAAAAAATCAAAATCCGCAGAAATCGAAAATGGCAGAACACTGCCCGAGAAAGTCGACAGATCGTTTAAAAACACTGATAAGTCGTCCTGTGAGTCAATTCCGCTCAATATTGGCATCAGAAGAATGTCTTCGGCCTCAAGGAGAATATCGTCGTCCATGTACTCTATCGACTTATCAGTTAAACACAGGCC
>JAYQUO010000037.1:0-6978 GCA_038147995.1 Rhodobiaceae bacterium | reverse complement strand
GTCACAGCGCGTGCTGCCCGCCGCATGCGATTATATTTTGGAGCCGATGGGGCGCAATACTGCTCCTGCGATTGCGATTGCTGCCATGCAATGCCTCGACACATATGGTGCCGACGCGGTGATGATGGTGATGCCCGCCGACCACATTATTCATAATGGTGATGCTTTTGCCGCCGACGTGAAGGCCGCGGAAGGGGTGGCGCGCCAGGATCAACTGGTGGTTTTTGGTATCCCGCCAACCCAGCCCGATACGGGCTATGGCTATATTGAGGTCGATCAAATTGGTCAACCCGTACAATCCGTAAAGCGGTTTGTTGAAAAGCCAGATCTTGAAACGGCGAAATCATATTTGGCCAGCGGCCGGTATTATTGGAATAGCGGCATGTTTTGCTTCACGGCCGCGACGTTTTTAGCGGCTTTAGAGCAGCATGCGCCTGAGATATGGGAACCAGCGAGGCGATGCTTTGAGGCGCGCCAAGCGGGAGAAATAACGCGGTTCGACGCCGACCTTTTTGCCGCGCAAATGAATATTTCGATTGATTATGCCCTCATGGAAAGGGCAGCAAACATTAGTGTCATAGCCGCTAATTTTGTCTGGAGTGATGTCGGTACGTGGGATGCTGCCGCCGCCACGCTGCAGCCAGACGCCGATGGCAATACACGAGACGGTCTCCATCCCGTCATGATGCTTGACAGCCGCAATTCTCATGTCGCTGCTTTATCAGACCACCCGCGTCTGGTGGCGACGCTCGGCGTTGACGACTTGGTTGTTGTCGACACCCAGGATGCGCTTCTGGTGGCGACCAAGGATACGGTTAAGAATGTGAAAGATTTAGTGCATATTTTAAGCGAAGCGCCGGCAGGAAGTTTTGCAAAAAATCTTACTGAGCAAGCCGCAACTGTTTCGCGGCCTTGGGGAAGTTATACGAGCTTGTTGGTGGCGCCTGGCTGCCAAGTGAAGTCAATTTGCGTTCTCCCGGGGCAACGATTGAGCTTGCAGTATCACCATCAACGCGCTGAACATTGGGTGGTACGCGAAGGTGAGGGTGAAGTGCAAATTGAGGAGACGGTCTACGCCGCGCGAGCTGGCGATTATTTCTTTATCCCGAAAGCGGCCCAACACCGATTGAGCAACACGGGTGCGGAAACCTTATATTTGGTTGAGGTGCAGATTGGTGATTACCTCGGTGAAGATGACATTGTGCGGCTTGATGATATTTACGGTCGCTCGCCTGTAGCCGATGGCACCCCCAAAGCGTGATCGCGGATGTTGAACGAGGCCTAGATGCGACGCATATTGATCACGGGAAGCTCTGGTTTTATTGGAACAAATGTGGCGGCTTTCTATGCCGCCATCGGCGATCAAATCGCCTGCGTTGATTGGCGGCAACCGCAAAACCAAGCGCATCAGCCACATTTTCATAATGTTGATCTTATGGATAGACAAGCGCTTGAGCAGCTGTGTCAGAGTTTCCAGCCGACCCATATTATCCATTTGGCGGCGCGGACAGATTTGAACGGGCGCGGCCTCAATGATTATGAAGTTAATTGGCGAGGGACAACAAACCTTATTGACGCCGTGGCAAGCTGCGTTTCGCTTGAGCGCATTATTTTTACGTCCTCGATGTTGGTGTGTCGCCCCGGTTATCCGCCCGTCGATGCCCTGGATACCTGTCCGACGACCCCTTACGGCGAGAGCAAGGTGCTGATGGAGCAGAAAATTTTTGCAGCAGGCTTGCAGGTTCCGTGGGTGATTATTCGACCAACGTCAATTTGGGGACCATGGTTTGGGGAACCCTACCGTAATTTCTTTGACCATGTCGTCGGCCGTCGGTTTTTCGCCATCGATGCACCCATGGCACAGAAAACTTTTGGATACGTCGGTAATGCCGTCCGCCAAATCGACGCGCTTTTGACGACCGAACGGGATCTTATTGACCAAAAGCTGTTTTATATTGGCGATGATCCGGCTTTGGCGATCGATGCGTTTGCCGACCGAATCAGAGCCCGTCTGGGGCGGGCAGCCGCTTTACGCTTACCGCCTTCGGCGCTATCCGGTTTGGCCCGTCTCGGCGATGTTCTGGGAGCTGTGGGGATCCCCTTCCCATTGAGTTCTTTTCGTTTAAGCAATATGTTGCATGATAATGTGCAGGACGTTTTACCTGTGTCAAAATTAGTAACCGCGCCGCCAGTAGGCTTAGACGAAGCTATTGATGACACTTTACACTGGATGGGGGCTTTGAGGCCGTCTCGTCGAGCGGAGGCTGATTAATGGCCTCTTTGCGATCTACGGGTGTGGCGCAAAACACCCTGTGGACCATGGCTAATTTCGCCGTGCATGTCCTATTTGTAAACACGGTGACGATATTACTTGCGCGTTATTTTGGGCCTTCCGAGTTCGGTACATATAAAATTGCAATGTCGCTCATTGTTATCGGCTATGCCTTTGTTTCGCTTGGATTAAATGACGTTATTGTGGGGCGCTTGGTTCAGGTGGATGCTGGCGCTGCAGATGCGATTATAGTGACAGGCATAGGCATGCAATTTATTGCTGCAGCTGTTGTTGCTTTGTGCCTGATCGCAGGGAGCTATTTAATATACGAAAACAATGCTCTGCTGCACGAAATTATGTGGGTTCTCTCGATCCTCTTATGGGCCAAGGCGCTCGACAGTTTGCGCTATTGGTTTGAGGTTGAGAGGAAGTCGCGTGCGATGTTCTTACCTGCCTTGGTCGTGCTATCGGTTGGTCTGGCTGTCAAGCTTGTGATGTATATCAATCAAGCGAACTTGCTCACATTTGTTTGGGTCTTTGCGCTTGAGTTACTTGGTGTTGGCCTCGGTTATTGGATTGCTTATCGACGGCAAAACGCTTTTTCGGTGTCGCGGTCTCTGTCCCGAGATTTGGCGGTCAGCATGCTGAAGCAAGGCCTGCCATTGGTTTTGGCGCTCGTCGCTTTTGCTGTGTATTCGCGTTTCGATCAACTCATAATTGGCTATTTGCTAGGGGATACGGAAGCGGGGATTTATGGCATGGCTGTGAGCATTAATGAGTTTTATTTTTTGCTTCCCTTTGCCCTTATTTCGTCAGCTTATCCAAAAATGTTGCAGCTTGGTGATGTTGCCGAGGAGAGGTCTTCCATACTCATGCAAATGGTTTTATCCCTGCTACTGCTTTTGGCTCTTGCTATGGTGCTGGCAAGCTATTTCGGTGGCACTTATGTAACGCATTTGGTTTTCGGCCCTGCTTTTGATGGGGTCGGTCCAGTTTTAACAATTTATGCCGTCGCGAATATATTTGGATATTTTGTGATTTTCTCTAATCGCTACCTGTCGGCCTGCGGTGACGTGGGGATGGTTCTGCGTCGTAGTCTTACTGGCGGGGTCGTCAATGTCTTGCTCAACCTGCTACTGGTTCCCAAATTCGGGCTATTGGGTGCTGCTTGGGCGATGGTTGCTACGCAGGCGGTAATTGCTTTGGCGCTGATGCCCAGCAATGTAGGACGCCAATTATTGCTGCTATTTGTGCGGGCGGTTGCCGTTTGGCATTTGCCGCGGCTTTACCGTCGCTATCGTGCGCTTGCACAAGCGAGCTAAATCACTGACTATAGTGGCTTAATCTGGACTAGTTTGAACTGGACGCATTGTGAGGGATTATGGATAGACAATCGACTGACGATAGCTTTGATGATTATTTTGACTATCTGTCGTCCGGCTCGGTGCAAGGCAGGCTTTATCGTCGGTGGGTACTATTCCCGCGGCTAAAGCGACACCTATCAGGGCGTTTATTGGATATGGGGTGCGGTATAGGCGGTTTTGTTGCTCATTATGGCGATATGGCGTCTGGTATAGATATTAATCCGGCGACGGTCGCGCATTGCCAAAAAAACGGTCTCGATGTTCATCTTTATAAGCGTTTTCCTGTCGATTTTCCCGACCATAGTTTTGACTCGTTAATTCTTGATAATGTGCTTGAGCATATTCACGATCCGACCGACATTTTAGCGGAAGCAAGACGGCTGATTAAGCCAGATGGTGTTTTTTTAATTGGTGTGCCGGGGCGAAAGGGTTTTGATTCTGCGCCAGATCATGTTGTCTTTTATGATGAGGAGAAGCTCGAAATGACGCTTCGCGATGCCGGTTTTGAACAGCAGAAGCGCTTTTACACCCCCTTCAAATCAGACATTCTTGATCGCAAATTATCGGCTTATTGTTTATTTGGGGTTTTTAAGCCGCTGCAAAATAGCCAATAATTTTGTTCCGGAAGTACGACGCAGTGGTTAAGTTATTCGTGTTGTTATGAAGATGTATGCTGTTAACTTTGGGTGCTGTGAATGACGCAACAGGCGCGAGCAGAAACTACGTCAAACTGTGATATTTCGATTATCACCGTTTGTTATAATGCAGACGCTTGGCTGGAGCACGCGATACGGTCGGTCCTTGCGCAGTGCGAAGTTAATGTCGATTATTTTGTCGTGGATGGTGGCTCCACGGATAAATCTCTAGATATTATCAAATCCTTCGGCGATCGAATTCGTTATGTGTCGGAGCCAGATCGTGGCATTTATGATGCACTTAACAAAGGGTTGGCGCAGGTTACTGGCTCCATTGTTGGGCTCTTAAATGCCGACGATTTTTATCCCACGACCAATGTTTTGCATAATGTTGTGCAAGCCTTTCGCGATAACCCTGATATCGATATTGTTTATGGCGACTTGCGCTATGTTTCGGCTCAGAATGAAGAGCGCGTTATACGTCATTGGCGTGCCGGTGGTTTTTCGGCGGCGGCTTTAAGCTGGGGGTGGATGCCGCCCCATCCGAGTGTTTTTTTGCGTCGCCGCGTTTATGATGAGGTCGGCGGTTTCAACTTAGCTTATAAAATTTCTGGTGATTACGACTTTATCTTGCGTGCCTTCGGGAGTGGCAACTATAAGGCACTCTACGTTCCGATGGATTTTGTGCATATGCGTACAGGAGGTATTAGTAATACGGGTTTCGCAAACTTGTCCCGCAAATCCTATGAGGATTGGACAGTCGCGCGCAGCCACGGTCTACCAGCCACGGCCGCTGTGTTTTTGAAAATTGTTCGGAAATTCCGTCAATTATATCCGCTTTTGGGCTTTAAGAGCGAGTAGCTAGGCGCTTCGTTCGACGCCACGTTCGGACCAAAATATATTCCCGAGCAGGACGCATAGGCCAAGCGTCGCCAAAAGCCAGCTTTGCCATGGGCTGTAGCCGAATAAGGTCTGCGCAAATATTGGCCCGAGGGATGCCAAAAACCAAGCGTGCGAGGCTGTGTCGATGCGGCAGGAAATTGATTTGATGCCTTGGGCGCAGGCAAACCAAAACAGCAAGGCGCCCAAAAAGCCAAATTCAAATACGACCTGCAAAAAGATTTGATGCGGGTGCGCGGCGATGGTTCCATATTGCCGCGCCGAGGCAATATGCACGGCACTGCCGCCAGCAGCTTCCATCTCGTCAAGATAGCGTTGGATGTCGCTGGGGTGGTACTCTTTACTGCTGTAATAACCGTGACCGAAATAGGGCTTATTCAAACTCTCTTGCCCGAACACACGATAAATATGCAAACGCGTATCCACGGCTGCTAGCTCGTTGACCTCCGCTGGCACGATGTCGGTGATTGTGCGCGTGCTTTCCATTGTTCCAAATAGAATGGGCGCTAAGACGAGGCCAGCCGCTAGACAGGTGAGAATTAAATTATGCAGTAGTCTGATCGACATCCGCGCAACGGCATATCCGGCTATCCCGAGCACAAAGGCCAAGACAGCGGTCTGGCTGTCGGAGAAAATTGTGGCGATCAGGAAACTAAAGCACGTGACAATAAATGTTTTAGGACGGCGCGACATCTCATAGGGGCCGATAATGAATAACAGAATAGCGAGAACGGTAAGCGCGCGGTTGACCTGTCGCACCAGCTCAAATTCATATCCTGTGAGGCCCGCTAAGTTTTGCCCAGTATGTGCCGTTAAAAAGGCGTCTAGACCTGGGCCGTAATAGGGCCATGGAGCGATCAGTAAATTGATCCAGATTGTGACGATCAGTGTCAGGCTGAGAATGTTTTTATAGGTCTCGTTGCGCGGCGAGGCGGTAAGTCGGGTGACGGCGTGCAAGGCTAAAAATGTAAAAACAAGGCTTGCGCTTAATTTGGCAAAGGAGGTCAGGCTTCCTTCTAGATTGGGTGACCAAGCAACACTGATCAAAGCAAAGGCGAGAAAAAGATAACCGAGGCTGAAAGGCGCCAAGGGCGGGAGCCAGAGTAAGGGGTTCCATGCCCGTGTCATAACGAGGCCAATTATGCCAGCCAAGGCCAGCAAGATAACAAGGCCTTTTACCGCTAGCGTGATAAACGGTGCTAGCAGGAACAGGAGGCCGAAAAAGAGCCATCCATTATGCATCCAGAGTTTCTCGTTGTTCTGTGTCATGCAAAGCCTATAAAGTTTTTTCTAGAAACTCACGAATACGTTGCGCTGCTTTGCCATCGCCATAAGGATTGTGCGCCCGCGACATATCTTTATAGGCGGCGGCATCGTTTAACAGGCGAGAGACTTCATCAAATATTTTTCTTTTGTCTGTTCCAACCAGTCGTACTGTTCCCGCTTCGACTGCTTCTGGTCGCTCGGTCGTCCGGCGCATAACGAGGACGGGTTTTCCAAAGCTGGGAGCTTCTTCTTGAATACCGCCAGAATCCGTCAACACGATATGGGCACGATCAAGCATCATAACAAAGCAGGCATAATCTAATGGCTCAATCAGAAAAACATTATCTCTGTCAGATAAAATCTTCTGTACGGGCGCTCTGACATTTGGATTGAGGTGAACAGGGTAAATAAAGTCAACATCGCTAAAGCGATCGGCCAGATCACGAATGGCTTCGCAGAGATTTTGAAAACCATCACCAAAATTTTCTCGCCGATGAGCTGTAATCAGAACGCGTTTTCGATCGCGTTGGATGTCATACCC
>JAYQUO010000036.1:0-8421 GCA_038147995.1 Rhodobiaceae bacterium | reverse complement strand
GACGACGCTTGAAGCGCCAATATAATAGTGGCGCCAGAATATGGTCATAGACAATATGTGCCATTGGTAGAATCAGCGGCAGAGATACAAGCCGCGCCAACCACTTAAATTTATGCAAGCGTTGCCACAGCAAAATGAAAGCGGCCACCCCACTATATTCAACACCACCACTGCGAACATGAAACCGCTTAAAATATTGCGTTTGATCGTTGAGCATACTGGTCGCATCGGCAACATTTTCAAACGTAATGTCGACACCATCATGAACCGCGCAGCGTTGATAGAAATCAACCTCGGGTCCACAAATCGAACAGGCCCCGTTATACAACACGGTCATATCCGAAACTGGTGGCGCATTCTGTGTTTGACGATCAATTGACATAACTATCTGGCACGCCGCCCTCCACTCGCGAAAATTGTGCCAGCAAAGCAATGATCTGATCCCAATAATGTAAGGCGTCAACATCTTGCTGAGCAGCGAACTCAGCCGCGCGCATGGTTGCTATTACCTCAGCATCTTCACCATATTGCTGATATAGTTGCTGGGCGGCGGCATAGACCTCTGGATCTATATCCACCGACGCACTCTTTCTTTATACATGAGGTAGGCGTCGCCAAATTGCGCTTCGAGGTTTGCTTCTTCTTTACGGATCCAGATTTCTTGAACTGCAAATATAAACAGAGCAACAACCAATAGCCCATATAGATTGCCGATAATCAAAGCTGACCCCGTAAGAAAGAGCGACATACCAACGTAAATGGGATTACGAGAGAAGCGAAACAGCCCATTTTCCAAAAATGCTGTCGGGATTGTATCGGGTTTAATGCCCGTCTCTTGTTGCCGGAACGCGCGACTAATAATTGGAATTGGCAAAAAGCCGAGAATAACGAGCGCTATGCCTGCATATGTCCATAAGGGATCCAATTTAGTGGGCACTTCAAAAACACGTGCGACACAGAGTTGAACAATGAGACCGATTAAAACCATAAATGGTGGATAGAGTTTCACGTTTACGCTCCTCACGATGAAGGTGAATTACTGTCGATCTTTGAATGCGAAATCTCGAATAGAAATAACATGCTTTAAAATCCCGTTTTTATCAACGATTGGCATGTGCCGGAAATGCCCTTTTTGCATTTCGGTCAACGCGTTAATCAAGAGATCATCTTCACTAACGCTAATAGGCTTCGGGGTCATGTAATCACGGACCGGCTGTTCGCGCCATCCATGCGGTGCTTCGACCACCAAACGAACCAGATCTCGCTCCGAGAAAATCCCTACCGGCTTATCATTTTCGACGACAAAGGCGGCGGCCACTCTCTGTTGCACCATTTGGCGGCAAACATCCGTAACTGTCACATCTCCCGACACGCGTAGCCCTGTTCCAATGTCATGCGTGCCCAGAAAATCGGCAACCGTATCGGTCGGGGAGATGATGTTATGTAAGGCCACAACGCGATAACACATCGCCGCATCGTCCACACTGGCTTGGGATTTCCCACGCCAACTTGTCTCGGCAGCAGCGAAATTGTCGAACACCCCGACCAATTGTAAATCGGAGAGATTTTCAAACTCAGAGCCGCCAATGTGAGCTAAACGTCCACCCAAGACGAGATATAGTGATTGTTTTCCGAACATCTCAACCTCTTCTGCCTCTATAGACAATTCTAGAAGCTAATGAAATATATAGAACAATTGATGATAACTTAAAGACCAATCTCGAGCAAAGGATAGCCCCATGGCCCATCAACCACCCGATCACGAGACAGAGTTAACACGGTTGGTCGAAATCATGCGCGCCCTGCGCGATGGCGATACAGGATGCCCGTGGGATATTCAACAGACCTTCGCATCGATCGCTCCCTATACGATTGAAGAAGCCTATGAAGTTGAAGACGCAATTCGACGCGATAACATGTCTGACCTAAAGGAAGAATTGGGTGATCTGCTGTTTCAAGTGATTTTTCATGCCCAAATGGCGCGCGAAGAAAATCTTTTTGGCTTGGCCGACGTCATCGCTTCGGTCAACGATAAGATGGTGCGTCGGCATCCGCATGTCTTTGATAACCAGTTGGCCGCAACAGCAGATGACGTGAAACAAAACTGGGAGACGATTAAGAGCCAAGAGCGGGCACAAAAGCAAAACACCGCTTTGCCGGCCAGTCTGCTGGATGACATTCCGCTGTCCCTACCCGCTCTAACCAGGGCCGTTAAATTGCAAAAGCGGGCGGCGCGCGTGGGCTTTGACTGGCCCGATCTTGCCCCCATTTTTGACAAGCTCGAAGAAGAAATCGCTGAGCTGAAAGAGGTCTTGCAAAATAACGATAGCAATGACCGTCTTACAGACGAACTGGGCGATGTGCTGTTTGTGGTTGCCAATCTGGCGCGCAAAATTGGCATTGATCCAGAGGCTTCCATCCGCTCTACCAACGATAAATTCACCCGCCGTTTCCGATGGATGGAGCAACAAGCAGATCTCGAAAAAATCCCCTTGGAAGAACAAGAACGACTATGGCAGGCAGCGAAAACCGCCCAGAAATAGAGCGCCGCTTAACCCTCGGAAATTTCGACAGGACTATTCGGCATAATAGTCGATATCGCATGCTTGTATACAAGCTGAGAGTGACCATCACGGCTCAACAGAAGCGATGTTTCATCAACCCAAGTCACAGCGCCTTGCAACTTTACGCCATTAACGAGAAACACCGTTAAGGGCATATTATTTTTGCTGACATGGTCAAGAAAAGATTGTTCTAAATTTTTAGCGTCACCAGACATGGGTTACACCCCAATTATTGTGCCAACCGTGGGACTTGGCTCATTTCCCTTTTTATGTGGCCCCACGCCCACTACATAAAAAGCTTAAAGCAAAGCGCGCAAATTACAATCTATAGTTTATCGTTTTGTTAAACTCACTTATTAGGAGTTTTTTTTGCTAACCGCAGTTCATGCTCCGACGATACGGAATCGTAGTGTGATGCGAGGGCCAGCGCGACCTTGCCGGCTTTTCCATCAGCAATTGCATGACCATTCACAGCCGTTACTGGCATAATCACCAAGGTCGATGCGGTTGAAAAACATTCCTGTGCTGTCTCGGCTTCCGCGACCGTAAAGGCTCTCTCCTCAAATGTCAGACCGAGTTCTTCGACAACGGCCAAGAGCACGGTGCGTGTGATCCCGTTTAATATCGACCGATCGGCTGGTCGCGTGCGCAAGATGCCTTTCGCATCTACGATCCACGCATTGGCCGCGGTCGCCTCCGTAACATAGCCATCATTGTCGACCATCCAAGCATCATCATATCCGCCCTGTCGAGCTTCATTACGCGTTAGTGTATTCGGCAACAAGGAAGTCGATTTAATATCGGGACGGGACCAGCGCAAATCTGGTTTGGTCACGATCTTGGTTCCCTTTTCGAGCATTTTTTGCCGCGCCTGCTCTGGCATGTGACGCCCCGTGACAACGAGAATGGGCTTCAATCCTGCGGGATAAACGTGATCACGGCGACCAACGCCGCGCGAAATCTGGATGTAAATAAGGCCCGTCACAATTCGATTGCGGCGAATAATTTCGCGAACAATATGCATCAAAACAGCGCGACTAACAGGCCACCCCATGGATAGCTCGGCCAACGAGTAATCCAACCTGTCTAAATGCGCGGAGATATCGACGGCTTGCCCGCGGCGGACAGCCAACACCTCATAGACGCCTTCGGCGAATTGGTAGCCGCGATCCTCAATATAAATCGCAGGCCGATCAATATCACCGTATATCCCGTCAACATAAGCACATCGCGCCATTTAAATACCCTTGCCTCGTTCTAACCTCATTTGGCGAAGCGCCAGAAGGTGGGGCTCATGAGAGCCAATCCTAGAATTAGCTCAAGACGTCCCAGAACCATGGCCGCTATCGCTAAGATTTGCTCGAAAAGATCGAAACTTGCAACCGTCTGTATCATATCAAGTTGCCGCAAAATACCTCCAGCATTACTAACAAAGGCATAAGCATAAACCCATGACTCTTCAAAGCCCGAATTTACCAAGGCATACCCAAACATTAAAACAGGGATGATCAAGAGAAATACCACGAGGTGCGCCGAAATAGCCTGCCGATCAACCTGTTGCAATCGCCGCCCACCGAGGTTCACCGGCATGACGACGGATGGATAAGCTAGGCGTGAAATCTCGACATATATAAAACGGCTCAGCGCCCAGACGCGCATAACCTTGATACCGCCCGCTGTTGATAAGGCCATACCGCCAATTGCTGCTGGCAACACGATCCAGATCGGCGACCAATGCACGGTCTGTTCAACGGGCAAAATCTGAAAAGCTGTTGTTGTCGACAAGCTCAAGCTGTGCATGAAGCCAGCAAAAATGGGCGTTTGATAGGTAAAAGCTACAACGACAAAATAGGAGATAATCAGCAGGACGAAGATTTGAAGTTCAGTATCCCTGACGACCAGCCCGAGGCGCGTTCTGAACATAAACCATAGCGGGATACCGATGGCTCCAAAAAAATTGATCAGGGCAATAACGCTTTGACCAAAGACCGAGACCTCCTCAGACAGCGCATAAGAAAACGGGGCCACACCCGTTGTTGATATGGCCGATAATGCGAGATTTAAAGCGTCGCCACCAGACAGCCCTGATAAAATCAGCGCAAAAACAGCAACGATGGAGAATATGAAATATAATTTGGCAATGTTTTGCGCTGGCCACAAAAAACGCTCGGCTATGTTTTCACTTTCATCATGCTGCAGCAAAGGGCTTGCCGATAAATAATTGCCAGCGATTTCGATGGTCGCGAGAATACCAACAGCAAAAACCAAACTCCAAAGGCCTCCCAACCACGCCACGAGATGACGCCAGAAATTGAGCGAGAAAGGTTCTAACTCGGGGTAGATGATGACGGATGACCCCGTCGTCGTGAACAAGGATACGCTCTCGAAAATAGCATCCCGAAAGGAACTGATTTGCACTGATGCCAACAAGGGAAGCGATGCAATCACGGGCACAAAGAGCCAAACCCCGATACCTGCTATGATCAAATCTTGACGCCGCGCCCGTATTTGACGCGCTTGGCTGCCAATTAAGATCAACATGCTCGAAAAAAAAGCACCTAACACAAAACTGATAAAAAATGTTGGTACAAGTTTAGCCTCACCGATCAGCCAAGCGGTGAGCAAAGGCAATATCAAGAGAACCGAGGCACTCAGCCCACCCCACCCAATTGCATAAATAATGGCTGCAAAACGCATCGCGTTACACGAGATCGACAGTCACGCGGAAGATATTTTCAACGTCATCCACATCGTCAGCGACAACAAATAGTACCACGCGGTCGCCGACCAATATCTCTGTATCGCCGCGCGGCATGATAATGTCGTCGCCACGACCGATAACACCAAAGCGTATGCCTTCCGGTAATTCAATATCCCGCAACCTTTGACCGGCGATCGGTGAACTCTCTGTGACCTCGGCTTCGACGACTTCCGCAGCGCCGTCAGCAATAGCATGTACACGAATAATTCGTCCACGACGTACATGGCCGAGAATTGATGACACAGTCACCGCTCGCGGATTGATAGCGGCTTCCATACCAAATTGGCCCGCCAGTTTTTGAAAAGCGTTTTCATTGATCAGCGCCAGCGTGCGCGGACAGCCCTCTTGCAATGCCAACATACTGGTCAAAATATTGACTTGATCATCATTGGTCAGCACGACCGTTAATTCCGAATGCCCGGCCTCTGCCTCGCGTAAAACCTCAGGCGACAGACCACTGCCCTCCAGAACAATGGTGTGCGGGAGGAGTTCTGCAATGGTCTCAGCGCGGGCTTGATTGGCTTCAACGAGGTTCACCGAATAACGATTGCGGTTCATTTCGAGCTTACGGGCCAACTCGAAACCAATATTACCGCCCCCCACAAGAACCAGACGGCGGGCCTGCTTTTCTGGATGACCGAAAATTTTGAGCGTTCGCTCGGTGTCTTCCATGCTTGAAATCACAAACGCTTTATCGCCAAATTCAATACTGTCTGAGGATCGCGGCACGAACAGGTCCCCCTGGCGTTGCACCGCCACAACTGTTGCTTTCAAATCCGGAAACAAATCAGTCAGCTGCGTTAAGGGCGTGTCAATAACGGGACAATCGTCCTCAATATCGATCCCGATCAGCTGAATGCGATTGCCATAAAAATTTGCAACATCGAAAGCGCCAGGTAAGGCAATCCGGTTCATTACAGAATTTGCGACCTCGATCTCGGGTGAAATAATCACATCGATCGGAATGCCGCGGTTATTGAATAAATCATGCCGCGAGCGTTCGAGATATTTTCGGTCACGCACTCGCGCAATGGTTTTGGGAATATTGAATAAAGTTCGCGCGACTTGACAGGTCACCATATTGACTTCGTCGCTCGCCGTCACCGCAATCAAAATATCGGTATTTTCGGCATCGGCCATGGCAAGCATATCGGGGTGCGCCCCGTGGCCGACAATCGGCCTGACGTCTAACTTATCCTGTATCCGTTCGATCAGCTCGGGCGACTGGTCAATGACAGTGACATCATTCCCTTCCCCCGCGAGATGACGAGCAATCCCAAAGCCTACTTGACCGGCCCCGCAAATAATTACGCGCATAGGTTAACTCCGCTTCTAGGTCGCCGCTGGATCGGCTTTTTCGAGCCGATCATTAGCGTTAACGCCTAAAGATTTCAACTTTCGATGCAAGGCCGATCGCTCCATACCGACAAATTCAGCAGTACGCGATATATTACCCCCAAAACGCTGAATTTGCGCCTCCAAATATTCGCGTTCAAACACTTCTCTCGCCTCACGCAAGGGCAACGCCACAATACGCCCAGTCGCCGGCGTCGCCATGGCGCCATTGCCATCGGAATACACGTCTTTGGGCAGCAGCTCGGTCGTCAGGCTATCGACCCCACGTTCATGGGCGAGGATCATCATGTGCTCAATACAATTGCGTAATTGGCGAACATTGCCAGGCCAATTATGCGCTTGCAAAATGGCCATGGCCACCGCATCAACTGGGCGTGCATTCATGTTTAATTGAGCGGCAATTTCGGCGATAAAATTACTCACCAGAAGCGGAATGTCCTCGCGCCGTTCTGCTAAACTTGGAAAGTTCAGCTGCACAACGCTCAGCCGGTGATAGAGATCCTTAAAATTACCTTCAAATGTTGTGGTGTCATGCGCGGGTGCGCTAGAAGACGCTAAAACGCGGACATCAACTTGCACCGGCGTATCGCCATGTTGACGGTAAAACTTATGCTCGACCAAAAATTTTAAAAACTTTTGCTGCACGTCAGCCGGCCAGAGCTGAATTTCATCGGCATAGATTGTACCGCCGTGGGCTTCCTCCAGCGCACCAACGGTAAAATCATCATCCGTCTCAATGCCAAACAACATTTCGGCAATACTCTCGGCGCGATAATGCGGGGCACTAAACATAACAAAGGGCTGTCGCGCCCTATTAGAGCGATCGTGAATTGCGCGTGCCGCTAATTCTTTCCCGCTCCCACGGGGGCCGATCATCATAATACGCCCATTACTGGATGAAACTTTTTCAATTGCCAAATTAAGTTTTTCGATCACGGCGGACGAACCAATTAAGCGCTCCGTGATGCCCGCTTTTCGCTTGAGATCCTTAACCTCGCGTTGCAAGCGACGCGACTCGATAGCGTGGCGAACAGTGAGTAATAGCTTGTCCATCTTAAAGGGCTTTTCAATATAGTCGAACGCGCCCGAGCGAATTGCCGATACAGCTGTTTCGATATTACCATGCCCGCTAATCATGATGACGGGGATATCTGGATATTTTTCTTTCAGCACAGACAGAATTTCCAACCCATCCATCGAACTGCCTTGCAACCAAATATCCAACAAAATAAGTGATGGTTGCCGCTGGCGTATCTGTGCGAATGCACTTTCGCTGTCATGTGCTAGTCGCGGCGCATAATTCTCGTCCGTTAAAATACCACTGATCAAATCACGAATATCGCGTTCGTCATCAACTATCAGAATATCAGCCGACATTTTCTTTTACCTCTTGCTGCACAGAAACGATCTGTTGAATTGGTAATTGAATGATAACCAGGGCACCATAACCGTCCTGCGCCCGCGACGGGGTGTCCTCGAGACTAATTTGGCCGCCGTGATCTTCTATAATCTTTTTGACTATTGCGAGCCCGAGACCCGTGCCATCCGTTCGACTGGTGCGATAGGGTTCAAACAAAGAGAGGCGATCATGTTCTGGCCACCCGGGACCCGTATCCGCAATTTCGATTTTAAGCCAGCCCTTGGCGTCCGAAATATCAACGGAAACTTGTGGTGGAATCTGAGCTTTATTATTTTCAACACTCTCCACGGCATTTTTCACGAGGTTGGTAAGTGCCTGAC
>JAYQUO010000035.1:0-10026 GCA_038147995.1 Rhodobiaceae bacterium | reverse complement strand
TGACATAATTTAAGCATGACGGTTGTTGATCCTGCATCTATTTTATTGCTCGCGTAGGGACACCCTTATGCGCGTGTTGCCTTCTTCGACATTTTTGTCACCATGCAGGGCGTCGATTGGACGCTTGTGGAACAGCCTGCGGCGGCGCATTTGTGCACGCCGGAGCTTGCGGCACCCTATGATGCTTTGGTTTTTTATGACATGCCTGGAATTTTTTTCGAGGGCGATGTTATTCCTGAGATTGTCTCGCCCAGCCCTCAGATAAAAAGTGATTTTATGAATATGGTTGAGGCTGGCCATGGCTTGGTGTTCTTGCATCATGCGATTGCGGGCTGGCAGGATTGGGATGATTACGCGCAGCTTATGGGCGGTCGCTTTCTCTATCGCCCGCGCTGTGTCATGGGACGGGATTATAGTGACAGTGGGTACCGCCATGATATCAGGCACAGGGTTTCTGTTCTGACAGATCATCCCGTAACGCGAGGTTTGCCAGCCGAGTTTGAAATAGAAGACGAGCTCTATCTCTACGAAGTGTTTGACGACGACAAGACGGCTCTCTTGCAAAGCCAACATGATTTTTCATGGCAAAATTTTTACTCTGCGGCCGCTGCTTGCGATGGCCGGCTCAATGATAATACGGGCTGGGCGCATGCGACTGGTTCGCCTCTGGTTTGCTGGGCGCGCGAAATTGGGGCAACGCGTTTGGTCTATATTCAGTTTGGCGATGGTCCCAGCGCTTACAGCAATCCGCATTATCGGCACTTGATCGCCAATGCGATCCAGTGGGTTAGAAAAGACCAGCGGTAACAAAACGCTCAACGAGCCAATAGCTTGCGCCAATGCCGATAATGGCTGAGATAGTGCGCCGCTGGCTTATTTGCGCTGGGCGAATAGGTGATCGAGCCAGGAGTGCAAGGGTTGCCATCACGATCACGACAAAACCGATTTGGCCGATTTCAACACCAATATTGAATTGAATTAGCGACCACAGAAGATCATCGGCCGCAATGTCGAGATCGGTTAGAACCGAGGCGAAACCAAGCCCGTGAATAAGCCCAAAGCCAAGGGCAAGTGCGGCCGGAAAACGCCAGATCAAGCTGTTCGCCTCAGCGTCGTAAAGCTCGCGGGCAAGCAGCACAATACTCGCGGCGATCATGATTTCAACAAACCCAATATCAATTGATACCAGCCCGAAGCTGGCGGCAATTAAGCTCATAGAGTGGCCGAGCGTGAAGCTCGTCACAGCCCAAATAACACGCCGACGTCCGCCCGCAATTAGCAAGAGGCCGAGAACAAAAGCGAGGTGATCATAGCCGCTTAAAATATGGCGGATCCCAAGACCTAGAAAATTAAGGTCATCCTGTGAGTTATCGCGTAGCGCTGGGGAATCCCGATTTTCTGTCGCGAGAGGCTCGTGCCAAGTGTTGACGCCGGGCGGCAATAAGATGCGGCTATCGTCATTGCCGCGCCGGACATGGACAAGCGTCGACAATGATGGATTGCCATAAGGATAGCTGATTTCTAAGGACAGCTGTGCTTGCCCGCATTGATACTGGCCTTCGGTTATGAAGCTATTCTCGATCAATCTTAGATCCGATTGACGGGTGCGGCTGCACGGTGGCGCCAGCCGGATCGCAGGAACAAGCTTTGGGCTCAGGGAATTTGGTATTTTGCTCCGTAGGCTGACAGTGCCGTCATCTTTGGCGGTCAAGGTGATGTGGAGGGGGCGCGGGTCATGCGCATGGCTCGACGACAGCGTCGCCCATTGCACTGCGAAGGTGAGGCAACAAAGACAAAGATAAGCCACCCAAACGCGCATTATTGAACATCGTCTGCGATGTTGATTGTGTATTTCTCAGCCATGCGTTGGGCGAGGCCTTGTTCGGCGCGCAGTTTTGCCTCTTGTTGCCAATCATACAGCACTTTGTTTTGCACCTCAGCAAATTCAGGGGCTCTATCGGGCGTGTAACTTTCTATGAAAATCAAGTGTTGTCCCCAACGGGAAGCGAGGGGGCCGAGCCAACGCCCGTGCTCGGAGACGCGCGGCGTCAGCGCGGCAACAAAATCGTCCCCGAAGTGACTTTTTAAATCGGACAGACCACGATCTTGATAACTGCGCAAATATGCAAAACGTTCACCGAGGGGTAGTGCTTCTGCGGGTGCTGTTGCATTTGCATTCAGCGCCTGCCGCAGGGCGATAATGTCTTCATTGCTCTGGTCACTATCGGCGGCAAAAAAGATATGTGTGAAGCTAATCCGTGCCGGGCTGTTATAGCGGTCTGCGTGATCATCAAACCAGGCCTTTAGCGTGGCTGTATCGGGTTGGCTTTCGGATGCGGGATCAAGATCGATAAAATTCATTTTTTGGATCAGACGTTGGCGAATGACAAAGTCATCCCGATCAAGACCGAGACGGCGAGCTTCGCGCACCATCGCCTCTTCGCCTATATAATCATCTATCACCTGTTGTTTTTCTGCGACCGACAAGCGCGCATAATAATCTTCGACCCAGTCGAGATCGAAACGGCGTTCTCGAAATTGAATGTGCTGCAGGAGATCGCTGCGGCTCACGCGAATTTCGTCAATCGTTTCGGCTGGCGCCGAGCGATCGTCCAAAGCGAGATACAAAATTAGCCCTAGAAGAGCATAGATAAAGACGGGGTCTATGCGCCGTGAAAAAGGCATTCCGTCTACTCGCTCGGCGTGTACCAAATGGGTGAGCTATAGGCGCGTTGCTGCAAGCTATGCGGCACGTCCTGCGGCAGAGGCTGCTTATAGCGGGCGGCATCATAAGTCGACCAGCGCGGTGTCGGGATTTCCAACACCCGCGCATAGTAAAAAGCCCGCTCGCTCGGGTCAAAGTCAGGGTCCTGCCAATAGCTCGTCAAGCTCTCTGCGCCAATGTCATTGCTATAGCTGGCCTCGGCGACATTAACAGTGGACCCCACAGGGCCAACCGCACCGGTCTTGGCGTCAGGCACACGATCGCCTGACCAAGCAACATCATAGACCCGCTCGCGGGTGGTGCCGTCTTCCGCGAGCCAGCCTTTGACAATTTGAATGCGATCGAGATGTGCGCTTTCAGGGTCTTTACTGGCACTGACGAGGAAACCAGGGGCGGTTTCTGAAGCCGGTAAGTCGCCCCCCATCGGCACGCCGCGGGCATAGGCCTGCGCCACCATATCGGGGCGGTTGATATCATCAGCCGAGAAGTCAAAGCCACCAAACAGGCGCAACTGAATGCGGGGGCCGGTTGAGGCATAGACTTCGCGCCGCTTCATGGCATCGAACAGCGCCTCGCGGGTGTTTTCAGTGGCCCAAATCGCGGCATAGCCCGAGGCCGCGAGAAAGCGATTGGCCCACATGGTGCCACCCATCTTATTGGTTAAGCGCTCAGCTTGCGGTTCGGACTCGGGAAATTTACCGTAATAATTATCGCTGCGCGCCGCCGACATTGACGTATGCGCGTCGGTGCTGCCGATCATGCCGAACTTAAACGGGTTTACGCCAATATCCGCCTCGTGCTTCAGGCCTTGGCGCAAAACGGGGCGGGCATATTCATGCGCATACATAAATTTCTTTAGCGCTTCGGGTTTAGCGTTCATGGCAATATCGGTTTCGTCCCAATTCTCGAAATCGGCAAACACGTCATCGGGCGAGACCAAAGGATGGGTTTCTGCATCACCCTTGACCTGCGTCATTTCATAAATCGGCTCCCATCGCATCCGGGTCTCGGCATAGGCTCGGTCGAGCGGTAGCCCATTAATCCGATTATCTGCAAACATCAAGCCGTTGGACAGGTTGCCATTATGTGGAATGGCGAGCACTTCTTTTTTGTGGCTTGCCTCATAGGCCGCCAGCCAATCCCAGAGCTTTTCAGGATCGGTTCCGTCGAAAGACGACAATGGCACAACATCCTTGGTGGCGTCATAGCCCTCTTTAAAAACAATAACGCGGTGAAGATTGTCGCCATTGATCATTGAGGTCCACTCGAAGCCGACAAAACTCGTAAACCGCCCCGGATCGTTATGTCGGTCAGCGACACGCGCAATATCTTGGAAGGTCGTATTGATGGCTTCATCGGTTGGATAGCTGTCATTTGGCAGTGTGCCACTGACGGCGGCGACCCACTCATTGATGATTGGCGCCGTGTTCCCCTCCTCGAGATAGCGCGCCCAGCGCTGACCCAGCGGCAAGGACATGATCTGCGGCTGGCGATCTTGGATATTGGCGAGAACGCCGAGATATTCAGCATGGTCAGAGACCATCAAGAAGTCCAAGGGCCGTGATAATTGCGCCCGATCGCCATTATGCGCGGCGACGGCCTCGCCCTTAGCAAAGCGGTAAGCTGCGTCGGGCGATAGTGAGCGATTGCCGAATGTGTAAGCGTCGAAAGAATAACGCGAATGCAGGTGCAAATCCCCCCAATAGACCTGCTGGGGCAGGCGTCCATCATGCGCATTCTGCGGCTCACTGGTTTGGGTGTCGCAGCCCGCAAGAGCGCCCAAAACACCGAGTATCACAAGGCTTTTGGCTAGGTTGTTGGCAATGTGACGATAGTGGTGCATAGCTGGCAGTCCTCCCGAATTCAGCGCAAGTGCTATTAAACCCCGCAAGCATCTAAAAAACATAGGAAAAATAAAAGGCCTAACAGAAATATTAGTGCTTAGCTGGGCTTGAACTGTGTCAGAGTTGAACGAGAGAGAATGGGGGGAAGCATGACAAAATTTAATAGCTTGCTGATTTTAATTATTATCGCCTTGGGCGTGACATTGGCCACCAATAATCGCGGGGCTATGGTGGCGGGGCAAGACGAAGTTGCGCGCATTAACCAGCTCTATGAAGATTGGTTCCGTGCTGTTGAAGAGGGCGATATTCCGCTTTATCTCAGTGTGCTTGACCCCGAGATTGAGTTAATCCCGACAGATGCCGACCCGATTAAGGCGACGGCTAATTATGGCGAGTTCCTGGTTGGTGTTTTCGCCAGCAATCGCTTTAAAATTGAACGGCTCGGGGACAAAGAGATCGAGGTGCGTGAAGATCTCGCTTATGCGCGCTATGATTATAATATCATTCGCACCGATGTTGCGTCGGGCAAGGTTTACGAATCGAAACGCAATTTTGTCGATGTTTTACGCAAGAATAGTGATGGCGACTGGCATGTTTTCAAGCATATTTGGAATTATACAACGCCTGATGTCACGCCCTGACAGTTTTCACCGCATGGGTTATCGAAAAACTGTAACATAATTGCAACAATCTCGGAAAATCCATTGATTTCGGGACGATAATGGTATGAACCTATCCTTTGTAATAGGCGGGGTTGTTGTGCCCATCCTTTAAATCTAAAGCAGGTCTTTTCGGGGAGAAGAGAACTATTTTCTATTGTAGGGAGAATTTAATGAAAACTTCTAATCGCTTTATGAGCAAGCTTTTGCGCGCCGGTCTGACCGGTTCGTCGGCGCTTGTTTTTGCGGCAACTGCAATGGTTGGCGTCGCTGTTACAGCGCCGTCAGGCACAGCTTTGGCGCAGTCGACAGGTGTCGACGAAATCGTTGTGACGGCTCGTCGTCGTAGCGAATCTATCCAAGACGTTCCTGTTGCTGTTTCGGCGCTGAGCGCTGGCCAGCTCGAGCGTGGTGCTATCCAAACGGTTGTTGATCTTGAAAAACTGTCACCAAACGTGAAATTGCACACGATTGCTCAGGCGGGTGCAGCCCTTGGGGCCTCGATCCGCGGCATGGGTTTCGACGATCTGGAAAAAACCTTTGAGCCAACTGTTGGTATGTCGGTTGATGGTGTTTTTATGGCATCTAATGCTGGCGCGGTTCTTGATTTCTTCGATATTGAAGCAATCGAGGTGCTACGCGGCCCACAAGGCACATTGTTCGGCCGCAACACGATCGCTGGCGTGATCAACATCCGCCGTACGCAGCCCACGGGTGAGTACGGTCTGAAAGTTGAAGCCACCAACGCGTCGTATAACCGGCAAGATTACAAAGCCGTCATGAATATGCCGCTTGGTGATCGTGGTGGTATTAAGATCTCCTTGCGTGACTTATCAAGCGATTCTTATGTCCGCAACGTTACGCGTAATGAGCGCGCTCAGTTCCAAGACTCGGAAACAGCGGCCCTGACGATCCGTTACGACTTTACGGATTCGTTAAAAGCAACGGCGACGGTTGAAAGCTATAACCATCAAACCCGTGTGCCGGATATTTTGGCAACAGGTACCTCAGCCAACGTATTCTGCGGTGCTTTGGGTCTTGGTTGTGCGACCGGTTCAGCGTCTTTGTCGCGCGCCAATGATTACAAAACAGCGTACTCGAGCGAGCCGCTGCTGAGCTATATTCAAGGCAAAAATGCAACCTTGAATGTCGAATATACAGGTCCTAATTACACGATCAAATCGATCACAGGGAACATGCAGTTCGAAGAGTTGATGGATATCAATTCTTGGGGTGCGCCAACCCCGCTGTTCAAAGTCGTTCGGGACCAGGAATTTGAGCAAACAACGCAAGAGTTCCAATTCACCTCGAACTATGATGGTCCTCTGAATTTCGTGGCTGGTCTCTATTTCCTTGAAACCGACGCATTCTTGGATTCAGGCCCAACCAGCAACTTCTGGTCGCAACAAGATTCAGAAGCACGCGCTTTCTTCGGCGAACTGAACTACAAACTCGACGACAATTGGGAATTAACAGCTGGTCTGCGTTATACGGAAGAAGAGAAAGATTTCCACTTGGAAAGCTTTGGTCTTGGGGCCGCGGCCTCTGCAAACCGTATTGCGCGCACCAACCCAACCTATGTTGGCATTCCGCCCACTTACGAAGATGACAATACGTCGTATCGTTTGATCGCGAAGCGTAAAATGGACTTGGGTATGGTTTATGCGTCATACTCGACGGGTTATCGTAGTGGTGGTTTCAACGCGCGTGGTGTTGATCCGTCGACGATTGGCCCATTCAACTCCGAAGAAGTTGAGAGCATCGAGCTTGGTCTGCGTGCCGAGCCGTCGGAAAGCACTGTTATTAACCTGACTGTGTTCACATCTGATTACACCGACAAGCAAGAAAATGTTGTGACGGATGGCACGCAGTGCGGTTTGACAGCTGTAAACACGTGTACCTACATTCGTAACGCTGGTGAAGTGAGCATTGACGGTGTGGAACTGGAAACGGTTTTCCGCCCAAGTGATGCACTGACGGTTCGTGGGTCGCTCGGTTACCTCGATGCGTCTTACGACTCGTTCCCATACCAAGGGGTTGCTTGCCCAGCTGGGTGTGATATCGCCAATCGTGCACCAGTGGTTTATGCACCTGAGCTGAATTGGAACCTGACGTTCGAACACCTCACGGTTCTGAGCAAAGGCGAGCTGATGCTGTCTGGGTCTTATACCTATACAGATGACAGTGCGGGTCGTGCGGCTTATGAGAGCTACAACCCTGTAACGGGCCCTGACATGATCATCGACGCTTATGAAACGCTTGATCTGTCAGCAACTTACACAACGGAAACCGATATGGGCAGCAAAGTGAAGCTGGTCGTATACGGCACCGACGTGCTTGAAGCCGGTAACCGCATTAATCGTCTGTTTGACGCTGGTGCGTTTGCGTGGGGTGAGATGGTTCCACGGCGCCAATTCGGTGTAACACTTGGACTAGAATTCTAAGCGTTACGTATCAAAACTAAGGGACTGGCCAGGGCAACTTGTGATGAAAAACAGACAAGTCGTTCTGGCCAGCCGCCCAAACGGATATCCCCAGCCCACTGATTTCGCTTTGGTGGAAGCTGGGGTTTCTGCTTTAGAGGATGGACAAGTCCTCGTTAAAAATTTCTGTATATCTCTCGATGCGGGCTTCCGGAATTGGATGAATGAATCCGCCGGTGACGATGTCTTGCCCGCAATGCCATTGGGACAGGCCGTTATGGGGCTGACCCTCTCGCGCGTGCTCGAGAGTAAAAATCCGGCCTATGCCGAAGGTGATATTCTGATGGCGCGCTTTGCCTGGGAAGAATATTCCATCAGCAAGCCCGATGATTTTATTGTGAAACTGCCGCGACATCTCGATTTTCCACATAGCTATTATATGGGCATTCTGGGCGATACGGGCATGTCTGCTTATTTCGCGCTCACTGAAATTGCGCCACCAAAGGCTGGTGAGACGGTTTTGGTCAGTGCCGCAGGAGGTGCCGTTGGCTCTGTCGCGGGCCAAATTGCGGGCATTTTGGGCGCGCGGCGGGTTGGCATTTCTAGCTCCCCCGAGAAATGTGCGCGGCTTGTTTCCGAGCTTGGGTATGATGCGGCAGTCAACCGCAAGGACCCGCGCGGGCTTGCGGCTGCGATTGCCGAGGCCTGCCCCGATGGTGTCGATGTGTTCATTGATAATGTTGGTGGCGAGACGTTAGAAGCCGCCATCACGCATATGAACCATAAAGGGCGCATCGCGCTGATTGGTGCCATAACGCATTATAACGACCAGGCCTATGGGCCGAAAAATCTCTTCGAGCTGGTTACCAAAGAAATCACCATGCGCGGGTTTTTGACCCATTATCGCGAAGATCAGTACGAAGCCGTGCGGCAACAGCTTGAAGCATGGATCAGCGCGGGGAAGCTGAAGAATTATGAGCATAAACTCGTCGGCATTGAAAATGTCGGTCGGGCTTTTTGCGAAATGTTCAATGGCGACAATTTTGGTAAAACAGTTGTCGAGCTCGATCAATTATAAATAAATACCGCCACGGCGGTGCAGGAGGGTATTATGCGCTATCTCGGTAAGCTTTTTGTTACGGTTGCCTTAGGGGCGACATTGGTTGCTTGTGACCAATCCGCACAAGACAGCGCGTCGCGCGATCACGATGGGCGTTTGCCGCAGCAGGTCTTTTGGGGAGACCTGCATTTGCATTCGCGTTTTTCCTTCGACTCGTTTTCTTTCGGCAATCGCTCGCTGACGCCCGACGATGCTTTTCGTTTCGCCAAGGGTGAGCCCGTGCAAGCCCATAATGGTGACATGGCGCAATTATCGCGGCCGCTTGATTTTTTGATGGTCTCGGACCATGCCGAATATCTCGGCGTCCTCGCCAGTATTCAAGAAAAGCGCGATTACATTATGGCCTTGCCGCTCGGACAACGCTGGAGCAAATATTTGGCCGATGGTGAAGTCAGATCTATTGTTGCAGAGTTTATGGCCACAATACAGGGCACCGCAGGGCTCGATGGCTATCCGTCACCTGAAATTATGAACACCATGTGGCGGCAATCGGTCGAGGCGGCGGAGCGGCATAATGCGCCGGGTAGCTTCTCAGCCATTATTGGCTATGAGTGGACCTCGATGATTGATGGCGACAACCTCCATCGTGTCGTGGTGTTTCGCGGCGGGGCCGAAGATACGGCCGAGCTGACGCCTTTTTCCTCGCTCGATAGTGTCGATCCCGAAGATCTTTGGGCCAGCCTTGAGGCTTATGAAGCCAGCCACAAGAATGAAGTGCTCGCCATTCCGCATAATGGCAATCTGTCCAACGGCTTAATGTTCGACGATAAGCGCATTAATGGCCAACCGCTTGACCGTGCCTATGCCGAAATGCGGATGCGGTGGGAGCCAATTTATGAGATGACGCAAGTCAAAGGCGACGGGGAGACCCATCCTTTGGTTTCGCCCGATGATGGTTTTGCCGATTTCGAGAATTGGGACGAGACCGACATCGCCATGAACAAAAAACCAGAGGCTTTGAAAAAAGCTATGTATGAGCGCGAATATGCGCGGCCTGCCCTGCGCAGTGGCCTCAAGCACGAGGCCGATATTGGCGTAAACCCGTTTAAGTTCGGTATGATCGGGAGTACGGATTCGCATACCGCCATGGCGACCGCCGAAAGTGGCAATTATTACGGTAAGTTTGCTGACTCAGAACCTGGCCCTGACCGTCTGACCAATAAGATGGGCGGCGCGCTTTGGGCCAATCGCTTTCTCGCCGCCTCGGGCTATGCCGCGATTTGGGCCACTGAAAACACCCGCGAGGCGCTGTTCG
>JAYQUO010000034.1:0-10149 GCA_038147995.1 Rhodobiaceae bacterium | reverse complement strand
GGCTCACCGATTTCACATCTCATGGATGTCCTGTCGGATTCTCAGCCGATTTTACAAGAACTCGGCGTGCATTTTGAAACCAGCGCCAGCGAAGCCACGGCGGCAGCAATGTTAGCGGCTTCAGTGAATTACCCCATCCGCGGCGCGGTGACATGGAAGTCCGTTGTCGGTACCAATGTTGCCTCGGATGCGCTCGCGAATATTGCTTCCGGTGGTGTTACGGGTGGTGCATTGGTCATCATCGGTGAGGATTATGGTGAGGGCTCATCCATCATGCAGGAGCGAACACATGCTTTTGCCATGAAGTCGCAGATATGGCTATTAGATCCGCGGCCAGAGTTGACCGCGATCGTCACGGCGGTCGAGAAAGGCTTCGAACTTTCTGAGGCCTCCAATACACCGGTTATGCTCGAATTGCGTGTCCGCGCTTGCCATTTGTATGGATCATTTACGGCCAAAGATAATCAATGTCCTGCTTTTTCGTTGCAACAAGCGCTTGCTGCCCCCCGACGCGATACTAATCGCATTGTTCTGCCACCAGCTAATTTTTTACACGAGCGCGAGAAAATTAGCCAACGCTGGCCTGCGGCCATCGATTTTATTAAGCAACATAAGCTGAACGAATTTCTAGGTGGAACTAAAGGAAAAACCGGTCTTATCGTACAGGGCGGCTTATATAATTCTCTCATGCGGGCGCTTGCATTGCTCGGCTTGGCCGATGAATACGGGCAGACGGATATTCCGATTTACTGCATGAACGTAACTTACCCTCTGATTAATGACGAAATCAAAGGCTTTTGCCTCGACAAAACCTCAGTGCTTGTCGTCGAGGAGGGGCAACCCGCTTTTATCGAGCAAGCCGTATCTGCACTGCTCAATAATGATAAAATCGGGTGTCGCGTTTTAGGAAAAACATATTTGCCGTTGGCGGGGGAATATACGGGGCAAGTCCTAAAGGAGGGCGTGGCCGCGTTTTTACGAGCTTCGGCCGATGACATTATCCTCACCCCACCTGCCGATAATGAGCCTTTTGAGCCTGGACGACCCGTCGCACCCGTACTGGCTAATATTCCCGATCGTCCCGCTGGTTTTTGCGTCGGTTGTCCAGAACGCCCGATTTTTAGCGCAATAAAGCTGATCCAAAAAGAGCTTGGGGAGTTGCATATTAGCTGCGATATCGGGTGTCATCTGTTTTCGATATTGCCGCCGTTTAACCTCGGAAACACAACGATGGGGTACGGCTTGGGGTGGGCAGGCGCATCGGCGTTTAACGGCATTAAGGATCGTCGCACGATCTCGATTATGGGTGATGGTGGTTTTTGGCATAATGGTTTGACGAGCGGGGTTGGCAATGCCGTATTTAATGACAGCGACCATGTGTTGATTGTTGTTGATAATGGTTATTCGGCAGCTACCGGCGGGCAGGACATTTTATCCTCGCGAGCAATGGTACGCGGGCGCAAAACCAATAATCCGATAGCGCGCGCTGTTGCTGGAATGGGTGTCGAATGGATAAGGGAGCATTACTCCTATGACATATCGGGTTTGCAAAATATTTTGCGCGAAGCGTTAACAACGACTTTTAGCGGGCCTAAGGTAATTATTGCGCAGGCCGAATGCATGCTGAATAAGCAACGCCGTGAACGCCCTCTCCTGAACGAACGGCGCAAGCGCGGTGAGCGTACCTCCGTGCGCCGTTTTGGTGTCGACGCCGATACCTGTACAGGCGATCATAGTTGTATTCGTCTCTCGGGCTGTCCGTCGCTGACCTTACGCGACAACCCCGATCCTTTACGTGATGATCCGGTGGCCTATGTCGATCAGGACTGTGTTGGCTGCGGCGTGTGCGGCGAGAATGCGCACGCCGCTATTTTGTGTCCATCATTTTACAGTGTCGATATTATCGATAATCCGACGCTGTGGGATCGCGCCAAGGACAAATTTAGAACTGGGCTTATCACAGGCTTGAGCCGACTACATGAACGCCGTCTGCGCCGTTCTGGGGCGTTGTAGTAAGGCTATGACGACGTCATCGGGCATAATCAAAATATCGCTTCATGCGCTTGGCGGGCAAGGGGGGAGCGTGCTCACCGATTGGATCACGCGCCTTGCCGAGCGCGAGGGATTTCACGCTCAGTCAACTTCTGTTCCTGGCGTGGCCCAGAGAACGGGGGCGACGGTGTATTACATTGAACTGGCACCTGTTCGGGCCGATGGCGCAGTACCTATTTTCGCGCTGATGCCGGTGCCAGGCGATGTCGATATTGTTCTTGCGTCAGAAGTCGTTGAAGCCGGGCGAGCGGTAAATCGCGGTCTCGTCAGCGCCCAGACAACCGTTGTGACCTCGTCGCATCGCGTGCTTGCCATTAGCGAGAAGGCTTCGCTGGTTGATGGTCGTCTTCCAACAGGCGAGATTTGGAGTAAGTTGCAACAAGATGCGGCAGCGGTTTACTACTGCGACATGCAAGCGATCGCAGATCGACACGCCAGCGTTATTAGCGCGGCGATGTTTGGTGCACTGGCCGCAAGTGGTTGTTTGCCGTTTTCTAGCGCCGCATATGAGGCAACGATTGCGGAGAGCGGCAGGGCAGTGGATGCCAATCTCGCGGCATTTAGAGCCGCGTGTGAGGCCTGCTTGGAGACCCGTCAAGACAAAAAAGGCGGCACTGAAAGCTCTCTAAAAAATGCGAGAGATCAGATCGGACAAGGCCCAGTGCGGCCATTTCTCGAGCTTGCTCGGGCTAAATGTCTCGACTATCAAGGTATCAAATATCAAAAGTTTTATGAGCAGCGCTACAATCGTATCGCTGAAATAGAGAAGCAGCATTATGGCGAGCAATTTGGTTGTAAGCTATCGAGCGAAGTCGCGCGACAACTCGCTAATTGGATGTGCTATGAGGATATTATTCGGGTGAGCGATCTGAAAATTAGGTCTGCCCGACTGCAAAATATTCGGGCGGATGTTAAGGCGCGCAAAGATCAAATAATCACCGTCACCGAATTTCTGCACCCGCGCGTAGAGGAAGTTTTAGACATTCTCCCCTCGTGGCTGGTTCGGCAATCGTGGTTCAAGAGTGGCGTGGCGATGCTCCTTCGTCCCTTCACGCAAAGCGGGCGCCGCGTAAAAACAACCAATTTTCTGCCATTTTTACTATTATTTTTACTGGCAAAATTACGGCCTTTACGGAGTTTCAGTTTCAAATACAGAAATGAGCAACAAGAGATTGAGGCTTGGCTGGACTTGATCGCATCCACCTTGGGCACAGACTACGGTCGTGCTTTGGAAATTGCCAGCTTGCCACGTTTGCGAAAAGGATATGGTGAGACCTTTGATCGGGGAGCAAGTCGTTACCGCGCCATTTTCAAAGTAGTTTCAAATAGTAAGGGATTGGCCGCAGAACATATCGCGCATCTCCACAAAACAGCTTTAGAAAGCGATAGGGATGAGGTTTTTTGGCAAACGATTGGCATAGAGGCGGATAAGCGCACCTCAGTGGAGGCTCTATGACACCACGTGGCAAAGGTCCCTTGGCTCAAGATTTCTGCCTCGATGATTACTTGATGTATAATTTAGTGCGGGCGGCGACCACTTATAACGAAGAAATGGCTAAAGCGTTAAAGGCATATAGCCTGGACACGATAAAGTGGCGGATTTTGATGTTGCTTGAAGACAAAGGCCCGAGTTCCGTTGGTGATCTGGCGCGACGCTCTGTAACGAAGTTGCCAACTCTTACGCGCATGCTTACGCGCATGGAACGCGATGGCCTTATTTTTCGAAGAGCTCTCGCAGCGGATCGGCGCATTATTAAAATTCATATAACAGACAACGCCCAACAGACGCTGGATATGGTTCGTGCGATTGGCCAGAGTGTCTATGAGAAAGCCGTCGAGGGCATATCGGAGGAGCAAATTTGCGCGTTGGTGGGGATGCTGCATTTGATGCGCGATAATTTGAACCGCTCGCCATATGATCCATTACTCTCCGATGCTCGAAAATCTATGGATGTGACAACTCATGATACCTGAACACCTAAATATTGCTGAGCTATTTGCCGCCCGCGCGGAAAAATTTCGGGCCCAGCCCTTCTTAAGAGTGGCCAGCTCTGTGGCGCACGCTTATTGTATCGATGCGCGCGACTATAGTTATGGCGAGGTTTTAGATCTCACCTGTCAAATGCAGAGACATTATCGTGCGCAAGGGGTTGGGCGAGGTACAGTGGTCGGGCTTGCCTTGAAGAACCGTCCAGAATTCTTTTTTCATTTTCTGGCGCTCAATGGTTTGGGTGCACAAGTGGTGGCCTTGGCGGTCGAAATGGTGGATCCCGAGCTGTCCTATCTTATCGCTCACAGCGAAATGGTCTTGCTCACTTGTCTACCCGAGGATCGAGCCCGGTTTCAAAAACTGGCGTCCGATCTCACTATCGTGACATTGGATCGGTTTTCTTCTGTGGAGGTGGAGCCCCTAGAGACGGTGGGCGGCTATGACGATATCGCCGCGGTTTTATACACATCGGGAACCACTGGCCGCCCTAAAGGATGCATGCTGTCAAATGCGTACTTTCTGCATATCGGGAAATTTTATCCATCGATCGGTGGGTATTGTCATTTTTCGGCGGGTCAAGAGCGCTTAATTACCCCTTTGCCTGTAACCCATATGAATGCGCTTGCTTGCTCGTTTATGGCCTCTATCGAGACTGGATCCTGCCTCATACAGTTGGATAGGTTCCATCCTTCACAATGGTGGGACACGGTACGCGAGAGCCGGGCAACCATTATGCATTATCTAGGAGTCATGCCGGCAATGCTTTTAAAAGCACCTCCCGCCGATGATGATTTTTCGGATCAGATAAAATTTGCATTTGGTGCTGGGTGCGATCCGCGTCATCACGCAAATTTCGAAAATCGTTTTAAGATCAAGTTGCTTGAAGCTTGGGCGATGACGGAAACGGGAGCTGGTGCGTGGATTATGGCAGCGCATGAGCCTCGCCATGTTGGCACGCGGTGCTTTGGCCAAAAACCGGATGGCTTAGAGGTGAAGCTATTGCAAGAGGATGCGGCCGATCCCCATCAGGGCGAGTTGTTGGTTCGTCGGGCAGGGTCGAGACCGCGTCAATTTTTTTTCTCAGGTTACCTTAAAGACCAGGCGGCGACGGACGAAGCTTGGCACGACGACTGGTTTCATACTGGCGATATTGTGCGCATGGACCAAGAGGGAAATTTTTATTTCGTCGATCGCAAAAAAAATATTATTCGTCGCAGCGGGGAGAATATTTCTGCAAGCGAAGTCGAGGCTGTATTATTGCGCCACCCTGATGTTGCCAATTGCGTTGTTGTGCCAGTGAAGGACGATCTTCGTGGGGAAGAAGTATCAGCTCTTATTATTCCACACGATCATACGAAATCTACGACACTCGCCCATGAGCTTTTTGCTTTTTGCCAAGAGGCTCTAAGCTATTATAAAATTCCCGCTTATTTCGCAATTGTCGACGAAATTGCTGTAACGGCTTCCCAAAAAGTAAAACGCCAGGATGCACGATTGCAGGCTGAGGCGCTGTTGGGCGAGGGGAAAATGGAGAATTTGGCGCAACTGAAAAAGTCACCGCATCGGAGCAAATCTGTCTGATGACCGTATTACCGAGAGGCTATGATAATATTGTTCTGGCGGCGCCGGTAACCGTCAAATATCGCCGCTATGCACCCGAGCCTGCACATTGGTGGATCGGACGCGCGTTGCAAGCGCTCAGCGCCGCCGCCAATCTGACACCGAACGATATTGATGGCTTTTGCGTATCGTCTTTTACACTATTTCCGGATACGGCTGTTGGCCTGTGTCAGCATCTCGGTCTGTCGCCGCGTTGGTTAGATCATATTCCCATGGGCGGTGCTTCGGGGGTGGGAGCGCTGCGCCGTGCGGCGCGGGCTGTTCAAGCAGGAGACGCGCGCATGGTTGCCTGTGTTGCAGGCGATGCCAATACTGTCCACGCCTTTCGCGATATGCTGACGAGCTTCAGCCGATTTTCGCAAGATGCCTCTTATCCGTATGGCTCGGGTGGGCCGAATGGAAGCTTTGCTCTGATGACGCGCGCTTATATGGATCGCTACGGTGCTCAACGTGAAGATTTTGGGAAAATATGTATTGCCCAACGCGCCAATTCGCTAGCGAGTGACTACGGCCTGTTTTCTAACCCACTCACCATGGACGCTTATATGACGGCCCGACCTATTGCTGATCCAATCCATTTATTTGATTGCGTTATGCCGTGCGCCGGGGCTGAGGCCTTTCTTGTTCTAGCGGAGAGTGATGCCAAAGCCATGGGTCTGTCTTACGTGCGCATTCTAAGCACGATCGAGCGGCACAATGCGTTTATGGATGATGACATTCAACTGCGTGGTGGCTGGGAAGTCGATCGCGAGACTTTATGGGCAATGGCTGGCATAACGCCTGATAAAATTGATCTGTTGCAAACTTATGATGATTATCCTGTCATCTGCATGATGCAAATGGAAGGCCTGGGCCTATGTGCTAGCGGTGAAGCTGCTGATTTTATCGCCAGCCACGATTTAACCATCGCCGGGTCGCTACCCCATAATAGCTCTGGTGGCCAATTATCGGTCGGGCAAGCGGGTGCGGCGGGTGGCTATCTTGGGCTTGTCGAGGCCATCCGGCAATTAACGCACAGCGCAGGATCTAATCAAATCAAAGCGCCGCGTTATGGGCTGGTATCGGGTTTCGGCATGATAAATTTCGATCGTGGCATTTGCTCGGCGGCAGCTCTACTCGAAGTGGGGGGCCGTAATGGTTGACGCTCTCAAAAGACCGCCGCGTAAAAACCCGCTTGTTAAAACGCGCGATCCTCTACCGCCTCCCTTGATGCGAAGCAGGGCCGCGCTGGGGTTTACAGCGCGGGCGGCTGAGGGATTGTTTTGCTTGCAACATTGCGAAGATTGCGGCGCTGTCTTTTATCCGGCGCGCGATATTTGCCCGCGGTGCTGGTCGAATAAACTGGTGTGGCGCGAGGAAGCCAGTGAAGCGCGCCTGTTGTCAGAGACCACACTCCACAATTCGACCAATGTGTATTTCCGAGAACGGTTGCCGTGGCGTATCGGAACGGTGAAAACGAAATCCGGTCCGACCGTTTTGGCTCATATTCATAGTGATGTTGAGGTTGGAGGGGCGGTGCGGCTGATCGCACGGACCGATAAATCTGGGCAAGGGGTTATTGTCGCCTTGCCGCGAGAGGAGAGCGAGAATATGGCTGATGATAAAGTCCTACGCGAATTGTCATGCGATCCCAAACATCGACGTATCTTAATCACGGATGCCAGCGGCGATTTGGGTTTGGAGATGGCGCGGTGTCTGCTCGCGGCTGGTGCGACCAAAGTTTTTCTTGGTCTTACCGAACCTTGGAAGCCGCTTGCAACCGAAAAAGAACTTGCGCGCTTAGAAAATGTTGAGCGTGTGCCGCTCGATATATCTCAGACGCAATCGGTCGAAGAAGCGGCTGGTTCGATTGGCGGTAAGGTTGATATTTTAATCAATACAGCCATGCATTACAGACCTGGCTCGCCCTTGGGGAGACGGGGTATCACCTTAGCGCAGGAAGAAATGGATATTCACTATTTCGGACTTTTGCGATTGCTTCAGACGTTTGGGCCGGTCATGCGTTCACGCGCCGCCGATGGTGATAATAATGCAACAGCCTTTGTTAATTTGATGTCGATTTATGCTCTGAGCAACTGGCCGCGCTACGGAACAAGTTCGGCAAGCGAGGCCGCCGCCTATTCCCTTATGCAAAGCGCGCGTGGGGATTTCCATGGTAGCGGCATTAAGCTGATAAATATTTTGCACGGTCCTGTAGAGGATGTGTGGCATCAATCGGTATCGCCGCCTAAATTGGCGCCTTCGAGACTGGCTGCCGCGGTGACATCGGCCTTGCAGCAAGGCCTCGAGCAGTCGGTTGTCGGCGATGTTGCGGCAGATATTTATGAACGCTGGCGGCATGATCCGACAGTTCTCGAACGCGAGTTGTCACAGCTCAAAGTTTCGGATTAGGGGAGGGGTATGACTATTTTAGAACAATTAGGAAAAGCCTTGAGCAATCATGCGATACGCGTGATTGATCTGACCTTTACGCTAGATCCAGACTTTCCCGTGCTGGTTTTGCCTCCTGAATTTGGACAATGTCAGCCTTTTCGTGTTGAGGAAGTCTCGCGGTATGACGAGCGCGGGCCGGCTTGGTATTGGCGAAATTTTAGCTGTAGTGAGCATACCGGAACGCATTTTGATGCTCCGGTTCATTGGATTTCGGGTCGCGATCTGCCATCGGCCTCGGTCGATGCAATAGCTGCCGATAGTTTTATTCGGCCCGTTTATGTTCTCGATTTTTCGACCGAGTCTAAAGCTGATGAAGACTTTGTGCTGACCAAAAGCCATATTCAAGACTGGGAAAAGAAATACGAGAATATTCAAGCGGGAAGTTGGGTCTTGTTCCGTACGGATTGGTCTAAGCGCGATCCCGTGTCATATGTCAATTTGCGCGAGGATGGGGCGCATTCTCCGGGTCCTGATGCGTCGGCGATGACGTACTTAATTGAAGAGCGCGACATTATCGGTTTCGGCGTCGAGACCATTGGAACCGATGCGGGACAAGGCGCCCATTTTGAACCTCCCTATCCTGCGCATTTACTACTCCATGGCGCCAATAAGTATGGGCTTCAGTGTTTGTGTAATCTTGATCAATTACCAGCAACTGGAGCTATTCTGATTTGTCCACCACTTAAAATCAAACACGGATCGGGAAGCCCGTTGCGGGTTTTGGCTTTGGTGGAAGGAGGCGCGTAATGGTTGGTTTTGATCATGGATGCACGCTGATAACCGGCGGAAATACGGGGATCGGCGCGGCCATCAGCCGAAGCGTGTTGGACGCAGGCGGGCGCGTTTTGTGTCTCTCCCGCCGGCCACCAGATTTTCGTCATGCTGACCTCATCCACCTCGCCGTCGATTTAGCCGACAGTCAGGCAGTAGAAAAAACTATACCAAATCTTGAGGTTCATGGCCCTATTTTGCGTCTGGTGCATAATGCCGGGGTCATTCGGCCAGCTCGTCTTGAGGACGCAACCTCGACCGATCTAGACTATCTCACGCAATTGCATTTATCGGCCTTTGTACGTCTAACGCAGTTTGTTCTACCTGCCATGAAAGAGCATCAGTTTGGTCGGATCATTGGTGTGTCCTCGCGCGGCGCTTTGGGACTGGCAACGAGAACGCATTACGCGGCAACGAAGGCGGGAATGATTGGTATGATCCGATGTTGGGCCTTGGAGCTTGGCGGCTTTGGCATAACGGCGAACTGCATTGCGCCAGGGCCGGTTGAGAGTGAGATGTTTTATGACATCGTCACAAGCGAGGAGCAAAAGCAGAAATTGGTAGAAACAATTCCTGTCAAACGCGTGGGACAACCGCAAGATGTAGCGGCGGCAGCGAAGTTCTTTTTATCATCTGAGAGCGGTTTCATTACAGGGCAAACGCTTTATGTCTGCGGCGGCGCGAGTGTCGGATCGCTCAAAATTTAAGGGGGAGGCTATGCAGTTGAAAGCACATATTTCAGATCCCAGTCAGCTCGTTGAAGCTGATCGAGTTCACCGTCGGGTTTACACCGACCCCGATATATTTGAACTTGAAATGGAGAAAATTTGGCGTAAAGCGTGGATTTATGTCGCTCATGAAAGCCAAGTGGCGGCGCCGGGTCAATATTATGCGACGCACATAGCGGACCAACCGGTGGTCTTGTCGCGCGATCAAAATGGTGTGCTCCATCTGTTATACAATCGATGTCCGCATAAAGGAGCAAAATTAGTTCCTGATCGTGACGGTGCGCAAAAGGAATTTCGCTGTTGCTATCATGGTTGGCGTTTTGACCTCAATGGCGAACTTCTCTCCATACCGCTCGAACAGGGGTATGACGCAACGCGTTTTGATAAATCGAGTCCTTGCGCCAATATGCAACCCGTCCCGCGTATGGCGTGTTATCGCGGTTTCGTTTTTGGCAGTTTAAGTGCCGAGGGACCCGATTTGATCGAGTGGCTTGGTGGAGTTGCCTCATCGATAGATAATATGGTCGATCGCTCTCCGGAGGGCGCTTTGGAAGT
>JAYQUO010000033.1:0-12063 GCA_038147995.1 Rhodobiaceae bacterium | reverse complement strand
ATGTGAAATCGGTGAGCCTTGATAGCCGCCGACATAAGACACTCCCGATTGAAGCAAGGCCTTGGTGACCGCCAATATCCCTTCGCCCCGAAAGACAGCTCCTGCCCCGAGACGCAAATCCTCTGCTTCTTTTACGAAAGAACGTTCTGCCAATGCCCTCACCCAAAGTTGGATTGTATTATATTATTATTAGTTTACTTTTCAATTGAATTAATGCCTAGTTACCTAAATAGTCCTCGACACTGGCTCCTTCCAAAGCGACACGATGCATCACCCGCCGTTGCGGGTAATAATCAGCGGCCGCAAAATGCAATGCCGCTCGATTATCCCAAATCACCAGATCCCCTGCTTGCCAGCGATGGCGAACCTGAAAGTCAGGGCTTTCGCAATGTGCCAATAAACCCGCTAAAACGCCGTCGCTCTCGCTTTTACTCAGTTCTATTATATGCTGCGCATAAACCCGATTGATGAATAAACATAAGCGGTCGGTTTCGGGTATCCGTCGAATGAGAGGATGCACTGCAACCACCGGCTTATCGATGACCGTTTTGATGAGCTCGGGCGAAAATCCATCGAACGGCAATTGATGATACACCGAAAGCGGCGCAAGAAATTCTTTCATAGTTGGCGAAAGTGCATCATAGGCTGCAGTTAAACTCGCCCACAACGTATCGCCGCCAAGGGGAGGAATTTCTTCCGCTTGCAAAAGACAAAACCCAGCTGGCTTAGGTAAATAGGACAGATCGCTATGCCACACATTGATATCGGGCGGATGGTCGGCGTCATTAATAACAAGAGAAACCTCATCAACGCCGTCGACGCTACCAAATTTGGGGTGCGGTGATGCAAGGGGATTTCCAAAATGCTTGGCAACCTTGACAAGCTCTAACGCCGATAGGTTTTGGTTCGGAATAAAAACGACATGCCGTCTTATCGTCTCCGCCTTGATTAATGCCAAGTCATCATCGTTCAAAGCTGAACAAGCGCCGATACCTGTAATGCGAGTCCCAATATGAGGTGTTAAAGGCTCAAATTGCATGTAGTTATATCTCTATGCCCCGCTTTTTTTAATAACGACCGGTTTGGGTAAATCATTCCAAGTGAGCTGAAAAACATCAGGCCGTGCATAATGCCCCTGATTGTCGATCAAATATTTGACTGGTTTTATCATATCCAAATCTAACTCAGCCACCAGCAACCGCTCCGCATCACCCGCAGGCTCAACCAAATAATTGGCGAACGGCCCCGCGATCGAGCTACCACCGACTCCATCCCATCGTGTCTCATCGTCACCAACACCTGGGTTTTTACTTGGTAATCGATCGGCTGACATAACTTCCCGAGCTGACAGAACAAAACAGCCATTTTCATGGGCAAATTGGCGCATCGAAGCATCAATAATTGGGCCGATAAACGCCTGCCCAGGCCATTGCGCACAATGAATTTGCGGCTGAAGCGAACCAATCGCCGCACGCACTAAAGTCATTTGATGCTCGAAACACAACAAGCCAGAAATGCGTCCGAAACCAAAATCATGCACCGACATGTCAGATCCGTCGCCGCGACCGTGAATCAATCGCTCCGTGTTCGTCGGAACGAGTTTGCGATGGCTTGTGACTATTTTACCCGACGGATCGCATAGAAGAAGCGTGTTATATAAAGACCCACCCTGCTGCTCATGGATACTAAAACTAATCGCCATTTTATGTTGCCGGGCCGCCCGTAAAACTGGATTGAGGCGTGGGTCGTCAACACCACCAGCTTCGGCTAAAAAATGATTAAGCCAAGCATGAAAAACTGGGTTTCGGGTCCCCATGCTCGCCCAATAAGGGTAACCTAGAAACCATAATTCAGGGAAAACCAGAAGACGTACGCCTTCCTTCGAGGCTTCTTTGATTATCTTTACGGCCTTTTTGACACCCTTCTCAAAATTTCCATATTCTGGGGCAAACTGCGCTATAGCAACGGTGGTTTTCATGTTTAACGTTCTCCTTTGGCGGCGCCAAACAGGACGCCGTCATTAAACTTCATACAACACATTTGAATCGCATCATCAATCTTCAATGGCTCGCCTCGATCCAGCAATGTGCAAGCGATACGAAGTCCTTCCTCAAGGTCGACAAGCCCCAGTGACAAAGGTGCAATCGGAATCAAACGCGTCGGAACCATATGTACATAAGTACGGGTATAAAGATGCCCGCGTCCACTCAGCTCGACAAAGCGATAATCTGGGCTGAGACATGTCGGGCAAATTTCACGCGGCGGGAATGATAGACGCTCACATGACGCGCATTGGGTGGTTTCAAAGTGCCCCATAGACAAATTATCCCAAAACCAGCGTGTAAAAGCCGATTGTCTAGGTTGAATTGGGATAGGACGCGGTATTTTGATGATAGGGATCATGCCACCTCCATAATATGCGCGAGGGCGGCGTTATAATTTCCAAGTTCGCAAATGTGAAAACCTGACTGCGCGTTCTGGATTTGCCTTTTACCTGCTTGTTGAGACAGTTGCTGCCAAATCTCGTAAAGGCCATAAAGCGGCGTGAGAGCCGGTGGGTGCCCACGCGACAAGCAACCGCCAGACGAATTCACGGGCAAGTCACCGCCAAGCGAGGTACGACCTTGCAAAAGGTCATGCTTGGCTTGCCCCCGCGCGCTTAGTCCGATCGACTCCATAACGATCAGCTCAGTAATGCTGCACGGCGCGTAAAGCTCGAACAGGTCGATATCCTGTAATGAACGCCCCCAATCGGCAAGGCTCCGCGTGCACGCCTGTTGCGCGGCAGGAAAGCTAGTCATATCATGCGGATGATCGCCGACTTGATGATGCCCATCATGAGCAAAACCACGCGCGGCCACACGAACCACTGGCTTTCTGCTGTCGGCGACAATTTCATCGCGCGCAAGTAGAAAACAAACCGCGCCATCGGCGCGCTGTGGGATGTCGTGAAGGCGCAAAGGATCGACAATCATGTCACTGGCCATAACCTCGTCGAACGTTAAATCTTCCCGAAACTGCGCGACATCATTATCACGAGCCCAACGACGCGACTTGACGGCTACATGGGCTAAGTCATCCGGCGTTAGGTCGAAATCATGCATGTATCGCGCCGCGTCTAGGGCATACCAACTGATCGGTGTAAAGCCGAAAGGTGATTGAAATTCGACATCGCCGACCGAGCGAATGCCCTGCTCCATGCCGACATGCCCTTTAATCGCCGATTGGTACAAAACGCCTCCCACCAAAACAATATCGGCACGCCCCAATAAGATGTCGTTAACGCCTTGATCAAAGGCAAGGCCCCCACTTATACCGAGATTCATCACCTCTGACATCTGCCCACGGCATTGCAGACCGAGCCGAGATGCAAAATGGGCAGAAAAACCAACTTGCTGCGTATTGGGTGGGTTCATCGTTAAGATAACGGAATCAATATCTTTGCCGCTGACGCCGACCTCTCGCATCGCTTGCGCGGCAACACGCACGAGGCAATCGGTCTCATAGGTGCCACCGCGGGCGCCATCTCCGGGCATGTAACGGCCAACAGGAATGGCGACTGCTGATAAAATGGCGACCATTAAAGCGTCTCCGCCGCCAAAAACGCATCACGAATATGTCGTTTTTTAATTTTTCCCGAGTCTTCTCGCGGCAAACGTGCTACGCAAACGAATTGGCGCGGGATTTTATATTTAGCAATTTTGCCGGCGAGCAAGTCACGTAGTGTGGTCTGATCCAGCTCTACCTCCGTCTCCAGATAAGCGATCACTGCTTCGCCATAGTCGGCGTCCGGAACGCCAAACACAGCACTATCTTTAACGCCCGCTATCGTCGCCAAGGCCGCCTCAATTTCTGCTGGGTATATATTAACCCCCCCAGAAATCACCATGTCAGTCTGTCGATCGCTGATAAAAAGAAATCCATTTTCATTGAGATAACCAATATCACCTGTATTGACGAAATTACCTTGCCGCATGGCATCAGCTTTTTGTGCCGCATTGCGGTAGCTAAAGGCGTGCGTTGCCTCGTGGCGCACCCATATCACGCCGGCTGTCCCCGCATCACACTCTTGGCCAGATTCGTCCCGAATACTAATTTCAACCCCTTCCGGAGGGTGGCCGACCGTGCCAGGATTGGCCAACCATTGCTGCGACGTGCTTGTTGCAATAATGCCCAATTCGGTCATGGCATAATATTCGTTTATTACAGGCCCAAGAAAATCAATAATTTGCCCTTTAGTTTCGGCTGGGCATGGCGCCGCTCCATGAACAACGAACCGTAAGGATGAGGTGTCATATTGACTGCGTTTTTCAGCCGAAACGGATAACAACCTCTGAAACATAATCGGCACCATATGCGTATGCGTGATACGATGACGTTCGACCAATTCTAAAAAATCAACTGCGTCAAATTTAGACTGTAGAACGATTGTCCCCCCATTACGTAGCGCATAGAGCGCATAGGCATTGGGCGCAGAGTGGTAAAGCGGGCCCGTCATCAAGGCACGCATAGGTGGACCAGTTAAGCCAAAGGCCCGCGCCGAGCGTTGCGCCATGATCTTACCAATTTCTGGGCCAACGGGCTGCCGTTCTACAGCCTTCGGAACACCCGATGTGCCCGAAGTGTAAAACAGCGCTGGCAAAGGTGGGCCTATATCTTGCTCTAGCGGCTCTAGCGAGGCGCTGGTTTGCAATAAACTTGGAAATTCATGATCAGAGACAATCGACTTTAGTGCCCCGTAGGAGACTGCAACTTCTTGGGGCACAGCCTCGACAAATACGTGTATATCCGCCAAAACATCGACTAATTCTTGGGTCAGTAGATCTTCGTGAACAACAATCATTTTTGCGCCGCAATCAGACAAAATATACGCAATTTCTGGTGCGGTGAGATGCCAATTTATCGGGGTGATAGTGGCACCTACATAGCGAACAGCTTCGGCCAGCGTAAAATAAGCAAAGTCGTTACGCATCATTAACGCGATGATATCGCCCTGACCCATATTGTGTTGTTGCAGAAGGCGAGCGATTTGCCTCGTTTCTTGCTCAAACGCAGCCCGCGTTAAGCGGCGATCTCCCGATATTAAAACATGATCATCTTGGGGCTCGCTCATTACCGATCACCTACGCCTTCACATCAACTATGACCCGCCCCTTGATACGCCCCAGAAGCATGTCCTCGCATAGGGATGGGACATCCGTCATGGCGACGGTCTGGCAAACAGCCATCAACTGCTCGGGGTCTAGCAATTGAGCAAGATTAAGCCAGGCGCGCTCGCGCCGCTCTCGTGGCGCCATCACGCTATCAATTCCCTTCAAGGTCACACCCCGCAAAATGAAGGGCATCACAAAGGCTGGTAGATCAGACCCGCCCGCAAGACCACACGCTGCGACAACACCGTCATAGCGCATTTGCGCCAGCATTGAGGCGAGCGTTGTTGTCCCTACCGAGTCAATTCCGCCGGCCCATTGCTCACTTTCCAAAGGACGAGGCCGGCGATCCAATTCTAACCGCGAAATGACATTCGTGGCGCCGAGGCTTCGAAGATAGGCTTCAGCGTCCCCCTTCCCACTTACGCCAGTCACTTCATAACCAAGTTTTGCGAGGAGCATGGTCGCGACCGATCCCACCCCACCCGTTGCGCCACTAACAATGATCGGACCAGAATTGGGCGTAACACCCAGATCCTGCAAAGCCTGAACGCAGAGCATAGCGGTATAGCCCGCCGTTCCAATCGCCATGGCCTCTGCCTCCGAAAATCTCTCTGGAATACGTACCAACCAGTCCGCACGGACACGCTGAAATTGTGTTAGCCCCCCCCAATGATCTTCGCCTAAACCATAACCATTAATTAAAACACGAGTGCCAACGGGCCAGCTTGTATCTTCCGATTGGAGCACAACACCCGCGAGATCAATACCCCCAACCATTGGAAAGCGGCGACAAATTTTGCCACGGCCGGTAACAGCAAGAGCATCTTTATAGTTTATGGTCGAATGCGAAACCTCGACCAAAATACTTTCGTTAGGCAAATCGGTCTCTTGAATCTTCTCAACGCGACCCGCAGAACGTCCTTCTTTTTCACGAATTACGATCGCTTGAAAAGATTTCATGCTGACGCCTTCCCTTCCAATTGTGCTTGTTGCTCAATGCCTCGCGCCAAGTGTCTTGCATAGCTCGACGCATCAATATTACTGCCGCACATAACAACACCGACGCGGCGCCCTTCCAAAAGTGGTACAAATTTCTCGGCATGAACGAGCAAGGCGGCCAGAGCCGCCGCTGAAGCAGGCTCGACAGCAAGGCGCAACTCAGAGGCGATAATCGCCATGGCGAGACAAATATCATCGTCCGTCACGCAAACGATATGGTCGAGTAGGGCACGGTTAATCTCATAGCAATATGTCGTTGTCATGGGTGGGCCAAGGCTATCAGCTATGGTGGAGACTTTCTCGAGAGTTTCTGCCTTGTTTTCTTCAAAGCTTTTCAACATAACAGCGGCGCCGACTGGCTCGACGCCGGCAATGAGAATATTTGAATTTATTAATTTACCGCCCGCGGCAATACCTCCCGAGAGACCCCCGCCTCCGATTGAGGTAAAAATAGCGTCAAGCCCGTCTGCCTGATCAATCATTTCAGCGGCGATAGTGGCGGTTGCTTGCGTGATCTGCGAACCATCAAAGGGATGGATAAAAACAAAGCCCTCCTCCTGAGCAATCTTATTCGCACAGTCAAACGTAGCTGTACCGCCATCACACAACTTGACCCGCGCACCCGTCTCGCGAACGAGCCTTACACGCATGGGGTTTGCACTATTTTGCATCGCCAGATGTGCCGGCAAACCGAGTTCACGGGCTGCCAAAGCAACTGCAATAGCATGGTTGCCCGCGCTCGCAGCCGTAACTCCGCGTGGGCGTGGTTCTTCAGTTAAAAGACGGTTAAGTGCGCCCCTAAACTTAAAAGTGCCACTTTTTTGCCAGTGCTCCATTTTAAAAAAAAATTGGGTGTTGGGATAAAGTCGCTGCAAACTGGGCAACTCCGCCCAAACGGTCGGGGTAACAATAATTTTGCCCCGCAATCGATCTACTACTTCGTTCAATTTAGAATGCGTTAGCCATCGCATCTCATCGTTCTCCATAGCTGCCGACACCAGACTTAAGGTAGGCTAAAGCTTGATTGATGGCGATACAACTATGGTCGTAAACAGACTGCCGCCAGTGAGGGTCAGCGGGGTAAAAGGCGCGCAATAGGTCTTGGCGAGCCGATTTCCGATCTTCGTCCAAAGCTTGGTCGTCATGATAAAGTCGATGCTCCCGCATTAAAATTTCGGCCGTATGATCATAGGCCTCCACACCATATTCAAGAACAACCGAAATCGGATTTAGAGCCACAAAAATACGCTCATGCATATCAGTCGTATGACCGGAAACATCAGGCGCTTTGCCATCGCCGACCGTATCTGGATCATTGGGAGCTAAAATCCAGGGGCCAAAAACGTTACGTGCAAGTTGCAAGTTATCGCCTGTTTGTAAACAAACCGTGGTGCAGTAAGCATAGGGCCCCAAACCCGAATGATAGTCCATCAAGCAAACGCGACGCGTATAATCTAGTCGATCTTGCAAGAGCTGAGACAGAACCTCATTCGACCATACGGCTTTCATGCCGCCGAAGCTCACCCCTTTGGGATCGTGATATTGTCCTGCCATAAAACCACGACCGAAGGCATCATTGCCATGCGATGCCTTATACGCCTCCACTTGCTCGCGCGCCGCGTCACCTTCAGAGCCGGGGATAAAAACCAGAGGTAATATATCTTTTATATTGTCGTAATCATGGTTGTGAGCCGGCGGATTGCTAAAGTCAACAAAGTTACGGCAAAGGTCGACATTGTCCTCATTATTGCGGCGTAAGTAAGCCGTTCCCCACGGATTGGCTCCATGAATCAGTAAAACTGCAACATCGCCAGAAGCTGTCGCAGACGCAAAATGATTATTGGCAATATGGCCTGTCTGACAGCCACTGCCCGTCATCAATTCGGGTCCATGCACCCCCGACGTTAGCACCAAAAGATTAGCCGCCTCGGGATTGCCAATCAAAGTCCAGTCAATCGCAAGCTCTTCGCCTTCGGGGCCCTGTTGCGGATGAACAATTGCGCTTACGTCGAGTTTAGCGGCAAAACATGCAGCCCGAAAACGCTCCCGCGCTTGGCGATAATTCTCGGAAAAATACTGAGCAGCTGAATTGGTCATAGCAGATTAATACACAAACTGCGTTGCTTTCCGACGACTATAAGTTTTTAAGGCTTCCATTCCACCTTCGACACCAAAACCCGACCGCTTGCTCGGTTCAGCGGAATGCGCCGCCCAGCAGCCATCAGGCGGGCCAGGACGCGACATGATCGATATTTTTCCAGCCTCCAGCTCTTCCCCCAATCGATGGCCCCGCGAAAGATTACTCGTCCAAACGCTAGCCGACAGCCCGTAAGGAGTGTCATTAGCCAGCGCAATAGCGTCTTCTTCGCTCGTAAATGTTTCGATCGACAACACTGGACCGAATACCTCTTCATCCCAAATACTAGGCGACGATTTGCCATTCGTGAAGATCGTTGGCCCAACAAAAAAGCCCGCGCCATTTTGGCGGCCATCTAACAGCAACTCGGCGCCCTGCTCCTCCGCCTGTGCGATTGCGGTTAGCACACGGTCATATTGCTGTTTGTAGGCAAGAGGGCCCAGTGCGCTGGCGGCATCCGATGCGTTACCCACCTGCATCGATCCGGAAATTTGGCTAATAATTGCGGTAAGTGGCTCCGCCACAGAGGCCTCAACGAGGAGACGCGATTTTTGGACACAAACCTGACCAGAATTCCACATTGTCGTGAAGGCGATAAATCCGGCAATGTGTCCAATCATCTCATCCGATATTGCATCAGCGAACACAATTTGTGGGTTTTTCCCACCGCATTCGAGCGCGACCGGCTTCAGACCTGCTTGGCCGGCAGCTTGCATGACGAGACTACCGGTCTGCGATGACCCCGTGAAAGTGACCATATCAACGTGACGGCTCGCGATTAAGGCTTGCGCCGTCTTCCCATCCCCCGGAACGACATTCACAACCCCCTTCGGAAGACCAGCCTCGATCATGAGTTCAGCTAAAATTAATGTCGAATAAACACCGTGCTCCGAAGGCTTGACAATGACGCAATTGCCCGCGGCTAAAGCTGGGGCAATTTTTAAGGCGGCATTGATGAGCGGAAAGTTCCATGGCGTGATGGCTAACACCACCCCATGCGGAACCAGACGTTGGGTTTCAAGATAACCGTGAGCACCTGGCGCGGTTTGCCCATAAGACTTATCGATTGTCTCACCATAATATTGAAAGAAACCTGCCGCGACCATGACATCCTCTTGCGCGCTGGTGATCGGACGCCCCATTTCCAAACTATCCAAACAAGCGAAATGCTCGACACGCGAGCGCAATAATTCAGCAACCCGCAACAAGATGGTCTTCCGATCAGCAGGAGGCGTTTTTCTCCAAACCGACTGGAAAGCCTCGGCCGAATTGGCGGCGAGCACATCAACGTGTTTTTGCGAACACAAGACCACACTTGGATTACTCGCTTCGTCTGATGGGTTAACCTTATCAAACAAAGGTGCATCCGACAGTTCTTCAAATTGCCCGTCAACAAAAACGCGCGGCTTCTTCAATATTTCCGGAAGTTTCATCATGTTACATTACCCCTTCACCATCAGGTTTCGCAGTGCCTAAGCAATATGCGACTTTATTAAATCGGCGCCTTTTTCAGCAACCATCAAAACCGACGCATTGATATTCCCCGCTGGTAAGTGCGGGAACACGGACGCATCTACAACCCATAAATTTTCAGCACCATGCAGGCGCAAATCAGGACCAACAACCGCCTTGCTCGATGGCGCCCCCATGCGGCACGTACCACAGGCATGATACATACCGAAGGACGCTTCGCGCACATAAGCCTCCCAAGTGTCATCTGAGAGATCGTCGTCAGGGCTTCGATCGTGCAGACGAATAGAAGCAAAGGGTTCGGTGCGGCTAATCTTACGAGCGATTTTGCATCCCTCAACGAGCTGATCGACATCATGTTGCGATGCTAGCATCTCATAATGGATAATTGGCTTATCTTCTGGCTGATTACTGCGAAGAGTGATCCGACCCCTTGTTTCAGTTCGCGCCAGACCAACGGCAATCCCCACAGCCGGCTGGCGCGCCAGATGCGGACCAGTCTCATCAAAATCAATTGCGAAAGGTGACATAATAATTTGAATATTCGGCACGTCATAATTTGAAGAAGTGCGCACCATGGCTTGGGCATGACCAATCCCCGTCGTCAAAGGCCCCCGCCCACGCAACAAAAAATTGAGACCGTGGCGCAGATTAGAAAACAATGTTTCGTTTGATCCGATTGAAGGAATGGTGACAGCGTGCCCCATTCTAACGGCTGGATGCTCTTGTAAATTTTCGCCAACATTCTCGCTTTCAATTTGCGGCGTTATGCCGAGCGCCTTCAATTCTTGTTTTGGCCCGATACCCGAAAGCTTCAAAATCTTCGGACTTGCGATAGCACCAGCCGACAGCACGACACCACGCGCCGATGACAAAATATCACGCGCGCCTTGGGCTGATTCTATCTCAACGCCTGTCGCTTTCCCGTTTTCGACGATGATCCGCAACACCGACGTGTTTGTCATGATGCGTAAGTTTTTTCGCTTTTGGACAGGCCATAAGTAGGCGGCCGAAGCACTGTGACGCCAACCATTTTTCTGCGACGACTGAACATAGTCGACGCCTTCCGCTAAATGACCATTTAAATCAGGGCTTCGCGGTATCCCACTATTAAGTGCCGCTTGAAGCCACAATTCTGTAAGTGGGTTCGGCGCGCGCACATCGCTGACATTCAACATCCCTTCGCCGCCGCGATATTCGTCGGCCCCACGTTCACTTTTTTCAATCTTACGAAAATACGGCAAGACACTGTCATAAGACCACCCCGTGGCCCCCATCTGGGCCCAGAGATTATAGTCATAGGCATTGCCCCGAACAAACATCATACCATTAATGGCACTGCTTCCGCCTAAGGTTTTGCCCGCTGGCCACATATCGACTTGGTGCCCGCGGCTCGCATCTGGTTCAGCCATATACATCCAGTTAAATCGAGGGCTAAAAATAGCCTGGCCACTTGCGGCCGGAACACGGACATAGGGATGGCGGCCATTATCGCCGGCCTCGATCAAAAGCACATTGAGCTTTGAGTGCTCCGACAGCCTATTTGCCAGCACACTACCAGCCGAACCGCCGCCAATAATTATAAAATCAAATTGCATATGTTCCACTCTATCCGCATTCTATAGAAACACTTGATCTTATTTTATTAATTTGCGTCAAACTTATATTGGATGCCGCAACTTCAAGAGAGGTAATTTTAGATGATTGAAAAAATAGGCAAACCCGCTTTGTCTCCGACGGGAGTTCAACCGCATTTTTCGAATTGCGTTAAGGCACAGGGGTTTGTGTTTCTATCTGGCCAGCTTCCCTTCGCCGAAAACGGCTCTATCTTTGGCGAAACCATTGAGGCGCAAACACGCCAATGCCTAGATAATATAAATAAAATATTAGCCGACATCGGCCTAAGCAAAGACAATATTGTGAAAGCGACCGTGTGGCTAACATCGCCAGAAGATTTCCCTGGATTCAACCTAGCCTATCAAAATTTTTTCGATATTACGCCGCCGGCACGATCCACGATTTGTTCGACTTTAATGGTACCGGGTGCCAAAATTGAAATTGAGGCAATTGCCGCTCAGATATAAAAATGGCGGGCTCTAAAGCCCGCCATTAAAATTTTTAGTTCAAGAGCGAAGTTAGAAACTACGCCGTACCGAAATCCCCAGTTCACGGGGACGACCAACAAATGCCTCCTTAGCCGCGGGAAGGCCAGGGAAAAAGTCGACCGGACTATTAAAGATAATTTCCGCATACTCCTCATCGGTACAATTGCGGCACCAGAGTGAAGCTTCCCAACCATTATGA
>JAYQUO010000032.1:0-13370 GCA_038147995.1 Rhodobiaceae bacterium | reverse complement strand
GTCGCAGGCGGCCCGCTCGTTTATGCGCATGATTGCAATTGGAAGTTTTTTGTCGAGAATTTGAACGATCTCATGCATCCAATGATTGTTCATCAATCATCGAGTCTAGTCGCGCGTCAGGTTGCCAAGCGTAGCTTGCCAGAGGGTGCACCTGTGCCATCGGCAATTGAGATTATTGCGCCCTTTACCGAAGGCTACGGGTTTTTTGAAAAAATGGGGTTACACAGTTTTCCATACGGTCACAGCTACTCGGGCGGCAAAACCAGTATCCATGCAAATTACTCTGATGTTGAGGGCTACAATCAGACCATGGAGGCGGCCTATGGCAAGGAGCGTATGGATGAAATTTTTTCGGTTAATCGCCACAATACAGTGTTTTATCCCAGCGCAACGATCAAAGGCGCAATCCAGACCTTACGGCTGATCAAGCCGATTGCTGTTGACAAGACGATTATCGAGTCGTGGACATTTCGTCTCAAAGGTGCTCCCGACGAATTACTACATCGCTCCATTCTGTACTGCAATTTAATCAACTCTTCGGCCAATTTGGTGGGACCTGACGATCAAGAATCCTATCGTCGGCAGCAGGAGGGGCTGAAAGGCGAAGGGGCCGACTGGGTGAATATGCAACGTGATTTTGGCCGTGAGGAAACCCTTGGGGAAGAGCATCTCTATGCCAATGGCTCAAGCGATATAGCATTTCGCAACCAGTTTGCGGCTTGGCGACACTATATGGAGCAGGGCGATGTATAAATCTGACGTGCAAAACTCTGCCGTTTCGGCTGATCAGTATCTTGCGATTTGTCAATTTATTTACCGCGAGACAGATCTGTTGGATTGCCGCGATTGGCATCAATGGCTAGATTTATTTACCGAAGATGGCCTGTATTGGGCGCCGGCTGCACCAGAGCAGCTTGATGGCCTCAACCATGTGTCGCTTATTTTTGATGACACGCTTCTTCGCCGCGTTCGTGTTGCGCGTTATGAGACACCTTACGCTTTTTCGTTACAACCGTTTCCCCGTAGTTCGCATCTGGTCTCTAATATCATTGTTGAGTCAGACACAGCTTCTGAGATTGTTGTGACGGCGCGATTTATAATGGCCGAATATCAGCGTGAAAATCCAATTTTTTACGCTGGTAGCTATCGCTACTGCCTCATTAAAAAAGACGGGAGCTTTAAAATCAGAGAAAAAAAAGCTGAGCTAATTAACTGTGATGGGCCTTTACCTTCATCACATATTTATTTTTAGATGTTTCGTCCAACTTTTGGTCAATATGTGGAAACCCCCTGAAAAAATCAAATACCAGACAATCAAGGCTCCATGGCCTGATCAAGATCAGGCGCATATGTCAGTCCTCTTTTCTCCCCTGACGAAAGGCCGCTTGCAGCTTCAATCGCGCAGCTGGATACCGGCTATGGTGCCTTGGCGGGCAGAGGTTTCGGGTCATGTCACGAGCGATGTTTTGAGTTGGTACAAACGTTTTGCCCAAGGCCAACCAGGCGCCATTGTTGTCGAAGCGACCGGTATTCGTGATGTTCCATCAGGGTCACTTTTGCGGATAAACGAGGATGCCCATGTTGATGGACTTAAATCTTTAGTTGAGACAGTTCGGACAGCGAGTGATGGGCAAACAAAGATTTTTATTCAATTGATTGATTTTTTGCCGATCAAACGACGACCGCAAAAAGAACGGTTTCTTTCCGACTATCTCAAGATTACGTCGCAACATCGCAAGGCGCTGGCAATGGAAGATGTGTCCGACGAATATATTCGCGATTATTTACTAAATAGCCCGGATGATGCGTTGCTCAAGATTTTGACGCCGCGCGAGTGGCAAGATTTACAATTTGGCCACAGGGTTGTCGTGACCGACACGCATCTGCCTGAGATTCGTGATTTGCCGAGCATCTTACCACCGGCTTTTGCCCGAGCGGCGGCGAGAGCAGTCGCGGCGGGATTTGATGGCGTTGAGTTGCATTTTGCGCATGCCTACACAATGGCCAGCTTCTTATCGCGTTTGAATAATCGACAAGATGGCTATGGTGGCAATTTACAAAATCGCTTGCGGTTACCGCTCGATGTGTTGCATGCCGTCCGTGCTGCAGTCCCGCAGGAGTTTTGCGTTGGGGCGCGATTGTTGACTGACGAAATTATTGACGGCGGCAGCGACGTGTCCGACGCCGTTTATTTTGCGGAACACTTGACCCGCGCGGGGCTAGATTTTTTGTCTTTTTCACGGGGCGGAAAGTTTGAAGACGCTAAGCAACCGCGGGCGGGCGAGGCGGCTTATCCCTATACGGGTGAAAGCGGCTATGAGTGTATGCCGCAGATCTTTTCTGATAAAATTGGCCCGTTTGGTCGAAATCAAAATAACGTCTCTAAAATAAAAACGCATCTGATGGCGCAGGGCTTAGACGTTCCGGTTGTTTTGGCAGGCGGTATGCATCATTTTGCGCAAGCCGAGAAATGTCTTCGAGATGGAGATGCCGACATTATCGGCTTCGCGCGGCAGGCTCTTGCTGATCCCGATTGGTTCGTTAAGGTGCGTACCGGTCGGGGGGACGATGTGCGGCTCTGCACTTATAGCAATTATTGCGAGGGTCTCGATCAAAAGCATAAAATGGTGACGTGCCAATTGTGGGATCGGCAGGATTTGGACGCGCCCGATGTTGTTCTCACGCGTGACGGAAAGCGCCGAACGATTGCCCCTGCTTGGGGGGGGTCAGCGCCGCAAATAGAAAACACGCGCCTAATAATAATTCTTGAATAACGATTGCGCGATAATAGGGAGGAGGAGAGAGGCCATGGAGATAGCAGTATTGGGTGGTGGGCACGGTTCTTTCGCTGCCGCCGCAGAATTATCCGAGAAAGGTCATGCGGTACGGTTTTGGCGGCGTGATAAGGCTTTGATGGATGCTTTTTGTTCTAATCCTGTTATTCGCGTAACAGATTTTCGTGGAACGCGCGATATTAGAATCGCAGCACCGACGTCAGACCTAGTGGCTGCGATCAAGGGTGCCGAGCTTATCGTCATTCCAATGCCGGCAACGGCTCACGAAGATCTTGCGAACGAATGTGCTGAATTATGGGAAGATGGGCAAGTGGTGTTTATCGCGCCGGGAACCTTTGGGAGCTTTGTTTTTCTAAAGGCGGCCCGCGACGCTGGCAATATGGCGGATGTTACATTTGGAGAAACTGGGACGCTGCCGTATTTGGCCCGCAAGCATGCCGATAATCTCGTCATCATATCGGGTTATGGAAAACGACTTCCGACTGGCTTTTTGCCGTCGAAAAATGACGTCGCCGCGCGCGCGGTCTTAGCACGAGCCTATCCCGCCATCGAGCCCTGCGAGAATGCCCTTTCTGGAGCCTTGATGAATGCCGGTCCGATAATACATCCACCGCTGATCATTATGAATGCTGGTCCGCTTGAACATTTTGAGCGCTGGGATATTCACAATGAAGGAACTCAACCTAGCATTAGGCGGACAACCGATGCGCTCGATGGCGAGCGGATAGCTTTGCGAACGGCGCTCGGCTTTGGGGCGCCGCATTTTCCGCTCGCAGACCATTATGCAAAATCGGGCGACGAATGGATGTATGGTCGCGGCGCACATGACAAGCTCACAGATAGCGGCGACTGGCGGGAAGATATCGACTTAACAAAACACCGTTATATGTTTGAGGATACGCGTCTTGGTCTTTCCTTGCTCGCTTCCATTGGGCGCTGGGCTAATGTTTCTTTACCCTTGGTGAATGCGTTTTTAGCCATTGGTGGGGCTATAAATAACCAAGATTTTTATACCAACGGGCGAACCTTGGAAACGCTTGGTCTGGTTGATAAAACACGAGCGGAAATGGATCTGATATTGGAGAAGGGTATCTAGTGTCTGTGTCGGAGAAAATTATTGTGGTGGGGGCGGGCCGCATGGGACGCGGTATTGGTTTGGCGTATGCTCTAGCTGGTATTGAAACCATCCTCATTGACATTAAGAAGCGGGATAATACCGAGCGGGAAGCCTTAGCGGCGACGCTGGAAGGCGAATTGGCACGGGAATTATCGTTTCTTGTTGATGTCGGTTTGTTAACGCGGGATCTACAAAACCGCGTCGCACGTCGTATAACTGTGCAATCTGGAGACAGCTTCGACGCGACCGAACACTCCATTGCTTGCGTATTTGAAGCAGTACCAGAGCATGAGGATGCTAAAACACAGGCCTTCGGCTATATGTCGTCCCATTTTCCGCATGACACACTGATAGCATCAACAACCTCGACTTTTCTTGTCGATGATCTCGCTGCGCGTCTTTCACATCCGCAGCGATTTGCCAACGCCCATTGGTTAAACCCAGCACATCTCATGCCACTTGTCGAAATCAGCCGCGGCTCTGCTTCGAGCGATGAGGCGATTATGCGGTTGCGCAAGAGCCTCGAGTCGATTGGCAAGCAAACGATCACTTGCGGCGCCTCTCCTGGCTATATTGTTCCTCGCATTCAAGCGCTGGCGATGAATGAAGCGGCTCGCTTGGTAGAAGAAAATGTTGCGTCTGCTGAAGACATCGACAAAGCGATCCGCACGGGCTTCGGTGTCCGCTACGCTATTTTAGGTTTGCTTGAATTTATCGATTGGGGCGGTGGCGATATTCTCTATTATGCTTCCGATTATCTTGGCAAGACCGTTAACGCGGAACGCTATAAAGCGCCCGACATTATCACGGAAAATATGGCTCAAGGCCGCAACGGTCTGGCCGACGGCGTCGGCTTCTATAATTATGCTGATCGCGATGTAGAGAATTACCGTCGCGAACGCATATCTTCCTTTATAGCTCTATTAAATCATCTCAATCTTGCACCCAAAATAAGTAAATCCTAATCCTTCCGTTCGTATCTTAGCTATCGATTTAAGATGAAACAGCTCAGCAGGCCCGATTGCGATCAGTGATCGGCTGGCAAAAAATGCTGGGCGAAACGGTTTCATGGATCTTTGATTGCGGTAATCCAAGATCCGAGATCCCCGCTGCGAGACGCCGGGGCCGGTTTTAGGGGGCCCCCCCTCGGCTGAAGCGCGCCGCTAAATGCGAGCAGGTCCAAGTAACCCCCGCCTCCGGGAAGTCCGGTTTAGCCTGCCATATTGTAGGTTATATTGTAGGTTGGTCAGCTATTTCGATTTGATACATAAATTAAATCAATTAGATAACTTAATATAATGGCGGAGAGGGAGGGATTCGAACCCCCGGAACGCGCAAACGCTCAACGGTTTTCAAGACCGCCGCTTTCAACCACTCAGCCACCTCTCCGAACCAGTCTCTTCATACGAGGCGCCGCGGCAAAGTTCAAGCGCCTTAAAGCGGTTTTTTTGCCGCCCCAAAATAGCCGTTTTACCGGCTTCTCAAGCCAATTGCCGTGGCAGCTAGAGAGCGGCGCAACAAAATTATAGCCTATGCCGTGAAATCAGTAATAAGCTGGACGCAGTCTGGCCCTCAACGCCATGCGGCACGGTTGGGCATCGGCTATTCGTAAAGGAGGGGAAAATGTCTGAAATTCACCATGGAAGTTGTTTTTGCGGGGCTGTCGAACTCGAGATCAAAGGCGCCCCTGAGGCTATGGGCTATTGCCATTGCGAGTCATGTCGGCACTGGTCGGCAGGGCCGGTGAATGCCTTTTCGCTCTGGCAGCCCTCGGCCGTGACGGTGGTTCGCGGCGCAGAGCATATAAAGAGCTTTGCGAAAACCGATAATAGCCATCGGAAGTGGTGCGGCCAGTGCGGCGGTCATTTGATGACTGATCACCCACATGCGGGGGTAGTCGATGTTTATGCCGCGGTGATCAAAGATTTTACCTATGATCCGTCGATGCATGTGTTTTACGCCGAATCCGTTCTGTCCATTCACGATGGTCTCCCGAAGCTGAGCGATGTGCCGGCCGAAATGGGAGGCTCTGGCGAAACCTTGCCCGAATAGCCTGTCTCTCGCTTGCAATTATTTAAGACAGTTGAGAGGGTCGAAATTGCGACGAATCTGCTTATAAAACGAAGCAGAGGTTTATCATGAAACGCGGCTTATCGGGGTTAGCTCTCATCGGTGTGTTTTTCGTCGCTGCTTGCGGCTCGATACCGATTATTGGAAGCGGCGAAGAGGTCTCAGACGGACGTCGCGCGTCAGCAGGCGGCATTTATAAAATTGGAACGCCGTATCAAATAGAGGGCGAGTGGTACTATCCGCAAGAAGATGCGGCTTATGTGTCGTCGGGCGTCGCCTCTTGGTATGGACCCAAATTTCATGGTCGTCGGACGGCCAATGGTGAAATTTTCAATATGAACCTATTGACGGCGGCGCACCCGACTTTGCCCATGCCTGTGCGGGTGAGGGTGACCAATTTGGAAAATGATCGGTCGATTATTGTCCGGGTCAATGATCGCGGACCGTTTAAGAAAAACCGCGAGATTGATCTTTCGCGACGGGCAGCCGAGGTTTTGGGGTTTGTGGAAAAAGGCACAACGCGGGTGCGGGTTGAGTATCTTGGGCGGGCGCCGCTCTATGACAAGTCCGGCCGCCGCATTTTCGGGGTGGAAGAGGAGACCTTCATCACGAAAAAGCCGATTACGCCGGCGGATCAGCGTCAGGTCGCCGCCGCTCCTATTGAAAAGGTTGCGACCCATAATTTAGATGGCGGCCCCGTCTCAGCATCAAGTCAAGCGGTGCCATCAAAATCGCTCTACACGGTTCAGCTGGGTGTCTTTTCCTCATTGGACAGCGCCAAGGCGATAGCCGCGCAAGTGAGCAATATGGGGCAAAGCGAGATCATCGCCATTGAGCGAGATGGGCGGCCGCTTTATCGCGTCGTGGTTGGTGGCGCCAATATTCGCACGATGATGGAGGCGTTGGTGGCGCGCCTTGAAGCGGCGGGCTATGCCGATGCCTTTATCACAAAACCCTAGTAAAAGGAGCAGGGGATGATTACGAAACATCTTTATCGTTGGCTATTTGCCATTGTGGCAAGCCTAATTCTGTGTGCTCCGAGTTATGCGCAAAATACCGAGGCCGATTATGCAGTCGTGATCGATATGGAAACTGGCGTCACTTTGTTTGAGAAAAATGCTGACGCACCAATGGCACCGGCCAGTATGAGCAAGCTGATGACGGTTCTGATGGTTTTTGAAGCCTTAAAGGATGGTCGACTGACGCTTGATGACGAGTTTTATGTCAGTGATAAGGCATGGCGCGAGGGTGGCGCAAAATCGGGTGGCTCGACAATGTTTCTCGATGCGCGCAGTAAGGTGCGTGTCGAAGATCTGCTGCGCGGCGTAATCGTTCAGTCGGGCAATGACGCTTGTATTGTTTTGGCCGAGGGGTTAAGCGGGTCGGAAGAGAATTTTGCCCTTGCGATGACCAGCCGCGCTCACGAATTGGGTTTGACGGACTCCAGTTTCACCAATTCGACGGGTCTACCCAATCCTGATCATCGCATGTCGGCGCGCGATTTGGCTAAATTGGCGATGATTTTGATCCGCGATTATAGTGCTTACTATCCTATATTTGCGGAGCGGTCATTCACATGGAATGGTATCCGGCAGTCCAATCGTAATCCGCTACTTTTTGCCAATATGGGAGCCGACGGCTTAAAGACGGGGCATACGAGCGAGTCTGGGTATGGGCTCGTGGGCTCGGCAGAAGTCAATGGTCGTCGCATTATTATGGTGATGAATGGCCTCCGCGATGCGCGCCATCGTGCCAGTGAGGCGCGTTCAATGCTGAACTGGTCATTGCGCTCCTTTGCGAGCGAGGTGCTGTATGACGGAGAAGAGGTGGTTGTCGATATCCCCGTTTGGCATGGTCGCGATCAGCGCGTTGCCCTCGTGGCAAATAAGCAAGTTAAAGCCATCCTGCCGCGGGTAGGACGTCGTTCGGTCGCAGCGACAGTCACTTATGAAAATCCTGTCTTTGCGCCGATACAGCAAGGACAAAAATTAGCGACTTTGCGCATTACCGCCGCAAATATGGCGTCGCAGGATTTCGATCTGGTTGCGGCGCGCGATGTTGATCGAGCCGGCTTAATCCGACGGGCTTTTGCCAGTTTTGCGCATTTATTATTCGGACAGTGAGGTATCATGAGCCGAGGTATTTTTATAAGTTTTGAAGGCGGCGAGGGTGGCGGAAAGACCACGCAAATGTCCCGCTTGGCGGGCTTTTTAAAACAAAAATCAATTTCTGTCGTCGAGACACGTGAGCCGGGCGGAACGCCGCAGGGCGAAGATTTGCGGGCCCTGCTTGTCCGGGGGGATCCAGGACGTTGGCAGCCACGTTCGGAGTTGTTGATGATGACGGCGGCTCGGGTGGAGCATGTCCACCATATTATCGAGCCGGCTTTGGCCGCTGGGAAATGGGTTCTGTGCGACCGTTTTGTCGACTCGACTTTTGTCTATCAAGGCGTGGCAGGGCAGATCGGGATTGACGAGGTGCGCGCATTGCACAACTCGGCCATTGGGGGATTAATGCCTGACTTGACCTTGCTGCTTGATTTGCCGACTGAGGCAGGCCTCAAGCGCGCGGCACTGCGCGGCGGCGAAGCGCGGTTTGAGAAGAAAGGCGATGCATTTCATCGCAAATTACGCGAGGGTTTTTTAGAGTTGGCGGCGGCTTATCCGGACCGTATTTGTAAGATCGACGCAGCCCAATCCTTCGACGGCGTATGGCAAGAAATCGAAACGGCAGTCATCAATAGATTTGGTCTGTGATGGGAAAAGTTATACCCTGCAGGTCATGAGTGAGAGCGAAACCCCCGCCCCGAAGATGATAGAAACACGCGACGTGGTCGGGCAGGACCACGCGATTGATAGTTTTTTGGCGGCTGTGCAAGGCCAGCGCTTGGCTCATGGCTGGATTTTTAACGGACGGCATGGCGTCGGCAAAATGAGCTTTGCCATGTTAATTGCACGCGCTGTGCTGACCAATGGGCCGCCGCAGGATCGGGTTGCCTTAACCTCTGGCTTTGATAGCGCCGAGGGGCGGCTTGTGTCACAGGGTGTGCACCCTGATCTGCGGGTGATTACCCGTGACCTAGAAAGCGGTCAAAAACAGATAGACGTTGATCAGGTTCGGCAGCTGAAGAATTTTTTTGCCCATAGTGCGGCGCGATCGCACTGGCGTGTCGCCATTATTGATGCAGTAGATGACATGAACCGCAACGCCTCTAATGCTCTTCTTAAAATACTTGAAGAACCTCCATCTAATTGTCTGTTAATATTGATTAATCACAATCAAGGTCGTCTATTAGATACGCTTCGATCGCGCTGTCGCATGGTGCATTTTAATGAGTTGAGCAGCGAAACAATGATGCAAATTTTACCAAATTTATGTCCGGGGCGCGACCAGCGCGCTTTATCGGCGGCTGCTTTCTTGGCCGAGGGCAGTCTCGCCGAAGCCGTGTTTTTGGTCGAGCATGGAGGTTTTGAGCACTACAAAGCTATGCTCGATGCCGTTATAGCTGTCGGTTCGGGCGATTACGACACGTTGCACAGTTTCTCCGATTACGTCGCTAGTCGCGACGATGTCACAAGATTTGACGCGTTTATCGGGTTGGTCGGCGCCTGGCTGATCCGCATCAGCAAATATGCTTCGGGGGCGGCAAGCTATAGTCCCCTCTACACAGGCGAGCAAGATTTTGTCGATCGTTTGGTCACATCGTGCTCGGTGTCGAACCTTTTCGAAACTTGGGAAAAAATTCAGCATATTGGCCGCGAGACAAGCGCTTTAAATCTTGATAAGAAGCAAGCTGTTATGTCGAGTTTGATGCTCATCAATTCACTTATTGCCGCGGATCCGTCGCATGCCTGAAGCCAAAAAACCGTATTTTATCTCTACCGCCATTTCCTATCCGAATGGCGCACCGCATATTGGGCACGCCTATGAGGCGATTGCGACCGATGTGATTGCGCGGTTTAAACGTTTGGATGGCTACGATGTTTGGTTTTGCACTGGCACTGATGACCACGGGCAAAAAATGTTTCAAACAGCCCGGGCGCAGGATAAAACGGCGCGTGCGTTGGCCGATGAGCTGACGCCGGCTTTTCGCGACATGGTTGCAACACTCGAATGCACACCCAATGACTTTATTCGAACCTCTGAAGCACGCCATTACGCCGCCGTGTCTGAGTTATGGGCGCGGGTAGAGGCCAAGGGGGATATCTACAAAGACAGCTATGCGGGCTGGTATTCTGTCCGCGACGAGGCGTTTTACACAGAAGCCGAATTGACCGAGGACGCAGACACAGGTGAAATGCGCGCACCGACGGGGACCCCCGTCGAATGGGTCGAAGAGGAAAGCTATTTTTTTCGTTTGTCGGCTTATCAAGAGACGTTGCTCGCCTATTACGAGGCGCATCCCAATTTTATTCAACCTGAGGCAAGGCGGAATGAAATCATTTCTTTTGTTAAATCCGGCCTGAAAGATCTTTCTATCTCTCGGACCAGTTTTGATTGGGGCATTCCAGTGCCTGGCGACCCGGCGCATGTGATTTACGTGTGGATGGATGCTCTGACCAATTACATCACGTCTATCGGGTTTCCCGATGAAGCTTGCGAGAGCTGGCAAAAATACTGGCCTGCTAACGTCCATGTTATCGGTAAAGATATTACGCGTTTTCATAGCGTATATTGGCCAGCCTTTTTAATGTCGGCAGATTTGGCTCTACCACAACAAATCTTTGCGCATGGCTTTTTGACCGTCCGCGGCGAGAAAATGTCTAAATCATTAGGCAATGTATTGGATCCGCAAATTTTGGTCAGCCGATATGGCGCCGATGCCGTGCGGTTTTTCTTTATGCGGGAGGTGCCGTTTGGCAAAGATGGTAGCTTCAGCGATGAAGCCATTGTAAATCGCGTAAACGCCGATCTGGCTAACGATATTGGCAATTTAGCGCAACGTAGCCTATCCATGGTGGTGAAAAACTTGGCCGGCGAGTTCGATATTGTGGATGAGCTGGCTGCAGAAGATCTTGCCTTGATCACCCGCGCTGACGATATGTTTGCCAAGGTTCAAGCGGCTATGACGGGATTAGCGATCCATGATTATCTCGATCATGTATTCGCGGTTATTTCAGAAGCCAATCGATACTTCGCAGCGCAAGAGCCATGGTCTTTGAAAGCCAGTAATCCGGACAGGATGGCGCAAATTCTATATACGGCTGCTGAGGTTGTTCGTCAGGGGGCTATTTTGCTACAGCCCGTGGCACCAAACGGGGCGCGTAACATTCTGGATTCGCTGAATATTTCTGAGGAAGACCGTAGTTTCGCTGCCTTGGGCGCAGCGGGGCGGCTGCCGAAGCGATGCAAAATTGCACCACCTCAACCGGCCTTTCCGCGTCTTGATATGCCCGATACCGAACAATAACTGTTGCAACTTTGCAACATATTCGATAGCCTAAGACGTCTTTGTTTCATGAATATATCTGCCGAGCGGCTGGATCTGAGCAGAGACGAAGAGGGGTAACTAGATGGCCGGTTTGGGCTTTATCGCCAGCGTTAAACGCAGATTATCTCTGATCTCTTCGCGCCAAGACTTGACGCGGTTTCTATCGGTATTTTTTGGCATTAGCGGCCTGATTGGTGGTCTGGCCACATATGTCATCCTGTCAGGATTATCGCCGATCAATCCGAGCCGTCAAATCGTATGGTTCCTATTTGGTCTCAATATTTTTATGGTCACGGGGCTTTTGGCTGTCGTCGGGTGGCAACTTGTCCGCGTTTGGCGGCAAGCCCGACGCGGCGAGGCTGGTGCCGCTTTGCATGGCCGACTGGTATTTCTATTTGCTGGCATTGCGGCCTTGCCCGCTTTGCTGGTGGCCGTCTTTGCCATTGTTACTCTTGATCGCGGGTTAGACAGCTGGTTTTCGGATCGTACCAAGGCAATTATTAGCAATACGACAGCCGTCGCCAATGCCTATTTAACCGAACATCGTGACTTGCTGCGCCGCGACGTGACCTCTATTGCGCGCGATATTGGCCGCTCGATAGATGTTATGGATGAGGATAAGCGACGGTTTGGCGTCTTTCTCACTGCCCAAGCCGCCCTGCGGTCAATCCCGCATATGGTTGTCATCGGCCGCGACGGCACTGTTGTGCAAGCAGCGGCCAGCAATGTAGAAACGAAGATTGTAGTGCCTCCTGAGGAGGTTTTCAAAGTTGCTGACAATGGCAAGCCTGTCGTCATTACCGTTGGCGCTTTGGCGCAGGTGCAGGTTCTACAAAAAATAGGCGCGATCGAACCGCCTGTCTATTTGCTGGCGACCCGTTTTGTGTCGCCTAATGTTCTCGAGCATTTGTCGCGTACGGATTTAGCCGTCCGCGAATACAGCGAAATGGAAGGTCGCCGCTTTGAAGCTCAGCTCACCTTCGCCATGATTTACATCGTAATCTCTTTGCTCATCTTGCTGTCGGCTATCTGGATTGGCCTGTGGCTAGCCAACCGTCTGGCAAGACCAATATCGGGCTTGATCCGGGCGACGCAAAAAATGGGGGAGGGCGATCTCAGCGTTCGGGTGCCGGTTACCGACAATGATGATATGGGCCGATTAGGTAGTATGTTTAATGACATGGCGCACCGATTAGGACGGCAACAAAAACAGTTGATCGATGCACGCGATGATTTGAATGAACGCCATCGTTTTACCGAAATGGTTCTTAATAGTGTGAGAGCTGGCATCATTGGGATTGATGAAAGCGGGCTGATTAATCATGCCAATGATGCGGCGGGCCACATATTGCGGCAATCTACTGAGCAACTTCTGGGTAGCCCGATTATCATCATATTGCCGGAACTCGCGAATGTTTTTCGCGAAACGTTGAATGTGGAGGCGCGCGTGACACAAATTTCGCGCATCGATGACACCGGCGCCGAGCGGCTTCTGCGTGTATCGATTGCACGCAATCGTGTCGCGCACGGGACAAATATTGTTATTAGCCTCGATGATGTGACCGATCTTGTCTCCGCCCAGCGTTCGGCCGCATGGGCTGATATTGCGCGGCGTATTGCACATGAGATTAAAAACCCTCTGACACCCATTCAGTTGTCGGCTGAGCGATTGCGAAGTAAATATCTCGCTCAAATCGAGACTGATCGCGATGTTTTTAATCAGTGCACTGAAACCATCATTCGACAGGTCGGGGATATTGGTCGCATGGTAGACGAGTTTTCGTCTTTTGCGCGCATGCCGAGCGCGGTTATCCGTAAATTTAATGTCTGCGATGTGATTGCGCAGGTTTTGTTTCTGCAACGCGTGGCGCATCCCGACATTAATTTTCACTTTTCCAACCCCATCCAATTCGACATTGAGGGCGACAGTCGCCTTCTCAGTCAGGCACTTACCAAC
>JAYQUO010000031.1:0-14996 GCA_038147995.1 Rhodobiaceae bacterium | reverse complement strand
CATTCGGAATATCTCGGCGTGCTTGCCAGTATTCAAGAAAAGCGCGATTACATAATGGCACTGCCGCTCGGCCAACGTTGGGGGAAGTATCTCGACGATGGCAATGTCTGGGGAATTGCGACCGAGTTTATGGATACGCTGCAGGGCCGCGCGGGACTTGACGGTTATCCGTCACCCGAAGTGATGAATACCATGTGGCGGCAATCGGTCGAGGCGGCAGAGCGGCATAATGCGCCGGGTAGCTTCTCGGCCATTATTGGCTATGAGTGGACCTCGATGATTGATGGCGACAACCTCCATCGTGTCGTGGTGTTTCGCGGTGGCGCGAAAGATACAGCGGATATCACACCTTTTTCTTCGCTCGATAGCAATGACCCTGAAGATCTTTGGGCCAGTCTTGCCGCCTATGAAGCAAGTCGTGACAATGAGGTTTTGGCAATACCGCATAATGGTAACCTGTCTAATGGCCTAATGTTTGCGGACAATCGAATTAACGGCCAACCACTCGATCGTGCCTATGCCGAAATGCGCATGCGGTGGGAACCGCTCTACGAGGTGACGCAAGTAAAAGGTGATGCAGAAGCCCACCCTTTAATTTCACCCGATGATATGTTTGCCGATTTTGAGAATTGGGACGAGACCGACATCGAAATGAATAAAAAACCTGAAGTGTTAAAAAAATATATGTACGCCCGTGAATATGCACGACCTGTCTTAGGCCAAGGGTTGAAACATGAAGCTAAAATCGGGGTCAACCCGTTTAAGTTCGGCATGGTCGGGAGTACCGATTCGCATACCGCCATGGCGACCGCCGAAAGCAGTAATTATTTTGGTAAATATGTTGAGTCAGAACCAGGACCGGACCGTCTGACCAATAGATTTGCTGGGCGACATTGGCCCAATCGCTTTCTCGCGTCCTCGGGCTATGCCGCGATTTGGGCCACTGAAAACACCCGCGAGGCGCTGTTCGATGCCATGAAGCGGCGCGAAGTCTATGCCTCAACCGGCCCCCGCATTCAGTTGCGCCTGTTTGGTGGCTTTGACTTCTCGGCTGATGATATCAACCGCCCCGATATGGTGGCGCAGGCCTATGCCCGCGGCGTGCCGATGGGGGGCGACTTACCGGCTTCAGAAACCGCCCCTGGTTTCCTCGTCAGTGCCAGTAAAGACCCTGAAAGCGCACATCTCGATCGCATTCAAATTGTCAAAGGCTGGCTCGCGGAAGACGGCACCACCCGCGAGCGGGTCTATGATGTTGCTTGGTCAGGCGATCGTGTGCCTGACGCCAAGACCGGTGCGGTTGGCCCTGTGGGGTCCACTGTTAATGTCGCCGAGGCCAGCTATAGCAATGACATTGGCGCAGAGAGCTTGACGAGCTATTGGCAGGACCCTGACTTTGACCCGAGCGAGCGGGCTTTTTACTATGCGCGGGTGTTGGAAATCCCGACACCGCGCTGGTCGACTTATGATGCCGCCCGCTATAAGCAGCCTCTGCCGCAGGACGTGCCGCATAGCTTGCAGCAACGCGCCTATAGCTCACCCATTTGGTACACGCCGAGCGAGTAAAGCCAATGGGGTGACGTGTTTGAACGGTACTCCGACTACCAGCGGAGGGCGAGGTTTTCTAATGACATCACCGTTCCCAGGCGATAGCCCGTGTTTTCCTGCTCGGCGAGTTCAAATCGCGGAATACGTTTAACCCATTCTTCGGTGAGGATCTGCAATTCTGTCCGGCCCAAGACATGTCCAATGCATAAATGAGGGCCACTTGAAAATGTCAGATGCTTACTACGCGGGCGGTCAATATTTAAAACGTTGGGTTCGTCAAATTTACTTGGATCGCGGCTCCCGCAACACAAAATACTCAGCACCATTTCCCCAGGGCGGAATTTGGCGGCGCCAATATCATGATCTTTAACAACCAAGCGCGGCGTATTCACGACGCCAAACATACGGACGGCTTCATCCGTAAAGGCGGCGATATCGGCTGGGTTATCGGCCAGCCGTTTTTGCAATTCGGGCATTTGCGCCAATTGCTGATAGGCAAACCCTGTGACATTCGTCACCGTATCCATGCCGCCCAAAAACAGAACGAAACTCATGGCAAGAATTTCATCAGTGCTCATTTGACGGCCATCGACATCCATGTGAACAAAATGCGACAGCAGTCGATTATCGGGCGTTTTTCGTTTCTGTTCGACCAATTCACCGAGCATGCCGAGGATTGCGGCACCGGTTTGTGCCATTTTCTCCGCGTCATTATTGCTCCAGAAAAAACTCTCCGCTAGATCACGCATCTCTGGCAAGCGATCGAGGTCCATCCCCATAAGTTCCATAAACACAGAGACCGGGAAAAGTTTGGAAATTTCAGCCTGAAAATCGCAACTACCTTGCGCTTGGACTTTCTCGACGAGCTTGACGGCCCAATCTCTAATTTTCGGGTGTAATTCTTTGACGGCCGAAGGACTAAACATCGGTTGCATAGCCAATCGGTAGGGTAGGTTGTCGGGCGGGTCCATGCTCAGGGGAATAAAAAAAGGTGGGTTCTCAACACGCGGAATTTGCATTTCTCGGGCCGAGAAATATTCGGGCTGCGAAACCACTTCGATAATCTCATCAAATCCTTTGACAATCCAATGGCCGCCATTTTCGCGCGTCCAGAAAATATTCGGCGCATCAGCAAGTGTTCTCTGGTAATCACCTTGAACATCGCGCCCAATCCGCTGATCAGAATGGATGTCGAAATCGAAGACAAGATCATCGGCAACATGATCCGGCTTTGGTGTCAGCGTTGTTGCGGCATTTCCCATGGTAAGTCTCCCTATCTGACGCGTGGTAATTCCTTATGCGCATTGGCATAGTTTTGTCGAATTTGCGGCTTTGACAATTTCCCAGTCGCGACGCGCGGCAGTGGGTCAGCCGAAAAGGCGACATAGCGGGGCACCTTGTAATTTGACAAGTTTTCATTGCAATGGGTGATTAAGGCCGCCACATCAACCTCTTGAGGCCCGTGGTAAACGGCAAGCGGTGTCTCGCCAAATTTCTCATCCGGGGCTGCAATCACCACAACCTCGGTGATGCCCGGAAATTCACTGACGACGGCTTCAACCTCGGCCGCTGAAATATTCAGCCCGCCCGAGATGATGAGATCTTTCATCCTGTCGACAAATGTCAACAAGCCGTTTTCGTCGAGCGTACCGAGATCTCCCGAATAGAGCCAACCGTCTTTAATAGCTTGTGCAGTTTGCTCAGGATCGCGCCAATAATGGCGCATCATGCCTGGGCCACGCATAAGAATTTGCCCAACCTCATTAGCATCGCAATCGCTACCATCGTCGCGAACCACGCGGATATCAATAAAGGCGCCACCCCAGCCACATTTCTCAGCTGCTTCAAGTGCTAAATGCTCAGGCATAACGGTGGCGTTACCGCCAATTTCGGTTTGGCCATAAATTTGTCGTAACGTCACCCCCTTGGCGCGGTATGTATCCAGCAACTGGCGCGATACGCGGGCGCCACCGACCGTAGCAATTTTTATGGACGACAGATCGGCTTGTGCAAATTCTGGCAAAGCGGCAATGCTCTCAAAAAATACAGGCACGGCACCAAAGCCATTTATTTTTTCCGTTTGAATTAAGGCAAGCGCTTTAGACGGGTCGAAGACCGGCTCCATATAATAGGTGCAGCCGAGGCACATATAATGCATGAGCTGAACAAAGCCAGCTGACGTGTTGAGCGGCGCCAGCCCGATAATGCGCGCGCCAGGTGCGGTCGAGGGCTCCTCGACCGACCAATTCGCCGCGTAAGCTGTCATAGAGCGATTGGTAAAGACCACACCCTTGGGCTTGGCCGTCGAGCCCGAGGTTGCGATAATCACCACCGAAGCGTCAGGGTCGGGGTCATGTGCCGGTACAGATGTATCTTCGTGACGCAAGCCGTCGATCTCGCTGATGGGCCGTGTGGCATAACCCGCCTTTTCAACATTGCCGCTGAAGTCCGCTGCAGCAAATATCAATTTTGGCTCTGTAGCCTCTAAAAGGTCCGAAATCTCGCGCGGCGTGTAGCGAAAGTTAATGGGGTTGACGATGGCCCCAGCGCGAATGATACCCATGATCAAGGCGCAATAGGTCAGGCTATTGGTGGAACAAATCGCCACCCGATCTCCTGGCTGAACACCTTCAGCGACCAAGTAACTCGCGATCGCATCACTCCAGAGTTTGTAATTTTGATAGGTCAGGCTCTCGCCGGCCAAAACGACAGCCGGCTGCTCTGGGCGCATCCGCGCCCACCAAGCTAAAGCATGTGATAGTGTTTGCGCCATAGGTTAATACTCTCCAGCCTTAGCTTTTTCGCTCCAGTCGATTACAAAAGGGCTTCTAAAGCGTCGTAATATTTAACGATGCATTTCTCGAGACCGCAATAGACTGTATGCGAGGGCACCCCTGCTGAAAGTCCGGTTTGGCAGATTTCGGCGGCGCGAAAATCTTCGTTACCAAAAACGTTGAGGATCATTTCGTAAGACCGCTCAAAAACTTCTTTCGCCTTGTCTGTCGCCCCTTCGTCGGGGGTTAGCATAAAGTAATCGACCTGCGTTCGATCGGGCGCTTGAGGGATAAGAAGCATAATGCTCGTATAATATTGGCTGGTCACCAAGACACAGCTGGGGAAAGCAACATAGGCATGCGTGACCAGCTTGTGAACATTCTCTAACGGATCCGCATCGAGCATGTCGGGGGTATAGCCGATGCGCCCTGAGATCTGGCGTATGTTGACGCCGAATAGATCTTCCACCGTGGGAGCATCTTGAAATTGATCACCGATCGATTGCGCGTGCAAGCGCTGAACATGGTAGCCCTCGAGAAATGGCTCGAGCACAACCTTCCAATTGGCTTTCAGATCGAAAGATTTGCGACCATAGACATGCATGTCAGGCAGCCCTAGAGCCTCAAAGTCTTCCGAAATTTGTGGATGCAAGTGCGACCAGTCGGCAGCTTGTGTGCGGTCGAGTTGAACATAAACAATGCCGCCCCATTCTTTGGCCTCGAGTTGAACCAGATTCCGTTGTGATTTGTCGAGATCCAGAAAAGCATCACTGCGCGCAACGCCAATTAACTGTCCATCAATCCCGTATGTCCAGGCGTGATAGGGGCAAGTCAGACGGTTTTTGTTATGAACCTCGCAATCTTCAATGAGCTTCGCACCTTTGTGCTGACAGGCATTAATCATTGCCTTGATCTCGCCACTCGACGTGCGCGAAATAAGGAGTGGAAGACCATAGCCGTTATGCGCAATGGTAGAGCCCGGCTTTAACAGCGCCGAAACTGTTACCGGAACCGGGAAGCGCTTAAATATTTTGTCCTGTTCGATATCAAAACGCCGCTGACCGGTGAAAATTTCATTCGGTCGGCTGGCCTTTAAAGGACTGAGGAGCGCATCTGACTCGGCAGGGATTTTTCGGATTGCATCCTGTTGGCTCGACGATAAGGAAGCAAGCGTTGTTACCACACGCCCGTTCATTTTTTTAATTGCGTTACCCATGAGGTCCAACCTTTTCAATTTCAGCAAGATGCTAACAAAGCAATAACCTAATTACAATAGGTTTCTGGGCCACCGCCAATCACCCTGTTATGTTTGAGAAAATCGCCGAGCTGATGGTTGGTGCGCCAGGGCCACCTGCCAGTAGGCAGTGATGTGCGTCGGGCACTGGGTTCGACGATTCGCCACGCAACTGCCGCACCGCCTCAATGGCTGTTCCGATGCCATGGATAAAGCCTTGCGCGAGATTGCCACCACTAGTGTTCACAGGTAAGCGCCCCGATGGTGCGATCAAGTTTTCATAGCGGACGACCTCCGCCACATTTTCATAAGTACAGAATCCATGATCAATCAGCGAGGCAATTCCTTGTGCACTGAAATTTTCATAAAGCTGTATGACGTCGATGTCACTCGGTTGCAAACCTGTCTGCTCGTAAAGCCGCGCTGCAATCGGTTTAAACCCAGCAGAACAATAATCATCATCGTTTTGCAACAGGTCGCCCCAGCCCTTCGCTGTTCCCTGCGCGACGCCCGTTAGATAAATGGGCTGCTTTTTCATATCGCGCGCGCGATCGGCTGACGTTAAAATCAAAACGCCCGCGCCATCGTTTTCGCGGCTACAATCAAACAGGCCAAAAGGTTCGCTGATCAAACGCGCCTCACGATAGGCATCAAGATCGAGTTCCTTACCAAAAGCGATGGCCTCTGGATTTCGACTGCCGTGGAAATAAGAGGCGCGGACAAGTTCTTCGAAGCACTGGCGGGGTACGCCGTGATATTCAAGCATCCGCTGTGCGCGCATGGCGCACTCAATGGCTGGCGCAATATTACCCACGCCAAGAATATGATCATTCAAATGATGCGCCATGACAGCAGCCGATAGCCGCCCGCTATCGCCTTGAACAAGCGCCCGAAAGACCACAACGGTGTTCGCTTGGCCTGAAATAATAGCCGCGGCCGCTAAACCAAAAGCACCAGCAATACCGCCACCACCACCACCAAAAACTTGCGTGTGCCAACGCAGATCAGTCATGCCGAGATCGGGCATAAGGCGCACAGGTTCGTTTTTGTCGTCGCCATAGGTGGCAAAGCCGTCAATCGTCGATGGGTCTATGCCCGCATCTTCGCAAGCGTCTACAATGGCGCGAATGAGGACACCCTGCTCGGCCATCGGCGCGGTCCCGCGCTTGTATTGGCGCATGCCGACACCAATAACGGCGGTTTGATTCATCAATGCTTTATTCATGGTGTTTCCAATACAGAGCAGGCACATCGCGCTCAAAAATATGCGTCAACTTGATGGTTGCCGTGACCGGCGCGCCAATGGCGGGTGCACGCGCATCGTCAAGCACGCCAAACAAACGAATGCCATTCGCCTGTGGCAACTCTACACTCAGCGTTACAAATGGCTGGGTGAAGCTCTCTAGCCCGCCAAAAGGATGATGTACGCGGGTCCAAGAATATATCAGCCCCTCCGGCGCGATGGCCTTCCAGGTAAAATCCCAGCTATCACATTTTGCGCACCGGAAGGGTGCTGGCCAATACCATGTCGCGCAAGCTGAACATTGCGGCAGCCGTAACTCGCCTGCCTGCAATCCGGCCCAATAATTTGCGTCGTTTCCAATTCCCCTCATGTCCCGCCCATTTACAGTTTGTCAGAATAAAACTAATGGTATTAGTATAATCAAGCTCGGCATGGGGTCAATCTTTGCGTGCGGGTAGAGAGGGAAATATGGCAAGTCTACGTGTTTATAAGCGCAACGGCGATTTGGTCGAGATTGATGCCCGCGTTGGTGTCTCGATTATGGAAAATATTCGCGATAGCGGCGTGCATGACATCCTTGCCTTGTGTGGCGGATGTTGCAGCTGCGCAACCTGTCATATTCATGTCGAAGCAGATGCCTTGGCTAAACTGCCCGCGATCGACGAACAAGAAGAGTGCTTGCTCGAGGGGCTCGATCAACGCAATAGCGGATCGCGGCTTTCCTGCCAGATCATATTCGAAGATAAATTAGACGGCCTGACACTGCGCATTGCGCAGGACGAGTAGGCGTTTCGGGGGAATACATATGGATAAAGAGTTTGATTATATTGTCGTGGGGGCTGGCGCGGCTGGTTGTGTTCTCGCTCATCGTCTCTCAGAAAATCCTGATACCCGCGTCGCCTTGCTCGAAGCTGGGCCAGAAGATAAGCATCCTTTGATCAAAATGCCGAAGGGCCTTGCTAAGGTGATGGCTGATCCAAACCATGTATGGGGCTATCAAACTGTACCAGAAGAGACAAATAATAATACGTCGGAATTTTGGGTACGCGGCCGCGTTATGGGTGGCTCGAGCTCGATCAATGGCATGATGTATGTTCGTGGCCAGCCTGCTGACTTTGACTCGATCGCCGAAATATCGAGCGACGACTGGGCGTGGGAACATATAGGCGCCGCCTACCAAGCGCTTGAAGCACATGAGCTGGGCGAAGGCGATTGCCGTGGTGCCCATGGTCCTCTCAAAGTGACCTTGCCCGATACCAAGGACACTATCACCGAAGCCTTTCTCGAGGCTGGGAAAGCGCTCGGCTGGGCCGAGAAAGCAGATGCCAACGCTCCCGATGATATTGAGGGCATCGGCTACGCGCCGCGAACCATTTCAGGCGGGCGGCGGCAAAGTGCGGCGACGGCCTTTATCGACCCTATTCGCAATCGCAAAAACTTGAGTATTTTTACTGATTGCACGGTCGACCGCATCGGCTTTACAAATAAGCGCGCCGCTACGCTGGACTTGTTGCGCAACGGTCAGCCCGAAACATGGACTATTAAAGGCGAGATTATTTTATGTGGCGGAGCCACTGCGTCGCCAGGCATTCTGGAGCGTTCGGGTATTGGCGACCCAGAGCGCCTGCGGCGACTTGGAATTGATCTTGTGAATGCCAACGCCAATGTTGGTGAAAATTTAATCGAACACCGCGCCATTATCATGCAATGGAAGCTCAACAAAAATATTTCACACAATAAAAAATATTACGGCCTTGGCGTTTTAAAGGCGGGCCTGCAATACTTACTAACCCGCACCGGGCCGCTGTCGGCGGCCGCCTATGAACAAATTGCTTGGTTTAAGACAGATCCAACGCTTAATCGGCCGGACGCGCAATTTCTGTTTGCGCCGTTTAGTTTTGACTTTGCGAAGCAACGACAAGATGTTGAACGCTTCCCGGGTATTCATATAACCGCTTATCCTTTGCGCCCGACCTCAGCGGGCCACATCCATGTCGTGTCGGCGGATGCACTGACGCCGCCTGAATTGCGAACCAATTATCGTGCAACGCCCGAAGATTGTCGCTCCATGATTAATGTTGTGAAAACAGCTCGGCGCTGGGCCAAGCAAGCTCCGCTCGCCGATTATATTGATATCGAAACACTACCTGGGCCGGATTGTCAGACCGACGATCAAATTTTGCACGCTTATGATGAATACGGCACCTGCGCTTATCATGCTGTCGGCAGCTGTCGTATGGGTAAAGACCCCGCAAACGCGGTCGTCGATCCAAAATTAAACGTTTACGGCGTCCAGGGGGTACGGGTCATGGACACGTCGGTCATGCCCACCATTCCATCCGGCAATACGAATGGGCCAACAATGGCAATGGCTTGGCGCGCGGCCGACATTATTCGGCAGGGATAAGACCGCTCAGGCAAGGTGCTGTAAGCCTGACCTTTCTGTTAAGATTTAGATTTATAGCGTGCGGCCATGCCGTCGAGTAGCAAGCGGATCGACTCGCGAAACAAACGCTCATCATCGAATTTATTTTTTGCGACTCCCTTCTTTAGAGCCGGAAAGCGCTTTAAGTCCGCGCTTGCGAGGCTGCCCGCGTTGCGGATTTTAGCCGCCGCCGCAAACAGTGTGGATCCGAAAACAAATTTCTCGATGGCCTCAAAAATAGCTAGATGGTAGGCCGCGGGATAAGGAATTTGCGCGGCAGTTAACTCATAAGCGGCCAACACAACATCGCGCGGGAAAAACTGTAAAACCAACGGTGCAGCGTGCGGGTGCTCTAAAAGTTGACGTCGCGTCGCCACACATAACTCTTCAAGGACGCTCTCGAAATCATTCTTTTTGGGGCGGATCGGCGCGATCGACCTGAACAAATAACGCACAACCTCTGACAGTAATTCCGCGCGGTCAGAAAAGTGATGGTAAAGCGACGGCGTCTGAACCCCAATATGTTGCGCCACGCGCGCCAAACTAAAAGCCTCTAGGCCGACGTCATCGATAACGGCGAGTGCTGCTTCGACGGCACCGTCGCGCGATATGAGGGGTTTAGATGGCCGTGCCACGACGTTCTCCAAGCAGCGTTTCTGTGTTGTGAGCCAAACTAGTCCGCTTCCGTCTTAAAAGCAAAGAAACTCTATTGACGTTTAAACTAATCCTATTAGGATTAGGTAAGCATGTTCTTATGGGGAGGTAAACATGGCTCATAAATTATTATCCAATCATAAATATCGTCGCCATTTGATGGCGGGTGTCACAAGTGCTGTTGCAATAGCGCTCATGGCAACCCTTCCAAGCCCTGCAGGCGCGCAAAGTGTGGGCGGTGGCAGTGCTGGTAAGAAGGCTGATTATCTTGTGGAAGAAATCACCGTCACGGCGCGGCGTCGCGATGAACGCTTGGTCGACGCCCCTGTTGCGATCACGGCGCTCTCTGGCGAGGCCATGGCAGATTATCAAGTCGCCGATATCAGCGACTTATCAACCCAAGTTCCAGGTCTGGTGGCTGGCAAGGCAGCCTCGGGATCGTCGGCGAGTATCTTCTTACGTGGCGTCGGATCAACCGCATTGTCAGCTGGCTTTGATCAGTCGATCTCATTTATTATTGACGGCGTACCGATGCAACGCGGGCGCGAGATCAGCCTGCCGCAGTTTGATATCCAACGCGTCGATGTTCTTAAGGGGCCTCAGTCTTTGTTCTTTGGTAAGAACACAACCGGCGGTTTGATCTCGATCGAATCGAAAAACCCAACCGACGAGTTCGAAAGTGGCTTCACCACGGGTTATGGGTCAGAGGCTAAGGAATTCTATGCTTCTGGCTTTATTTCGGGCGCGTTGTCGGATGCTGTTCAGGGGCGCCTCGCGGTGCGCGTCTCAGATAGTGATGGGGCTTTTACCAATAGCGCTTCGGCGTCGTACCCGTCACCTTTGTTTAATGCATTGACGGGGGCCTCCATGGGCTACACGCGGTCACCTAATGGTGCCGACCGGGGTGGCGCGGAAGCTTTTGGCATTCGTGGCACGCTTGACATTCAAGCCAGCGATAATTTGAGCTTCCGCCTTAAAGTCGCTGCCTCGACCTTTGAAGATGGCGGCCCAACAGATTCGCTCGAGCGCTTGTGCGGCGGCGGACGGACAGCCCCTCAACCCTCGGTCTTTAACCCCGCCGCGCCGGGCGTTCCGGCAAGTCCAGCAACGGATTGCGTGATAAATGGTGTTGCTGACAGCGCGCGGCTTTCGACAGAGATTGCGACAAATAACTATCGTTATGCCCGCACCGGTGAAATGTATGCCGATTTCGAGTCCGAATATATGGTGCTGAACACAAATTACACCATGAGCTCGATGGATATCTCTGCGATTACGTCGTACTATAGCTTCACTCAAGAAGACGCCAATAATGTCTCCGGTGAATCCTATCCTGGTAACTTTACGCAATATGCGGATTACGACCAATTCACGCAAGAGATCCGCTTTCAAACCAAATATGAAAGCCCGCTCAACTTCATGTTTGGTGCTTTCTACTCCAACGGTGAGTTCGAGTTTAATACCGATGCGTATATCTTACCCTTTATTATTCCAGGGTTTACGCCGGTGACATTTAAACGCGATAATGGCTTCGAGAGTGACTCGATGTCCGTTTTTGCCGAAGCCGTTTATGAAGCGACAGATCAAATCGAAATCTCCGCTGGTTTACGGTGGTCCGATGAGGAACGCGACAGCTATCAAAGATCGCTCGCCGCCAACCCGGGCGTCGCTGCAGCCTTTCCTGGCGGCATTGCGATATCCGACTCGTACTCGGATGACGATGTTTCGCCGCAAATTACAGTTCGCTATAAGCCCAGCACAGATCTGACCTATTATGGCTCCTACAAAGAAGGCTTTAAGACGGGCGGCTTTAACATTTCTCAAGCTTTGGGGGCGGCAGCAGCGGCCAACCCAGCAGGGGCCGTGGCGACAGGGCAGTTTGATAGTGAAACCGCGGAAGGCTACGAATTGGGTGTCCGGTCAATCCTGATGGATGGTGCTGTCAGCTTCAACGCAACGGCCTATTTCTATGAATATACGGATCTCCAAGTTCAAGTCTTTGACCCCGTATCGATTTCACTGATCGCCGATAACGCCGGTAAATTAGAGACGCAAGGTCTCGAAGCCGACTTTAATTGGGTGGTCAATGAAAACCTAAGCCTGCGTGGCGCCGTTGCATATAACAAGGCCGAATATAAAGACTTTATCGGCCAGTGTTATGGCGGTCAGACCATTGCGCAAGGCTGCCGGTTTGACGTCAACACCTCGACGGGAGCCTTCTCATCGCAAGATTATAGCGGTAAGACCCCGAACAAAGCTCCTGAGCTTTCAGCACGCGCTGGCTTCACCTATGAGCACCAGCTCGGCGGCACGAGTGGCAGCATCTCCTTTATCGGCGATGTCACCTTTATGGATGACTATAATTTCACCGATACGTTGCGGCCAGATGGCGTCCAAGACAGCTATTCAAAAGTTGATGCAGCGATCCGCTATAATGCTCCTGAGGATAAGTGGCATTTGGCTTTGATCGGGCGTAATCTGACAGACGAGTTGGTGGTCACGGCCGCCAATGATATTCCGTTCACAGGCGGTACCGGAACGGGTACAGCCACTGGCACGGTGTCAGACATGTCAGCTTTTGTTGATAATCCGCGTGAGATATTCATCGAGCTCGGTATGCGGTTCTAAACTTCTCCCTAGAACATGCAAGGGCCTCCCATTTGGGAGGCCCTTTTTTTATCTGCGTGCGGCGCCGCAACGCCCTTAAAAAGCCGTTTGCTAGCTCGCCTTCGGAATAAAAAGCACCTTCGGGCGCGTGAACTCCAGCAACCCCGGCAAACCATTTTCTTGACCAATCCCCGACTGCTTAGCGCCCGCTAAAGGCGTAAAGGGCGTCGATTGTAGGTTTTGATTAATCCAGATTGTGCCTGTATCTAGGCGATGCGCTATTTCCTCAGCCTTGTTGATATCTGCTGACCACACGGCCCCGGCGAGACCATATTCGGTATTATTCGCCCGCGCGACGACATCATCAATATCTTTCCATTTCATGAGAGGCAAAATCGGCCCAAAGGCCTCCTCAACCACAACCCGAGCCGTTTCGGGCGGGTTATCAACCAAAGTGAGCGGAATGAAATAACCCGCCTCTGGCACCTTGCTGCCTTGCAATAAGACCAGATTATTGGCGCGCGCGTCTTCCATCAAATCAAGGACACGGCGATATTGCGGCTCGTTTTGAATCGGGCCGTAGGCAGAGCCCTGCTCCGTGCCATCGCCCACTTTCACAGATTGCAAGCGCTCTAGAAGCTTGTCGCGCAGATTGTCATAAATATCTTCATGAATATAGAGACGCTTGGTCGCCACGCAGACCTGCGCCGTATTAAAAAAAGCGCCTTCAAAGATGGAGTCGGCAATCGCATCAACATCGACATCGGGCAATACGATCGCGGCATCGTTGCCACCAAGTTCCAGCGTGATGCGCTTCAGGTCTTTGGACGCGCTTTCCATGACTTTGCGGCCCGTTTGCGTCGAACCCGTAAATGAAATCTTGGCAAACCCTTTATGAGCCGTCATTTTTGGCCCCAGCGCGTCATCGCCCGAAATAATATTAATGACCCCTTTCGGGAAAATATCCTTGATTAAAGCGCCGAGACGGAGAGTGGTGAGCGGCGTGAAGGGTGATGGCTTGAGGACCAATGTATTGCCAGCGAGCAGTGCTGGGCCAATTTTCCAAGACGCCAATAAGATCGGGAAATTCCACGGCACAATAGCGCACACCACGCCTAAGGGCACATGGTGAACCTCAACCCGTCTTTGATCGGTGTCTTCTGTAATTTCAACTGGCAGATCGAGACTGGCGGTGGCTTGCAACCACAGCGCGGCGCCTTCAATTTCGTTGCGCGCCGCCGCTAGGGGGCGGCCATGCTCTTGCGTAAATAAATGTGTCAACTCATCGGCATTGGCGGCAATGACCTCGGCTGCTTTGAGAAGCAGGGCGCGGCGCTCATCCATCGTCGTATCACGCCAATCGGCGAAAGCGGCTTGCGCGGCGGCGACCGCTCGGTCTAATTCATTATCCCCCGCATTCGGGCAGGTCGCAAAAATCTCACCCGTGGCTGGATTTTTAACATCCATGGTTCGGTCCGCAGGAACAATTTCTCCATTTATGAGCATATGAAAATCCGATTTGATCTCTCGCGCCGACATATTCTTCCTCCAATGCAAAACAGTAAAATGAAACTAAATTACCTAACAGCATAAGATAAAATAAGTGACGAAGAAAAGAGGCTTTTTGATCGTGTAAGACGAATTATCATTCAAGGTGTTCTGTTGCATTGTCCAAATATCTTTGGTGACTTTATGTGGACCTGTCTTCACGGTCCCAAGATCCGAGATCCCCGCTGCGAGACGCTGGGGCCGGTTTTAGGGGGTGCCCCCTCGGCTGAAGCGCGTAGCTGAATGCGAGCAACTCCAAGTAACCCCCGAAAAGATACGAGCACTAGCGACGACGCTCGTTGGGCTTGCGGCTTGGTTTACAGCGCAGAGATAAATGACCGAAGGCTTCGAGACTTGCGCCTCGGATCTCGGCTCTTGAACCTCGAAGCTCGGGCCTCGAGACTTGGACTTCGTGTCTCGTGTCTAGGATCTCGGGTCTGGGCTCCCCCGTTGGTAGACCAGATGGATGACCACAAATAGGATTTGCACCAGCCCTTTAAAATGATAACATACTGAAATTATTGAAGGTCAAGGCTTGCAGGGGGCCTCGGGTAGGCATCGAACCCATCTCGGGTGCGCCAGATCCAAGAGCCTAGAGCCGTGTTTCACGGTCCAAGCCATTGATCTTCAAGCATCGCGGATCTCGGAGCATTTATGAAGTTATCTGCTTTAGCCATTTCTGTTTAACATTGAGATCATATCCGGCGCCATAAGAATGCCCTATACCAGACGTACTCCATCCGCCTATTGCGTCAGATATATCAGCAGGGCATTCAACAGCTCTGAGCCTATCACGCAGTCCATGCCGAAATGAATGAACTACACAGCCCTGAGGAACCCGTGGTTTGAGCCACTTGTTTAAAGCCGCGCTGGCAGAGTTTGCAGCGCATTTGTCCGTGGTTGTATACTTTGGAAAAGCAAAATGTTCTGTTTTGCGCGCGATCCTGTTAGCTGCCCAGAGGC
>JAYQUO010000030.1:0-17200 GCA_038147995.1 Rhodobiaceae bacterium | reverse complement strand
GCTCAATCCTCTCCATGCGCTGCCTCATCCTTTTCACAACGCCATGAGCATGAGCGCCAGTTTCAGACCAAGTCCTCCCATGATGCGTTTTGATAGCTGAGCGATTCAACCATGCACTAATCCGCCTGAAACTCATGCCAGAATTGTTCATGTAAGTGATGAGCTTGAAGAGAGATGTTTGTCTTGCCGAGTAGCTGTCTTGGTATGTCAGAAACCGATTATTTCTGAGAGAAACGCAGAATTTGATGTTACAAAATCTGCATTTAGAATTACTCAACCGTTACCGACTTGGCGAGATTACGCGGCTGGTCAACATCTGTACCCTTGGCGACAGCGGTGTGATAGGCGAGCAATTGCAATGGCAGGGCGAATAAAATCGGTGCCGTAAACGGGTGGCAATCAGGCAAACTTAAGCTCGCGCGACACCCTACCCCTGCACGCGCAACTCCCGCTTGATTGCTGATCAGGAACACAGCGCCCTTGCGCGCCATAACTTCCTGCATATTTGAAATGGTCTTGTCAAAAAGGCTGTCATCGGGCGCGATGGTAATAATCGGCATATGCTCATCGACCAGCGCGATCGATCCGTGTTTCAACTCTCCCGCGGCAAACCCCTCGGCGTGGATATAGGATATTTCCTTGAGCTTCAATGCGCCTTCTAGGGCCAGCGGATAGACCGTTCCGCGGCCGATAAATAGGGCACTTGATGCATTCATGATCTCTTTTGCCATGGCTGCAATTTGATCTTCAAGAGCGAGAACATCGACGGCTTGTCGTGGTGTCGCCATCAAAGCTTCGGTCAGCGTTGTTTCATCCGACCCCACCAGCGAGCCTTTCGCACGCCCAATAGCGATCGCCAAAGCCGCCAGCGTTCCAAGTTGCGCTGTGAAAGCCTTTGTTGAAGCAACGCCAATCTCAGGACCGGCATAAGTCGGTAAGGTCAAGTCCACTTCCCGATCGAGCGAACTTTGCAGCACATTGACGACGCCAACAGTCTTCAAGCCTTTGTCCTTACAAAAGCGCATTGCCGCCAAAGTGTCAGCGGTTTCACCCGATTGCGAAACGAATACGGCCAAAGTGTTCTCATCAAGCGGCAGGTCGCGATAGCGAAATTCGGACGCAATATCGATGCCGGCGGGCACGCGGGCAAAACGCTCAATCCAATTGCGGCCAACTTGAGCAGCAAAATACGCCGTTCCGCAAGCGATCAGCATGACGCGGCTGACCGACGCCAAATCTAAGTCATGTTCGGGAAGCTTTATTGCACCGCTTGCGACATCAATATATTGCCCGAATGTTCGTGATAAGACTTCGGGTTGTTCATGAATTTCTTTGGCCATGTAGTGGCGATAGCCCGCTTTATCGACCATCGCTTGCGCCGCATCGATAATTTCAACAGGGCGTTCAACGCGGGTTCCATTGTGGTCGTGAATATCAGCCCTGTCGGTGTAAATCATCGCCCAATCACCTTCGTTCAAATAACAAATGCGGTTGGTGTAAGGCGCCAGAGCAAAGGCATCAGAGCCGAGATACATCTCACCGTCGCCAAAGCCAATGGCCAGCGGACTGCCGATCCGCGCCGCCAAAATACGATCAGGATAATCATGAAACAAAACCGCGATGGCATAAGCACCACGCAGGCGGCTCAGCGTTTTCTGCGCCGCATCCTCTAACGACAGCCCTTGCCCAAGAAAATGAGTCAGCAAATGAGCGATCACTTCGGTATCTGTGTCGGATGAGAAAACGGCCCCTTGCGCTTGGAGTTCCTCTTTCAGCTCGCGATAGTTTTCAATAATACCATTATGAACCACGGCCACTTTATCGGTGGCATGCGGATGCGCGTTTTCGGTGGTAGCGGGGCCGTGCGTCGCCCAGCGCGTGTGGCCAATACCAATACATCCCGAAGCTGGGGTTTTACTTAAAGTCTTTTGCAGTGCCGTCAATTTTCCCTTGGCGCGCCGAACCTGAATAGCGCCCGCGTCAATAGTTGCAATGCCAGCGCTATCATACCCACGATATTCGAGGCGCCGGAGACCATCAACAATACGCTCCGAGACCGGTGCTTGACCGACAATACCAACAATACCGCACATAAAATTACCCTTTGCTATGCTTATTCCGAAACTTTGCTGCCCACCCCTTCACAGTTCGCAATGGGGCGCGTGTTACCGCCAGGTCGTCCTTGTCGACAGTCCCAGATACGGCAGACCCAGAGCCGAGATAGGCTCCCTCACCAATGGTGACAGGGGCAATCAGCGAACTATTAGATCCGATAAAGGCACCAGCACCAATTCGCGTCACGTGCTTATTGAAGCCGTCATAATTGCAGGTGATCGTGCCAGCGCCGATATTGGCATGCGCACCAATTTCAGCATCACCGACATAGGATAGGTGGTTTATTTTAACACCATCCGCGAGCTTGGCGTTTTTGGTTTCGACAAAATTTCCAATCTTGCCTCCCGCGCCAACAACGGTCCCCGGTCGCAAGCGCGCGAAAGGACCAATTTGCGCCCCTTGATGGATATGCGCACCCTCAATATGAGAAAATGCATGAATGCGAACATTGTCGTCCACACTGACATGGGCGCCAAAGCGAATATACGGCTCCAGGTGAACGTCGCGGCCAATCTGTGTATCATAATAGAAATAGACTGACTGCGGGTCCTCCATTGTCACGCCCGCGCTTAAAAACTGTTCGCGGTAGCGGTTTTGAATAACGATCTCAGCATGCGCCAGCGCGGCGCGCGTATCGACCCCCATAACGTCTTCCGCCTGCACTTCTGCGAGTGCCAGATGGGCGCCTGCTTTATGCCCCAAAGCAACCAGATCGGTCAGGTAATATTCGCCTTGCGCATTATTCGGGGTCAGCGCCGTCAGGAGGTTTGCAAGCACCTCGGTTTTGAAGCTCATGGCACCCGCATTGCATAACCTGATTTTCAACTCGTCCTCGGTCGCATCCTTGGCTTCAACAATGCGCACCGGTTTTCCATCCTTCGTTACGATACGGCCATAACGCCCCGCCACATCAGGAACAAATCCCAAAACCAGAAGGTCGGATCCAGTTTCAGCCAAGGCTATCAAAACTTTTTTCCGCATCAACGGCGTGTCGCCGAATACGATCACGGCCCGATCGGTATCGCGCAGTTGATCTATGGCCGCCGCGACGGCATCCCCGGTTCCCAATGCCGTTTCCTGAATTGCGTGCTGGATATCCGGAAAAATGTCATCAGCCTTCTGCCGTACCGAATTCTGATCGGGCGCCGTGACAAGAATAATTTTTTGAAAACCAGCATCTAAACCATTGCGAATGACGTGCCCAATCATCGGCAAGCCAGCAATTTCGTGCATGACCTTGGGAAGCGACGAGTTCATCCGCGTTCCCTTACCAGCTGCTAAAATCACCAGCGCATGGCTAGCCCCTATTGCCACAACATACCCCCGTTATTCAATTGCCCGACCTCGACGGCCCGACTCGTCAATCCAAAATTGAGTATAGAGTTAGTATGGCTTGCGTAAAATGATCAAATCACACTTCCCTACGCTATATTACGGCAATGTAGCCAAACTAGCTGGCCAGCGCGTCGAGACCAATATCCTCCAGCATGTCATTGCCGGCCTTGATACTGGTATTCAGAGCACGGCAGCCCGATAATATATGTGCGGCATAAAATTGCGCGGTCGCCTCTTTGCGCGCCGTAAATGCAGAGGTCGCCTGATCGCGGACCGCCAGAGCGCCACTGATCAGATGGTGCCCACCAATAGCGACGGCAAATTGTCGTAAATATGCTGTCGCCCCGGCCAAACCATCAATCTGATTGGTTTTTATCGTTTCCAGCATCCATGTTGTTGTCTCGCTCAAGGCATCAATGGCATCGCTAAGCTGATCGGCCATTTCTTGATATTTTGCTTCATTTATAGCGCGGCACCGCTCAACCGTGCCTTCCATGTCCGCAATATAGCCGCGTACAACGCCGCCATCTGCCAGCGGCAGCTTGCGCCCGACAAGATCGATGGCTTGAATACCATTGGTGCCTTCATAGATTGTTAGGATACGAGCATCTCGCACATGTTGTGCTGCGCCCGTTTCCTCAACAAAACCCATACCACCATGAATTTGCACCCCTAATGCTGCGACCTCATTGGCAATATCCGTGCTAAAGGCCTTGGATATTGGTGTCAGAAGATCATTGCGCGCTTGCGCGTTTTGATCGCCCAGGCTGTGCGCCAGATCGGCATAGACCCCATTTTCATAGCAGATCGCCCGCGCCGCATCGGTTAACGCCCGCATGCGCATCAACATATGGCGTATGTCGGGATGCGAAATAATTGCCACCGCCGCAGTGTCATCCTTACCAGCTTTCGGGTGTCGGCCCTGTTTACGCTCTTGCGCGTAGGTCAAAGCGCGCTGGAAAGCCGTTTCGGCAACGCCAACCCCTTGTAGCCCAACATGCAGGCGTGCGTTATTCATCATCGTAAACATACAGGCGAGGCCCTTATTTTCCGTCCCGATCAACCAGCCCGTGGCACCGCCATTGTCGCCATAAGACATGACGCAGGTTGGGCTTGCATGGATCCCTAGTTTTTCCTCGAGACCAATACAGCGCAGGTCATTGGCAGCGCCCAATGAACCGTCGGCATTGACAAAATATTTTGGAACCAAAAATAGCGAAATCCCCTTGCTCCCCTCTGGTGCATTGGGGGTGCGTGCCAGTACGAGATGGATAATATTATCGACCATATCGTGATCACCATAGGTGATGTAAATTTTAGTGCCCGAAATCTTATAACTACCATCGTCTTGCGGCACAGCCTTGGTTTTAACCGCGCCGACATCGGAGCCCGCCTGGGGTTCCGTTAAGTTCATGGTCGCCGACCATTCGCCCGCAATAATTTTGGCCAAATAGGTCTGCTTCTGATCTTCAGACGCATGTGCCGCCAGCGCTTCGATGCCGCCATTGGACAGCATCGAGCATAGTTGAAAGCCAATATTACAATTCATCATTTCGGTAACGGCGTTGCTCAGGGCCAATGGCAGGCCCTGCCCACCATAGGCTGCTGGCGCTGATAAAGTTGGCCAGCCGCCGGCGACATAATGCTCATAAGCGCGTTTAAAGCTCTCCGGAACTTTCACCCCATCTGCCGTCAAATGTGACCCCGTCCGGTCGCCATCCCAGCTGGCTGGGGCGACAAAATCATTCGCGAGCTTAGCTGCTTCGGAAAGTATGGCATCAACAAGGTCTTCGCTCAGATCGGGATAAGCTCCGCTATCGATCAAACGGCCAAACCCTGCTTCCTCCATTAAAGCAAAGCGAATTTCTTCAACAGGCGCGCGATAGGTCATGGCGAATAAGTCCTTTCGATTAACTTTGCACTGTCATACCATAAAGAGTGAGGGCTCAAAAAGCCCTTGGCCTGCGACAAATCATGAGGTCCATCCATGTCCCAATCTACGCCTTTCTCATCTGGTGTTGCTTTCGCACCAGAAAACTTACGAAGCTGGCTGTTTCTAAGCCTTTTTGCCAGTGCCGTTGTCGCATCGTGGTCTGTGGGTACGAGCTCTGACCTTTCTACATGGCAATTATGGACGCGCTATACAGCTCGGATTTCATTCCCTATTTTTCTCATGGCCTATGCGGCAAGACCTTTGCACGCTCTGTTGGCACAGCCTTGGACCGCTTGGCTACGCAAAAACCGACGCAATATTGGCCTGTCATTTGCGCTGTTACACATCATTCACCTCGCCGCCTTAGTCGGCTTTTTCATCACATCGGGCGAGCCCATCAGCCTAGTGACCCTTATTGGTGGTGGCTTGGCCTATTTTCTTATTGTGCTCATGGCGCTCACCTCGACGGACGCGATGATCAAGAAACTCGGCCCCGTTAGTTGGCGACGCCTGCACCTCGTCGGCATGCATTATCTGGCTTTCATATTTTTTCAAAGTTATTTAGGCGCCGCGTTGCAGCCAGGAAACTTGATTTTCTTTGTCCATGTGGTAGCGATACTCGCTATTGTTGCTTGCAGAATGGCTCTATTTTTTAGGATGAGAAGACGATGACAGATTTAATTCGGTTCGATGTTCAAGACGGCGTCGCCGTCATTACCATGGATGACGGCAAGGCGAATGCTTTTGGGTTTGCCATGATGGAAGCCGTCTCGCAGGCCTTCACGCGTGCTATTAGCGAGGCCAGCAGTATTGTCCTGACGGGGCGCTCCGGCGTTTTATGCGCTGGGTTTGACCTGAAACTCATGAAGACCGAGCCAGAACGTGTGAGCGATATGGTTGCGACGGGCGCTCACTTGCTCGCCCAAATTCTGACACATCCGCAACCCGTCGTCATTGCGGCTTCGGGACACGCCATGGCGGCTGGTGGTTTGCTTATGTTAACGGGAGATCACCGCATTGGGGCCGCAGGTGAATTTAAACTGGGTCTTAACGAAACCGCTATCGGGATGGTGATGCCTGATTTTGGTATCGAGTTGGCGCGACATTGTTTGGGCGAACATGAGCTCACCGACGCTATTTTATGTGCCCGTCTTTATGATCCGCACGAGGCGATCGCGGTCGGCTATCTCGACGAGGTCAGTGCATCGGACAGCCTTTTAGAGACGGCACTTGCGCGCGCCGCCGCACTACAAACACTTGATTTGCAGGCTTATGCAGGAAGCAAAAAGAAACTGCGCCAGCCAATCGCGGATAAAATGATCGCAAGTCTGGCTCAGGATAATCTCAACATTGCAGCGCGGGCTTAAGACGCGCGGCGCGGCGCCTTTTTAAATAATGTGAAGAAATTCCTTGTTGTCACGTCAGCAATTTCGTCCAGCGACACATTTTTAATCTCGGCAAGGCAAGCCGCTGTATGCGCAACAAAGCTTGGCTCATTACGGCGCCCGCGATGCGGTGCTGGCGCCAAGTAAGGCGCATCTGTCTCAACCAGCAATCGCTCTAGCGGTATGGTCGCAATAACGTCGCGAAGATCGTGGGCGTTTTTAAAAGTAGCGATGCCGCTGATAGAAATATAAAAGCCCAAATCGAGCGCACGCCTGGCTAAATCGGGCCCCGCCGTGAAGCAATGAATAAGGCCCGGAAAACTGCCTTGCGCCATTTCTTGCTCAAGAATATCCGCCGTGTCGGCATCGGCGTCGCGCGCATGTACGATCAACGGTAATTGTGTTTGCCTCGCCGCGGCAATATGGGTAACAAAATTCCGCTTCTGGGCTTCGATTGGACTGTGCTCATAGAAATAATCAAGACCCGTTTCGCCAATTCCAACGACTTTCGGATGCGCCGCCTTGGTAGCGAGCTCATCGGCTGAGACCGCAGGTTCGCTTCCCGCCTCGTGTGGGTGAATACCGATTGAGCATAGCAGTTTTTCGCTTTTCTCGGCCAACGCGATAACTTTATCGGCGCGCGAAAAATGGGTCGAGATTGTAAGCATTAAGCCAACATCAGAAACACCGGCGCGATGCAAAATATCGTCAAAGTCCGCTTCAAAATCAGGGAAATCGAGGTGGCAATGACTATCAACCAACATTAGATATACTGCCCGTCATCAACCGTGATCAACGATCCCGTCATGCCCGCCCCTGCTGGTCCCGATAACAACAGCAAGGCGCCATCCAAATCCTCGGCATTGCCAAGCCGTCGCCTTGGCCAAGTTTTGATTTGTTTTTGCCCAGCATCTGTTTTCCACCAAAAATCATTAATTTCGGTCTCAATGTAGCCTGGACAAATGCCATTGACGTTGATCTTTTGACGGGCCAGCTCTCGGGCCAAACCACGGGTCATCATGGCAATGGCAGATTTCGACATGCAGTAAACCGTCAGGCCGGTCAAAACATTTTGCGCCCCAACCGAAGCTATATTAATTATCCGTCCCTCTACACTGCGCGCAATCATCCGGCGAGCTGCTTCGCAGGCCATAAAAAATGCGGCTTTGGTGTTCGTGTCGAGAATTTGATCATAATCCGAGGGCGTCATCTCGAGGCTCGCTTTTGGAACATTGATGCCTGCATTGTTGACCAAAATATCGACCGCGAATCCGGCATTCTCGCAAACATCAAAGGCATCGGAAATTTTATCCACCTGCGTAACATCGAGCGATAAAACCAGATGTTCGACACCATCATTGGTTAATTGTTCGCTCAACTGCGTTAATTTTTCAATGCGGCGGGCGGCTATAACAACGCGCGCGCCGGCCGAACCTAAAACCTGCGCGAAATGATAGCCCAACCCTGAACTAGCCCCCGTGACCATCGCCACCTTGCCTTGAAGTGATTTTTCCATGACTGCGTTCGCCTTTAAAACATTTACTTTCACACGAGACGCAGAATATGGCACGATTTATACCTTGAGACCACTATGGAGCATTTATGAGCACATCATCTCCTCTACAAATTGACATTATCTCTGATTTCGTTTGCCCTTGGTGTTTTATCGGCAAACGGAAACTGGATATCGCGCTGAATGCGCCTCGTGATTTCGAGATTAATATTATCTGGCGGCCCTATCGACTGGACCCATCGATTCCCTTTGAAGGCGTTGACCGCAAGCAATATCTCGAGGCCAAGTTCGGCGTCAGCGGGGCGCAAAAAATCGGCGAAAAGGTGAGTTCTGCCGCTGGCGGCACAGGTATCCAGTTTGATTTTGCCGCCATTCAAAGAAGTCCGAATACGACCAATGCCCACCGTCTGACCCGGTGGGCCGGCATAATGGGTCGCCAACATCAAATTGCAGACGCCCTGTTCACGGCTTATTTTGAACAAGGGCGCGACATTGGAAATATCGAGACACTGTGCGACATCGGCGTCGAAATTGGATTCGACCGTCAAGAATTGGTCGAAGCATTGGCATCAAATGCCGATTTTGACACCATTGACTCGCAAGATGCTCAAGCCCGTGACGCTGGTGTAACGGGTGTGCCGGCCTTTCTCTTGGGCGGTAAATTCGTCCTCATGGGCGCGCAAGACCCAGACTATCTCTCAAATATTTTCGCTAAAGCGCATGAACGTCTGGCGCCAAGCTCCGACGAGGTGGCTTCCTAAGACAGCTCTTTCTCGGGCAATAGGCCATGAAGCGCCGCCATCAGCGCTTTCAGCGCTGGAATGCGGTCATCCAGCTTTTCAAGTGCGTCGCGCATAAACAGCGTTTGGTCCGGCCGCACTTTAACGCGGTGCGCTTGGCGGCCGATAAAGTCGATTAATGCCTCGGGCGCAGCAAACTCATTATTGCGAAATGCGATAACAACCCCCTTCGGCCCGACATCAATTTTAGCAATATTTAAACGATAAGATTGAAGTTTAATTTTCACAATTTCTATAAGATTATCAACTTCTTCGGGAAGTTTTCCAAAGCGATCTATAAGCTCTACGGCGAAAGCTTCGATCTCCCCCTCTTGATCCAACATCGACAATCTTCGATAGAGCGCCATTCGCAATTCGAGATCTGGCACATAGGCCTCTGAAATCAAAACCGGAATCCCAAGATTAATTTGCGGTGACCAATTTTCTTTGACTTGGACGCCTTGCCGGTTGGCGACCGCCTCCTCTAGCAAGGATTGATAAAGCTCATAACCGACTTCACGAATATGACCTGACTGCTCATCACCAACCAAATTACCAGCGCCGCGCATATCTAGATCATGACTTGCGAGCGTAAACCCTGCTCCAAGGCTGTCTAGGGATTGTAGAATCTCCAGCCGCTTTTCAGCAGCCGGCGTGAGCGGCTTACTGGCGCTATAGGTAAGATAGGCATAGGCGCGTTGCTTCGAACGGCCAACCCGTCCTCGCATCTGATACAGCTGCGCTAAGCCAAACATATCGGCACGGTGAATAATCATGGTGTTGGCGCTGGGAATATCAAGCCCAGACTCGATAATGCTGGTTGAAACCAGCACGTCATATTGACCATCATAAAACGCGCTCATCCGCGCTTCGAGGTCGCTGCCCGTCATTTGGCCATGCGCAACGACATACCGAATTTCAGGAACATAGTCGCGCAAAAACTCCTCAATTTCGGGCAAGTCTGCGATCCGCGGCACAATGAAAAAACTTTGCCCCGCGCGATATTTTTCGCGCAATAAGGCCTCGCGGAGGATCACGCCGTCAAAAGGCGTAATATAGGTTCGAATGGCCAAACGATCGACAGGCGGTGTCGCAATATTTGATAAGTCGCGCACTCCGCTCAGGGCCATTTGTAGGGTTCGCGGTATCGGCGTCGCGGTCAGCGTTAACACATGCACATTAGTTCGCAGCTCTTTCAGCTTTTCTTTATGAGCAACACCGAAATGCTGTTCCTCGTCGACGATCACAAGACCGAGGCGTTTAAAAGCGATCGAGTCACTTAGCAAGGCATGCGTTCCAACAACAATATCCACCTGCCCTGACGTCAGACCAGCACGCGTTTCGCCCGCCAATTTGCCATCAACCATGCGGGATAGTTCTCCAATTTTCACGGGCATACCCGCAAAACGGTCTCGAAAATTGCGCGCGTGCTGACGGGCTAACAGCGTTGTCGGTGCGATCAAGGCGACCTGAGCGCCTCCCATGGCCACAATTTGCGCGGCCCGCAGGGCGATTTCGGTTTTACCAAAGCCAACATCGCCGCATATTAAGCGGTCCATCGGGCGCCCGCGCGATAGATCTTCAATCACCGCTTCAATGGCGTCGAACTGATCTTCCGTTTCTTCATAGGGAAAGCGCGCGCTAAACTCATCATATAGGCCCGCCATCGGCATAAACCGATCAGCATCGTGCAGACTACGTTCAGCAGCAATTTGGATCAGCTTATCGGCAATTAAATTCAGGCGTTCTTTAAGTCGCGCTTTTCGGTTCTGCCAAGCTTGGCCACCAAGCCGATCGAGCATCACCGTTGCATCATCACCGCCATAGCGGCTCAACAACTCAATATTTTCCACGGGTAAAAAAAGCCGCGCATTATCATGATAGATGAGACGTAGGCACTCATGCGGTGCGCCCGTCACTGAAACTGTCTCCAAGCCCTCAAAGCGCCCGATGCCGTGGTCAATGTGAACAACAATATCGCCAATTTGCAGGCTAGACGCCTCAGTCAGAAAGTTCTCCGCACGTTTGCGTTTGCTGGCGCGGATCATGCGATCGCCGAGAATATCTTGTTCGCCAATAATCACGAGATCGTCGGTCGCAAAACCATTTGCGAGCCCGATCGCTGTCAATCCCAGAACACCATGTTTGAGGCTTTCGAGTTCGCTACGGCTCTCAATAAGACGCTGATGCTCTAGCCCGTGATCGGCGATCAAGCCTGCCATACGACTGCGCGCCCCATCACTCAGGCAATCAATGACGATATTTTTGCCGTCCGATGTTTGCGTCGCAAGATAGGCAATCAAACTGTCGAAAATATTAATATCACCTTGCGCCCTTTCGGCAGAAAAATTGCGGCACGCCTTGGCCGGTAAATTCAGATGCTCAGCATGTTCGGCCAACGAAAATGGCGAAAACAGGCGTTGTCGAACCAACCCGCAATTTTGTTTCCACTCATCCAAAGACAGATAGAGCATGTCAACGGGACAAGGACGAATGGGCGATACGTTGAATTTTTGCGCCTCCATCGCCTCGAGCCGCGCTGCATAATAATCCTCGATTTGCGCCAGGCGTTCGTCGCCAGCCTCATCGGTTTGATGATCGAACACCCAAAGACCAGCACCAAAATGATCGAAAACAGTCTCCAGTTTTTCGTGAAACAATGGCAACCAGTGCTCCATGCCAGCAACCCGCTGACCAGCTGAAATGGTCTCATATAAGCTGTCACCGCTGGACTGGCCGCCGAATAAACGCACATAACCTTGCCGAAAGCGTTTGATACCAGCCGCGTCCAGAAGAACCTCACCGGCCGGAACCAGATCAAGGCTGACAGCCTGTCCAGATGTTTTTTGGCTTTCGGGGTCAAACAGACGGATTGACTCTAGCGTGTCGCCAAAAAAATCGAGCCGATAGGGTAAGTCTTCGCCAGGCGGAAACAGATCAATAATACCGCCGCGCACAGCATATTCGCCAGCTTCGCGCACGGTGGCACTGCGTGTGAAACCATTGACCGATAAATAGCCTGTTAACGCCTCACTCGCGATAGCGTTGCCGGGGCGCGCTGAAAAAACATGCTCAGCAATATGGGAACGGCTTGGCAAGCGTTGTAAGGCGCTGGACACCGTCATCAAAACAATATGAGGCTGGCCTTCAAGTTGTGCCGCCCGCGCCAATCCTGCTAGTCGTTGCGCCATCAAACTGGCTTGCGGTGAAACGCGGTCATAGGGCAGACAGTCCCAGGCGGGAATAGAAATGACATTCAATGAGGCCGCAAAAAAAGCCAAAGCGCGGCTTAACTCATCCAACCGCGGAGCGTCGCGGACGACAACGCAGACACGCTGACCACTCAACCGCGCAAGATCGGCAATGACCCAAGCGTCATAGCCAGTTGGTATTTGGCCTATTTTGAGGCGCTGTTCGAGGCTGGTCAGCCGCTGCAGAGCTTGTGATAAGTCCGGCTGTACGTCGCTCATGACTGCATGTAATCAAGCGTCAATAATCGATCGAGCAAAGGCGAGCGAATATCTGTCGGAATGTCTTGCCGTCCGGTCGCCCAGGCGAAAAGATCGGTGTCAGGCAGCTCGAGAATACGCTCGTAATCATCGAGCTCGGCCTCGCTCAACTCCGCCAAAACATGCTCGGCAAAGCGGCTAAACACAAGATCCATCTCCTTGATCCCGCGGTGGCACGAACGGAAATAGAGTTTCTTACGACGCGGCGAGAGTTTTTCTAACTGCATGACAAATCCTATTGAACGGGTGATATAGTGCTTTTTACCGCTTCTGTCACCCTTCAGAACGGGAATCGCGCTTAGGATAAATCATGCGGCCAAGCTCATTAGATCACCTTTTTGCTGATGTTGAGACATTGCGTGGCATTGGGCCGCGCCTATCACTGCAATTTGAGAGCTTTATCGGCCGTCGGATGATCGATTTGTTATGGCACATGCCGTATCAAATCATTGATCGTAGCTATCGCCCAAGCCTGGCGGCGCTTGAAGCCGGGCGGATCGCAACCTGCCAGGTGGAAATCGTAAAACATCATCCAGCGCGACGGCGGGGTTTGCCCTACCGCATTACGGTTGCCGATCAAACGGGTTTCATGGATTTGGTGTTTTTCCAGGCTCGCGGAGACTGGTTACAAAAATTAGCACCCGAGGGAAGCACCCGTATCGTCTCAGGTCGCGTGGAGCAATATCGCGACACATGGCAAATGGCACACCCCGATCATGTAGTACAGCCTGCTGCGGCAGCGCAAATTCCGCAACTCGAGCCCGTGTATCCGCTGACGGCCGGCATTAGTTTGCAAACCCTGCGCAAAGCCATATCGCAAATATTGCCCCGCGCACCAGAACTTGCCGAATGGCAAGATCTCGCTTGGTTGGAAAAGCAAGGCTGGCCGAGTTGGCAAGAGGCAATCATATCGGCGCATAACCCGACGACATCAGAAGATGTCATGCTGGGCGCGCCGGCACGCAAGAGGCTGGCATATGATGAATTGCTGGCCAATCAAATCACGCTGAATTTGATCCGCCGTAACAAACAAATTATTGCGGGACAAAGCGTCTGTGGCGAAGGCCATTTGCGACGCGCCTTTTTACAAGACTTACCTTTCGACCTAACTGCTGGACAGCAAGCGGCCATCAGCGACATTTCCGCCGATCTTGAAGACGACAAAAGAATGCTCCGCCTCGTACAGGGTGACGTTGGAAGTGGTAAGACTTTCGTCGCCATGATGGCCATGTTGCAAACTGTTGAGGCCCAAAAACAAGTTGCGCTAATGGCGCCGACAGAAATTTTAGCACGGCAGCACGCGGCAACTTTGGGGCCTTACTGCGACGCGCTCGGCGTGCCCTGGTTGCTCTTGACCGCGCGCAACAAGGGCAAAGCGCGCGCCAAAGCGCTTGAACAAATAGCTTCAGGTGCGGTTCCCGTCGTGTTTGGAACACATGCCCTATTTCAAGATGATGTCGAATTTTCTGATCTAGCGTTGGCTATTGTTGATGAGCAGCATCGCTTTGGCGTCAAGCAACGGCTTCAATTGGGACGCAAGGGAAATGCCAGCGAAGGCGGCACCAATATCCTCGTGATGACGGCGACCCCGATCCCACGGACGCTCACCCTCGCTGCTTATGGTGATATGGATGTCTCACGGATCATGGACAAACCCGCAGGTCGTCAACCTATTGATACGCGTCTCATCGGCTTTGATCGCTATCAGGACTTAAAACAGGGCCTCGCGCGCCTCATCGCGCGCAACGAACGCGGTTACTGGGTCTGTCCTCTCGTGTCAGAGTCTGAGCTGAGCGATCTCGCAGCTGCCGAAGCACGCTATGCAGATCTGCAAGACACATACGGCGATGCGATCGGATTGATACACGGGCAAATGAAAGCCGAGCAAAAAGACAAGGTGATGCAAAGGTTTTCCGATGGCGATATTTCTATTCTTGTTGCGACCACTGTGATTGAAGTGGGGGTTGATGTGCCAGAGGCCACGACCATCATTATTGAACATGCTGAGCGTTTCGGCTTAGCGCAACTTCATCAATTGCGTGGCCGCGTTGGGCGTGGAGAAAAGCCGTCAAATTGCATCTTATTCTATCGCGGCCCCTTGGGGGAGATTGCCCGCGCACGTCTCGAAATCATGCGGAAAAGCCAAGACGGATTTGAGATTGCAGAGGAAGATCTGAGATTACGAGGAAGCGGCGAGGTCTTGGGGACCCGTCAGAGCGGCTTGCCGCAGTTTAAACTTGCCAATCTTGATGCGCACGCCGATCTATTGTCTGCAGTGCACGACGATGCGCGGCTCATCTTGGATCAAGATCCACAACTGCGCGGGGATCGCGGACGCGCAATACGCCAATTGCTCTATCTCTTCGAGCGCACGGAAGCGCTGAAATTTTTAGAAGCTGGCTGAGGGATCTATTCTTCTTCGTCAGAAAGACCAGCCGAAATTACCAGTCGGGCGCCCTCTTCGACCGACATATCCAAGATCACCATATCCTCGCGTGGCACAAAAAGCAGAAATCCTGACGTCGGATTCGGCGTTGTCGGAAGGAATACCGCAACCAAATCACCCCCAGCGGCACCATCGCGAACTCTTTTATCAGCGTCTTTGGTCACGAACGCGATGCAATAGAGGCCTTTGCGCGGATATTCAATCAAAGCCACCTGCGAGAATGAGGAGGAATCTTGACGAACCGCAGCTTTAAAGATTTGCCGCAACGCAGAATATACTGACCCGACGACCGGCATTTTGCTGATCAAGCGGTCTGAGAAATTGACCAAGCCGCGCCCCAGAAAATTAGCCGTTAGCCAGCCAACCAAGGTCAGCAAAAGCAAGGCCAGAACAACGCCCGTACCAGGGATGTTGAAGGGTAAATATGTCTCAGGTCGATAAGCCACGGGGATAAAGGGCCGGAACAAATTATCCAAGGCGCCGACGACCAAAAACACCATGTAAAAGGTGATTAGGACGGGCGCACTAATGACCAGCCCCGTCAAAAAATAGGTGCGCAAATAACCGAAAAAGGTTCGCTTAACTTCTGGAACCGGTTCGTTTATCGGCTGTTCTGGATTAAGATCAGTCATGTGTTCTCCGTTGGCTTTCGCTATACTATAATTTAAAGCTACGTTAAGTCACGAAAAGATAAAGAAAGTATCTACAATAATGAGTTTATCGAAGGCGGAAATGGAACACGCCCTAAAGCCTGTGTTTGAAGACGCGATAGAGACGCTGTCGCAATTATCGGGTGGTGCGAGTCAGGAAACCTGGCTGATCCAACTCGTCAACGGCACAAAATATATTCTACGCCGCCCCCCAAACGGTAACAGCTCGGCTCTGGATCAACGCACAATCACCCCTGATATCGAGGTTGCAATCTTAAAGAATGTGGTCACAAAGACGCCTTATGTCCCTCAAGTAAAACACTTATTCTGTGAGGGGGATAGTTTGTATCCGGGCTACATCATGCATTTTTGTGCGGGCGAAACTCTGGCCACCAAGATTTTGCGAGATGAAAAATTTGCCCCAATCCGACCAAAATTGGCGGCCCAATGTGGCGAGGCCATCGCTGCTATTCACGCCACTCCTTTTTCCAACATTACGGGTCTAGCCACGTCAGACGCTGCGACCGAAATCAAGCGCTATGCATCAATCCTGAAAACGCACGATCACCCGCATCCGGTGTTCGAGATGGCATTGCATTGGTTATCGCAAAATGTCCCGCTTAATCGCCCGCAAAGCTTAGTGCATGGCGATTTTAGAAACGGAAACATTATTGTCTCCGAAAAGACTGGGTTGAGTGCGGTTATTGACTGGGAATTATCCCATATTGGGGATCCGATGGAAGATTTGGGGTGGATTTGTGTTCCCAGCTGGCGCTTTGGCGAAATCGACAAGCCCGTTGGTGGTTTCGGCGAGCGGCAACAACTTTACGATGCCTATAGCGCCGCTGGTGGCACCGTTTGCGTCAAGTCGGCACGATTTTGGGAAATACTCGGATGTTTAAAATGGGGCATTATGTGTCTCATCATGTATGGCATTTACGACAGTGGCATCGACAAATCGGTCGAACGTGCCGCGATTGGACGTCGTGCATCGGAGACCGAGATTGATCTTCTGCTTATGCTCGAGGGGGTATGACGATGCAGGATAAACCGTCTCTGACCGAGTTGGTCGGCGCTGTCCAAAGCTTCATTCAAGATAAAGCGATGCCCGAATTATCCGGCCGTACCCGTTTTCACGCGCGGGTGGCTTCGAATGTGCTAGCAATTATTAGCCGTGAGGCTCGTTTTGGCGATGCTTTTGCCGCGGCGCAGCAAAACCGTCTGGAACATATTCTTGGACGGACGGGCGATCTCGAAACGCTAAATCGGCAATTTTGCGATGCGCTCGCGCAAGGCGATCTGGATCTATCCCATAACGATGTGCGCGCGCATTTAATCAAAACGACAATGGGAAAATTAGCTATTGATCAGCCGACTTATGCGGGTTATCAGCGTGCCCGCGCTCTTGGCTGGCCTGAGGAAGATGGCTTTGAGCCTGACGACGCTTGAAGCGCCAATATGATAGTGGCGCCAGAATAGGGTCATGGACGATGTGTGCGGGTGGTGGTATCTGGGGCGGTGGGGGGGGCGGTGGG
>JAYQUO010000029.1:0-18002 GCA_038147995.1 Rhodobiaceae bacterium | reverse complement strand
GACAAGGCGCATCTCAAAAATAGCATGCAAGATGGAACATTTGAGCCCCTGCGCTTAGAACTGCCCGACGATGCCCACGCCACCGCGCCTTTTGGAGAGCGGATAGGCGGCACCAAGATGCAGCTCCGGCAGGCTAAGTATACGTCGTGCAAACCCTGCGCTGACCCCAATAAAGCGCCACTGTGGCGCATGTCGTCACGCGATACGACAATTGACGATACGGCACAAACCGTCACCTATTGGCATAATACACTCGACCTGTACGGTATGCCGGTTTTTTACCTGCCCTATTTCCAGCACCCGACGCCCGATGTGAAGAAGAAGTCAGGCTTCTTACCTCCCATGATCGGACAAGATGGTCGGCTCGGCGCCAATATTGTGGCGCCCTATTTTTGGAATATTGCGCCGAATTACGATGCCACCATCACGCCGAAAATCACCACAGATGAAGGGGTCATTCTCACCGTTGACTGGCGGCACCTGACACCCAACGGACACTATGATGTGACAGTAATCGGTAATGAGCCTGATGACGAGCTCGCAACCGTTGATGGCGATAACAAATTCCGCGGTGGCGTCATCGCCAAAGGTGACTTTGCTTTCGACGCATGGTCGATGAAATTCGATATTCTCGAGCCAACTGACGATCTGTTTTTTGACCGCTATCGTATCAATGACGAGACAACGCTCACCAGCAATGTCCAACTCAAAACGCGTTATGACCGCGGCGATATTACGCTCGACATGTATTCCTATCGTTATGTCGAGGAAAATTTTTCCTATAGCACTGTGCATAAAGCATTGCCGCTGATAACCCATCGCCACAAATTTGACATCGAACCCCTGGGCGGCAAATTATCTATGACCAACCAAGTCGTTCATTCGATCCGCGATTTCGGTGCCGACTTGACCGAGATACGGTCGAGTCTAGCGTGGGAAAAGGAGCACGTTGACTTAAACGGTTTTGTTTGGAGCTTTTCCAACCAGACGCAACTAGACGGCTTTAGCTACAAGACCAAAGCCGCCGACAGCTACCGCCAATTGACCCGCGATGAGACCTATGCGTCAAACGTCACGGCAATTGGCGTTGACTATCCTTTGATTAAATTTGGCGAGACCGCGACCCAACGACTGACCCCTAAAATGCAACTGATTGGGGCTGCCAATGATCGCAATTTCAGATCACAATTTTTGCGCAGCGGTGCGAGCTACGACCTCGATACAGCCTATTTATTCAACGTTAATACACCTGGCCTTGAGACCAGCCGCGCCAATTACGGGGTCGCTTACGAACTCGATCACAACAATGGCATGCGGGCAGAATTGTTCGCGGGGCAGTCCTATAATCTTGATATCAATGCCCTCGCCGCGGCAACGGGGTATGGCGATAACGAGTCCAATGTCGTGACGCAAGCCAAATTTAACTACGGCCCGCTCGACCTACAATCAAACCTTCGGCTTGACCAAAACGGCGGCACCATATTGCGCAATCAAAGTCGCATCGGGCTGGCCTTTGCGCGGGCGCGCTTGTCGACACATTACAGTTTCTATGAGCGCGGCCAAATCGGTGACCGCCTCGAGGAAGTCTCCTATTACGGCGAATATCATGTTACCGACCGCTGGAGCCTTGTCGGCAGCCGCCGTGAAAATTTGCGCTCTGGTCGGGCCGTCAATCAGGCCCTCGCGCTTCGATATGGCGATGAGTGCACGCTCTTTGAGATCAAATACAGCAAAGACAATGCCCAGATCGGCAACCTCAAGCCATCAAGTTCAATCAACTTCCTCTTCACCTTGCGGACTTTTGGAAACTCTAACTGGAAATAGTTGGGTCAAGTCGCGGCACAATATCGAAGGCGGGTTCTTCATAAGGGTGGGTAGCGCATAAGGCTGTCACAACCTGTTCTAGCCGTGCCAATGGCACCAGCATTTCAATACGGTATTCAGCAACGTGGCTGAGCCGATTGGCCTCCCCAATATGCGGCTTTGCCGCGCTATGGGGGCGGAACTGTCCCTCCCCCAAAACTTCGAAAGCGCACATATCATAAGCTCCCTGCCCGCCTGCGCCAGCCACAAACAAGGCAGACTTGACCGCCTCCTTATGCGTCTCAGGAACATAAACGACGAGCTTAACCTCGGATGCTAGCGATAAAGAGATCATTGGATTTGACATAGCTTCTCCGATAATGTTGCTTCCATCGACCTAGCAAAACCCAAATTACCGGGAGGGGCAATATGCCGTGGTGGCTATATCTCGCAATCGCAATTTTTGGCGAAGTTATTGCAACGACCCATCTTAAATTATCCGACGGTTTTACCCGCCCCATCCCGATACTTATAATGGTGGTCAGCTTCACAATCGCGTTTTGGTCGCTTTCGATCGTCATGCGCATTGTGCCGATCGGCCTGATCTATGCGATTTGGTCGGGCGTTGGGATTATCCTAATCGCCCTCATAGGGCGTTTCTTATTTGATCAAAAAATCGATGTCGCCGGTCTCATCGGCATAGCCCTGATCGTCATTGGCGTGATCGTGATCGGTGTTTTCTCACGCAGCATGGACCAACAGCCTTAATTTAAACTCATGCTCAATCAAAGATTTCATCGAGCCGAAACACTTCATACGCCGGACCAGATATTTTAGCCCGCGCCGCCATTTTTCGGGCCACAGTCGCGCCCGGGATCGGACGATAAGCGCGTAGCGATGGAATGAGCGTAATCAGCGGCAAAATAGCGCTACCGATCTTCTCACCGACGCGCAGATGGTCACGCGGCCCGAGCAATAGAGACGGCTGCATAACCGTCACGCGTTCAAACCCTAACTGTTTGACCTGATCTTCCAGCACCCCCTTCATCTGCAAATAGGGGTTTTTTGACGTCGCATCGGCGCCACTCGAAGAAACGAGACAGTAATGCTTCACCCCCTGTGCCTGAGCAATTTGGGCTACCTGTAATTGATAATCCACGTCGACACGGCGTTGCGCCTCCAGCGAGCCAGCCCGACGTCGCGTCGTCCCCAGGCAAGAGAACAACACATCGCCTGAAAAATACGCCGCCGCCGCGTCGAGATTTTCGAAGTCGACGACATAATTATCGCTGATATCCTGGCAAGCGGGTTTGCGGGTCAAGGTCACCGGACGGGAATAGTCTGGATCGCTGGCCAGGATCTGCGTCAAAGCACCGCCAACCAAGCCCGTTGCCCCAAGAATAATCGATTTTATCTGCGCCATACTTCCTTCACCAAAAGATTGTTGTTAATGATTTGCTTCCGTTCCTGAAACAGGCAAGACTAGCACTGCAACACGGAACACAATATAGCGAAAACGACACTTACGATATGAGGAGCATCTACCATGCGCGGCACACAAGTTTTTTCAACAATCACAAAAGACGGCGCCTTAAAGCTCGAGCTGCGCGATGTCGACATTGCAACTCCGAAGCCGCATGAGGTTGTTGTTGAAATCGACGCCGCCCCGATTAATCCATCTGACATGTGGGTTTTGTTTGGCCCGGCCGGAATGAAAGGGGCGAGCTATGACGCCGCATCTCGATGCCTGACAGCCCCCATAGCACCCCAATTCTTAGGTGGGGCAGCGGCGCGGCTCGGCAAGACCATCTCCGTCGGCAATGAGGGCGCCGGCAAGGTCGTTGCTGCCGGCGATGCGCCAGAGGCGCAGGCATTGCTGGGCAAAACGGTCGCCATTTTAACGCGCGCTTGTTACGCGCAATATAATGTGGTTGCAGCATCTGACTGCCTTGTCCATCGCGATGACACGACAAGCATTGAAGCCGCCTCTTCATTCGTGAACCCGCTGACGGTTCTCACTTTTTTAGAAACGATGAAGCGCGAAAATCACACCGCCTTGGTACACTCGGCCGCCGCATCCAATCTTGGCCAAATGTTGGTGCGCTTATGCCAAAAGGATAAAGTGCCGCTGGTCAACATCGTCCGCAAGGCAGAGCAGAAAGACCTGCTCCAAAAACTCGGGGCAGACCACATCGTCAACACCAGTGACGCAGATTACATGGCGCAACTCGAAGCGTCGATTGAAGCCACGGGCGCTATGATGGGCTTTGATGCGACGGGCGGCGGGCAATTGGCCAGCGACATGCTCACCGCGATGGAACGCGTTGCGATTAAGGACCCCGCCAATCTCGACGCCTATGGTTCAATTATTCATAAGCAGGTTTATCTTTACGGCAATCTGGAATTAACCCCAACCACGCTCAACCGAGCCTATGGCATGAATTGGAGCATTGGCGGCTGGTTGTTGATGATCCAGCTTGGTAAATATGGGGCCGACTGCGCCGCCAGCCTCCGCCAACGTGTGGCAGATGAAATTAAAACGACCTTTGCGAGCAGTTATACGGCTGAGCTGTCGCTCACCGATATGTTGCAGCCAGAGATCATCGCGGCCTATTTACCCAAACATACAGGCGAGAAGTTTCTGGTCAGACCACAACGCGGCTAGGCTATTCGGCCGCCCGATGTGCGGGCATATCCTTTAATCCTAAGCGGGCAAACAGAGCCTCGTCTTTTTCAAGCTCGGGATTAGGCGCCGTCAGCAATGCCTCGCCAATAAAGATTGAATTGGCGCCAGCGAAGAAACACAGAGCTTGCATTTCATCGCTCATCCATTCGCGACCCGCCGACAGACGCACCACTGAGCACGGCAAAACAATACGGGCGACCGCAATACAGCGAACAAAATCCAGGGCGTCAATTTTACCCTCCTTGGCCAGCGGCGTGCCAGGGATCGGAATGAGTTTGTTAATCGGCACAGATTCGGGTTGCGGCGATAAATTAGCAAGCGTGCGTAACATGCTCGCGCGATCGCGGACTGTTTCGCCCAAACCCAATATCCCCCCCGCACAGACTTTAATACCCGCCTGCTGAACCTTCTTGATGGTGTCAAGGCGATCATCATAAGTCCGCGTTGTGATAATTTCAGAGTAATACTCCTCTGATGTATCGACATTGTGATTGTAGTAATCGAGACCTGCTTGCTTCAAGCGCTGAGCCTGATCATCGCTCAACATGCCCAGCGTCATACAGCTCTCCATTCCAAGATCGCTGACAACCCCAATCATCTCTGCGATCGCATCAACATCTCGATCTTTAAGCGAACGCCACGCCGCCCCCATGCAATAGCGGCTGGCGCCTGCCGCTTTGGCACGCGCGGCGCCGGCGCGCACAGCTTCAATATCGACCAGCTTGCTCGCCGCAACGCCGGTCTCGAACTTGGCGCTTTGACTGCAATAGCCACAATCTTCCGGACAGCCACCTGTCTTGACAGAAAGCAGGGTACTCTTCTGCACCTCATTGGCGTCGAAATGAGCGCGATGCACGCTGTGCGCCAGAAACAACAGATCATTAAACGGCAGGTCAAACAAAGCCTCAATATCTGTAAGCGCCCAGTCGGTGCGCGGCGCGAGATAGCTTTGAACATTTTGAATTTGCAGCATTTAATGACCTCCAAATTATTATTTTTGTCCCTGTCATTTAGGCTAGTCCGCGCGTATCGACGGTAGCGAAACTTGAGGCGACATGTCAGGATTGTGACACTACAGAGGTTTCTCTGAATTTTCTAGTGGGGGGAGAGCAAATGGAAAAAAACTTCGATCAAGAATTGCATGAACATATGCAAATTGAAAAAATTCGTCGGATGCGACTGGAATATTCTTATTATATGGATGTCCGCGACCTTGATCATGTTGCCAATCTCTATTCCGAAGACGCCCTGTGCGAGTTCGGACCCTATGGCAGCTGGCACGGGCGCGAAACAATTCGGGAAAACTTCAAACAGGTTTTCGTCGGCGATTTAGGGCCTAAATTTTCGTCGCTACATTACAACACCAACCACCTTGTCTGGCTCGATAGCGATACCGAGGCGCGCGGTGTTTGCTACCTTCTTGATATTGAGACCTTCCGAGCTGCCGATAGCAACTCGATCCTGTGGCACGCGCTTTATGACGAAGACTACGTCAAGCAGGACGGTGTCTGGAAGATTAAGCGTTCGTCATTGCAATTCTTCTGGCCCGAGCGTCACGCCGACGAAACCCGTATTGCCATTCACCGATAGAAAGGCACCTATCATGAGCAAAAACCAAAGCAAACCTCATATTGTTGTCCTTGGCACTGGCGGGTCGGGGCTAACGGCTGCCCTTGCGGCTTACGAGGCTGGCGCGCAGGTGTCGGTTTACGAAAAGCACGAGAAAGTAGGGGGCACGACAGCTTGGTCAGGCGGCATGTTGTGGATCCCAAACAATCATCATGAGCAAGAACTTGGCATTGCTGATAGCCGCGAAGATGCTCTGACCTATTTAATGTCCATGTCGCATGGCTTGATCGAACAGCCGATGGCTGAAGCTTTCCTCGATGCCGGGCCGGAAATGATGCGCTGGCTTGAAGACAATACGCCTGTAAAATTCCGCCCGATCGCAGAATTTCCAGACTATCATGCCGAGCATCCAGGCGGTAAACCGGATGGCGGTCGCGCCGTCGATTGTCCGCTGTATCCGTTTGACGAACTCGGCGCGTGGTCTGATCGTGTGACCAAATCGCCCTATTACCCTGAACCGCGGATTTCAATTTTTGACACGACATTAGGCCAAGCCGTGCCGCCGAAAATTGATCAAGAGGAATTTGACCGCCGCGGCATTCATGACGAACGCGGCAGCGGCCAGGCTTTAATCGGACGCCTCCTGCGCGGCTGTCTGGATCGTGGAATTGAACCCAAAACGGGCTATGCGGCGAAGGAACTACTGCACGCAAATGGACGCGTGACGGGCGTTAAACTCGCCTCCGAAGCAGGGGAAATCGAGGTCAAAGCCGATGCAGTCATTCTGGCCACGGGCGGCTTTGAATATAACGAAGATTTCAAGCGCGCCTTTTTGCGCGGACCGATGACGCATCCGGTGTCGATTCAAACCAATACTGGTGATGGTTTGAAAATGGCAATGAAAGTCGGCGCCATGCTCGGCAATATGCGGGAAGCTTGGTGGATGCCCGTGATGGAGGTTCCCCGCGAGGAAGTCTCCACAGGGGTCTCTTTGGTTGCCGGCCAACGCACTCTGCCGCGCTCCATCATGGTGAACCGTAAGGGCCGTAGGTTTGTCAATGAGGCGGCAAATTACAATGCCTTTGGCGCAGCTTTCCATGAGCAAGACGTCTCGGCTTTTGATTATCAAAACCTGCCATGTTGGTTGATTTTCGACCAAGGCTATATCGACGCTTATGGCTTTGGCATGATTGCGGGAACGCCTGGCGAGCCACCGCCGCAATGGGTGACACGAGCCGATAGTCTGGAAGGCTTGGCCCATAAGCTCGGTATCGATGCCGAACAGTTACCCGTAACGGTCGCGCGTTGGAATGAACAAGTCGCCAAAGGTCGCGACGAAGATTTTAACCGCGGTGAGGCAGCGCACGATGTTTGGTGGGGTGACCCACAACGTCGCGGCAGTGCAGCGGCAACCCTCGGACCGCTTGATAAGGGGCCGTTTTTTGCAGTGGAAATTAAGAGCGGCGCTTTGGGAACCAAGGGTGGTCCGCAAACCGACCCAGCCGCGCGCGTTCTTGACACCGACGGCAACCCCATCCGCGGCCTTTACGCGGCAGGTAATGTCATGGCCTCAGCCATGGGGATGACCTATGGCGGCCCCGGCGGAACGATTGCACCTGGCATGGTTTTTGGCTTTCTCGCGGGACGCCATGCCGTGTCCGACGCGCAAGCCTAAGACGGCACAGGCTCCAGCCGCGGCAACACAAATCCGTCGCGGTCTTGGAACGGTGTTGCGAAAACGCTCTGCAAGATTTCAGCGCGTATGACCCGCGCCGGCACGCCATATGCTTGTAGCGCGCCGTTACCGAGGAGTGCCACCTGATCGCAATAATGGCGAACGAGGTTGAGGTCATGCATCACACAGATAATTCCGCGACCCGCAGCAGCTTCTTCCGCCAAAATGGTCATCAAGCCGATCGCCCATGCGGGGTCGAGCGACTGCACAGGCTCATCGAGAAGTAAAAACGGGGCATCGCTGACCAGCAAGCGAGCGAGCATCACCCGCGCACGCTCACCGCCCGATAATTCGGTTATCAAGCGGTCGCGCAAATCAACGACACCACAACGCTCTAAAGCATGTTCGACGCGAGATTGGATCTCAGCGCGGGTCATCTCGGCGAAAGAATATAGTCCGAGCGCGGCAACCTCACGCGTGGAGAGCGGCCAGGCGACGGACTGAAATTGTGGCAGATAGGCGAAATGGCGCGCCCGCCACTGACGATCTTCAAAACGTCCGCTTTGCACCACAACCTCGCCCTGGGTCGGGGACAACAAACCGCAAGCCAAGCGCAACACAGTTGTTTTGCCTGCACCATTTGGCCCGATCAAGGCATGAAGCTGACCCGTTGCAAAGTCGAGATTTATGTCAGTGACAATGGGAAGCCGGCTACGACGAGAGATCGCATCATAATGAACCGCCTGCAAATCGAGTGACATGGGCATATAAGGCATCAGGTCATATCCTGCACCAGTGTCTCGCGCCGCAAGAGATAAAGGAGCAACGGAACGCCGAGGAAAGCCGTTACCACCCCCAATTTAAGCTCGCTCTGTGTTGGCAGCAGGCGGATCAGGCTATCGGCGGCCAGCAGCAACATAGCGCCAAGTAAGCCCGAGGGCAAAATACTGCGCGACGGCAGGGCACCCGTCACGGGGCGAACAAGATGTGGCGCCAATAGTCCGATGAACCCAATAACACCCGTCGCCGCAACGAGGCTTCCGACCACAAATGAAATTCCCAGCGTCATGGACATGCGCAGCCGCCGAAACGCAACACCGAGACTGCGCGCGACATCTTCACCAAGGGCGAGCGCATCGAGTGCGCGCCGATTGGCCCAAATTAAAGCGACACCGACGACAAAACCCGGCAGAGCGATGAACACATGACCCCAGCTCCGATTTTCAACAGCCCCCAACAGCCAGAAGGTAATTTCCAGAGCAGCAAACATATTCGGCGACAAGTTCAGCGCTAAGGCGATCCCCGCACCCGCTAAAGCACTAATCGCAAATCCCGCCAGAATAAGACGCAAGGATGAGACGCCTTCGCCAGCCAAGGCCAGCAAAAGAACGACAGAAATCAAAGCGCCCGATATCGCGGCGAACGGAACCCAAAAGGAAACAGTGCCCGCAAGCCCGAGATAAATTGCAATCACGGCGCCGAGAGCTGCCGCATTTGCGGCCCCTAAAATACCAGGCTCAGCGAGCGGGTTGCGCAACAGACCTTGGGCGGCCGCCCCCGCCACCCCGAGACCAAACCCTGTTACTGCGGCCAAAACAGTGCGCGGTAGGCGAATATCCCAAATGATGATGGCCGCTAACGTGTCACCGCCGTCAAGCAAGCCGCGCCATAATTCGGCCAAGCTTAAGCCGACTTCACCGCTCAAAAGCGATGCCAGCAAAACGAGGCAAACGGCCAGCCCCGCCGTCAACCATAAAAGCCCTTTGCGTTTCATGGCGCTAAGCTAAACTGCTTGGCAGGCAACCACAAGCGCGCGGCATGCTGGACAGAGCCGCGTAGCCGTGGCAATCAAGAGATATGATTTGGCGACTATTAAGTATGCTCCTCGTACTGCTGACGCTACCAAGCCTCAGCGTGGCTGTTGACCAAGGGCGCCTGCCCCGCGTTCTCAGTCTTAATATGTGCGCCGATCCCTATCTCATGGCTTTTGCCGCGCCCACGCAAATTCTAGCGCTCTCGCCCCTGGCGCGCGACCCCGATATGTCGCCCTTTGCCCAGCAAGCGATCGGCTTCCCAATCAGCTCAGGTGGCATCGAGGATATTATCGCACTGAAGCCTGATTTGGTGATTGCCAGCCCTTATTCGGATCATTTGCGCCTGCAGCAAATCAAAGCCCTGAACATCGACATTTTTATTATGGACGCGGCGCAAGATTTTAATCACGCCAGAGTTGAAATTCTCCGCCTTGGTGAGAGCCTCGGTCGACATGACGCGGCGCGTGCTTATCTGGCCATACTCGACCAAGCGCTGGCCGACATCCCGACCCTGGCCAGAGCGCCCCGCGTGCTGTCTTTGCATAGGCGCGGCTTGACCATCGGCGATGGTCATATTTTAACCGACATTATAATGCGTGCAGGCGGCATCCCAGCCGTGCACGGCAACACTATGCAATATATCGGAATAGAGCGGGCCATTGCCCTAAGAGCTGATATTTTATTACTAGAGGACACTGCGGCTCTGACCAAAAGCCGTGGCGCGGAATTTCTCACCCACCCTGCTCTGACAGCTGCCTATGCACCCGAAAAACGCCTTATTCTGCCGCAAGCCCTGAGCGTTTGCGCCGGCGCGGCAACACCGCAAGCTGTACAATTTTTAAACACGGCTTTGCAACAAAACCACCCGCAATAAAGACCTACCCTTTAAACTAAGTTGCCAACAAGGCGGTCACTTCTTAGGATTTGGGTATTATTAGGAGGATCGTTATGGGACTACAGCAAATGGTATCAACCCCCGAAGGGGATATTCTAGCCAATATTCATCAAATGGACTGGCTCGAAGTTGGCGGGGGAACCTCATTCAAGGTCTTGCGGGCCTGCCGCAAAAGCGGCGGCTGGGCGTTATATGTCAAAATGGAGCCAGGGGCGGCCTTCCAGCCGCATCGCCACCAAGGTACGGGGCAATTTTTCATCACCAAAGGCGAGCTTTTATATGAAGTCGGCTCGGCACCTGAAGGCACATATGGCTTTGAGCCGCTATTTGCTGAACATTTCGTCGCGCGCTGTGAAGTCCCAACGGAAATGTTGTTCATTGGCGACGGCGCCGTGACCTATTTCAAGGAAGATAAGTCGGTTGATTACGTGTTTGATGCTGAGAGCTTGATCGCATTAGCCGAAGGCACGGCAACACTCGACATTGGTGCTGCTGAGTAAACCGCCTCAGCGCCCCAAGAGCCGCTGGCCGGGGAAAAGCTCGGGCACCAGGACGCCATTTTCGACAAGCCTGCGGCCTGCCACGATAAGCCCACGAATGCCGCGCGACTCCTGATACGGCTTGCCATAATCAGCTGTTTCGCGGATCGCTTCAGGGTCGAAGATCACAATGTCGGCATCCGCCCCTGCTTGCAGACGGCCTTTGCGTTTGAAAGCGGGGGCGATGGCTTCGAGCCATTTTGCCTGAAGGAAACTGGTTCGCGCGAGAGCCTCGGGCCAGCTCATCAGCTGGCGGTCTCGAACATAATGCCCGAGGAAGCGGCTAAACGTGCCGGCTATATTGGGATTGGCCAAACGGTCGCGGGTAAAACTCGGCGTGACATCTGACGACACCATCATGCGCGGCCATTTGAACGCTGTCTCCATCCATGCCTCTTTGACATAATGGTGGTTGATCATCCCAGCTGGATTGGTTTTGCGAAAATAGTCCCACCGTTCTTTGGTCAGCCATTCTCCGGTTTCAGTCCACTGCACATCGCCGTAGTCTATATTGAAAATTTTGCGCCAGTCGCGACCGAAGACATCGGCTCCAATTGCGGTTCCACCGGCGGCATAGGAGAGGTTTTCGGTAATGATGCGCGCCCCGCGCGCATTCGCGGCATCGATCTCTGCCAGCCAGTTGCCAACAGCCTGCATGGCACTATGACCGATATGGCATATCATGACCGGCGCACCGGTCGCTTCAGCGAGCGCTACAATCTCGCGTAAGCCAGCTGGATCGCCCGGCAAACCGCGTCTGACATGGACCGCAATCGGCGCCTTGAAAGCCGCTGCCACCTCGAAAATCATTTTCAGTTCAGCGTCAGAAACCGCCAATGTCATATAATCCAAAAGCAACCCAATACCGAGCCCACCCGCGCGCAGCCCATCTTCGAGCAAGCGCCGCATGGCTTCGATCTCGTCTGCTGTCGCCGGCCGCGTAAAAGCATCCCCGGGCAAAACAGCCCCCTTGGGGGAAAACAGATAAGATTGATCGCGCCCTTCAATGACTTTGATGCGGATCGCCATATGACTCACCGAGGCGCCGTAATTCAGCAAGGCCCCCTCGGCCAACATGTAACCGTAATCGCTGACCGGAAATGCGCCGGCTTCCAGATCGAGCTGGGTCGTCACCCCATCCATCACAGCGTAATAGGTTCCAAGCGGTGTCGGCGAGTGCGAGTGAATGTCGATAAAACCTGGTGCCACAATCGCACCGCTAGCGTCGATCTCGACTTTTCCTTGCAGCGGCGTTACTGAAATTTTAGCGATTTTGTCGCCTATGATACCGATATCGGCGATCGCATCGAATTGCGTTTCAGGATCAATCACCCGTCCGCGCGACACAACCAAATCATAATGCCGCGGCGGCAGACACGCGGCCATTAGGGCGACGACACCAAGGGCAACAAGGGCGCCAGCAAAAACTCGAAATCGCGTCATGGTCTCTTGCGCTCCCCTCAGCTTTTTACCGGCGGCAGATCGGACTCGCACTCATACAAGGCATAAGTCGGCATATGACTGCGGTCAAACAATTGCTCTTCATCTTCCCGAATTTCTTTTTCGGCTTCAGGTGTCACAAATGTAGCCCCGCAGGCTTGAAAGGTCTCCGCGTCGGGGAACCAAATTTCGAGCAAGACGTCGAAATCAGGATCCTTCACATTGCCATCGGCATCGGGCAAGGCGTCGGTAAAACGGCGCATATAGCGGGTCGCATAACCGGCGAGATATTTCTCTCCAATGCGCCTGTGATACGTCTCGTAATAGTCACGAAACGCCTCGACACTCATCCCAGCTTTGCGCCGTAAGGGCATAATAATTTTATACACAATCTACTCTCCCCTAATCGGTGGCGACATACGCGGCATACATTGTTTCTCCATCGCCTAACCTTTAACCTAGTTACAGCTTTTACCATTCATGCTTGGATGGCAAGTGACAGTCTCACAGGTCAGAGAGGAAACATCATGCGAGGGATTTGGATAGCGACGCTTGCAATTCTAGCAAGTTTCATAGGCTTGGTTTTTGGCCCCGCACAAGCGGCGGCACCGCAATGCAATAAGGCGCTCGCGGAGACCCAAGCAAAACTCGAAATCGAGTATTTGCGACGGAAATATGCCAAGGCGACAGATTTAATCGGTCGCGCCGATCCAGATTCAATAGCGCAAGGCCGTGCGCTTTATGATGAAGCTTTTACAGAAGATGCCTCCTACCGCGTCAGCAATCCGGGTGGCGAACCCCTTACCGCCACAGGTCCTGGTGGTTGGGCCAAAATTGTGCTGTCGGTTCTTGAACCTTACGGCCCAACCCAGCATCTCATTGGTACCCAACTTGTCGATATTCTGGAATTGGAATTATCGCCGAGCTGTGATCCCATCAAGGGGCGAGCGCATATGGAAAGCTATGTGCAGGCTTGGCACGATACCAAGCCGACCGAAATCTGGATGTTTATGGGCACCTATATTGATGAGGTCGTCTATCAGCCAGGTAAAGGCTGGCGCATTGCGGAAATGCAATTGGTCAAAACAACAACGGAAACGAGGCAAAAAACCAGCGATTAAGGGCAATATTGGTGGGGGTACCAGTTTCCCGAAATTTCGAAAATCTCAAGGAACTTTAGCTTCTAGATCACGCGCGGCACTTGAGGGAACATAACCTTTTTATCAGTTTATTTCTCGGCGGCGCTATCAGATCATTTAGGAACTGTATTTATCTGGGAGGGGTAGATCATGTCAGGCTCTGATCCTATCAATAAAAGTCGTCGTTCCGTTCTTCTCGGAGCTGGCGTCGCTTTGGGAGCGGCGGCGGGATACGGCTTTGCCACGCAAACAGAAGACAAAAAATCGATCGTCTGGGACGGCGAAACCGATATTATTTGCGTCGGCAGTGGCGCAGCAGCTGGAACCGCAGCCATCACAGCGCGGCTGGCCGGTGCTGACGTCATGGTCATTGAAAAAATGCCGATCCTCGGCGGGACGACACGCAAAAGCAGTGGCGTCGCATGGGTTCCCAATCATCGGTTTTTGCGCGCCCGCGGTGTGGCAGATACGAAAGACGATTGTCTGCGCTTTCTCGCCCGCTTCGCCTATCCAAATAAATATTATGCCGACAGCCCCTCGCTCGGTTTAGACCAAAGCGAACACGACCTGCTGGAAGCATTTTACGATAACGGCGCCACCGCGATCGACATGCTGGAGGACAATAACATTGTCAAATTCCAAGAATTCAAAATGTGGTATGTCGATATGCTGTCGCCTGATTACGCCGATCACTTGCCAGAAAATAAAGTTCCGCGCGGCCGCGCGATTGAGCCAGCAAGCGGCGCCAGTGCAGATCGAACCGGCGGCGGCTCAATGGTCGATCAGATGGCGGCGTGGCTTGAAGCTCAAAACGTCCCCCTTTTGACCGACCATCAGGTGAGCGAAATTATTATGCAAGATGGTCGCGTCGTTGGCGTTGCCTGCAACTTTGATGGCAAGCAAGTTAACTACAAAGCCCGCAAAGGCGTGATCTTTGGAACTGGCGGTTTTTCGCATAATCTCGATTTGGTAAGCGCACACCAGCCCGGGATTTATGGAACCTGCTCTTTGTCTGGTTCGACCGGCGATTTTATCAGTCTAGCTGGCCAAATTGGCGCCCGCATGGGCGGATTGCATACGGCGTGGCGTACCCAAGTCGTCCTTGAGGACGCATTAGAAAATCGTGCAATTGGAAGAGGTGCATTTGTTTTGCCGGGCGACTCGATGATTGTCGTCAATAAATACGGCAAGCGCCTGACCAATGAAAAACGTAATTATAATGATCGCACAAAATCGCATTTTTCCTATGATCCGACGACAGAAGAATTTCCCAATCACCTGCAATATATGATTTTTGACCATCGTAGCTTGGATGCTTTTGGCGGCGCCTTCCCCCTCCCTGCGGATACACGCAGTGCGCGCTATTTGATAGCGGGCGATACTTGGGAGGCGCTGATTGACAAGCTTGATGCGCGGCTGGCATCGCTTGCTGAACGCACCGGCAATGAGCGTCTTGACCCTCGCTTTAAAACCAATCTCGAAACCACAATCGCAGCCTTTAATGGCTATGCGGAGGCGGGCTTCGACCCCGAATTCGGTCGCGGGCAACAAGACTATGACAAAGACTGGCATTTGCTTTTCTCAAAAAGGCGCACGGGAACCTCTTATCCGGAAAACCCTTACCCCAATCGGGTAATGCACCCTCTGGCAGATAAAGGCCCCTATTTTGCTATTATTCTTGGGCCTGGATCGCTCGATACCAATGGCGGGCCTATGATCAATGCACGGGCGCAAGTTCTCGGGCAAGACAATCAGCCAATCCCAGGGCTTTTTGGAGCAGGCAATTGCATCGCAAGCCCAACCCGCGAAGCCTATGCTGGCGCTGGGGGCACAATCGGCCCCGCCATTGCCTTTGGCTATATTGCGGGCAAAAGTGCATTACAGGGGTGATTAAGCAGGTGAGACGCTCGGTCCTAAAGCTCCTGTCGGCAGCCGCACTTGTTCTGCTGGCAAGCAACCAAGCCTTGCGCGCCGAGGAGGTGAGCTTTAAGGAGCATCTGACCCCGGTTTTAAAACGCCAATGTGCGCTCTGCCATTTGACGGGTTCAGAAGCTGGCGGCATGGCGCTCCACCCACGGGCGGCTTATGCTTCATTGGTCGGCCCGCAGGCGCTCGCCTTACCAGATATGGCCCGCGTCAGCACGGTGATCCAGCCCACAGCTACCTCATCCATAAATTACGCGGCACGCATCTTGCGGTAGGCGGTTCAGGAGAACGCATGCCGCTTGGCCAAGCCGCACTTGACGATGCGACGCTGGCGCTATTTGTGGCTTGGGTCGAACAAGGCGCACAAAACAACTAAAACGCAAAATGCCCGTTGCGGTCTTTCATGGCGTTGCGTCAGACAGGGCCTGCAAATAAACCGCCGCACGATGAGCGGCCAGCAAATCCATCCCAAACAGCATGGCACCAAGGGACATAAAGCCAAGGCCAGCTCCCCAGCTTCGCCGCCACTGCAGGCGTTGACCCATTGCGACCATAACCAACCCGATCAGTATAAAAATCAATTGCATCGTTCGATAGGTTGAAAAGCTCATGACGACACGGGTCATGCGCGCAATTTCACGCGACACCATGGCTGGAAGATCGCTCTGCATATTTAACAGTAGCTGTGCAACCTGCGCATCGGTGCGGAAAAATATCGTGCCGCCAACAAGAATTTGCGACAGCAAAATAAAACTCGCGACATAAAAAAACCCGCGCGCCGCGTCTTGCCGCCGATAGAAATACATCGCTCCAAGAAAGGCTGCCAGCGCCAGCGAAAACTTGATCAACGCCGCAGTCTTCTCGGCGCTAAAATAAACAAAAATAGCAGTTTCTAGTGTCATTAGAGCGCTCCCTATTGAAGATTAATCTGGGTTGGCTAAAGCGACAAAATAAAAAAGGGGCCGGAAGCCCCCTTTTCACTCATTTGAGAACGCCGTGATCTTAAAAACGAAAAATATGGCTGCGAAGACGTCACACGACCGCTTATATGCGACAAAAACTTGCCACAAGCCAAATCACCACTAAGTCAGCTATCCATTGTTCAAATTGCTATTTTGATAGGGAGTATAGTATGCGTGGAATTCATATCCCATTAGCCAGCTTCGTAGTGATTGTTGCGCTGGCGTCGTGCGGCGAGAGCGAGGAAACTGTAGAGCCTCAAAAGACAATCATACTCAATGGGCAAGAGGTCAAACTATCGCAAACTGACTTCAGCACCTTGCAAACCATCGTCGGCGGTTCGGATGAAAAAACCTGCTTTGCCGATCCGCTGCGTGATTTCTTTGCCACCCAGAGCATTGATTTTGATAGCCAGAAATTTGCACTTGAGATCTCAAATGGCGGAAAACTTGAAATTGTCTATCGCGCGCCAAATTGCATGAAAATGGAGACAATGGGGCGCTGATTTAATGCCGCTTCGCTGACATTATAACCCCTGCCGCCACTTTCCGATCACGTCGCTTTTTCGTCAGACTTACCCCTGATCAGCGGCCATAATAATTGCTCGCCAATACTGGTATCTGGCAAATTCTCCACCCCATAGCTCGGCGGTCTTTGCCGTGTAATTTTTGCGGTTCCGAATAGAACATCCCAAAAGAATAAGAGGTTTCCGTAATTCCCTTTATAATTGGTCGCGTCATCCGCCTTATGCTTACCGTGATGCATGGAATGCGTTGACGGCGTTGAAAAAATCCGCTCAATCAGCCACATCACGGGCGATAAAACTTTTATTTTGTACAGCGGCGCATCCCATTGCCAATCGCAATGTGCACCAGTGATAACGGTCAGCTTGAATACTATATAAAAAGCGTAAACCCAGCCCATGCCGAGGTAGACCAACATGGCCGAGCCCCAAATTGATGGCATCAGCAAATAATAAAAAATGCCGTTTCGATATACCAAACGAACACTCATATAACCCGCATTATGATGCGGACGGTGCAGCTTATAGAGCCATGGCGTCGCATGCGACAGCCGATGCCACCAATATTGCAACAAATCGTCGAAAAGCAGAAGCATGCCGATTTGCGCCAAAACCGGCCAATGACCTAATGCATTTTCATATTCTGGCATGAATTTATGACCCAAATACATCACACTCGCGATGATGATGGGTTGCGTGAAAATGAGGAGCGTCAGTGTCGACACAAGTTCGACAAGTCCGTCGCCTTTGACTTGGTCTTTTTTATGGAACAGCCCAGTCCGCACCAGCTCAATGAGCGAAAAGGCAACAAAGACGCACAAAACGGCGATAACTTCTGGCTTCATCCAGCTCCCCTCCCTTTACACCCTTTTCGCGCCACGCGACGCGCTAAAAAGCAAGCTGCCAAAGCTTAGCCTGTGGTCGAAATAGAGCAAGAGGATTTAGGGAATGTCGGCGAGAACCGCCTGCCGATATGGCCGGTGGTGGGCGATACTGGGATTGAACCAGTGACCCCTACCATGTCAAGGTAGTG
>JAYQUO010000028.1:0-19504 GCA_038147995.1 Rhodobiaceae bacterium | reverse complement strand
AAACAAATACGAGCGAATAGAAAATGGAACCCAAAATGTTTTGAACGCATACTTGGCTCTGAACTTTAAATTATCGACAGTATGTTTATGCGCCCATAATTTAGCTGAATATATCGAAAATATTTTGTTGGCATATCTCCGCGGAATAGACACGATTAAATCGAAAATAAAGAATACAAAAAAAACAGGCAACAAGGGCAAGACCAGAATTCCAAAAACCAATGCTTTAGTTTCGACCCAGACGCGCATAGAGAATTTAAACAATAGAGAATGTCTCAACATTGATAAATAATTCGATAGCAGACTGGATAAGTGCCTTCGTGGCAGAGAGACCACTCGGCCAAAAAATTCTACCGTTGCCCAAATGGGCAATATGAGCAGAGCAACCAATAAATCTCGCGAGCTCACTAAAATCGCATGCATTATCTCTGTAAGTAGCCGAACTGATTGGGTCAAAAACTGAGTGATCTTATTGAAAAGTTTTTTGCTGGTTTTCAATGCCGATCGACAACGCTGAAAAATTTGCAGACGACGTAGGCTGTTAAAATGCAAGTCGTCAACTTTTTCCAAGGCACCTTCTTCGGGCCAATACAAATAGCACTGATGAGAATTTTTGAGACGTTGCAGCGTTTTCATAACGAATCTTGAAACCCATCCATTGGGCAAAACGATAAATATGTGCGACGCTTCGCCCACTTCAACGTTGGAGGGCATAAGCCCTTCGAGCGACTGCGCCATCATATTCGACAAATCGAGTTTGATTGCATGGCGTTCCGTAAAGGACGTGAGATCTATATCAAGAGTAGATAGAGCATAAGACCCCGTTTCGGGAAACCAGAAAAAACCTCGTACTGCCATTTTAAATCTGACCTCGCAACATATCTTCAACTTGCAAGGCCGTAGCTGAGACCTCAAAAATATCCTCAAGCCTGATCGGCAAATCGACTGCCTCACGCAAAGCATCAGCAAAGCGTTGCATCTGGGTCGCATGCCCCTTATCGACTTTACCGTCCCATAAAATCTTATTCTCATAAAGTGCTGACAGTCGACTGTAATCATCGAGGCACAGGAGCTCACCATTGGAGAAAACCTCAAGGCGCTCCTTGCCCACGGTTTTCGGCCCCATAGCTGTATATTGCAGGGTCGCAACACTGCCGTCGTCATATTTTAACGTCGCGACGAAATTATCATTCGACAAATATTTACCCGCAGCGTCGGTTGCCCCAGATGCGTTAATCTCAACCACGGGCGCGCCTGCGAGAAACCGAAAGACGTCATAAATGTGACAGGCTTCGCCAATATTCCTCCCGCCACCCTCGGCCGTTTGGATCCAGTGCGCCGGGTCAATATAACCTGCATTCATGCGATAACTCATAACGAGGGGCGCTTTGCGGTTGCTCAGCTTATCGGCTAGAGTCTCCATAGCTGGCGCAAATCGACGGTTAAACCCAATCATCAGCCGAGGCGCCTCAACCATCTCCGTCGCTGCCTTCACGGCATCGAGTTGTTCCCACGTCACAGCTAGTGGCTTTTCAACATAGACAATTTTACCAGCTTTAAGTGCTTTAACCACCGCATCGGCATGCTCATGGTGGCGCGTGGTAATTGCAACCATATCAAGATTTTCATCCGTCAGAACAGCATCGATCGATGATGCCAGTTTCTCAACCCGCATCGATCGCGCATAATTACCCCCTCGCACGGCGTCGCGAGAAACAACTGCCGCTAGGTTAAAAGCACCCGAACATTTCTCCAGCGCAGGAACGATCATACTCGTCCCAAAGGCGCCAACACCAACCAAGGCGTAATTCACGCCGCTTTGCGGCAAAGCTCGGGCGCCACGCAACGAAATAGCTTCTAAATTGTCGTCATTATTGCTTTCGGCATATCGTAACAAAAGACCAAGCGGCGGTGACGTCGATTGATCAAGCATATCTTTATAAGCCTGCGGTGCTTCATCGAAGTCGGCCACGCGCTCAATGGCGCGTTGCGGATCGGTCAATTCGCGATGTGCCAAATCAAGAAAAGACGCCATATTTCGGTTCATTGTCCACCGCACATAGGCGTAGGGATAATCGGCACCCTCGTTTTCGTAAAGCGGATCATATCGACCAGGTCCATAGGACGAGGACATTAAAAGATCAATTTCCTTTTTATAAAAATCAGCGCGCTCGGGCGTCAAACCGACATCACCAACAATAACGACCCGACCCTTGCGACGGGTCGACTTCATCGCCAGATTTATGATTGCATTGCTCTTACCCGATGCCGTTATCACCGCCGCATCAACACCATGGCCCGCCGTTGCACGATCTATAAACTCTCTTAATTCAGCCTCGTCGGTTGTTGCATTAACAGCGCCAAAGTTGATCGCTTTTTCAACACGCGACGGATCCAAGTCAAAACCGATGACATGCGCCCCTGCGGCTTTCAAAATCTGACACGTCAGCATGCCAATCAAGCCAAGGCCTTGCACTAAAAAGACTTCGCCAATTTGTGGCGAAGCACGGCGAACACCTTGCATTGCGATACTACCCACTGTTGTCATCGCGCCGACTTCGAGCGACACATTATCGGGTATTTTGACCGCCAAATTTTGCCGGACGACAATGTACTCAGCATGATTGGCTTGCCCAGCACCGCCGCACGCGACGCGATCGCCGATTGCGAAGCCGTCGACACCATCGCCGACGCCGACAACCACGCCAGAGGCGGAATAGCCAAGGCCCCACCCTTGCGCGGTCATATCATTGGCAGGCATGCCATCAAGGGGTTTGGACTTCAAAAGCAATTGTGGCGACGTCATCTCTAACTCAACATGGCGCCCCTCGCCATCATTATAGAAAATCAGAGCAAATCGCCTCGTGGTATCTGGCAAGTCGACAATCAAACGCTCGCCGACAGAACCTTCCAAAACCTCAAACTGGCCAATCCAAATTTGTCGCTCCACATCTAAAACACCGAAGCCTATATTCCCCTGCTTCAGTTGACCAACAAAACTAACCTCTACCACACCATAATCTAGAGCATCGACATCTTCGCTGACCAACTGGTAAGCACTAGCCGCCCCATTCGATTTCACCCTGACCCTGTTATCGCCTATCGCATCGAATTCAGCACCAGACTCGGAACGCCATTGCAGTGAACCCACTTGCTTGGATTTAGCTAAGGCGACAGTGGACTCGGGTACGAAAGTGTTGATCTGATTTTTGGCTATCGCCATCAACCTTTGTGCGGCTTTTCGCGGGTCGTGCAAAGAGGCACGGAAATAATGCCGCGCACGATCAGAAATTTCTTCGATACGCTCAATCTTACTTAAATTGGGGTCTTCATCTGATGGCCGAAGGGATGCCAGTTCGGTGCCGGCACTCACCAGCGAAAAAGCTGTCTTAACGAGAATGCAACCCGGTTCGACTGCTGGACGAGGCATTCGCGCCATTGCAACACCTTGCGAGGTTCCCAGTAATTGTTTCATATTTTCTGCCGATCGCCCTATATAATATTTGCAAAATCGATAAACGAATGCTTCCGCAGCTCTTCGAGACAGGAAAGCTCACGAAACTGCTTATGACCGACCAGAGCTACAAATAGATCTGCTGTCGAAAGAGCCTCTTCAAGCGAGAGCAAGTCAATACCGTCAATATGATCCGAATTGGGCTCAACAGCAACAACTGGAATATTTTGCGCGATAAGACGACGAGCCACTTTCAGCGCGGGTGACTCTCTAAAATCATCGATATCGGGCTTGTAACTCAATCCCAAACAGGCCACTTTCGCTGGCCGACCGAGCTCAGCAGACACAGCTTTATGTTGAACAGAAATAAAATTGACGACCCAATCAGGCTTATTGTCATTAACCTGCCGCGCGGTTTGAATAAGCTTCGCTGTGTCAGGAGACGCCGCAACGAGAAACCAAGGATCAACCGCAATACAATGCCCCCCAACACCAACGCCTGGTTGGAGAATATTAACGCGTGGGTGGCGATTGGCCAATTCAATTACTTCGGCAACAGGCAATCCATGCTCGGCCGCAAGGAGCGACAACTCATTGGCAAAAGCTATATTAATGTCTCGGAAGCTATTTTCCGCTAGCTTACACATCTCAGCTACCTCAGCTGAGGTTTCAAGCAAGTCCCCGCGAACGAATTTACCATAAAACGCCATTGCCTTGGCCGCTGCGTCGTGGGTTAAACCGCCAATAATGCGGTCATTGTGCTCCAGTTCATAGACTGTGTTTCCGGGTAGTATGCGCTCTGGGCAATAGGCAAATAGAACGCCATCAATTCCAGCAGTAGCCACAATTTCGGATACCATGCGGGTCGTGCCAACGGGTGAAGTTGACTCTATAATAACGAGGTTCCCCGCCTGCAAAACAGGTAAAAGGGCTTCAGTCGCCTGCCGGACATAAGAGAGGTCAGGTTCTGGTATTTCTTGTCCTCCGCTCTCGGATTTAAAAGGTGTTGGAACACAAATCACGAAAACATCGGAGGGTTGCGGCGATATGCCTGCAGTCAACCGGCCCTCCGTAACCTGTTGATTGATAAGGTCCTCTAGACCATCTTCTTCAAATTGCACTGTTGCAGAGGATATTTCGTCGATAAGCGCTGTATTAACGTCGACGCCATACACCTGAAAACCCGACCGAGCGGCGACAGCCGCTGTTGGTAGGCCAATATACCCCAATCCAACTATAGTGACCTGCATGCCAGTCAAAGTTTCCTCCCAGATAATATCAGACCCAAACAATTCCTTTTTGAAGCTCTCGAAATCACCCCTCAAGGCAGAAGTCTGGACTTAAAATCGTAAAAAAGTAAGCGAAGTGGAACCGCCCCGCCTTAATTAACTGGTTCATATCAAGCTTCAAGAATGAAGTCTAGTTTTAAAAACATCAAAAAGACATAGTATCACATCGTCGGCCAAACGATCGCGGCTATATTTTTGGGCAAATTCCCTGCCATTTTGTCCGAGGCGACGCATCCTACTCTCATCAGACAGTATGCTGTTACATGCATCCACTAGGGCAAGCGCATTATCCTGCTGAAAAACAACACCAAAATCGTTATCCTGAACTAAGTCAGCGGCAACACCAGAAAGCCCAGCCAGTACAGGTTTTCCCATCGCTGCGGCATCAAAAAGTTTCGAAGGAATGACCATGTCGAAGACGGGGTGCGGGCGCAAATGCACCAGTAAGGCGTCACATTGCGCCATTAGCGCCGGCATTTCTGATCGAGGAACAGATTCTAAAATATCTATATTAGATATTTTTTTGGTCTCTTTAACCTTTTTTATCAGACTACGTTCGGCGCCATCGCCACATAAAATAAAGCGCGTATTCGCCTGTAGATTGGCGCTTTGGGCCGCCGCCAGAACAACGTCAAGTCCATGGGACAATCCAATCGTCCCAAAATAGCCGACAATGCGCTCCCCACTGAAAGACCGCCTCTGCTCGCTTGGCTCGGTAAATAAATCGAGGTCGACGCCATTCGGCACAAAGACCAGCTTCTCTTTTTTGACATTTAAGTTTTCGAGATAACTCTCAAACCCTTGAGAAACATAAATAATTCTATCAGCACTCTTGTAAAGCAACCGTTCGAGTAGCCGCAAAGCACCAATCAACGGTCTAAATTTTTGGAAGCCTACCGCTGCCAATGATGCTGGCCAGATATCGCGCAATTCCATAACCCAAGGAACACGACGAAAAAAAGAACTCAACATGGCCGTGAGTGGCGTCAGCAAATGCGGTGTCGTGCCCAAAATAATATCAACCCGCCGAACGCTAAAAGAAGCTATAAAAGCCGCCAGAAAATAGCTTAAATAGTCAAGAGACCGCAAAAACCACCCTTCATTGGCGGTGATAAATGTCCACACGCGCACGACATTGACGCCATTAATCACTTCTCGCTGATATAGTTTGTTACGATAGCCAGCAAAAACCTCTCCCCGAGGCGCATTCGGCGCTCCCGTAATAACCGTTACCTCGTGCCCCGCCTTGACCCAACGTCGCGCATGGTCGTAACAGCGCGCTGCGGGCGCATTTCGCTCTGGATAAAAATTATCGGTAAAAACGAGTATGTGCATTTAGGCCCAAGAGACTTCGGTCAAACAATGGTTACTGTCGATAGTTACGCATACCGACGAACTACGATCTCTGTTCTCATATCCCAAGCATGAAAAACTATCAATAGCCGACACCCGAGCGCCGAAACTACTAATCTGAGCGATAGGTCGCTCTCGTCGCCAACAAACAACCTTTTCAGCATCAAAATCGAGCTTAATATCCGGCGAGAAATGAAAATATAAGTTTTTCTCTTGCGCGCCGCCAATTTCGTCCCGGATAATAAGGCCGTCACGCTTCAAAATAAAAGCTCTGAAATGCTCCGCCTCGGGCGCCAAGCGGCGATACCCGTCATGCGAAGCTTTGAGCAAAAACGCCTCTTGATCAAGCTCCACCTCATGCAGATAGCCGCGGGCCCGGGCACCAACCCGAAAACTTGCCCAGACCTCAGAGGAATCGTAACCGCCGAAGCACAGGGTATTATGAGCCGCCGTGCCTCTTTCTAGCTGTCGCTGCTCTCCGCGTTGATATGTTGATATACCGCAATTGCGAATGAACGGCTCGCCATGAAGAGACAATTCAAATGACAGGCTCTCGGCATGCGCATGCCCCGGAATATGATCAGGCGCTGGCCCACCGAAATCAATCAACAAAGCCGCTGGCCCGCGGTTAGCCCGCGCAAACTGCGTTTCAGAGAACAACCGATCCTCGCCGCTCAGGTGCAAGGGAATATTTAACCGCTCCCGATAAGCAGCAATTTCCTCGCGGGAGCAAACCATACCAGAAACAGTGTCGTTAAAATGGGCCAGGCTACCATCAGGATGTGTCAGAGCATCCAGCCATACCGCCATCGCTTCAATCTTCGTGTTCAACGACAACTTGAGGTCTTTTTGGTAGACAGATTCAATATTTTTTAAATCGAGGAGATCAATCAGTATTAGTGCGTGATAGGCGGGGCTGCGCTCAAAATGCCCGCCATCGGCGCAAACCTGTTCTGCCAGCAACTCTGCGAGCATCTTTTGCCCCATTACCAGCCAACCGTCCGCCTCTTCGCCCGAAAAGAATAGGCCAAGAAAGACCAACGCCTTGGCGTTCACCAAAAGATGATTGCCGTCGAGATGCCACTCGAGATTTCGCCTCAGAAACTGTCCCTGTCTGTATAATGCAGATAAAGCATGATCACTCAAATCATGTCCGCGCAAAACCCACTTTATCCAATTTACACTGCGTAAGGAGAGCGGATATGGGTCCCAGGCGGGGAATTCAGGCAACATAAAATTGTTACACCAATGATCAATGAGATCGGATGCCCACTGCTCCACGGCAGTCTCGCCAGAGCAATTCAGGTCAGAAAAATAATGCAAGTGGTATTGCGCCAAATCGCTGACCGCCGATGGGCGCCAGCTCGTCTCCCGAATGCGAATTTTAAATCCATGAATTTCAAAATGATCTGGCCCAGTGAGTTTGGCAGCTTCTAGCGGCCCAGCAATCATGATTTTATGGGGCTCTCGACAGGTTGGTCTGTCGCGCCGATACGGTGGGCGATAACGCCGAGACACGTGACGCCAGAAACGAAAGAAAATTTGACGTGGTCGCAAAAACTGGATGGTTCGCAAATAAAGCCCTAATGTTGCGCTCATCTGCTCTCTTCCCGCCCCATCTGATTAGGCCTAAACGGCATTTCCTTACGCCCCATTATCACGCGCAACTATACCGTTCATAATTGCGTCAACATGATGAGACCAGCAAAAACGAGCCAAAGCAACAGCGCGCGCATTCTGCCCCATAATTGCTCGAAGCTTTTTGTCTTGCAGAAATCGCAAAATGGCGAGACGCAAACCATCAAAATCACCCGGGGTAAAGAGTATCGCACAGGCGTCATCGGCCTGACGGGTATTTTCAGCCTCCACTTGACCGCCACGCACAACATAAGCGGGGCGCAAAACCTCTCCCATTTGGTCTAGGTCAGACGCCACTATGGCCTTCCCCATTGCCATATATTCAAAAATTTTGGTCGGACTGCCAATGAAGCGATCTGACGTATTTCCTGGAACATTTTGCGGCGACAGGCAAATATCACTTGCGGCTAAATACAGCGGAGCTTCATCTTGCGGCACCAGGCCCGTTAAGATGACGCGCCCTTGATTTATTTCGTCGACCAATGCAGACCTTAAACCCTTCAAGGCAACACCATCTCCAACCATCAGAAATTTTACATGTTTGGCGACATCTTCTTGCGCACATATGGATTTAATAGCTTGCGTCATCTCTGGAACCCCGTGCCATGCTCCGAAAGTGCCAATGAACGAAACGACCGTTGCGTCTTGCGCAATGCCAAGGCGTTGACGCACCTCATCCCTATCTGAGGCCCGCTTCGATGGATCGAATGTTTCGGGGTCTATGCAGTTGGGATAGACAATAATCCGATCGTCTTCCACCCCTTTATCGAGGAGCTGTTGCTTCAACACATCTGAAACCGTTACAATTTTATGGGCGTGACGCAAGCTGGCGCGCTCAGCCCAAAACGCTAAACGCGAGAAGCGCAAGCCGCCTCCCCAATGGGTCGCTATCCACGCTTCCGACCCATTATACTCGAGAACAAAATAACTTTTACTCCAACGTGACAACAATGCTCCGGCAAAATTACCCAACGACAGCCGTTGATAGATAAGATGCGGGGCTTTTTGTTGCTTCAAAACCGCCTTGCCCGCGGCCAAAACCGCTTTGTTGAATCGAAAATTATTTAGCTCCATTGGATAGGCCATATTCGTCAAGGCTGGAACCTTGTGAAACGCGACGCTATTATCGATTAAAGGCCCGCGGTCGACAGAGAGCAGCGTTCGACGGGTAAAATACTCCCCCAAACCATTGAGAACGCCCGCAACATGCCCAATCGAACCCCCAGCTTGCGTCCCTGGCAGCAAGTTGGTTTTTAGATAAATTAGGGCTTCCGGCTTTTTATCAGGTGGCGACTGCCGCTGAACCCACAACAGGAACCAAAGCCCCACGCAGAAAAGTGGTAAGGCCAGCACATAGAGTACCGACAACACTAACATTGAAGCCGCATAATAGATTTGCATCAACGACGAAAGCTGCCGCCGTTTTTGCTTCGCGAGATCAAGCTGAGAAACGTCGCTGGCGCTCGATAAAAGAGCGATCACGACCATAGCCGAGACAAAACCGATATCTGCATCATTCCGGCTGACCAATACCAAAGGATCTCGCCTCCATCCCCGGATATAGCGAAGCATACGCAGCACCCCCAAGCCCCGCAAGGATTGCATATCCTCTTGATAATCGATGTCGTCAAGCCCTAGTTCCTCCGTCACCGACAGTGCCTCGCGCGCGGTTAAGGGGGTTGTCGACAAGCTCCTCACAGGCATGACGCAACCTGTAGATTAAGGTGAAAGTCTCGCGCCAAGCCCCGCCGCGAGAATACCAAACACGGTCGCGAGCGACGAACACCATAGGCCTCGGAAATATATGTATTTTTGATATCCAGCTGCCAGTCTTCATGGGGGAAAGTCCCGAAAACCTCGATATCTCCCACTTTGATTTTAATTCGACCATTCTCCTCAAACCCCACAGACACATCTGGGGCTAAATGAAACCGGCTAACATAAGAATGTTCTCCGGCGGTGACAAACCGGTCAACCACAGAGAAGCTGGTTGCATTTCCTGACAAGCTCAGACGACGCTGAATGTGAACGGGATCAGGCAATTTCGCAAAAGCATCATGCCCCGCTTCAAACCATGCCGACGTCTCATCAGCGCCGTGGCGCGGTGGCGAAATATTTACGCGCCCGTCCAACGTCCATAAGTCAGCAAAACCCACGGGAGAGAAAATTTCGGCACCATCAACCTGCGGCGTGTTATGTGCAGCGGTCGCTCGAAACTCATGGCGCGCTCCAAAGTCCGACGTGTAGACATAAGATCCGCTATCGGCGATCAGGCTTTGCCCGGCCAGCACCAAGTCAAAAGACAGCAAATCACTATGCCCATGCCCGCCACGCCCTGCCAACCCAACGGGACCACTATCGATGAAGACATAACTCTCGTGATGCCGCAGGATATAAAAGCCGCTTTCGGCAAAGGCATGGACGCAGGGGCAATCTGTCGATGCCGTGGATCGGTGCGCGTCGTGCGCAGCGCCTGTTGTCCCCAAAAGCCACTTTAATTCCTGAATGCCCGTTCCACAGTCGAAGTTGAGGTCCGATAGCCCGAAAGCTGTTGCCGTAAGCGTTACGAGATATCGATGATCGTGTAGATCCTGACCACCCATCGCCAAAAAACGTCCGTCGTCATTGTCTCCGATGAGCGGGGCATAACCCGTTCGTGGCATAGAGTAGGATCGAGAAAAACCTGCCATTGCTATGAGGCGATCGCGATAAGCAGGCTCGATGGGGTACCCTCGTCGCTCTAGAAACAGAGCCGCATAACAAAACAACTCCCACACCAATCGGTGATAGGACAGAGCAGCTTCGAAATCGACACCATCATCAAGAACTTGCAACTCGATCTCTTCGGTCAAAATAGACTGGCCAAGCTTGACGAAGCCATTATCTAGATCAAGAGATTGCAGAAATAATCCTGCAAAAACGAGACCTGCAGCATTGGCTGTATAATGATTTCCGTTAATGTCGCCTCGCTCTAGATGATGCGCGATAAAATCCGCATGATCATAAATCAACCTCACAAACAGGCGCTGAAAGTCCGGATCCTGCCAGGACGGTGCTTCGGCACATAAAGCAAAAGATGTGATCAAATTAGCCACGCGAATGGCGGGTTCCATGGTGCATGCCCAATTAACGCCGTAACCAGTCGGGTTTGCGCTGTCCCAGTCTCGTATAAGCCGAGCAAAATCGCCAGCGAAGCGATCATCTTGGGTTAAAAAATAAGCCTGACCTAAAGGCATAGCCCACTGCAGACGCGACAACTCCCAAACACGCTTAACGTCAGAAACTTGTCCCGCATTCACATAGTCAATCGAACGGTGGTAATCACACGGCCATGATTTGCCGACAACAAAGTCGCGATGCCAGTCGACAGGGTCATGCAAATGAACAGGGCCAGATCCAAGTATATTTATTTCGCGGTGGAGCGCTCGCTCGGCCCGCAACAATACGTCAGCCACCTCAGTGTCATCGAAAATATTTTTATCGCTGGTACATAAATAGGACGCCCCTGACAAACGCGCCCACATATCAAAAATATCTGACTTAGCGATGCGGCGATGAACTGCCCGCCGCCTCAGTGGCCCCGTCCAGCGATCCGCGGCCTTGAAAAGCTCCTCGCCTAAACGCCGCAAAACATAAGCTGGTCCCTTCTGCAGCAAAATCCGCGGGATACGATAAGCAAGCTGTATCAAACTATTCCCCGATCTGGGTCAATCCAGTGATCATACCAAACGTGCAAATTATACAAAGTCCATAGATGTAAACTATGGTCAGCCGTGCCACGGCGGTGACGAGCGAACATATGCTTAATGGCATCCATATCAAAAAAGGCGCGCTTGACCATAGCCGATTTTAGCATCTGCATCTCGGCTTGCATGCCGAAGTCACCTTTGAGCCAATCGCTCATGGGCGCACCGAATCCCATTTTGGGTCTGTCAATAATAGCATCGGGAATAAGTCCTCTGACGGCTTGTTTGAGGAGATGCTTAGCGGCACCTTCTGGAACCTTTTGCTGCATCGAAAAATCCATTGTGTAAGACACCAGATCATGATCGAGAAAAGGAACGCGAGCTTCCAGCGACACGGACATGGTGATTTTATCCACCCGCATCAACAGCAGTTCCGGCAAGCGCAACTTAAATTCTTTATAAACCATCTGGGTCAGAATGTCGGCATCAGGGTAATTTGTGAGCAGCGCCTGATCCTGAGCCTCGACATAAGCAAAACTATCATCGCATGTCAGACTTTCATCCATCAGACCCATTGCGATAACTTCTTTATAACCTGTTGCGGTTGGCATGCTCGGAGACAAAATTTGCCGCCGCATCAAATCCCCAAAGGCATGCGCCCCGCTCCAAAATAAGCCGCGACCTTTTAAGGCGCGCCCCAGGACCTCTAATTGCGGGTGCAAGGCGGGGCGCAGGGTAAACAGCCCGGCCACGGCGTGGTGCAAACCGTTGCGAAGCGCGCGGGGCATTGCATTCACCATCCCGAGATATTTCTGATATATTTTTAAATAAGCCATGTAGCTCGCATAGCCTGAAAATTGCTCGTCTGCTCCTTCACCCACTTGCACAACATGCATGCCATTATCGCGAGCTAATTTTGAGACAAAGTAAAGAGGCACACAGACCCAGTCGGCAATCGGCTCTTCTTGCGAAATCACCATATCTGCGAGATAGCGCCTCATATCACTGGCATCGATCAAAATTTCATGATGCTTAGTCCCAAAGTGATTGGCAACCTGTTGGGCATACTGCAATTCATTGAGATGAGTAAAATCTTTAAACCCGACAGAAAAACTATTTACTGGTTGGGCGCTGAACTCAGACATCAAGGCCACATTGGTTGACGAGTCTATTCCACCCGAGAGAAACACTCCCATCGGAACGTCTGAAACCATGCGCTTTTCAATTGCCGCACGCAATCGCTTTCGCGTTTCACCAACAATTTCCGTTTCTGGCAAACGCCGTGGATCGGATACGCCGCTCAAACCAGGGCGCGCCTCCCAATAGGCCTCGGCTTGCATTCTACCCGCGCAATCAATGCGCATCATATATCCCGCGGGAAGCTTATAGATCCCCTTGAACATCGTCAGGGGTGCTGGCGTTGTAAGGAAGCTTAAATAATGACGCATGGCTATCGGATCAATATCGCGCTGCGGCGCCACATGCGCGGCCAGAATTGCTTTTATTTCAGAGGCAAATATGAAACCGCCATCAATTGGAGAAAAATAGACTGGTTTCACCCCAATACGATCGCGCGCCAGAAATATCGCGCCCTCATTTAGATCCCATAGGGCGAAACCATAATCGCCCTCCAGCCGCTCGAGCAAACCACGCATTCCCCATTGACGAAACCCATGAAGCAGAACCTCGGTATCCGAGTGGGAGCTATGGAAAGGATGGCCCAAAGCCTCGAGCTCAGCGCGCAACACCATATGATTATAGATTTCACCATTAAAGCTAACGACGAGCGACTGGTCCTTAAGTGCCATAGGCTGATCAGCTTCAGCACTGAGATCAATGATTGAAAGTCGTCTATGCCCGAGAGCGATCTGAGCATCTGGAGAAATCCAAACACCTTCCCCGTCGGGCCCCCGATGAGAAATTGCGTCGATCATAGGCCGAATATGTGCGGCCTGCCACTGGTGGCGTGAGCCAAAGCTGACGAGACCGGCTATGCCGCACATCGAGGCCTATAATCCCTTTATTTTTTCTTCGACGCGAAAAGATATTTCGCTGGTCTGCCGAAGATCCTGCCAAGTAATTGGCCAGACGCCGTCACGAAGAGCGCTAGCTAGAGCTTTCAACTCCGCTACATGCCCTTTATCCTGCAGCCCTTTATGTGACTTCGCACGCCCGCCTCCAACCCGCTGGGCGGACGCGTAATCCCGCATCTCGATGACGGCATCCCCTGAAAAAATTGTCATTGTCTCTTTAGGAAAGCGCGCGTGACCGAGGGAGGTATAGGTCAAAGTACAAACGCTACCATCTTGATAGGTCAAGCTGGCAACGAAATTATCTTGTGCCTGCCATTTACCCGCCTGCGGACGAATAGCAGACACCGCCACATCAAGACACGGTGTCGCGCCAAGAAAATAATTGAACACATCATAAATGTGACAGGCTTCGCCTAGATTTCGCCCACCGCCGTCATGTGCGAAAACCCAATGATCGGCTGGCAAATAACCAGCATTCATCTGATAATTTATCATCACCGGATGCGAGCGCCCCGCCAACCACTCCCGACATTTTTGTATAACGGGAGAAAATCGCCGATTATAGCCAACGCATAAAATCGGCCCGTCTGGATTTTGGGCATAAAACGCATCTATTGCGTTCAAGTCTTCAAGATTAAGCGTTAGGGGCTTTTCAACAAACACATGCTTGCCAGCTGCCAGTGCCTGCAAAACCATCTCGCCATGCAAATCATGTCGGGTGGCGATCAAAACCAGATCAATATCGGGATCGGTTAAAACATCCTGGTAATCAGTGCCACAAATTTGCGCATTATATTGCTTAGCCACAGCGCGCGCCTTCGCACCCGAGCGACTGACAACTGCTCTGATCTCAAAGTCTTCCCCCAGACGCGCAAGATTGGGTAAATGCACACCTTGCGCAAAACCCGAAGCCCCAACCAGCCCGACGCCAATACGCCCCGGGAGTTTATTGCGAGACGCCAGGACTGTAGTCCTCTCTGCCGATGGTGCTGAAGCATCGTAGCGGAGCACTGCATAAGTTGCCGACGGCCCAATCGACGCGTAAGCTTCTCTCGCATCATCAATCGGAAATTCCGTCCTTAACACAGAGGTAAGCGAAACCGTGCCACGCGCCAGCATTTCTAGATAGGCTTGCATGTTGCGGTTCTCGGTCCAACGCACGTAAGCCGGCGGATAATCAAAGCCATTCTCTTCGTAATTTTGATCATAGCGTCCTGGTCCGTAAGATGTTGAAATTAAGAAATCGAGTTCTTTTTCATACATTTCGGCCCGATCAATATTAATCGGAACATCACCAACCAATACTACGCGCCCTTTTTTGCGCGTTGCTCGCATCGCTGTATTGATAAGATCGGCCGACCCGCCGCTTGCTGTAATGATCACGCTGTCGGCTCCCAAGCCTTGCGTCAAAGCCATCACACGGTCGACAAGATCATCGGAGCCACTATCAATTTTTTCGCCTACATCACATTGCGCCAGACGCGCGGGATCAATGTCGACAGCCAGTGGAACACACCCTTGTGCCGCCAAGAGACGGCATGTTAATTGCCCGAGCAAACCAAGACCAATAACAAGAACGCGCTCTCCCATGTTGGCCTGCGCTCGGCGAACACCTTGCAAAGCGATCGCTCCTAAAGTCACAGTGGCGGCGTCCCCGTCGCTTACAGCCTGCGGCACTGCGGCCACCAAATTCACGGGCACTAAAATCTTTTCAGCGTGATTAGCATAACCCGCGCCCGCACACGCCACGCGATCACCGACACGAAAACCGACGACATCATCTCCCATCGCTTCAATTACACCCATGGCGGAATAACCCGTCGCCGCACCCCCTGAGAGCTTTGCTTTAACTTGATGATAAGTAGATCGGATGCCTTGTACGCGAGCCATGTTAAGAACGCGCCGGACATTATGAGGTTGTTTCAAAGCTCGACGATATAAAGACATTCCCGACGACTTAACACCCGACATCTCAGTGCCTGGTGAAATACAGGAAGCAGCCACGCGAACCAGAACCATACCAGCTTGAGGTGTCGGCGCGGGCGTTTCCTCGACGGTGATTTGCCCATTATCAATTAATATTTGCTTCACGACACTCTTCCATTATGACAGTGGTTCTGTAGTTCATAACCCGATTTCCTGATAATGAAAACCAGCCGAGACACCTAGCCGCTCTTACGCGACACTATTGTTGCAAAATACCACGTAAATAGCTCGAATAGCTCGACAGTGGCATGCGTTCGACGATAGACGCAAATTCTTTGGTACTAATAAACTGCATTCGTAAAGCAATTTCCTCGGGACAAGAAATTCTTAATCCTTGGCGACGCTCTATCATCCGCACATAGTTAGCCGCCTCTAATAGATCGTCATGCGTCCCTGTATCGAGCCAAGCGGTACCGCGTCCCATGATTCGTACTTGCAAGTGCCCGTCAACCAAATAGCTTCGATTTAGATCCGTGATCTCGAGCTCGCCGCGCGACGATGGCTTGAGCGCGCGCGCGCGTTGGCTGGCGGTCTGATCATAAAAATACAGCCCCGTCACCGCATAATGGCTTCTCGGTACGCTTGGCTTTTCTTCGATCGATATGGCCTTCAGATTTTGGTCAAACTCAACGACGCCATAGGCTCTGGGATCTGCAACACGATATGCGAAAATACTTGCCCCCATGGGATTATTTCGCGCAGCCAGCATGGCCTCCGTCAAACCCGATCCATGAAAAATATTATCGCCCAATATCAGCACGCAATTGTGACCATCCAAGAAATCCTCGCCTATCGTCAGCGCTTGAGCCAAACCACCGGGGTTATCTTGAACGGCATAAGACAAACTCAACCCCCAATCGCCGCCACCACCTAGTAAGCTCTGGTATAAAGGTAGATGCTGGGGGGTCGAAATGATCAATATTTCTCTGACCCCCGCCAGCATCAAAGTCGATAGCGGGTAGTAAATCATCGGCTTGTCGTAAATCGGCAAAAGTTGTTTGGACATGATTTCAGTCGCAGGCGTCAGGCGGCTTCCCGCACCACCCGCGAGAATAATACCACGCCATTTTGTGTCGTCAGTCGCCATAATGTTCTCTCACCCAATTTTGATAATCACCCGATACCACATCCTTCACCCATGTTGTATTGGCCAGATACCAGTCGACCGTTTTTGCCAAACCCGTTTCAAAACTCTCGCGCGGCGCCCAGCCCAATTCCGCAACGATTTTATCACAATTAATGGCATATCGCCGATCATGCCCAGGGCGATCGGCAACAAAAGAAATCAGAGATTTATATCCTCCGTCAGAGTGGGGACGACGATTTTCCAATATGTCGCAGATCGCGTGAACAACATCAATATTAGCAACCTCATTGCGCCCACCAACATTATAGCTCTGCCCAATCCGGCCTGACTGCAAAACCAGTCTAATGGCATCACAGTGATCTTCGACAAAGAGCCAGTCGCGGATCTGCTGGCCGTCGCCATAAATAGGGAGCTTCTGGCCCGCCAGCGCATTATGGATCGTCAGAGGGATGAGTTTTTCGGGAAACTGGTACGGCCCGTAATTATTCGAACAATTAACCGACAGCACTGGAAATCCGTATGTCTCGTGATAGGCGCGCACAATGTGATCAGAGGCCGCCTTGGATGCCGCATATGGGCTATTGGGCTGATAAGGTGTCTCTTCGCTAAATGCTGGTGCGTTGGGTTCGAGTGTCCCATAAACCTCATCCGTTGATATATGTAGAAACCTGAAATTACGCTTCTGATCACCAGCGAGCTGGTCCCAATACATGCGGCACGCCTCCAAGAGGCGAAGGGTGCCTGTGACATTGGTCTCAAAAAAAGGCTCGGGAGATCGAATAGATCTATCCACGTGACTTTCGGCAGCAAAATTTACAACGGAGACGATTTCGTTTTGTTGCAAAAGCGAGAGAATAAGATCGGAGTCGCAAATGCTACCATGAACAAATTCATAGCCGGCGCCAACAACCAACCCCTCCAAATTGTTGGGGTTACCTGCATAAGTCAACTTGTCGAGATTGATGATCCCAACATCGCCCTGGTCGTTCATCAGACGGATGAAATTACTCCCGATAAAACCACAGCCACCTGTCACCAAGATTTTGCCAGAACTCACCCAGATACCTCCGTCAGAAATTTTCCGAGGATGAAGCGTCAAGCCATCACGATATTTCGTCTATCCTCAATATCTTTCATAGCGTTGCGTGTATCGACGACCAAGGGCGCATGCTTTGCTACAAACTGATAATCGACACTATCATGATCCGTGACAATCAGGGCGCAATCATATTTTGCCAGCGTCACCGCATCTAATGCCACCGATTCCATGCCCTGTATCGCTTCGTGACCATGTAAATCAGGAATTTTAGGGATCATCGGGTCATGATAGTCAAAAGCAACACCTTTCGACGCCAGCAGATCCATCAACACCAAAGCTGGGCTCTCCCGCACATCATCAATATTCTTTTTATAGGCCACACCTAATATCAGGATTTTGAAGCCTTCCAAAGTTTTTCCATCAGCTTGTAAACGGTCCGTCAGGCGCTGCAGCACATAATTGGGCATATTGCGGTTGATCTCACCAGCAAGGTCGATAAATTTTGTCTCAACACCGCATTCGCGCGCTTTCCATGCCAGATAGAATGGATCGACTGGAATACAATGACCGCCCCAGCCGGCACCCGGATAAAATGGCATATAGCCGAACGGCTTGGTCGCCGCCGCATCGATCACTTCCCAGATATTAATACCCATTTTATCGAATGTAATTTTGAGCTCATTGACCAGCGCGATATTAACGGCCCGAAAAATATTTTCGGTAAGCTTTGCCGCCTCGGCCGCCCGCGTGCTGTTCATCGGCACGATATCTTCAATCGCCCCCTGATACAGAGCGAGCGCCCGCTCCAGCGCCTCGGGCGTGTCCGCGGCGACCAGCTTCGGAATTTTGCGGGTCGAATAATCCTTGTTGCCTGGATCCTCACGCTCTGGCGAATAGGCAAGAAAAAAATCTTTATTTGCCATCAAACCAGAGGTCTCGAGAACCTGACATAGCTCGGTATCTGTGGTGCCTGGGTATGTGCTCGATTCCAAAACAACGAGATGACCTGTTTGAAGATGCCCCGCGATGGCCTGTCCAGCCGCCAGGACAGCCCCAATATCGGGCTCGCTATCATTTTTGAGAGGCGTCGGCACACAAATACATATGTCGCCAGCATTCTGAATGGCAGCAAAATCTGTGGTCGCCGAGAACCGGCCTGTTGCCAAACATTCGGCAACGGCCGCAGCTTGCACGTGCCGGATATAACTTTTGCCAGCCAATAGAGTGGATATTTTCTCGGCATCTGTATCGATGCCAACAACTTCATAACCAGCATTCACAAAATTAAGTGCCAGTGGCAACCCCACATAACCCATGCCAATTATCGCTACAACCTGATTGTGATGCAAAACCAGACCCTCCGTCTTCCTTGATCACGTTGCATCAATCGGTTTGCCGGCAACATGAAACCACAGACTTCTTACATGACTTATGCTGATTTCGCGCCGAAAAACAAGTTCAGACACCGAGGCAAAGCCTCGCGGTGCCAGATTGGCTTCGAATTAAAACCAAAGGGCAAAAAAAACACACCCCGCGCGGAAATAATGCTAATTTGCCCCGTGAATCTCGAGGGTGCATGCCCGCGCATATAAAATTAGGTTTCCATCAATGACTTCAAAGCTCGTTTTTTCTGCAATTTTGTTGAGTTCTGTTCTCTTGCACTTGCCCGTTGCGGCCGCCGAGCAGGCCGAAATTGAAGCCGATCGCTTAAGTTTTGATCAGTCGGGGGATGTCGCTCTGGCGGATGGAAATGTGACAATTCATTACGAAGGCAATGTGATGGATGCGGATCAAGTCGAGTGGAACCAGCCCAATGATATTATTGATGCGCTCGGCAATATCAAAGTCGTCATGCCCGACGGCACCGTCATCTATAGCGACAAGGCGCATCTCAAAAATAGCATGCAAGATGGAACATTTGAGCCCCTGCGCGTCGAAC
>JAYQUO010000027.1:0-23183 GCA_038147995.1 Rhodobiaceae bacterium | reverse complement strand
TCAGCTGGGAGAGCGCTTGCATGGCATGCAAGAGGTCGGCGGTTCGATCCCGCCTAGCTCCACCATTTTATCTTGGCCGTCGATGGCCTGCAATTTCTCCCTGTTATGGTTAGGTAAGCCCGACGCGCCGAGCGCGTTGCATGGCGTGTTCGGCGTTTTCTGCTCCCTTGCCCTGTGCTAGCCTCACGCGCAGGAGGCGTGATGCTCGATTTTACCTTTGACGCTGAGCTGTGGATTTATCAGGGGCGGGCGCGGATCTATTTCGTGACGGTGCCAGCCGATATTGCGCAGCACATAAAATCCTTTATCGCAGGCCCGCGCCGCGGTTGGGGCGCTATTAAGGTTAGCGTTAAGATCGGGCAATCGCGCTGGCGGACGTCCATTTTTCCGATGGGCGAAGAGCAGAGCTATATTTTGCCGATCAAGGCCGAAATTCGCAAAGCTCAGGGCCTTGATGAGGGGGATACGGCGCGAATTACCCTATCGGCCGAGCCCGACCTGTGAGGTGGTCGCGGCATCAGCGCGAAAACGCAAAGATTACGCAGTAAACCAAATTTTGCAAAAAGCCGTGTATGTCGCTCCCCTAGGGTGGCCTATCGTGACCTTGTTAAGCGGGGCGCGATCATTCAGCGCGCATCGCGGTTGGCGAGAGGGCGTCCCATCCAATTTTAGCGACTTGCACGAGACCACGACATGACAAAAAAAATAAAAATCTCCAAACCCCTTGATTGCGCGCATTTGGGGGAGAAATTTCCCTTTCGAGAGCAGTATGACAATTTCATCAATGGCCGCTGGACGCCGCCGGCAGCGGGGCAGTATTTTGATAATATTTCGCCGATTACAGGCGAGCTGATCTGCCGAGTTGCGCGTTCGGATGCCACCGATATTGAGGCGGCGCTCGACGCGGCGCATGCCGCGAAGGAAGCTTGGGGGAAAACTCCAGTCGCTGAACGCTCGGGATTGCTTTTGAAAATCGCTCAGATTATCGAGGATCATAGCACGCGTCTCGCCATTGCCGAGACAATTGATAATGGTAAACCGATCCGCGAAGCTCTGGCCGCCGATGTGCCTCTGGTCATAGATCAGTTTCGTTATTTCGCCGCTGTTGTTCGCGGCGAAGAAGGCGGCATCAGCGAAATTGATGCAACGACCTTCGCCTATCATTATCACGAGCCGCTTGGCGTTGTCGGCCAGATTATACCGTGGAAATTTCCGCTGCTTATGCTGGCGTGGAAAATTGCCCCAGCTTTGGCCGCTGGTAATTGCGTGGTCTTAAAACCTGCCGAGCAAACGCCCGCATCGGCAGGCGTGTTGCTCGATTTGATCGGCGATGTTTTACCCCCTGGCGTGTTAAACATTGTGCAAGGATTTGGGTTGGAAGCGGGCAAGCCGCTGGCATCGAGCAATCGCATCGCTAAAATTGCTTTTACCGGCGAAACGACGACGGGCCGGCTGATTTTGCAATATGCGGCGCATAATCTTATACCCGCGACGCTTGAGCTCGGTGGCAAAAGTCCGAATATTTTCTTTGAAGACGTGCTCGACACGGATGATGCGTTTTTCGATAAATGCCTCGAAGGCTTTACCATGTTTGCGCTTAATCAAGGTGAGGTTTGCACCGCCCCTTCACGGGCGCTGATCCAAGCTTCCATCTATGAGCCCTTTATGGAGCGCGCGCTCAAGCGCGTCGCGGCCGTGAAACAAGGAAACCCTTTGCGGATGGACACAATGATCGGCGCGCAAGCCTCAGGCGAGCAGCTAGAGAAAATTAAATCCTATTTGCGACTTGGGCGTGAAGAAGGTGCACAGGTGCTGGCTGGCGGCGATGTTCGTCGCTTTGATGACATGCCGAAAGGCTTTTATGTGCAGCCAACAATATTTCGCGGCGATAATAAAATGCGCATTTTCCAAGAAGAGATATTTGGTCCCGTCGTTTCCGTCACCACCTTTAAAGATGAAGCCGAAGCCCTCGCGATCGCCAATGATACGCTTTATGGCTTGGGCGCTGGTGTTTGGTCGCGTAACGCCAATCGCTGTTTCCGCATGGGGCGCGGCATACAGGCAGGGCGGGTATGGATTAATTGCTATCATGTTTACCCATCGCATGCAGCGTTTGGCGGTTATAAGCAATCGGGAATCGGACGCGAGGGGCATAAAATGATGTTGGAGCATTACCGTCAGACAAAAAATATGCTGGTGTCTTACAGCGAAGACCGCCTTGGGTTCTTTTGATGCGGCCCGCATTATGCGCTTGCCGCGCGCATTGCGAGGCTTGAGAGCAATGCAGGTCAGTGCAACAGCTGCAGCGTTAGAACTGATCGAGCAGTTAAAGAAACGCTATGGCGCTAACTTGTTGTTTCATCAATCTGGCGGCTGTTGTGATGGCTCGTCGCCCATGTGTTTTCCGCAGTCTGATTATCAAACGGGACCGCTGGATATTCTGGTCGGCGAGATCGGCGGGCTGCCCTTTTATCTGCATCAAGAGCAGTATAATCGCTGGCAACATACAGATTTGATCATTGACGTTGTCGTCGGGAATGGCGGCATGTTCAGTCTTGATAACGGAACCGGTAAGCGCTTTCTCATGCGCTCTGAAATCTGCGCATTATAAGATTAGTCTCCTCAGGGTTAATGCTGTTTCGCGGCGATGCATGGATTTTATCCGCAGTGCATTGATGCCGAGCCGATTCCCCTTTACAACACAATCAAATGCTCGCGCTTGAGCGGGCTGTGGAGGTAGGCAGTTATGACAATCCATTTGCATAAAAATGATTTACCGGCTGGGTTGACCTTTTCTGGGTCGATTGCGGTGGATACGGAAACCATGGGGTTACAGCCCACCCGCGATCGGCTTTGCTTGGTGCAACTCTCAGCTGGCGACGGCACGGCGCATTTGGTCCAGTTCGATGGGCAAAATTACGACGCACCCAATCTCAAAGCTGTGCTGAGTGATCGCGCATTGGTTAAGATTTTTCATTATGCACGCTTTGATCTGGCGGTGATCGCGCATTATTTGAATGTTCATGCCGCCCCCTTGTGGTGCACGAAGATTGCCTCCAAGCTGACCCGCACCTATACCGACCGTCACGGTTTGAAAGATCTCTGCCGTGAGCTCTTGGGTGTGGATTTATCAAAACTACAGCAAAGCTCTGACTGGGGTGCGGCTGAGCTCAGCGATGCACAACTGAATTACGCTGCCTCCGATGTTTTGCATTTGCATGCGTTGAAAGAACGGCTTGAAACCATGCTCGACCGCGAAGGCCGACGTCCAATGGCCGAAGCTTGTTTTGATTTTGTCCTCATTCGCGCGGCGATGGATATGACAGGCTTTGCCGAACTCGATATTTTTGCGCATTAACCCAGGTAAAGCTGTAGGCTGGGGGCATGAGCGAACCGCAAGACAAAATCAAAAACGGCCTGAGCTATGGTCGCCGCATGCGGCGGTTGAAAATCGGTTTACCCGTTTTGGCAGCGGCTTTGGTTGTGCTCTTGGTAGCGTCATATCGAACACAATTTGTTGACGCCCCGACCTCGACGCCGCTTCTCAATCTGGCAACAGAAATGAAAAATATGTTGGTTGAGGGCATGTCAGATACCAATGCTCCTTACAAAGTACATGCTGACTATGCGCAAACCGATGATGCCAACGAGAACCTTGTTCACCTCACCGTCTTCTCAGCCCAGCTCGATCAAAAGCGTTACCAGTTAGACGTTACCGCACCAACGGCGCAACTCAACCGCGCCACCAATAAGTTGAGCTTACATCAGCCTGTCGCAATGGATCGCTCAGATGGGTTGCGTATGCGATCGGGCGATAGTGAAGTCGATCTCGACGTCTCGACCATGCAATCAGATGCCGGTGTCCGCATTGAGGGGCCGGACGGACAGTGGCTCGTCGCGCAACGTTTTTCTGCCGATGCCAAAAGCGGCAAGCACCATTTTGCGGGTCGCGTTAAATTACACATCCCCGCCAAAGGTGGTGCGCGATGAGGACGGCGCTGCCGATCGGGTTGAGCTTGCTAATGCTTCTCAGTGGGACGGTGAGTTTTGCGGCCGAGCAGGTGACACGCCAGCCGTTTGCGACCAATCCCGATGCACCCGTTGAAGTGACGTCCGACAGTTTGGATATTGATGAAAATAAGGGGCGCGCCGTATTTTTGGGCGACCCACGTATGGTTCAGGGCGATGTATCTATTGTTTCACGCCAGATGATCGCCTCATGGGAGCCGGGAAATTTTCGCAATACGGATCGCATTCGGTTTCAAGATCACGTTGTTGCCACCTCGGCGGATGGCCGCGTGGCGCGCGGGCAATGGGGTGAATATTTCCCCGACGCCGAGCGCATGATTATGGGCGATCAGGTGACTTTAACTCAGCCTCCTAGTGACAGTGGCCGACAAGCCGCCGTGTTAACGGGAAAACGTTTGGAGGTTGACATGCGCAAGGGCGAAAGTCAGCTTTTTGGCGATGCAACGGAGCGCGCCAAAGGCGTATTGTCGCCTGGACAGAAAAATCAGACTGATTGATGAACTCATGATAAACTTGCGCCAGTCAAAAGCAATGCGACACGTCAGAGTAAGCCTGTCGCAGGGGGCGTGTTAGAAACTCAATGACAGACGCGGCAGATAATACGCTAGATCTCTTCACGGGTCAGATAACCGATCAAGGGCAAGGGTTGCGTGTCGAAGCGCTGACCAAAAGCTACCGAGGTCGTGCCGTCGTGAAAGAAGTGAGTTTGAGCTTACGCCGCGGCGAAATTCTTGGGCTCCTCGGCCCCAATGGTGCCGGCAAGACCACGAGCTTCTACATGATTACCGGTTTGGTGCCGAATGATAGCGGCAAAATATATCTCGATGGCCAAGATGTTAGCAATTTGCCCATGTATCGCCGCGCCCGCATCGGCATTGGCTATTTGCCCCAAGAAGCCTCCATTTTCAAAACCTTGAGCGTCGCCGAGAATATTATGGCGATCCTCGAAGTAACGGAGGCCGATCCGTTTCAGCGCCAAGCGCGGCTCGATGACCTGCTGGCGGAATTTGATATTGCGCATCTTCGCGATGTCAAAGGCGCTATGCTGTCGGGCGGGGAGAGGCGGCGCGCGGAAATTGCCCGCGCATTAGCCTCCGATCCGCAAATTTTACTGCTCGATGAACCCTTTGCTGGCATTGATCCGATCGCGGTTGAGGATATTCGCGCCCTCATCATGCGTCTCAAGGACCGTGGTATAGGGGTTTTGATTACCGACCATAATGTGCGCGAGACGCTAAGCATCGTTGACCGCGCCGTCATCATGCATGATGGCCGCGTTCTGGTCGATGGCGATCCGCAAGATATTCTCGCCAATGAGCAGGTGCGAAAATATTATCTGGGTACAGATTTCAAGATTTAGCGGCCTCCGTGGGTTTGGCGGGCATGCGGGTTTAAAAATCCGCTGGACAGGACTTCAACTTAGAGCGACACTTTAAGTGTCAGTAGGGTGTCCCTGTGACACGCTAGCCGTTGCGCTAGGAGCAGGGTGAGCCGGTGACGCCGAAATGGGCGTAAGCCTGCGCCAAAACAAGCTTCCGCCTGTTCTCGGGTTTAACGAGAGACAGAAGGAGAAGTTTGATGCAAATTCACATTACTGGACGCCATATCGACACTGGAGAAGCCCTGCGCGATCATGTTGAAGCTCGGCTTTTGGACGCTATCGGAAAATATTTCGCCCGCGACGCGGATGTTAATGTGACCTTCTCCAAATCGGGGCACGCTTTTAAAAGCGATTGCGCTGTGCACCTTGATAGCGGTATGCATTTACAAGCCTCTAGCAATGACAATAGCATCTACACCAGTTTCGATCAGACGGTTGAGAAAATTGCGAAGCAATTGCGGCGCTACAAACGCAAACTGAAAAATCACTACGGTAAAAATGACGAGACGGGCCTAGCTCTGGTCTCCGATCAATCACGCGGCGACGATGGCGGTCCAGCAATCATTGCTGAGCCGGTGCGCGATTTGCCATCCATGACCCTTGCTGCGGCAGTGGAAATGGTGGAAGAAGGCATCGTCGATCATGTCTTGTTTCAACGAAACGACGCGCATGGCAATAGCCTACCGTGCCTCGTTCGCCGCCGCCCCGATGGCCATATTGGATGGCTTGAGGTCGCCGCTTGATCAAATAGACCTTGCGCCATTTGGAGGTATTGTGTTTGAACATCTCCTAAGCACCGATGGCGTGTTGAGGGGGATTATGAGTAAAGCCTATGATATCAGCGATATGTCGCTGGCGGCGATAGATTTGTCGCGCGCGGATTTGTTCAAGGACGAGGGGGTTCTCGATATATTCAAGCGGCTACGTGCCGAGGATCCTATTCATTATTGCGCCGAGAGCAATTTTGGCCCGTTCTGGTCGATTACGCGCTATGCCGATATTATGGCGGTGGATACGGACCATAAACGCTTTTCGTCATCGTCAGATCTTGGTGGCGTGCAGATTGATGACAATATTGTCAAACCTGCCGTAGAAGGTGCGCCGCGCATTTCATCCTTTATTACCAGCGATCAGCCGCATCACGCGCCCGTTCGCAAGGCGGTGCAGCCGATTGCGGCGCCGCCTGCTTTAGCTGCATTTTCAGACCTTATACAGGAGCGCACCGCTGAGGTTTTGGACAGCCTACCAGAAGGGGAAACCTTTAACTGGGTCGAAAAAGTCTCGATCGAGCTGACCACACGCATGCTTGCCACCTTGTTCGATTTCCCCTTTGAGGATCGCCATTTGCTCACCTTCTGGTCGGATATTATCACCGCGATGGAAGGTTCGGATCATTTTCCGGGTCACGAAAAGCGGTTGCAATATTTGCTCGAATGCCTTGAGTATTTCACCCGATTGCGTGCGCAGCGCGCCAATGGGGCGCCCAAAATGGACCTTATCTCGATGTTGGCGCGCGATACCAACACCAAGGATATGGATCCCTATCACTTTCTCGGCAATGTCGCCTTGTTGATTGTCGGTGGCAATGACACGACACGCAATACCATGTCGGCGAGCATCTGCGCGCTACACCAATTTCCCGAGGAATTTGCCCGCTTGCGCCAGGATCCTGGGCTGATCGATGCCATGGTGTCGGAAGTTATAAGATGGCAAACGCCGTTGTCGCATATGCGGCGGACAGCGCTTGAGGATGTCGAACTGGGCGATAAGCTGATCCGCAAAGGCGATAAGGTGCTGATGTGGTATTACTCGGGTAATCACGACGAGGATGTCTTCGATGACCCACGGCAAATTCGGTTTGACCGTGAAAATAGCAAGAGCCATTTGTCGTTTGGCTTCGGTATCCATCGTTGTATGGGTTTGCGCGTTGCCGAACTCCAATTACGCATTTTGTGGCAGCAAATTTTAGAAAAATTCTCGAATATCGAGCTCGTTGATCCGCCAGTGCGTGTGAAGTCTAACTTCGTAAATGGCTATGCAACGGTGAATGTGCGCGTGACGCGGAAATAAAACGCGCATGGCGTATCAGTTTTCGGGCTGTTCGCCATCCTTTGAGGCTTCTGCCGTATCATCGCCGGCGCCCTGATCAGCGGCCGTTTCGTCGCCTGTGCTCGTGTCCTCTCCGCTGTTTTTTGCGTCTGACGTGGCCGGCTCGCTCTCTTCAGCCGCCGCCGCGACAACATCACTCCAGGTCGCTTTTTTTGTACGACCGTCTTTGTCGGCTTGAACGTCTTCGAGCGCCGTTTTAAAGGCGGCAAAGCTATCGTCTTGCGCTGGCGCTTCGTCGCTCGCTTCTTGATCCTTGAGCCATTGCGACAGCCGATCAATGCGCGAACGAATGCTTGCGAGTTTTTCTTCTGTCGACATATCGTCCTCCGATCAGCGCTGAGCGCTATAATTGCCGTTACGTCACTGACCATAGCCATGCGTCATGGCGACGTCCATAATTCTAAAGATTATCGACTCATTTCTTATACGACAGAGATTGTCGGTATTTTATCGGCACAACGAGTGTCGGAGGCGGCTTTTTAGTCGGCCAAAGGGTCGGTGAATTAAGGAGTGTATTTGCGGGGGAGAGGGTGGTGCCCAGGAGAAGACTCGAACTTCCACACCCTTGCGAGTACTAGCACCTGAAGCTAGCGCGTCTACCAATTCCGCCACCTGGGCATAGAGCGGAGATCTAAGACCCGAGTTGGCAAAAGTCAATGATAAGTTTCTATCCCCGCAGTCCGCTTCGGACTTGATTTGCGCTGCGAGGGATGCGATTTAAAGCATGCCTGTTTAACGACGTCCAATTCGTGCGAGGAGATAACCATGCGACTTGATCCCAATTATCGCGTAACCATTTTTGGTGGCTCGGGTTTTGTCGGTCGCCATCTTGTTCGCGCTTTGGCAAAAACGGGTGTGAAAATTCGGGTGGCCGTGCGGCGCCCCAATGAAGCGCTGTTTCTCAAAACGGCAGGCCGCGTCGGGCAAGTTGAGATTGTGCAGGCCAATATCCGCGATGAGCAAAGTTGCAAGCGGGTGTTGGCAAACAGCGATGCTGTCGTCAATGCGGTCGGGATTCTTTATGAAACGGGGTCGCAGAAATTTGTTTCCGTCCAGGCCGCTGGGGCGGCGCGGATCGCGCAATTGGCCAAAAAGGCTGGTGTCAAAACTTTTGTTCATATTTCAGCTCTTGGCGCAGATGCCGATAGCTCATCGCTCTATGCGCGGAGCAAGGCCGCTGGCGAAGCAGCTGTGCGGCAGGCCATTCCGAAAGCGATCATCTTGCGTCCGTCTCTGGTCATTGGGCCAGAGGATGATTTTTTTAACCGATTTGCCGCCATGGCTATGTTGGCCCCAGCCTTACCTTTGATCGGTGGCGGCATGACGCGCTATCAGCCCGTGACGGTGTTTGATCTCGCTGATTGTATTGTCGCGGCGCTGTCTCAGGGCCCGTCGAAAGCCGGGACATATGATATTGGTGGTGGCCAAATTTACAGCTTCAAGGATTTGATGAGCGTGCTGCTAGCTGAAATTGGACGGCACCGCTTGCTGATCCCCATTCCCTTTTTCGCCGCGCGGATCATTGGCGCCATTGCGCAGTTCATGCCGAAGCCTCTCTTGACGCTCGATCAAGTGCGGCTGTTGGAGAAAGATAATGTGGTTGAAGGGGAAGATGGCCTAAAGGCTTTTGGTATCACACCGCAACCTATTGAGGCCGTTTTGCCGCCCTATCTCGGGCGGTACCGTCGCCATTAAGGGCGTTTACAGGGTCAATAAAATTACGACGCCAAGGGCGATGCGATAAATAACAAAAGGCGTGTAGCTAAAACGCGCTGTCAATTTCAAAAACCAATGAATGGTAAGAAAGGCGACTAGCGCCGCCATAGCGGCACCGATCAGCGCCGCGCTGAACATATCTGTACTGGGCGCGCGATAGAGGTCAACTAAGCCCGCCAGCGCGAAGAGTGTGATGACGGGCATCGCCAAGAGCATAGAAAAACGAGCTGCATCGGCGCGATCCAGACCGCAACCGCGCCCAGCGGCCATGGTGACGCCCGACCGACTGGCGCCTGGAATCAAGGCAAAAACCTGTGCCAGCCCAATCAGCGCCGCCGCCTTTACCGTCAACTGATCCATCGTCAGGCGCGCCGTTATGCGGTCCGCCAGGTATAGCGGGATGGCGAAGAAAATACTCGAGAGCGCGATGATCTGGGGCGTCCGTAATATATCGGCATAGCCGCTTAACACCAAAAGCCCGCCGGCGACCAGAACGGGCAAAGTGGCTAGGATGATCTGGAGGGCTAGGGCCGCGTCCGCGGAGGTTTTGCGGCGCACGAGGTCAATCAGCCCACCAAGCATGCGCCACAGGTCTTTGTGAAAATACGTCATAACGGCGAGCAATGTACCGCCATGCAGGGCGACATCCACTAAGACACCTTGATCGGGCAGATCCATGATGCTGTGCACCAATGCCAGATGGCCTGACGAACTCACCGGTAAAAACTCCGTTAGCCCCTGCAGAAGGGCGAGAACTGTGACGTAAATTAGGCTCATGCCCGAACACTAGGCTGATTGCCATAGCCGCGCAAATGCTTCTTGCGCCCGCAATCGACGACGCCTATTTTGACGACATGGCCAGTTTGTTTCATCACGTTTTATGTCCGTTTTCCCGTAAAATTCGTCTCGTCCTCGCGGAGAAAAAAATTACGGCAGAACTCGTCGACGAACGTCCGTGGGAGCGTCGCCTCGACTTTTTGATGCTGAACCCTTCTGGCGAGGTTCCCGTGTGGCTCGATGATCACGGCATCATTGCGGGTCATTATCCGATTGCCGAATGGCTTGAAGAACAAGGCCAAGGGCTGTTACCCGAGGAGCCCTATGCGCGCGCCGAAACCCGCCGCTTGGTGGCCTGGTTTGACGAAAAATTTTATACCGAGGTGGGTAGGCTCATTACTTATGAAAAAGTTAATCGACGTTTTATGAATGCAGGTTCTGGCGGTGGCGGCCCCGACATTGAGACGGTTCGCGCTGGCTTGCATAATTTGTCGCTGCATATGAGCTATATTGAGTATTTGTTAGAACGGCGTGATTGGCTGGCCGGCGGCGAGATGACGCTGGCTGATCTCACGGCCGCGGCGCACTTGTCTTGCCTCGATTACACAGGGGACATTGCCTGGCGGAATTGGCAGGCGGCAAAAGAATGGTATGTTCGACTGAAGTCGCGTCCGAGCTTTCGTCCCTTGCTAGCGGATCACGTAGCGGGTATTCGTCCGCCGCGACATTATGTTGATCTCGATTTTTGATGGATGGTGATGACGCCCGCGCCGACCGATCTAAAGACAAAGCTGGTTGATGAAGCACGTGCCATCGGCTTTGCCGATATTGGTTTTACCCGACCGAGTTCAATCCCTGAGGCCAGCCCGCGGCTGCAAGCCTTCCTCGATGCAGGTTTTCATGGCGACATGGACTGGATGATGCGACCGATGCGGCAGGATCCGCGTGCGATATGGGCCGAGGCCCGCTCGGTCATTATGCTGACTTTTAATTATGGGCCGTCACATGACCCGCTGGAGATACTCGATAGGCCCGACAAAGCGGCCATCTCGGTTTATGCGCAAGGGCACGACTATCACGACATTATAAAGAAAAAACTCAAGCAGCTCGCGCGCTGGCTGATTGCGGAAGCTGGCGGCGATGTAAAAGTTTTTGTCGACACTGCGCCCTTAATGGAAAAGCCTCTGGCGCAAGCGGCCGGGCTCGGATGGCAGGGCAAGCACACCAATATGATTTCGCGCCATCATGGGTCTTGGACATTTCTCGGCAGTATTTTTACAACGCTTGAGTTGGCAGCGGACCCCCCTGGCGATGATCACTGCGGCCAATGCTCGGCCTGTCTCGATATTTGCCCAACCCAGGCTTTTCCAGCGCCCTATCGCCTCGACGCCCGCAAATGTATCTCTTACCTCACCATCGAACATAAGGGGCATATCGATATCGGGTTGCGATCAAAGATGGGCAATCGCATTTATGGCTGTGATGATTGTCTCGCCGTGTGTCCCTGGAATAAATTCGCGCAATCAGCGGCGGAGATGAAATTACAAGCGCGGCAAGACTTACGCGCGCCGGATCTGATTGCCTTGGCGCAGATAGACGATGCCCAGTTTCGCGAGATGTTTCGCGGCTCTCCGATCAAGCGGATCGGGCATAAACGTTTCTTGCGCAATGTCCTGATTGCCCTTGGCAATCTCGGTGCAAAGGCGGAAGATGGTCATGTTGATGCCGTTGTTGCGCGTCTGGCTCACACCGATGCGATCGTGCGCGCCATGGCGGTTTGGGCCTTGTGGCAAATTGCGCCGCAGATTGCGCGGGAGCATTGTGCGCTAGCGCAGCAAACCGAGCGCGACGAAAACGTAAGACGCGAATGGGGCCGGGGAGACGCTTATGCATGATCGGGGACACGGGCATCTTTTTTGCGGTGGCCTAGGCTATTGTGCCACCGCTTTGCATCACCATTGTGCGGCTCAAGGTTGGCGTACCAGCGCCAGCCTGCGCGATCTATCGCGCACTGATCTTTATCACAAGATGGGGGTGGCGCCGATCGCTATCGCGACCGAGGCGGTTCCTGCCGATGTGACACATATTTTACTCTCGGCGCCGCCGCTCGAAGATGGAACTGACCCTTTGTTTTCCTGTGTTGAAGCCTTGCTCAAAACGCAAGCCCACGCGGTACGATGGATTGGCTATCTTTCGACAACGGGTGTGTACGGCGACCGCGGCGGTGCTTGGGTTGATGAGGAGACAGCGCCGCACCCGACCAGCGAGCGCGGGGAACGACGGCTTCGCGCCGAGACGGCTTGGCAGGCGCTTGGCGAAGCTATGGGGGTCGCGGTTCATATCTTCCGCTTACCAGGTATTTATGGTCCAGGGCGCAATGCGCTCGACAGCTTACGGAATGGAACGGCGCGGCGTATCGAAAAAACAGGGCAAGTTTTTTCCCGCATTCACCGCGATGATATTGTCCAAAGCCTTTATGCATCTATGGCGAAACCAGATGCTGGGCGGATCTATAATATTTGCGACGACGAGCCAGCCCCGCCGCACGAAGTAGTCAACTTTGCCGCCGAACTCCTCGGTGTCACGCCACCACCTCTGATCGCCTTTGATCAAGCAAATTTATCGCCAATGGCGCGCAGCTTTTACGAGGAGAATAAGCGGGTGACAAACCAGCGCATGAAGGAGGAGTTAGGGGTTGTTTTGCAATACCCAACTTATCGCGAGGGTTTGCGTGCGTGTCATGACGGCTAAATCTTAAGCGGTCTCGATTTCGCGCGCGAGGCGCGTGATCACGGCATCGAGGGCTGCAATCTCGCTCGGACTTGATAGCCGATGGTCGCCCGATTTAAAAAATTGTATCTCGATATGACGACTGCTGCAGCGATCGGCGAATTCTTGTGATAACTGCCACGGCACGGCGTCGTCTTGTTGGCCGTGCAGAATATGTATCGGCATGGTGAGGGGGATCGCCGCGTGTAAAATGCCATGCAATTTTCCATCCTCCAGTAATTTCGCGGTGATTGGATATCCCTCATCATCATAGTCTGAGTGACGCTGGATGAAGCCATCACGGGCTATGGTCGCCAGATCATCTTTTGATAGCTCCGCCCGCATCAGGCGCTCGGTCATATCAAAGGCGGGGGCGATTAAGACCAAAGCGGCAATGCGCTCGGGGCGGTCAAGGGCTGCGAGCGTAGCCATAAAGCCGCCAAAGCTTGAGCCAATGAGGATTTGTGGCCCCTCGGATAAGGCGTCTATGACGGTCGTCACTTCTTCGCGCCAGCCGCTGATGGTGCCTTTGCGAAAGTCACCGCTTGACTGGCCGTGGCCAAAATAATCGAAGCGCAGACAGGCATGCCCGTGGCGCTCCGCCCAGTCCGCGACCGCTTCGGCTTTCGTTCCGGTGAGATCTGATTTAAAGCCTGGGAGAAAAATAAGCCCCGGCGCTTGACCGCTATTTCGCACATAAGCCAGCTCTTGCGTGCCATAATGGCTGTTCTCATATTTAAAAAATGCGATCACCTGATTTCTCCTGCTCTGTCGGATTGCCGCTGAGAGCCTAGTGTTTGCCGCAAATTGGCGTATAAACGTTTTAGCTCACCAGTTTAACAAAGCGGGCAGGAAAGGAAAGCCAAGGTGTCTGGCGCTCAAAAACTCTATCCCGATTGTCGGGGAATGACCGTCTTGCAGGTCATACCCGAGTTAAATGGCGGCGGCGCGGAAACAACGACGCTCGAAATAGCATCGGCCTTGAATGCGGCTGGCGGGCGTGCAGTGATCGCGAGCCAAGGGGGGCGGTTGGAAGCGCGCTTGGCCGAGGCGGGGGCTGAAATTATTAAATTACCAATGGCATCGAAGAACCCGCTCACGATGTGGGCTAATAGTCGTAAACTCGCAGCCCTCATTCGCGCTGAAAATGTCGATCTGATTCATGCACGATCGCGGGCGCCGGCGTGGTCGAGTTTTTTTGCTGCACGCCGCGCACAGATACCATATCTCGCCACTTATCATGGTATGGTGCATTCGGGCCCAGCCCTCAAAGTTATTTACAACTCAGTTCTAACGCGCGGTGCGGGCGTGATTGCCAATTCGCATTATACCGCCCAGCGCATAGCGCGCGTGCATGACGTGCCCGATGATAAAATCCACATTATTCCGCGCGGTTGCGATGTCGATCGCCTAAATCCAAAGCAGTGGGATAAAAAGGCGCTGGTGGCGTGCCGTCAGGCATGGGGTGTTGCCCAAGACGCATTTGTCATTTTGTGTCCGGCGCGAATAACCGAGATCAAAGGCCAACATGTTTTGATTGCCGCTTTGGCGGCCATCTCGTCCGATTATGCGCCAGTGCTGGTTTTGGCGGGCGGGGGGCAGGCTGGCTCGGGGTATGGCGATCGGCTGAAGGCGCAGATTGCTGAGCTCGGGTTGACGGCGCGCGTCATTTTTGCCGGCCATGTTGATAATATGCCACTCGCTTATGCGGCCAGCGATTTGGCCGTCGTGCCGTCTATTCGTCCAGAACCATTTGGGCGTACCATTATTGAAGCTGGCGCCGCGGGGCTTCCTGTTATTGCTAGCGATGATGGCGGCTTTCGTGAGACGGTGGTGACGGGTGATGAGACCCAGGCGACGGGTTGGTTGGCGCCAGCTGGGGATAGCATGGCTCTTGCGCAGGCACTCGAAGCGAGCCTGAGCTTATCTACGTCGCGACTTAAAAAAATAGGGAAAAATGGTATGCGGCATGTCGGGCAGTATTTTACGCAGCAAAATATGTGTCGCGCGACGCTCTCTGTATACGCACATATTCTCGGTCGATGAAGACGCGCAAGATTATAGAGCCTGGTGGCATCTTATTGGTCGCTGTGGGTTTGCCCGCCCAAGATTTGACGCGGGTAAGTGCGGCTGTTTATGCGCAGGCACAATCCTTAACGGTTTTGATCGCTGCCGACCAAAGAACAGCGGCATTTTCAGCCGACGAAATATGGGTCATCGACCGGCTTGGTCTGAGGGGCTTCTTGGCTCTGATCCGGCGGATCTCATGGCGGCATTTTGATTTTGTTCTGGATGCGACAGAGGGACGATTGTGGTGGCTCAAATATCTTATCTGGCCGCGTCCACCTTATCATTCGCTGCCGCCCGATGCGCATTTGCCTGTTGACTTACATAAATACTAGCCTAAACACTGGAAACATCCTTTAATGGATGTGAGTGCAATGGATATAGGAGACTAGCTATAGTTCGCAGACCAACAACAGCGGCCCCGACACGGGATGGACCGCGTGTTAACAACCTCATTACCTCTCCGCGCGTGCTTTTAATTGACGACGCTGGCGAGAAACTTGGAATTCATGATATCGATACAGCAATCGGTTTGGCTGAAGAAAGAGGGCTCGATCTTGTAGAAGTTTCGCCCAATGCCTCGCCACCGGTTTGCAAAATTCTCGATTACGGCAAGCTTAAATATCAAGAACAGAAAAAAGCCAGCGAAGCGCGCAAGAAGCAAAAGACTGTCGACGTTAAAGAAATTAAAATGCGCCCGAATATTGATAAGCACGACTACGAAGTGAAGATGCGGAGCGTCGTCAAATTCATCTCGGAAGGCGACAAAGTCAAAGTTACACTTCGCTTTCGCGGTCGCGAGATGGCGCACCAAGAGCTGGGTTTGCAGCTGTTAAATCGTGTGCGCGATGATATGGAAGAAATCTCGAAGGTCGAGGCGATGCCCACCCTCGAAGGGCGCCAAATGATTATGCTTTTGGGGCCTAAGTCAGCTTAATGGGAAAGCGGTCGGGACGATCGGTGATGATCGCTTCGACGCCTAATCCCGCTAAGGCCGTCATATCGCTCGCGTCATTTACCGTCCAGGCAGAAACGCTAAGCCCAAGCGATTGCGCAAGGGCCATGCGGGCCGCCGTAATGTCCCGCCAATAGGCAAACCAGCCTTGCCCACCAGCGGCGGCAATGGCTCTTATCACGCGCTCGCCGTGATCCTGTCCTGCTTGATCGCGCCAATCATAATCACCCCACCAAGGTGCGCCATGCGCAGATGCATGGCGAATTTGGTGCGCCAGTGCATCATCAGCATCAGCGGGCGCGTCGGGATCCGTTTCCGAAAAAGGCAGCGTCGTATAGGCATTTTGGATGCCAGGTATCGCCTGTTTGACGGCCTGCAGGCTACGCCAGTCGAAGGAAACCACCCAAAAGCGATCGAGATCGCGCCTTTGGTCAATGGCAGCGACAAATGCTGCACTCAGTTTTTCGGCTTCATCCTGGCGCACCATATCGGTTTTTAACTCGGCATAGAGCCGAAAGGATGCCGGCGCCTCACGATCCACGAGGGCCAGCACATCGTCAAAGCGGGGTACGCGCGCATCAGGAATCGGAGAAAATGGCTCAGAATAGCGGCTTTGTGCCATTTCACTGACATCAAGTTTGGCGATTTGTCGGCTCGTAAGGTCGCGAAAGCGCGGAAGGGAAGCTGGTTGCGGGCCCATATCAGCGCCCCAATGGCTCGGCCGGATGCGTTCATCATGATAAACGTAAATTTCGCCATCCACAGCGTATTGTAGGTCAAATTCAATCCCTGCGGCGCCCATAGCAATGGCGCGGGAGAAGGCTTCGAGCGTATTTTCTGGCCATAAGGCGGCCCCACCGCGATGGGCAATATTGGCCGTCATGTCGGTGTCTTTCTCCTGCTATAGTTGGGCCACATTCAAGGGCTTGCAAAATTACCTTATATGCTTATAACTCTGACGTCTCCGCAAGGGAGAAATAGGCATCGGCCGGCTGATAGGGCTGCCGAGTTGGTGCAAAAGGCTAGTATCGCATCAAAACTGATGCAAGAAGGAGAGCGAAATGCCCAAAATGAAGACCAAAAGCGGTGCCAAAAAGCGTTTTAAGCTCACGGCGTCGGGGAAAATCCGCTGCGGCCAAACTGGCAAGCGGCACGGAATGATCAAGCGGACAAGCAAACAAATTCGTAATAAGCGCGGTACCACGATTATGGCTGCAGCCGATGCGAAAATTGTCCGCAAATATATGCCAAACGGCTGAGCTAGAGGAGTAGGTAGATATGTCTCGTGTGAAACGCGGCGTGACTTCTCATGCACGCCATAAAAAAGTTCTCGCAAAAGCGAAAGGCTATTACGGCCGTCGTAAGAATACGATCAAAGTCGCTAAACAAGCAGTGACGAAAGCAGGGCAATACGCCTATCGCGATCGCCGCGCCCGGAAGCGTAATTTCCGCGCGCTTTGGATTCAGCGGATTAACGCCGCCAGCCGTATGCATGGCCTGACCTATGGTCGCTTCATCGATGGCTTATCCAAAGCTGGTGTTGAGGTTGATCGTAAAGTTCTGTCAGATCTGGCTATTCACGAGCCAGCCGCTTTCGAAGCGCTGGTGAGTAAAGCCCGTGAGGCTCTGGCCTAGCGTCGGGGTGAGGCCGTGATGGCCGATCAGGCTCTCGACCAACTCGAAGCAGATATTATCGCGCAGATTTCGGCTGCCAGCGATGCGCAGAGCCTTGAGGCTGTGCGCGTCGCAGCGCTTGGCAAAAAGGGGAGCGTCTCTGATCTGCTCAAGCAATTGGGCGGGATGGACGACGCCACACGTAAACAACAAGGCCCCTTGATTAACGGTCTCAAGCAACGCGTTACCGATGCCCTCGCGGCTCGCAAGCAGGCCTTAGAAACAGCCGCCTTGCAAGCGCGCTTGGCGGCTGAGCGGATCGATGTCTCCTTACCTGTGGCCGAGGATGCCAGTAGCACAGGGCGTATTCACCCAATTAGCCAGGTCATGGATGAACTGGCGGCAATATTTGCCGATCTCGGCTTTGCGATTGCTGACGGGCCTGATATTGAGACTGATTTTTATAATTTTTCGGCCCTCAATATTCCTCAGACGCACCCTGCGCGGCAAATGCATGACACATTCTACTTCCCTGGCGAAGAGGGTTTGTTGTTGCGCACGCACACCAGTCCAGTGCAAATCCGAACCATGGAGGCCGGCAGCCCGCCCTTCCGCTTTGTCGCACCGGGGCGCACCTATCGTTGCGACAGCGATCAAACGCACACCCCCATGTTCCATCAGATTGAAGGCTTGATGGTCGATGAAACGACGCATTTGGGTCACCTTAAATGGACATTAGAATCATTCCTCGCCGCATTCTTTGAAGTCGAAGATATTGAGATCAGGTTCCGTCCTAGTTATTTTCCCTTCACCGAGCCCAGTATGGAAGTCGACATGCAATGCGATCGTTCGGGCGGTGTCGTGCAACCTGGGGTCGGGTCGGACTGGCTGGAAATTGGCGGTAGCGGCATGGTACATCCAGCTGTCTTACAAGCGGCAGGCGTCGATGCGGATAAATATCAAGGCTTTGCCTTTGGTATGGGAATTGATCGCCTCGCCATGCTGAAATACGGCATGCCCGATTTGCGCGCATTTTTCGACGCCGATTTGCGCTGGTTGAAGCATTATGGTTTCGTGCCCTTGGATATTCCCGAGCTGGCGCGTGGGCTGTCGCAGAAATAGGGGGCCAAGATGAAATTTACCCTCGCTTGGTTGCGCGACCATCTCGATACCGAGGCCACGCTTGACGAAATTACCGAGCGCTTGACGCTGATCGGTCTCGAGGTCGAGACCGTAAATAATCCAGCCGAAACATTGGCCGATTTTGAAGTTGCCGAGATTGTCGAAGCCAAGCCGCACCCAGAAGCAGATCGATTGCAAGTGTGTCAGGTAAAGACTGGCGCTGGTATGACGCAAGTGGTCTGCGGGGCGCCCAATGCGCGGGCTGGCCTGAAAGGTATTTTGGCCCGCGAAGGCGCAACCATTCCGGCCAATGGGCTGGTTCTTGGGAAAGCCAAAATACGAGGCGTTGAAAGCCGTGGCATGATGTGCTCGGGTGCCGAACTCAATATCTCCGACGATCATGACGGCATTATAGAATTACCTGCCGGAGCCGAAGTCGGCGCGCCCGCTGCTGATATTTTGGGCTTGAACGACCCCGTTATTGAAATCGCCATTACCCCCAACCGGCCAGATTGTCTTGGGGTGCGCGGTATCGCGCGCGATTTGGCTGCCGCGGGTCTCGGGACATTGAAAGAAGATAAAATAACACCCGTCGCGACACAGGGTGATTGTCCCATTTCGCTCGCGGTCGGTTCGGGCTGTGGCGTGTTTAAAGGTCGGGTTATTCGCAACGTCAAGAATGGGGCGAGCCCAGACTGGTTGCAGGCGCGTTTAAAAGCCATTGGTTTGCGCCCGATCAATACGCTCGTCGATATTACCAATTATATTTCCTTCGATCGCGGTCGGCCCTTGCATGTCTATGATCTCGCGCGGGTCACTGGCAATATGGCGGCGCGCGCCGGGCAGGACGGCGAGACTTTCATCGCTCTCGATGACCAAGAGTATACGGTTACGCCGGAAGACTGCGTGATTGCCGATGAAGCCAGTGTATTGGGTCTTGGGGGCATTATGGGTGGTAAAGCCTCGGGGTGCGAGGCAACAACGCAAGACGTATTCATTGAGAGCGCGTGGTTTGATCCAACCTATATTGCCTTGAGCGGTCGCCGCCACGGTATTGAGAGTGATGCGCGTTACCGTTTTGAACGCGGTGTTGATCCGGCCTCGGTTGACACAGGTCTGGCGCTTGCGAGTGCTATGATAGTGGAGCTCTGCGGCGGCGAGGCCAGCGCATCTGTCACGGCAGGCGCTATTCCTGATCTTCGATTTAAAGCACAGTTTGACCCGCGATTGGTTTTGAAGCGCACGGGCGTCGATCTCGACGAGGCCCGCATGCGGGATATTCTCACGGCGCTGGGTTTTGAGGTAAGCCAAGATTGGCAGATCGTGGCCCCGAGCTGGCGTCCTGATATTACGGGCGTCGTCGATCTTGTCGAAGAGATTATTCGTATTCACGGTCTTGATAATGTGCCAAGCACCCCCCTGCCGATTATATCGCCCGTCGCCCGTCCGATTTTGACCGACCCGCAGCGCAAAACGCGTCAGTCGCGCCGTGCTCTGGCGGCGCGCGGGCTGGTCGAGGCGGTGACATGGTCGTTTGTTTCCGAGACCTATGCGACCGCTTTTGGAGGTGACCCAGCTTTGCGGCTGGCCAATCCAATTTCGGCTGATTTGAGCCATATGCGACCGTCTTTGCTGCCGGGTTTGTTGGCAGCAGTCGCGCGCAATACCGATCGCGGTTTTGCCGATTTCGGGCTGTTTGAAGTTGGCACTGTTTTTTCGGGTCCGCAGCCCGGCGAGCAAACTTTATCAGCAGCGGCGGTGCGCACAGGTGATCGGGTGCCACGCGATTGGCGTCAGACGCGTGCCGCATTTGATAGTTTTGATGCCAAGGCCGATTGTTTGGCCGTGCTGTCGAGCTTGGGGGTTGATGCCGGCTCGTTGCGCAGCAGCCAAGACGTTCCAAGCTATTACCACCCTGGGCAATCGGGCGTTTTGTATCGCGACCCGCGCCAGCCTTTGGCCTATTTTGGCACGCTACACCCAGTTGTCGCCGCCGAGCTTGGCTTGCCCGATGGTCTGGTTCTATGTGAGGTTTTCCCGCTCAACCTGCCAGCGGCCAAGGCCCGTAAAGGTCAGACAAAACCCGTATTACAAATGTCTAATTTGCAAGCCGTGCACCGCGATTTCGCGTTTGAGGTCGCCGATACAGTGGCCGTCGAGGAGATTATCCGTGCCGCTAAAGGCGCTGACAAATCTTTAATCGACGGCGTTCATGTATTTGATGTGTTTGTTGGGCAAGGTGTGCAAGACGGCCATAAATCGATTGCGATCGAAGTCACCTTGCAGCCGCGTCAGGCCACTCTGACCGATGCCGAAATCGAGGCTGTAAGTGAAAAAATTATCGATGCCGTTGCCAAAGCGACGGCAGCGCGGTTGCGGCGCTGAGGCCGTCTCGATGACGAAGAATGCCGCATTGGCTAATGCCAAAGGCAATGCTATATCCCTTGCATGACCGAGCTGAGCCACATCCGAAATTTTGCGATTATTGCCCATATTGACCATGGCAAGTCGACGCTGGCTGATCGCCTTATCCAGCTTACGGGTGGCTTGAGCGATCGCGAGATGACCGAGCAGGTGCTCGATAATATGGATATTGAGCGCGAGCGAGGCATCACCATCAAGGCGCAAACTGTCCGCCTGACCTATAAGGCGCATAATGGCGATACTTATCAGCTCAATCTCATTGATACGCCTGGTCACGTCGATTTTGCTTACGAGGTCAACCGCTCACTGGCGGCGTGCGAAGGTTCGCTTCTTATTGTCGATGCCAGCCAAGGCGTTGAAGCGCAAACCCTTGCCAATGTGTATCAGGCGATTGATGTGAACCATGAGATTTTGCCTGTCCTCAACAAGGTCGACCTGCCGGCGGCAGACCCCGATCGCGTGCGGGCGCAGATTGAAGATGTCATTGGTCTGGACGCCTCGCATGCGATCGAGGTGTCGGCCAAAACGGGGATGGGCATTGCCGATGTTCTAGAGGCCATTGTGCAAACCTTGCCGGCGCCGAAGGGCGATCGTCAGGCGCCGCTGAAAGCGATGCTGGTTGATAGTTGGTATGATAGCTATCTCGGAGTTGTTGTTCTCATTCGCGTTGTTGATGGCGAAATGAAGAAGGGGCAGAAAATCCGCATGATGTCTTCGGGGGCGACGCATCTGATCGATCAGGTGGGTGTGTTTAATCCAAAGCGGCAATCTGTTGCTGCGCTGGGGCCAGGAGAGATTGGATTTTTCACGGCGGCGATCAAAGAGGTTGCCGATACGCGCGTCGGCGATACCATTACCGATGATCGGCAACCTTGCAGTAAGCCGCTCGCGGGTTTCAAAGATGCTCAGCCCGTTGTGTTTTGTGGTCTGTTTCCCGTTGATAGCAGTGAATTTGAAGATCTGCGCGAGGCTATGGGTAAATTGCGTCTCAACGACGCCTCGTTCAATTATGAAATGGAAAGCTCGGCTGCCTTGGGGTTTGGCTTTCGGTGCGGCTTCCTCGGCTTATTGCATCTCGAAATTATCCGCGAACGGCTTGAGCGCGAATTTGACATTGATTTGATCACCACGGCACCCAGCGTGGTGTATCAGCTCACCATGACCGATGGCAGTATGCGCGAGTTGCATAATCCAGCCGATATGCCCGATGTTGTCAAAATTGCTGAAGTCAAAGAGCCTTGGATCAAAGCCTCCATTCTGGTGCCAGACGATTATTTGGGCGCCGTCTTGAAATTATGCGAGGACCGCCGTGGCCGGCAAACCAATCTGACCTATGCGGGGAACCGTGCCATGGTGGAATATGATTTGCCGCTCAACGAAGTGGTTTTTGATTTCTATGATCGTTTGAAATCAGTGTCGAAGGGCTATGCCAGCTTCGACTACCACATCACGGGATACGAAGCAGGGCCACTGGTGAAAATGTCACTTCTGGTCAATGCCGAGCCCGTCGATGCTTTGTCGATGATTGTTCACCGCGATCGCGCCGAAATGCGCGGGCGCGCTATGTGCGAGCGGTTGAAAGATTTAATCCCGCGGCATTTGTTTAAAATTCCGATTCAAGCGGCTTTGGGGGGTAAGGTGATTGCCCGCGAGACCATTGCTGCTCTGCGGAAAGATGTGACCGCCAAATGCTATGGCGGGGATGTTAGCCGTAAGCGCAAGCTGCTCGATAAACAAAAAGAAGGTAAGAAGAAAATGCGCCAATTCGGCAAAGTCGAAATTCCGCAATCGGCCTTCATCGCCGCACTTAAGATGGACGATTAGGGCGGCTTGACGGCATCGGCGTCTACGCTTAAGACAACGAGGTTCTTGTCGCGATCTGGATCGTGACACGGGTGAGGAGAGGTGGCCGAGTGGCTGAAGGCGCACGCTTGGAAAGCGTGTAGGCGTTAACCCGTCTCGAGGGTTCGAATCCCTCTCTCTCCGCCATCTATATTTGACCTATATTTACCTAATAAATTCAGTGTTTTTGTGTCTGGGGTTTTGCGTTTTACCCCTAAGGTTTACCCCTAAACCCCCACCACAAAAAACAGGCTGGATGGATATATATAAATAGACCCTGCCATATAGCGAGTTAAAATAGGCGGTGTTTCATAGTTGGGTTTATTAGGCAGACTAACCTCAACAGCCTCTGTAGTTTTTAGCCACACACTCTCTGGC
>JAYQUO010000026.1:0-23698 GCA_038147995.1 Rhodobiaceae bacterium | reverse complement strand
GCGCATAGGTGTATGACCTAGTTTCTAACGAGAAGACGAGACGAGACTTTCCATAGACCTGCCGCCTTTCGGCTGGAATAGGTCTTGAATAATAAAAGACATTGCGTTTTTTCAGGAGATAATGCGGGTGCTGGTCTACCATCTGGTCTACCCCTTTGCAGAAAGAAACAACAAATCGTTTCAATTACAGAGGGTTAATGGTGCATCCCGAAGGGCTATGGTGCGGTCGAGAAGACTCGAACTTCCACGGGTGTTACCCCACAGCGACCTCAACGCTGCGCGTCTACCAATTCCGCCACGACCGCACGTAACGCTGCTCGGATGTAGCAAAATAGCCGTCACAACACAAGCAAAACCATAGGCTAAACGGGTCAAAAACTAGATGCCGTCGCCGTCAATATTCAGGTGAATACCGCATTCTTCTTTGTCGCTACCGGCCCAGCGCCCTGCTCGGTAATCCTCACCTTCCTTGACACGGCTGGTGCATGGCTGACAGCCAATAGATAAATAACCATCTTTGACCAAGGGGTGGCGCGGTAGATCATGGGTCTCAATATAGCTTTTCAGCTCATCCAATGACCAATTCGCTAAGGGATTGAGGCGATAACGGCCATCGTCATTGAGTTCGAGAACATTCATCTCGGCGCGCTCGCGGGTTTGAAATTTCTTGCGGCCCGTGATTAGGGCCGAAAAATCTCGCGTTGCCCGCTCTTGCGGCTTTACTTTCCGAATAGCGCAACACTGATCGGTGTTGCGGGTCCACAATGTTGCATCCGCATCGTCACGGCTCAGATCTGCTGGAGATGGGCCGATACTGCGCACATCCATAAGGTTGAGTTGCGCTTGCAGCCGGTCACGATAGCGCAATGTTTCTGGAAATAATTTCCCCGTATTGAGAAATATAACGGGAATCTCGGGGCGCGACTGCGAAATCAAGTGCAAAAGAACAACCGCCTCGGCGCCGAAAGACGACACCACGCATAAGCGTCCAGGGAATAAATGATCCGCAGCACGAATGAGAATATCCTCCGCTTTTAAACCGCTGAGGAATTTATTTTCCGCATGTAGATCTATTTTTATTGGTTGCAGCGCGGTCATTTTGAGAGCCAGTCACCATCATCGATAAAAGCATCGGTACGTTGCAACAATTCTTTAAAACTTGCGCCTTCGGCGCGCCACTCATCACGCGCCACGGCCAAGGCTTGCAGACGCTCACGCCAAATTTCAGGAAACAGGCCCTCTAATTCACGCTTCAGACGACGCGCCAAACCCGGTGATTTGCCACCCGTCGAGACCGTAAGGAGGAGATCCCCCCGTCGCACAATAGCCGGGACATGAAAATCACAGAGGGGGCGAACATCTTCAACATTGACCAGCGTCTTGGTCGCTCGCGCCTGCTGCGTAAATTTTTCGGCCAAAATATCGTCGACATTCGCGATATAGACCAAATGACATTGCGCAATCTCGTCTTCGTTCGGCCAGCGTGGTACCAACCGATCTCCCGCGAGCTTCACCATCTCTGCCTCGGGATTTTCGGCAAACACCCTGACAAAACGCGCCGCTGCAGCATCAACGAGCTGCAGGCGCCGCTGTGCCTGCAGTCCCGAACCAATAACGGCAATTGTTAATTCATGACTGTCGAGAACTACCGGTAACATAACGATCTCCTTGCATTCCTTATGGCCAAAATAACCATATTTAGCAATATAAAAATGTATATTATTTTATTATACATTTTTTTATTGTTATTTAATCATCTAAACCTATGATAGTCAGACGCTATGACTCCAGAAATCATTTTTTCCGACAAGCCGGTGGATTATCCAGAAGCCCTTGCTTTTATGGAGCAAAGAGTGCGTGAGATTGCCGCCGGCACCCAGACTGAATGCCTCTGGTTCCTTGAACACCCACCGCTCTATACGGCTGGCACGAGTGCGCAAAATCAAGATCTGCTGATAAATGACCGCTTTCCGGTTTTCAAGGCGGGACGCGGGGGCCAATTTACCTATCACGGGCCGGGACAGCGCGTCGTTTATTTAATGTTGGATTTGGATCGCCGTGGTCGCGATATCAAATGTTTTGTGCGACAAATCGAAAATTGGATTATTGCGACCCTCGCGAGCTTTAATATTGAAGGCCATATTGTGTCTGATCGCGTTGGTGTCTGGGTCAAGCGCCCTGATCTGGGGCCAGATCGCCTCGATAAAATTGCCGCCATTGGGATTCGCGTCCGCCGCTGGGTCAGTTTTCATGGCATCAGCATTAATGTCGAACCCAGTCTTGATCATTATGACGGCATTATACCTTGCGGTATTCGCGACCAAGGCGTGACGAGCATGGTCGATTTGGGGCATACGGTCAGCATGTCCGACTTAGATCAGGCTCTGGTGCGACATTTCGAAAGCGATTTTAAGCTACCGCTTATTCAAACTCGATCATAACCTCGTCGACGGCGAGCTTATCGCCGACAGCGCAGAGGACAGATTTCACTGTCACTTCACGCTCGGCGCGCAAAATATTTTCCATTTTCATAGCTTCAACGACGGCCAGAGCTTCGCCAGCTTTGACCGATTGCCCTGGTTCGACATTGATCGCGATGACCATTCCCGGCATCGGGCAGAGCAATTCTTTTTCGCTAGCCCCATCATCTTGAGCTGGCATATAAGCCATTAGCTCTTGCGCCCGTGGACTTCTGACAGCCACCTCAGAGCGGCGTCCCTGCCCCGTTAATGCATACCCCTCGGGCAGTTTGTCGATGCAGAAAATATACGTCGCACCATTTACCTGTGCCCGACAGAATAACGCGCCCGGTGTCCAATCAATCGCGACGCTATAGGCTTTGCCTGCGATCACGCAGCCGTCATCATGCGGCTCAACCTCATAGACCGTCTCATCGACCGATACAGCGCGGGTTTTGGTTGCAACGCTGTGATAATTCGGGATGGCTTGCGAGATTTGCCGCAAGCGCCCATCTTCGCGACCATGCATGGCATAGGCCACCGCCGCCCGAGCCAAGTTTTGCGCCTCCGACAAACTAGCACCCTCAAAACCTTCGGGATACTCCTCAGCGATAAAGGCCGTCGTCAAGGCGCCTGACTTAAATCTGTCATGCGCCATAATGGCACCCAGAAAATCGATGTTGTGCCGAATTCCGTCAATTCGAAATGCGTCCAAAGCATCCGACATAGCGGCAATTGCGATATCACGATCTTTGCCATAGGTAATGAGCTTCGCAATCATAGGATCATAGAAAATCGAGATTTCGCCCCCCTCATAAACACCTGTATCATTGCGCACAATGATGCCGTCGCGGCTCTCTTCCACGGGTGGACGGTAGCGAACCAAGCGCCCCGTGCTGGGCAAGAAACCCCGATAGGGATCCTCGGCATAAATACGGCTCTCCATCGCCCAGCCTGTGAGTTTTACGTCTTTTTGGGTGATGCTAAGCTTTTCGCCAGCAGCAACGCGGATCATTTGCTCGACCAAATCAATGCCTGTAATCATCTCGGTCACAGGGTGTTCCACCTGCAGGCGGGTGTTCATTTCCAAGAAGTAGAAATTGCGGTCGCCATCGACAATAAATTCGACTGTTCCTGCCGAACAATAATCAACCGCCTTAGCCAATGCGACGGCCTGCTCGCCCATTTTTTTACGGGTCTTCTCGTCGAGAAATGGGCTTGGTGCCTCTTCAATGACTTTTTGGTTACGGCGCTGGATCGAGCATTCCCGCTCACCCAGATAAATCACATTGCCATGTTTGTCGCCCAGAACCTGAATTTCAATGTGGCGCGGCTGGGTAACAAATTTTTCAATAAAAATCCGATCGTCGCCAAAGCTCGAAGCGGCCTCATTCTTGGAAGATTGAAAACCCTCGCGCGCCTCCTGATCGTTCCAAGCAATCCGCATGCCCTTACCACCACCACCAGCTGAGGCCTTAATCATCACGGGATAGCCGATCTCGGTCGCAATTTTAACCGCCTCGTCGGCATCAGCGATTAGCCCCATATGACCAGGCACGGTGCTCACGCCAGCCTCGGCAGCGAGTTTCTTCGATGTTATTTTATCCCCCATCGCCTCAATTGCACCAGCTGGTGGGCCGATAAAGATGACACCCGCTTTATCTAGAGCTTCAGCAAAGCCTCGGTTTTCGCTCAAGAAGCCGTAGCCCGGATGAACCGCGTCAGCGCCGGTTTCTTTAATGGCTCGCAAAATATTGTCGATAATGAGGTAACTCTGATTGGCAGGCGCAGGTCCAATATGTACAGCCTCATCAGCCATACGGACGTGCAAGGCGCCAGCATCGGCGTCGGAGTAGACAGCCACAGTTGCAATACCCATAGCGCGCGCAGATTTTATAACACGACAGGCGATCTCACCGCGATTTGCGATCAAAATTTTCTTAATCATTGCTCAACCTCACAGGGGAATATTGTCGTGTTTTTTCCAAGGATTTTCTAACTTCTTGCCACGCAATAGGCGTAACGCACGGGCAATCCGAAAGCGCGTATTATGCGGCTGAATGACCTCGTCAATATAGCCCCGTTCGGCCGCAACAAATGGATTGAGAAAACGGTCTTCATATTCACGCGTTCGTTTCGCAATCTCTTCATCATTGCCGACGGCTTGCCGGAAAATAATCTCGACAGCACCTTTGGCGCCCATCACGGCAATTTCAGCTGTCGGCCACGCATAATTCATGTCGCCGCGCAAATGTTTGGACGCCATAACATCATAAGCGCCGCCATAAGCTTTACGGGTAATCAGTGTAATTTTGGGCACTGTCGCCTCGGCATAAGCAAACAGCAGTTTGGCACCGTGCTTGATCAAGCCACCATATTCTTGCGACGTTCCTGGCAAGAAGCCCGGCACATCAACAAGCGTGATAATTGGAATATCGAAGCAATCGCAAAACCTTACAAATCGAGCAGCTTTACGGCTGGCATCGCTATCCAACACCCCCGCCAAGGTCATGGGCTGGTTGGCGACAATGCCGACCGAGCGCCCCTCAATGCGGGCAAACCCAGTGATAATATTCTTGGCAAAATCGGCTTGAATTTCAAAGAAATCGCCATCATCGATCAGCTTAAAAACCAATTCCTTCATGTCATAGGGCATGTTGGGGTTATCGGGGATCAATGTATCTAACGATGGCTCTTGGCGGTCATAGGGGTCGTGGCTGGTAATTTCAGGCACTCCCTTCCGATTATTGAGCGGTAGAAAATCAATCAGACGGCGCAGTTGGGCGAGTGCCTCAACGTCGTTCTTATAAGCTCCATCGGCGACCGATGATTTCGTGGTGTGAACTTTGGCGCCACCAAGTTGCTCAGCCGTTACTTCTTCATTCGTTACCGTTTTGACGACGTCCGGGCCGGTCACGAACATATAGGATGTGTTGCGAACCATGAAAATAAAATCCGTGATCGCCGGCGAATACACATCGCCGCCGGCACAAGGGCCCATGATCATGGTAATTTGCGGGATAACACCCGAAGCAAGCGTATTGCGCTGAAACACCTCGGCATATCCACCCAAGGCATCAACACCTTCTTGAATGCGGGCGCCACCAGCGTCAAGAATGCCGATAATCGGCGTCCCATTGCGAAGCGCCATGTCCTGCACTTTGGTGATTTTAGCAGCATGCGCACGCGATAACGAGCCGCCAAACACCGTGAAGTCTTTGGCGTAGAGATAAATTGGGCGACCATTGACAGTACCCCAGCCCGTTACAACACCGTCGCCGGGGATTTTTTGATTTTCCATGCCAAATTCGTGGCAATCATGCTCGACAAACATATCGATTTCTTCGAAGGAATTGGCATCGAGCAGCAATTCAATACGCTCGCGGGCCGTCAGTTTGCCACGCGCATGTTGTGCATCGATGCGCTTCTCCCCACCACCAAGGCGCGCGACGCGGCGACGCTCTTCCAGTTCAGCTACAATATCCTTCATGGGCCCTCTCTCGATTACGGGGTGAATCCCGAAATTTATGAACTTTTATCGCTGGATAGAGCCTGAAAATAAACTGTCATTGCCGCTAACTCCAGCGAAATATTCGCCAATCTATCCTTTTGCTCAGCATCTTCGCCCCAAACCTCTTGTTGATAGAGGTCATCAAGGCACGCCGCTGCAAAAGCCGTTTGCGCATCAATATGCCCAGCGCTCATGGCCAGCGCGATTACTGCTGAGCCACTTGTGGCGGTTGCGTGTGCTAGCCCTGTAAGACGGAAAAGGCATCCTGTAGCCGCCTGCATAAGGCGGTCTTGTGTTTCACGAGACTGCGCAACATGCATAATCCCCGCCGTCACCTCGAAAGAAACGTCGTAGCGATGTTGTGCCCAAGCCAATAAGGGGTCCCAGCGAGATGCTTGCAAATCAATAAGGGGCTGCGGACCCTCGGCGCGGTAACACAAAAGGTCAGAGCCAACATAGCGGCCAAATTCAGCCACCGTTGCGTCTACGCTCTCGGTCACGCGGTCAACCGCCGTCGATGTGAGCCGCATATGCGGCATAGAATGGGGACGGATCTCCTCGCCTTGCGCCTGCCACTCGTCGGCGACAAGCGATGCCAAGGCAGCAGATGGCAAATGTAATGGGCGCTTGGCTGGCGTTTTTAATTCACGTTGGTCGAGCAAAACAGCAAAGCCATCATCGACCTCGGACACGCTAACCTGCTCATAAAAACGCCGCATCAGGAAATAAAGACCTTCAAGGTCTCGCGCAGGTCATCGGGTGTCATGACAATCTCGTGGGCGCCGGACTCCTCTAACTCTTCAACAGATTGATAACCCCACCCGACGCCAACAGCATAACACCCCGCGGCCCGTGCCATCATCATATCAAAGCTCGTATCTCCCACCATGACCGTTTGCTCATGCTTCACGCCCAATTCCGACATAGCATCGAGCAGCAAATCTGGTGCCGGCTTGCCGGGGCCGTCATCGGCGCTTTTCAGGGATTGAAAGAAGGGACGGATATCATAGGCATCAACGACACGATTGAGACCACGACGCGACTTCATGGTCACGATACCCATCACGACATTATCCTCGCTGCCAAGCCAGCGAACAATGTCTTGCATGCCGGGAAACATGACTTGGCCGCGATCATCCTGCCCGGCCAGACGCACAGACTCTGCGCGATAATTATCAAGAATACGCGCCAACATATCGGCATCAGCATCGGGGGCATGCCGCTTGAGAGCGACTTCGATGGGTAGTCCCACTGCGCCCAAGACCTTTTCTCGCGGCGGCATGACAAGGCCCTCTTGCTCGAGAGCAAAGGCCGTGGCGGCGATAATCCCGTGCTGACTGTCAACAAGTGTCCCGTCGCAATCAAATACAACCATATACATTAGAGGGGTTCCCTTCTCTAGCCTAAGCTATCCCCAAAGGCATCAACTGCATCAGCCTGATCAAATCCAAAGTGCGACCAAATTCTCAACATATGATCTGTCAGCGGCGCTTGTATGAGCATCGCCTTCCCCGATGAGGGGTGCCTAAAACTAACCGATCTCGCGTGTAAATGCAGTTTTTTTTCAATAATGCCACCAAAAACTGTCCGCTCATTCTCTACCTTATATTTTGGGTCACCAACGATCGGCGTCCCCAGAGCCGCCATATGGGCGCGTAATTGGTGCGTCCGTCCTGTTAGCGGGCGTAAGGCCATCCATGAAAATTTACTGCCCGCCGGTGCCACCAAAGCATAGCCCGTGCGAGCCCGCAGCCCATCTGGGTCATCGCGCGAAACTGCGCGCATCCGCTCGCCGCCCATCGGCGCGGGGCGCTTGGCAAGCGCCAAATCGATCAGCCCATGGGTCGGCTTGGGCTTGCCAAAGACAAGGGCCCAATAGGTTTTTTGTATGTCGTGGCGCGCAAATGCTCGGGTCAGCGCTTGCGCCGTTGCGCGATTGCGCGCCAGCAACAACAGCCCCGATGTATCGCGATCAAGCCGATGCACCAGACGCGGCGTTTCGGGAGCGCCAAATGTCAAATGCGGCAAAACCGCGTCGACATGGGTCGTCGTTTTGCTGCCACCTTGCACGGCTAAGCCGCTCGGTTTGTTTAGAACCAACAAATCGTCATCTTTAAATAAGATACGCGCTTCAAGATCGCGGATCACCGCTTGTGGCACTTTTGTCGGCCGCGGTCCTGGTGTCTGCGCCGGGCTATTGCGGACATCTTCTGGGATTCGGATTTTTTGTCCCGATGCAACGCGGCTATTTGGCTTGAGCTTGCCCTGATCGCTACGAATAGCGCCTTTTCGGCATAGTTTCTCAATCAGGCTCTGCCCCAGCTTCGGGAAATGCACTCGTAACCAGCGATCAAGGCGCATGCCCTCTTCCGTCTTGGTCACGATGAGAAACTGCGCCTCCATGATCTACCGCAAGCTTGCCTTTAAAATGCGTTCGCCACGCTGGATCTCAAGCGTCGTATCCGCTCGTAACCGCGGACGAAAATCAATCAACTCCTGCACGGTTTTGATATCCACATCATCCAATTTTCGGATCACATCGCCCGACCGGAAACCAAATCGCGCCGCCGCCGACCGCGCAACGACGGACAAAACGATAACCCCCTGCCGATCCAACGATAAACGCAGCTTATCCGCTAATGCTGGGTTTAGATTAGCAACGTGCAGCCCGGAAAAAATCGACATATCTGTCAGGCTCTGCTCGTCGCGCGGCGGCGTTTCGGGGGGAGCTTGCAGGACAACCGAGAGGGTCTTTTGTTGACTGTTTTGTACAACATCAAACTTCACCAAAGCACCGACATCTCGTGTCGCGATCCGATACCGCAATTGTTCAGGATTAACGACCTCCTGCCCGTCAACCGCCGTAATCACATCTCCGACCCGTAGACCTGCTTTTAGCAATGGGCTCGATGCATGCAGAAAGGTGATCAGCGCACCCTGCGGACGGTCCAGACCAAAGGATGCCGCAAGATCGCTCGAGACCGTTTGCAGCATAGCGCCAGTCCATGGCCGAATGACCTCGCCACCATTTTGTGCCGCGCGAATAACTTGCGCTACCATATTAGCAGGAATCGCAAAGCCAATGCCCACAGACCCTCCCGAACGCGAGAAAATGGCAGTATTCACGCCGATCAAGCGCCCATCGGTCCCGACCAAAGCGCCGCCTGAATTGCCCGGATTAATTGCGGCATCGGTTTGAATGAAAGATTGATAGTCCGACACGCCGACTTGTGTGCGGGCCAGCGCCGAGATAATTCCGCTGGTAACCGTCTGGCCAACACCAAACGGATTACCAACCGCCAGCACCAAATCGCCCACCGCAACATCGTCGCTATCGCGCAAGGCCAGTGGCACGAGGTCAGCCGGCGGATTGCGCAATTGCAAGACGGCGAGATCGGTGCGCTCGTCTTGCAACACGATCGTCGCTTTGTATTCGCGCCGGTCGGCCAAAATAACCGTTAAATCTTCTGCATTCTCGATAACGTGATGATTGGTAACCACCAGCCCTGCGGCATCAACAATCACCCCCGAGCCAAGTGACTCTTGTGTCCGCTTGCGTTGCGGTGCCTGCCGCGAACCAAAGCGATCGCCAAAAAACTGCTGAAAAAAAGGATCGTCGAACAGAGATCTTTGCCGCTGCGCCACAAACCGCTTGGCATAAACATTCACAACCGAAGGAACGACCTGTTCGACAATCGGAGCCAGCGTGTAGTTAAGTTCAATTTGCGTCCGCGGAATGCGCGTTTCGGCTTGCGCTTGGTCTCGCCCCGAGATCGGACCGAAGAGACAGCCGACAAGAAAAAGGCACGCGACCAGAAGCCCGTGCCTATCTCTGCGCAGTATCGTCGCGATACGCTTACGCGTTTTCTGCAACATCCTCATCATCTACCATGACTGGGCCGGAATCTTGACCGCGCGCTTCAGGGTCACGATCAACAAATTCGATGACAGCGAGTGGCGCATTATCGCCGTAACGAAAGCCAGCTTTCATGATGCGTGTGTAGCCACCAGGGCGGTCAGCATAACGAGGGGCCAGCGTCTCAATCAGCTTCTTCACCCAAGTTTCTTCGGGCAATTTAGCACTGATTTGCCGACGGGCATGAAGATCACCCCGACGCGCCAGCGTGACTAGCTTTTCCACATAGGGACGAAGCTCTTTAGCCTTTGGTAACGTTGTTACGATCTGCTCATGCTTGATCAGCGCAACAGCCATATTGGCCAACATGGCCTTTCTATGGGAACTGGTCCGATTTAATTTGCGACCTGCTTTAGCGTGGCGCATGGCAATACTCCTATCGTGCCCTTTGGGCTATTAGTAATTTTCCTCGAAACGCTTCGCCAGATCTTCAATATTTTCTGGCGGCCAATTCGGCACTTCCATACCAAGATGCAAGCCCATTTCAGATAGCACTTCTTTAATTTCGTTCAACGACTTACGACCAAAGTTGGGCGTCCGTAGCATTTCGTTTTCGGTTTTCTGGATCAAATCACCGATATAAACGATATTGTCGTTTTTCAGGCAATTTGCTGACCGCACCGACAATTCCAGCTCGTCGACTTTCTTCAGCAGAGCGGCCGAGAAGCCCGTCTCTTCGATCGGGGTCACTTCTACAACGGCTTCTTCGGGTTCTTCAAAATTGACGAAAGTTTGCAGTTGGTCTTGCAAAATACGGGCGGAAAAAGCCAGAGCATCCTCGGGCGTGATGGTGCCATTGGTCTCGATGTCCAAGGTCAATTTATCATAATCGAGCACTTGCCCTTCGCGTGTATTCTCAACATTGTAAGACACACGGCGTACGGGGCTGTACAGCGAGTCGATCGGAATAACGCCAATAGCGGCATCTTCCTCACGGTTTTGTTCCGCAGGCACATAGCCCTTACCCGTTGTCACGGTGAATTCCATGCGAACTTCGCCACCCTCATCCAGTGTGCACAGCACGAGATCAGGGTTATGAATTTCAATATCAGCGGTTTGCTCAATATCACCAGCGGTAACGACACCAGGTCCTTTTTTGCTCAACACCAAGCGCTTAACGCCATCAGCATGCATCGACAGCGCCATTTTCTTGATGTTTAAGACAATATCGGTGATGTCTTCCCGAACGCCAGGGATCGATGAAAATTCATGCAATACGCCGTCAATTTTGACCGACGTGACCGCAGCGCCTTGCACCGACGACAGCAAAATACGCCGCAAGGCATTGCCCAAGGTGAGACCGAAGCCGCGCTCGAGAGGCTCGGCGACAACCCGCGCGTGGCGGCTCGCATCCGCCCCTTGCGTAATTTCGAGTTTGTTCGGTTTAATCAGTTCCTGCCAATTTTTCTGAAACACTGCGTAATCCTTTATAAAATGGGAGCCGGTAGTTGACGCAGAAACGCCTAAACGCGACGACGTTTTGGAGGCCGACATCCGTTGTGAGGGATCGGCGTCACGTCGCGAATAGTTGTCACCGTGAAGCCGGCTGCTTGCAGCGCCCGTAGCGCACTCTCGCGACCAGAGCCTGGCCCTTGAACTTCAACTTCGAGAGTTTTCATCCCGTGGTCCATGGCTTTGCGTCCGGCATCCTCAGCTGCCATTTGCGCCGCATAAGGCGTCGACTTACGCGAGCCTTTGAAACCCATCATGCCGGCTGACGACCACGAAATGGTGTTGCCTTGTGCATCGGTGATGGTGACCATTGTATTGTTAAAGGTCGAATTGACGTGCGCTACACCTGAAACGATGTTTTTGCGCTCGCGACGACGCAGACGATTATTGTCATTTGCCATAAGTTAATCCTCTCCGTGTCTCTATTTCTTCTTGCCAGCAATGGCTTTGGCTGGGCCTTTGCGTGTCCGCGCATTGGTGTGCGTCCGTTGACCACGTACGGGCAAGTTACGGCGATGCCGCAGACCGCGATAGCAACCAAGGTCCAATAAGCGTTTCACGTTCATCGAAACTTCACGGCGCAGATCACCTTCAACAAGGTAATCAGCGTCAATCGTTTCGCGAATCTTGATGACATCGGTCTCGCTCAACTCATTGACACGGCGTTCGGCCGGAATACCGATTTTATCGCAGATTTCTTGCGATTTTTTACGGCCAATGCCGTGAATATAGGTCAATGCGACCACAACACGCTTGGCAGTTGGAATGTTTACACCAGCAATACGAGCCACTTGCTTCTCCTCGCCTTTCGGCCATTTATGAGAAAACCGTTCAAAAACAGTTGCTTAAAATTATCAGACTGACCTGATCTTGGGGATTTTCAAATCACGCCTTAAGGCGCGGATTATATGAAAAAACCCTTTTTAGTCAACTGTTAAACCGTTCTCCCGCCTTAGAATTAAACCCCTAATTTCGCCTTAATCGCCTGCGTTACATCATCAATGTCACGCATGCCATCAACCTCTTTCAAAATGCCCTGTGCCGCATAAAATGCCGATACGGGAGCAGTTTGCTCTTCATACACCTTCAGCCGATGCTGCAAGGCCTCTTCTGTGTCGTCTGCGCGCGGTCCAGAGGCGCTTTCAGCCGCCCGACCCAAAATCCGTGCGACCAGAACATCGGCCTGCACTTTTAACTCGATCACGCCGTCGAGGGACAGTGACTTTGCCTTCAACATGGCATCCAAAGCTTCAGCTTGTTTCACGTTGCGAGGAAAGCCATCAAGAATAAAACCTTTGGCGCAGTCAGGAGCCTCGATACGATCGGAAATGATACCGACAACCACATCATCTGGGACCAAATCGCCGCGCGCCATAATATCCTTAGCTTGCAAGCCGACCGCCGTTTCGGCCGCAACGGCCGCGCGCAACATATCACCGGTTGATAATTGTGTAATACCGAGCAGGCTTTCGATGCGTTGTGCTTGAGTGCCCTTACCGGCGCCGGGCGGGCCTAAGAAAATCAGGTTCATTGCCGGCCGCCTTTCAACCGGGACTTACGGATCAGCCCTTCATATTGATGCGCGAAAAGATGGCTTTGAACTTGTGCCACTGTATCCATGGTCACATTGACGACAATCAACAAGGAGGTACCACCAAAATAAAACGGCACACTATATGCGTTGATCAAAAATTCAGGCAGCAAGCACACAAGCGTCAGGTAAAGCGCCCCGATCGTCGTCAGACGGGTCAGGATCGTGTCGATATACTCGGCCGTTTTCTGTCCAGGGCGAATACCTGGAATAAAACCACCATAGCGTTTCAAATTATCGGCCGTATCGTTCGGGTTAAAGACGATCGACGTGTAGAAGAAACAGAAAAAGATAATACCCGCCGCATAAAGCGCCATGTAAGCCGGCTGACCCCGCCCCAAAAGTGCCGTCACCGTCGTCAACCAACCACCCGAATCGGCGCTGAAATTAGCGACCGTGATCGGCAGCAACAGGAGCGAAGAGGCAAAAATTGGCGGAATAACGCCGGCTGTGTTGAGCTTCAAGGGTAAATGCGAGTTATCGCCCCCCATCATCTTATTGCCGACTTGGCGTTTGGGATATTGCACGATCAAACGACGTTGTGCGCGCTCCATAAACACGATGAAAGCAATCACAACAACCACCATCACCATCAACGCCAGAATGATAAAGGTTGAGATCGCGCCTTGCCGTCCAAGTTCTAGGGTTCCAGCCAGTGCGCTCGGTAACTCGGCGACGATACCCGCGAAGATAATCAGCGAAATGCCATTACCAACGCCGCGCGCCGTAATCTGCTCGCCCAACCACATCAAGAAAACGGTGCCACCTACCAGCGTGATAACCGCACTTAAACGGAAGAACATGCCAGGGTCGGTAACCACGCCTTGCGCTCCCTCGAGGCCAACCGCGATACCATAACCTTGAAAGGTCGCCAGCAAGACGGTGCCGTAGCGCGTATATTGGTTAATTTGCTTACGGCCTTGCTCGCCCTCTTTTTTCAACTGCTCAAGATGCGGCACAACCGAGGTGAGCAACTGAATAACAATCGATGCCGTAATATAAGGCATGATGTTCAGCGCGAAAATAGCCATCCGGCCAACAGCACCACCGGCGAACATGTTGAACATGCCGATAATGCCCGATTGGTTTTGATTAAAAACCTGCTTCAGCGCTTCGGGGTCGATGCCTGGCAGCGGGATATATGTCCCCAGGCGGTAAACAAGCAGCGCCAACAGCGTAAACCAAATACGCTTTTTAAGCTCATCAGCCGACCGAAAGGCTGAGAAGCTTAAATTCGCCGCGAGCTGTTCCGCTGCTGATGCCATGGAGTGTCTGCCCTAATTTATTCAGATGCTGGAGCTGGTACAGTAACGTTGCCGCCCAGCTTTTCAACGGCGTCACGCGCAGCCTTGCTAATACCCGCAACATCAAAGTCGAGCTTATCTTTCAGCTCGCCGCGACCGAGAATACGAACGCCATCATGTGCCCGGCGCAAAATGCCAGCTGCGACCAGAGACGTCGCCGTAATAGTATCACCCTTCGCGATTTTGCCGTCGTCGATCGCTTGTTGCAGCGTACCGAGATTGACAGCATTCAGCTTTTTCGCATTCGGCTTATTAAAGCCGCGTTTCGGCAAGCGCATATGAAGAGGCATTTGACCACCTTCAAAACCCTTAATTGCCACGCCCGAACGCGAGGTTTGGCCTTTGACACCACGCCCACCGGTTTTACCTTTGCCCGACGACGTTCCCCGGCCGACGCGCATCCGGCCCTTACGAGCACCACTATTATCGCGCAATTCATTCAGTTTCATGGTCTTTTCCTTACCTCAACTCAGGCGTTATCAACGATGCGAACGAGGTGACCAATTTTATTGATCATGCCCCGAATTTCCGGCGTATCTTGCAATTCGCGACGCCGTCCTGGGCGCGACAAGCCAAGTCCACGCAGAATTTGCGCTTGGTTTTTAGGGCGCCCAATCGTACTCGCCGTTTGCTCAACAATAATGGTTTTTTCTTTCGCCATAATTTAAGCCCTCTTAGCTCGCAACGCTGGTCGCGTCGTCTTCAACATCGGCTTCGTCTTTACGACGGCCACCGATCACATCACTGATTTTCTTGCCACGCCGCGCGGCCACCATGCGGGGGCTACCTTGCTGCAACAAGGCATCGAATGTTGCGTGGATCATATTGTAAGGGTTGGACGAGCCTACAGACTTCGCCACAACGTCCTGCATACCCAGAACTTCAAACACAGCCCGCATTGGACCACCAGCGATGATACCTGTACCGGGAGGTGCCGTCCGCAGAGCAACGCGACCAGCGCCGTGACGGCCAGCTACATCGTGATGCAAAGTCCGGCCTTCCTTAAGAGGAACACGGATTAGCTTACGTTTTGCACTTTCGGTTGCCTTACGGATCGCCTCTGGCACCTCACGGGCTTTCCCGTGACCAAAGCCAACACGACCTTTTTGGTCACCAACCACCACGAGGGCTGCAAAACCAAAGCGACGACCGCCCTTAACCACTTTTGCCACGCGGTTGATATGGACCAAACGGTCGATAAATTCGCTTTCGCGCTCTTCCCGGTTCTCGTTCCTCGCCACGCTCACTCTCCTTTAGAAAATCAATCCAGCTTCGCGGGCTGCTTCGGCTAATGCCTTCACCCGACCATGATAGAGATAGCCGCCGCGATCAAATACCACTTCGGTGACCCCTGCTTTTTTCGCATTCTCTGCCAGCACTTTGCCGACTGCGGCCGCTGCTTCTACATTGCAGCCTTTGCCCGAAAATGACTTTTCCATCGATGAAGCAGATGCCAATGTAAGGCCCTGTGTATCATCAATCACTTGCGCATAAATATGCTTTGACGACCGGAAAACAGACAGCCGCGGGCGGCCATTAGCCACTTCGCGAAGCCGGCGTCGGACGCGGTTTTTACGCCGCTCGTCGGTAGATAATTTCTTGACCATAATTCGCTCCGCTACTTCTTCTTGCCTTCTTTACGGAAGACATATTCTCCCGCATACCGTACACCCTTGCCTTTATATGGCTCTGGCGGACGATAAGACCGAATTTTCGCCGCAACTTGACCAACAACCTGTTTGTCAATTCCGCTGACCACAACCTCAGTCTGCGACGGCGTTTCAATTTTAATGCCTTCCGGAATATCGAAAATAACGTCATGGCTAAAACCAAGTGTCATTTTCAAGGAATTGCCTTGCATTTGCGCCCGATAACCAACCCCTTGCAGTTCCAGCTTACTGGTAAAGCCCTCTGATACGCCGGTGACCAGATTGGAAACAAGCGTCCGGCTCAAGCCCCAAAAGCTACGAGCTGTCTGCGTTTTGTTAATCGGTGTTACGGTGACGCCGTCGTCGCCCTGGCTGACAGTGACGTAGTCAGACAACACAACACCAAGCGTACCCTTCGCGCCCTTTGCGGAAACAGTCTGACCACTGATCGTGACCTCGACGCCGCTTGGGACTGGTACTGGTTTCTTGCCAATTCGTGACATGTCTTACCCCTATCTTGCCCGCATCAGAAGACGCGGCAGAGAATCTCTCCGCCGACATTTTGTTCCCGCGCCGCTGTGTCGGACATGACACCTTTGGGCGTGGACAGAATTGAAATACCCAAGCCATTGCGTACGACAGGCATGGTTTTGACCGACGAGTAAACGCGACGACCAGGTTTTGATACCCGCTCGATTTCGCGAATGACAGGCTCGCCTTCATAATATTTGAGTTCGATCTCAATATTCTTTGTGCCGTTGGCTTGTTCACTTTCGCTATATCCGCGAATGTAACCTTCCTGTTGCAAAACATCGAGAACCCAGCGACGCAGTTTCGACGATGGAGAAACAACCACCGGCTTACCACGCATTTGAGCGTTGCGAATTCGGGTCAGCATATCGCCAAGAGGATCATTCATTGTCTACTCTCCTACCAGCTCGACTTGATCATGCCAGGCACCAGCCCTTTGGAAGCCAGCTCCCGAAGTGCAATTCTGGACATATTTAATTTACGATAATAGCCACGCGGACGACCCGATACACCGCAACGATTACGCTGACGGATTGGAGCCGCATTGCGCGGAAGCTCGGCCAATTTCAAACGCGCTTTAAAACGCTCTTCGTTCGAAAGCGATGTGTCATTGGCAGTCGCCAGCAGCGTTGCACGCTTATTGGCATAACGCTTGGCCAATTTTTCACGCTTACGGTTGCGTTCGATCATACTTTTTTTCGCCATGATATCCTCTTAGTCCGTAAACGGGAAGTTGAAGCCACGCAGAAGCTCACGCGCCTGCTCATCATTTTGCGCCGTGGTACAAACGATCACATCCATACCCCAGATTGTCTCGGCTTTGTCGTAGTTAATTTCGGGGAACACGATGTGCTCTTTAATGCCCATTGCATAATTCCCGTTGCCATCAAAGCTGTTTGGATTGAGACCGCGGAAGTCACGCACGCGTGGCAAAGCCACAGTGATGAGACGGTCAATAAATTCAAACATGTGCTTGCGCCGCAAAGTTACTTTAACGCCCAGCGGCATGCCTTCGCGGACTTTAAACGTCGCGATCGACTTACGGGCCCGCGTAATGACTGGTTTCTGACCAGAAATCAGCTCGAGCGCTTCGGCTGCCGAATTAACTTTTTTGGTGTCTTGCGTTGTCTCGCCAACACCGATATTCAGCACAACTTTTTCAAGCTGCGGCACTGTCATCGGGTTCACCAGACCAAATTTCTCAGCAAGAGCGCCCCGGACAACATTATTATAATGCGTCTTCAGGCGCGGTTCATAAACTTGACCATCAGCCATTGATCACTTCTCCTGAGCGTTTTGCCACGCGCTGCTTTTTACCGTCCTTATCGATCTGATAACCAACGCGGGTTGGTTTACCGTCTTTAGGGTCGGCAAGGGCAACATTTGACACGTGAATTTTGCTTTCGCGGGCAATAATACCGCCCTCGGATTGCGCTGTTTGCTTTTGGTGGCGACGGATCACATTCACGCCCTTCACCAAAGCCCGATTTTCCGTTGGGAATATTTGCAAGACTTCGCCTGTCTTGCCTTTATCGCGGCCAGCCAAAACGACCACACGGTCGCCTTTTTTGATCTTCAACTTTGTTGCCATTACAAGACCTCCGGCGCGAGAGAGATAATTTTCATATGGTTGCTGCTGCGCAACTCGCGCGTCACTGGACCAAAAATGCGCGTACCAATCGGTTCACCCGAATTATTGATCAAGACCGCCGCATTACGATCAAAGCGAATGGCGCTACCATCAGGACGACGTACTTCTTTCGCCGTGCGCACGATAACAGCCTTCATCACATCGCCTTTTTTGACCCGGCCGCGTGGGATTGCTTCCTTCACGCTCACAACGATGATGTCCCCAACACCAGCTGTTTTGCGCTTGGAGCCGCCCAGAACCTTAATGCACTGCACCCGGCGCGCGCCAGAATTGTCGGCTACATCCAGATTAGTCTGCATTTGTATCATGACTAAGTTCCTTTATTTACCGCTCTTAAGAGCCCTACTGTTCAACAACGACCCAAGTTTTCAACTTGGATAATGGACGACATTCTTCGATCGAGACCATGTCACCGACCTTGTATTTATTCGCTTCATCATGCGCATGATAGCGCTTGGTGCTACGAACCGTCTTTTTCATCACCGGATCCGTGAAACGACGTTCGACGTTAACGACGACAGTCTTGTCGCCCTTATCGCTCACAACAGTTCCTTGCAGAATACGTTTTGGCATTTCTTCTCTCCGCTTAGCTTTGCTGGGCCACTTGGCGCTGCAAAGTTTTGATCTGTGCAATCAGGCGGCGAACCGTCTTAATGCGCGCCGTATTTTCAAGCTGCCCAGAGGCGCGCTGAAAACGCAAATTCAGCTGTTCTTTCTTCAGCTTCAGCAATTCATCCGAACGCTGATCTGGGGTCATGGCTTTAATTTCTGTCAAATCCATTGCCAGTCTCCTTACGCTTGCTCACCTGGGCGCGACACTACTCGTGTCTGCACAGGAAGTTTCGCCGCCGCCAAAGCGAGGGCCTGATGCGCAACCTCGGCTGGCACGCCATCAACTTCAAACATGATGCGACCCGGTTTCACACGGCAGGCCCAATATTCTGGCGAACCTTTACCTTTACCCATCCGAACCTCAGTTGGTTTTTTCGAAACCGGTACATCTGGGAAAATGCGGATCCAAACGCGACCGGCACGTTTCATGTGACGGGTGATAACACGACGAGCTGCCTCAATTTGGCGCGCTGTCACGCGCTCGGGTGTCGTTGCTTTCAGACCGAACGAACCGAAAGTCAATGTCGTCCCACCCTTGGCGTTGCCATGAATGCGGCCCTTATGGGCTTTGCGGAATTTTGTACGTTTAGGCTGTAACATCAGACTTAGTTCCCTGCCGTTGGACGAGCCGGACGACCGCCGGAGCCAGAGTCACTCTCCCGACGGTCACGCGCCATCGGGTCATGCTCCATAATCTCGCCTTTAAAAATCCAAATTTTGACGCCGCAAATGCCGTAAGCAGTCATGGCCTCTGATACACCGTAATCGATATCGGCGCGCAGTGTGTGAAGCGGCACGCGCCCTTCACGGTACCACTCGGTACGTGCGATCTCTGCGCCACCGAGACGGCCAGCACAGTTAATCCGAATACCACCTGCGCCAAGACGCATCGCCGACTGAACAGCGCGTTTCATGGCACGGCGGAAGCCGACGCGACGCTCGAGTTGTTGGGCTACACTTTCGGCAACCAATTGCGCGTCAATTTCAGGTTTGCGAACCTCAACAATATTCAGAGCCACATCGCTTGCGGTGTAGGTCCCGATATCGCGACGCAGTTTTTCAATGTCAGCGCCCTTTTTACCAATAATCACGCCAGGACGCGCGGCATGGATCGTCACCAAGCATTTTTTGTGTGGCCGCTCAATCACAACGCGAGAGATACCAGCTTGCTTCAGACGCTTCATCAGCATTTCACGAATTTTGAGGTCTTCGTGCAACAGGGTTGAGTATTCGCCCTTGCGCGCATACCAGCGTGATTCCCAGGTGCGGTTGACGCCGAGGCGCATACCAATCGGATTAACCTTTTGTCCCATTACGCTTTCTCCTCGACTTCACGAACAATAATCGTCAGTTGGCTAAAGGGCTTCACGATGCGTGCCGCGCGGCCCTTGGCCCGTGGACGAAAACGCTTCATCACCAGATTTTTACCAACAAAAGCTTCGCTCACGACCAAGCTATCAACATCCAGATCATGGTTGTTTTCAGCATTTGCGATGGCGCTTTCCAAGACCTTCTTGACTTGAACGGCAACGCGACGGCGCGAGAATGTCAGATCAGCCAGTGCGCGCTCGGCTTTCTTGCCGCGGATCAATTGCGCGACCAAATTAAGTTTTTGGGGGCTGGTGCGGATCATCCGACCCACGGCCTGTGCCTCATTATCCGCCAAACGACGAGCTGTAGATGCCTTACCCATGATTATTTCCTTTTCGCCTTTTTATCGGCAGCGTGGCCATAATATGTCCGTGATGGAGCAAACTCGCCGAATTTATGCCCAACCATATCTTCCGTGACAGACACAGGAATATGTTTCTGGCCGTTATGGACGCCGAAGATCAAGCCAACAAATTGTGGCAGGATCGTCGAACGACGGCTCCAGGTTTTGATCACTTCATTGCGCCGGCCTGACTCACGAACGGCGTCAGCTTTTTTAAGCAAGTAGCCGTCTACAAACGGGCCTTTCCAAACAGATCTAGACATTGTCAGCGCTCCTTAGCGTTTCTTCCGAAGGTGACGGCTACGTACAATAAACTTATCCGTCGCCTTGTTATTGCGAGTTTTACGACCCTTGGTTGGTTTACCCCAAGGCGTAACAGGGTGACGACCACCCGAAGTCCGGCCTTCACCACCACCATGCGGGTGATCGACGGGGTTCATGGCCACACCACGAACCGAAGGACGACGTCCAAGCCACCGCGAACGGCCGGCTTTCGACAAGTTGATATTCGACTGGTCAGGGTTTGACACGGCACCAATCGACGCCATGCAGGCACCGAGAACCAAGCGCTGCTCACCGGAAGACAAGCGGATAATGGCATAGGCTTGATCGCGACCAACCAATTGCGCAAACGTACCAGCAGAGCGAGCGATTTGACCGCCCTTGCCTGGCTTCAGCTCGATGTTATGAATAATCGTACCGACGGGAATGCTACGCAGTGGCATAGCGTTGCCTGGCTTCACGTCTACCTTTTCGCCAGCGATGATTTTATCGCCAACAGCAATACGTTGTGGTGCCAGAACATAGCTCAGCTCACCATCTTCATATTTAACCAGAGCAATAAAAGCTGACCGATTAGGATCATACTCCAAACGCTCAATGGTTGCCGCCATATCCCATTTACGACGTTTAAAGTCGACAATACGATAAGTGCGCTTGTGCCCACCGCCACGACGACGCGCCGTGATACGGCCCTTATTGTTACGCCCGCCCGATTTGGTCAGCCCTTCCGTCAACTGCTTGACGGGCTTTCCTTTATGCAGTCCGGAGCGATCGACGATGATCAGACCGCGCTGCCCTGGGGTTGTTGGTTTGTAGCTTTTTAGTGCCATTGTTCTCTCTCCACCCCGCGCTCTATAGACCCGTGGTCACGTCGATGCTGTGACCTTCTTCGAGCGTTACGATGGCCTTCTTAACGTCGCTTTGACGACCCTTGATGCCACGGAAGCGCTTAACCTTACCTTTGCGAACCATTGTGTTGACCGCTTTAACTTTAACCTCAAACAGAGCTTCAACGGCTGCTTTGATGGCCGGCTTATCGGCCGACGAAGCAACATTGAAAATCACCTGATTGTGCTCCGACGCCATGGTCGACTTTTCCGTTATGACGGGCGACCGGATAATGTCGTAATGCTGTGACTTACTCATTTGAAACGCTCCTCAAGGCTTGTCAGGGCGGCTTTTGTCAGCACCAATTTATCACGGCGCAAAATGTCGTAGACATTGATCCCCTGAACAGGCAACACATCGATTTGCGGAATGTTGCGCGCCGCGCGAGCAAAGTTCACGTCCAACGCGCTGCCATCAATAATCAGCGCACTGCTGAGCCCGAGCTTCTCGAGTTTTCCGCGCAAACCAGCTGTTTTCGCGTCAGCCGCCTTAATGTCCTCCAGAACAACAAGGCTTTCTGACTTCAACTTTGCCGACAAAGCGTGCTTCAGCGCCAGTGCGCGAACCTTTTTCGGCAAATCGATCGCGTGCGACCGCGCGACAGGACCATGCGCCTTACCACCACCAACGAAGATATTTGATTTCCGGTTACCGTGACGCGCACTACCGCCACCTTTTTGACGACCAAATTTTTTGGTTGTGCCAGAGATTTCACTGCGGCCCTTGGTTTTATGGGTCCCCGCCTGGCGGCGCGCGAGTTGATAGGTGACCATGCGCTGTAACAGATCCGCGCGCGGCTCAAGACCAAATACGGTTTCATTCAGCTCGACTGAACCGCTGGCCTTTGCATCCAATGTAAGAACGTCAGCTTTCATTATTCGCTATCCTTCTTCTCGTCTTGCGCAGGCGCTGCCTCGTCAGCAGCTGCATCAACCGCTGCCGTTTCGACAGCAGCCGCTTCCGCGACAGGTGCCTCAACGATTTCCTCAACAGGTGCCTCGCCCTCGTCAGCGCTATCCGCCTTGCCAGCATCATTAGCCGCCGCGCGAATTGAAGCTGGCAACGGCAAGCCATCCGGCACGGGCACTTTGGTTGCATCGCGCAACAATACCCAGCCGCCTTTGGCACCTGGCACGGCGCCCTTAACCATGATCAAGCCACGATCAATATCTGTTTTTACGACCGTCAAATTCTGTGTCGTCACGGTGACGTCACCCATGTGACCGGCCATTTTCTTGCCTTTGAAAACCTTACCAGGATCTTGGCGTTGCCCCGTCGAACCATGCGAACGATGCGAAATCGATACACCGTGCGACGCGCGCAAACCGCCAAAATTATGGCGCTTCATGGCACCCGCAAAACCCTTACCAATGCTGACGCCCGTGGCATCCACTTGCTGGCCTTCAATGAAGTGATCCGCCAGCAATTCAGCCCCGACATCAATCAGATTTTCAGGCGACACGCGGAATTCGGCCAACCGACGCTTCGGTTCAACCGACGCTTTGGCAAATTGACCGCGCTGAGCTTGGTTGACGCGCTTGACTTTGGCAAAGCCCGCGCCCAGCTGAACGGCTGTGTAGCCATCTTTCTCAATGGTTTTTTGTGCAACAACTTGGCAATTATCCAGTTTCAACACTGTGACTGGAATGTGCTGACCGTCGTCTGTAAAGACGCGGGTCATGCCCAGTTTTTGCAAAATTAATCCGGAACGCATTTTCCGTCTCCTTATCGCTCTAACCTTAGAGCTTAATCTGAACGTCAACACCCGCAGGCAGGTCTAGCTTCATCAGCGCATCCACCGTTTGCGGGGTTGGGTCTACAATATCGAGCATCCGCTTATGCGTACGAATCTCGAACTGATCACGACTCTTTTTGTCGATGTGCGGGCCACGCAAAACCGTGAATTTCTCGATATGCGTGGGCAGCGGAATAGGGCCACGTACAACGGCCCCTGTGCGCTTCGCCGTATTCAAGATCTCACGTGCTGAATTATCGAGCACGCGATGATCAAAGGCCTTAAGGCGAATACGAATGTTTTGGCTTTGTACCATGTTTCTATTCCTAGTCCGTCACACTCAGTTTCATTAAGCGATGATTGAAGAGACGATACCGGCGCCGACGGTACGACCGCCTTCACG
>JAYQUO010000025.1:0-28949 GCA_038147995.1 Rhodobiaceae bacterium | reverse complement strand
AAAGAGTGGGTCAGTTTTAAGGTCAACGACAATTATAATTATGGAGTTTGGAAGGCAGCAAGGGATATTGCGGAAGGGTATAAATTCGCACCTGTAATCAGGCATGGAGAACCTGTTCGGGTCGAGAATGTTAAGCGGACTTATACATTTAATTGCGGGCGTGATAGTAGTTCATTGAACATTAGATAATATCTAGTACGCGCAATAATTTGAGCTTATTTTTGCCGGAAAACAGACTTAGATTCGTGTCTTAGCGCGTCTAGTGTTTTCGGACTTCAAAACTTTTTTGGCGCTGGATTTCTGGCGCAAAAAAAAGCAGGAAATTCACATTTGAATCAGACACTAAGCTAAAATCTACAAACAAAACTACTCAGTGACTGTGGAATAAAAAAAAGATTTGACCGCCCCGCAAATCTTAAAGACTGTATGAGCAGAAATAGGGGGCGGAATTAATGGATAAAATTGCCATCACAGTTGGACGAATATTGCTGGGTCTATATTTTTTAGTTCCAGGTATGACGAAAATACCGCGCTATGATTTCATGGTCGAGTATATGAGCCTGCACAATATTCCACTGATCGGTATTCTTCTCCCCACAACAATCGTTTTGCAGATCGCTTTGGGTTCACTGCTGATAATAGGATATCGCGTTAAAGAATCTGCAATTATTCTTGCTGGATTAACGATTTGCATAAATCTTGGAATGCATGACTTTTGGAATGAATATCCGAATACAGATGCGGCCCACGAAACGCAAAACTTTGTGAAAAATTTGGGGATTTTTGCTGGACTGCTGGTCTTAAGCGCATCCCATCAAGTGAGCCAATGGAAAGTTTTCAATCATCGCTAATCGGCCGCGGTGGAATAATAAAAATAAAAAACAAATAATTCTAAACCGTTCTTGAGCGTTCAATTGCAGGCGGGCGAATGCAAGTCGTCTCACAAAAATAGGTCGATACGGTGGGAAAGCGCCATCTGGTTCGCCGCCCTTAAAGTTGAATATCTCGTCCCTATCGATTTTCGCGCCTTTGTATCCGGCCACAAAAGATCTAATCTGAGGGCTGATTTTGTTTTAGACGTTGAGGGGAGGGATCAGTCCATGCAGTTAAATTCTCTGATATATGAAAAATCCAATGGCATTGCCCGGATTACCAAAAATAATCCGCCGCAATATGGCATGACGCTCGAGGTGCTGCTTGAAATGAAGCAAGCCCTCGAAGATGCCGCCCGTGATGAAGATGTCGCCGTTATCGTCATATCAGCCGGAGGCGAAGGGTTCCACATGGGTGCCGTGGTTTTTGGCGAGGTCAAAAACGCTGATTGGAACCTAACGCCTGTCGAGTTCCGTGAAATCGGCCAATTCGCGCGCACGCTGTTTCGTTATATTGAAACCCTTGAAAAACCCGTCATCGGTGTGGCCAAAGCTGGCGCCGTTGGTGGTGGGTTTGAAAACTTACATGTCTGCGACTTCGTGATTGCGGCCGACACCGCTAAATTCAGCCAGCCCGAAGTCAAATTGGGCCTGTGTACGGGCTGGGGCGGGTCGCAGCGCCTGACCCGCATGGTCGGCTGGCGCAAGGCGAAGGAATTACTTCTCACAGGCAGAGAGATCGACGGGCGAGAGGCCGAACGCATTGGCGCGATCACAAAGTCCGTGCCGTTGGATCAGGTTGACGCCGAGGTCGATGCATTATGCGACGAGCTGAAACTCTGCGCCCCCGTCGCATCAGGTTACACCAAGCTGGCAATGAATAAGGTTTGGGAGACCGATCACCGAACAGGCCTCGATTTTGAGGTTGAGGCTTGGGGCATGGTTAATAGCCAAGGGGAGTTCAATGCCGATGTGTTCGACGACTTCCTAAACGGACGTCAGCCAAGTTTCAAAAAATATAAAAAAATTACATCCGATTGGCTTAAATAGGTGGAGAGGAGTGCCGCATCCCCGCGGCGCGGTTATGGTAAGAGGCAAATCTGCTGATGGCTTGGTTGATCACAAAATATGCGCTTACCGCGGCCTTGGTGGTTTTGGTGTCGGAAGTAGCGAAACGAAGCGATCGCTTAGGTGGGTTCATCGCAGCGCTTCCCGTGATGACGATTTTAGTCCTGATTTGGCTTTATGTGGAAAATCAGCCACAGGACAAAATTTCTAATCATGCCTGGTACACATTTTGGTTTGTGCTTCCGACTTTGCCAATGTTCCTGGCGTTCCCTTATTTGCATAGTCGTTTTGGCTTTTGGTCCAGCCTGGCCATTAGCGTCGTGATGACCATTATGTGCCTTGCCGTCTTGGCATTCATTATGAAACGCTTTGGTATCGAGCTTCTGTAAACAACAGTTATAAAAAGAAATGACCTAGGGCCAATGACCCTAGGTCACGTTCAGGAGGGGTACACTCACTGACAAAATACGAGGGGCTGACGATTATTGGGGAACGACGTTTAACGCCCCATTACCAAGCATTTGGCCATATCGAGCACCCATAAAAATATGCTGATAGGACGGCTGATCAATATTTGCCGTCGGTGCTTGGATTACGAAGTTAGCTTGATTTTGGAACAGGACGATAAAGTCTGATCCACCGAACAGGAAGGTGCCTAACATATCGCCTTTTTCGACTTGCGCACCATGTTAAGCCCGATCCTCACCGCGCTCTCTTGAACCGTCCCCGAATATGTCTAGACTTCTAAAACTAATTGAGGAGGCGCGCGTGACCGAAAAACAAATCGTTACAGCTTTTTATCTAGCGGTGAAGGAGGGCGATGGTGTTGCTTTGGAGGCGCTGTTGAGCGAGACCTTTGAGCTTATTGTGCCGGCTGCTGGCGGCGTGCTCGCAGGACGCTATGTCGGTAAGGATAATTTCTTGGGCGTTGTTTTGCCGGGCGTGTTCACCTGCGTTGACCCACAAGCAATTACTTTTTGCGACAGCCATGAAATTATCTGCGCCGAAGGCAACCGTGTTGTATCGATTGCTCATAATGTTGGGCAGGCAAAAACGGGGCGGGACTATAATCAAACCTACGCGCATATTTTCACCATTGAAGAGGGGAAAATTCAAAAACTGGTCGAGTTTTTTGATACCGCTCTGGCAAACGACGCCCTCTGGGGCGATAGCCCAGCTTTGAAGCCCCACGAACCTTTCAACATGCAACAGATTTCTTAAGGTTTGGGGCGTGATGTAATGGATTTTGCATTTACTATTTTGGGCTGCGGGTCTTCTGGAGGTGTGCCGAGGATTACGGGCGATTGGGGGGCGTGCAATCCAGACCAGCCGCGCAATCGGAGGCGGCGATGCTCGGCCCTAGTGACCCGACAGGCAGAAAATGCGGCGCGCACTGACATTTTGATCGACTGCTCGCCAGATATGCGCGATCAATTGCTGGATGCGTCGACTGGATTTGTTGATGCTGTCTTGTTTACGCATGATCATGCCGACCAAACGCACGGAATTGATGATTTGCGGGCAATGGTCTATGAGCGTCGAAAACGCCTCGATGTTTGGATGGACGAAGCGACGTCACGAACATTGGAATCGCGCTTCGGCTATTGTTTTTCAACGCCACACGGGTCTGATTACCCGCCAATATTGGAAAATCACATGATTACGCGTGATATGGCGCCGATCAAAGTGTCTGGGTCGGCTGGAAGCCTTACCGCGGTGCCATTTCAGCAAGTTCATGGCAATATTGACAGCCTGGGATTTCGCATCGGGAACATCGCTTATTCGAGCGACATTAGCGATCTACCGGTCAAGAGCTTTGAGATATTTGACGGGGTCGATATATGGGTTGTCGATGCATTGCGCCGCGAACCGCATCCAACGCATTTTCACCTCGATAAAACATTGCGTATGATTGAGATGCTCGGCGTTAAGCAAGCTGTTCTAACCAATTTGCATATTGATCTTGATTACGATGCCTTGTGCCGCGAGCTACCAGCGCATATCAGGCCAGCTTATGATGGCCTTCGTCTCGTTGGTCAGCTCTCTGACAGTGATTCGTCGTCGTAATTACTTTAAATGTATCGAATAGAGCACTGTTTATAATGGTAAATATGCTTTTCCTTAAGCGTTTCATTCGCTCGTGAATCCCAATTCAATATCATATATATTTAACATAATATTAATTATGCGAAAATAAGCATCAACCAAACGCCATCCTATCTGGCCCCAAACACCCGCCGATAAAACTGCGCGATGAGACGTCCAGTGGGAATGTTTCTAGTATCGGAGAGAATGAAATGGTGAGCCCAGATGGATTCGAACCATCGACCTACTGATTAAAAGTCAGTTGCTCTACCAGCTGAGCTATGGGCCCCCATGGGTTGCCTGTATAGCGAAGAAATCCCGCCCTGACTAGCCCGTTAGCCAAAGTTTTTCCCGCATTTTGTCGCGCTGCCTTTTCCATGAAATTGCTTGCAAAAAGCCCGAAATCGCGAGAAATAGCGCGCATGACTAAATTTCTTTCCACTGCTGATTTACCCGCCACCCTCGATAGTTTCGAGAAATGGCAGGGCGAAGAACCCTTTGAGGATCATGCCGGGCCTTTTTATATGCGGATTGATTCTAAAAATGGCGTGCATTTATCGGCGTTCATGCCCGAGACGCGCCATATGAATGGCGGCAACGCCTTGCATGGCGGGATGTTAATGGCTTTTGCCGATTACGCCCTCTTCGTAATCGCCCGCGATGCCACAAATGGTCAGCCTTGTGTCACAGTCTCGTGCCATACGGATTTTGTTCGCGGCGCCCGCCCGAGCGAGCCGGTCTTTGCCGCTGGCGAGGTCACCCGCGACAGCCGCAGTTTGATTTTTGTACGTGGAGAAATTTTTACCAAGACATCTGGCGTACTGGCCAGCTTCAATGGTATTTTGAAACGCATCGGGGTTCATTAACAGGAGTATCGAAGATGTCTGCTTTCCCTCTGACCGCCTTAGTGACTATTGCTACATTGTTTGTCTATATCTGGGTGACCCTGCAAATCGGCAAGGCTCGGCGTTTGCATAGCATCTCGGCCCCCGACATGACGGGACCCGATGACTTTAATCGGGTGATCCGCGTGCACGGTAATACCATGGAAGCCATGCTGCTCTTTTTACCTTCGCTGTGGCTGTTTGCTGCTTTCAATAGCGACTTATACGCGGGCATTATTGGTCTGTTCTTCCCGCTTGGCCGGATCATTTATGCGCGCGGCTATTATCAAGCCGCCGATAAACGTGGTCGTGGGTTCATGATTGGGTTTTTGTCGACCGTGGTCCTGCTGGTTGGCGCTTTGATTGCCGTGGCGCAAAACCTCTTATCCGCATATTCAATGTAGATTAACCCCCTTTTTAAGGATGCATATCATGTCCGCTTCTTCTCTTTCCATAACCCCGGTAACCGGAGCTTGTGGGGCCGAGATTTCGGGTGTGCAAATCAACGATTTGTCGAACGAAGCTTTTTCCAATTTGCATGATGCCCTGATGGATTACGGGGTTATTTTCTTGCGCGATCAGCATATCTCGCTCGATGATCAGATTGCCTTTGCGCGCCGCTTCGGGCCGCTAGAGGTGCATCCGATTGTCGATGGCATGGCTGACTTGCCTGAAGTCACAAAGGTATTAAAGCCAGCGGGTGAAAGCGCGTCCTTTGGCACGGGTTGGCATACCGATAATTCTTTCTTCGACAAGCCCAGCATGGGCTCTGTTTTGTATGGCAAAACCATTCCCCCTTTCGGCGGCGATACCTTATGGGCCAATCAATATCTTGCCTATGAGCGCCTATCCGATGGCATGAAGGATATGATCAAAGATTTAAAAGCGGTGCATTCAGCTAGTCGTGCCTATACGGCCGAAACAACGCGCGAGAAATATGAGAAGAAAGCAGCCATTACATACACATGGAGCGATAGTGTCATGGATGAAGTTCTACATCCTGTGGTACGCACGCACCCTGTCACCGGACGCAAAGCGCTTTATGTTAATGACATGTTCACATTGCGTTTCGAAGGCATGACTGAAAAAGAATCAAAGCCTTTGCTATCTTACTTATTCGAGCAGTCGACCCGCCCAGAATATTGTTGTCGTTTCCGGTGGACGCCGAACACATTGGCCTTATGGGACAATCGCTGCACGCAACATTACGCAGTCGATGATTACCAACAATTTGAGCGCCTGATGTATCGCGTAACCATAGAGGGCGATAAGCCAGTTTGATACGGCAATGCGATTTTTGATTATTGACGGCTATGACCGTAGCGCGCGAACCGAATTGATCGAAGCTGGCGCGCATATTGCCGCCGAGCTCTACGCAACGATGTTACGCCGCCACCGCCCAGCGGCGGATTACGATATTGTTTTTCCAGCCGATGCCGATTGCGCTTTGCCCGATCTTGCCGCTTACGATGCCATGTTATGGACGGGGTCAAGTTTGACCGCCTATCACGACACACCCCCTGTTCGCAGGCAAATTGAGTTAATGCGGGCTGGTCTTGCCAGCGGATTGCGCGGTTTCGGTTCATGTTGGGCTTTGCAAATTGCCTGCGTTGCGGCGGGTGGCTCCATTCGGCTCAATCCCAATGGGCGCGAATTTGGGCTTGCCCGCAAAATTCAACTCACCGCTGACGGGGCCGCACACTGGGTATTCAAGAATCGCAGTCCGAGTTTTGACGGATTTTCGAGCCATTTTGACGAGGTCGATCGCCTACCCCCTGATAGCCTTTTATTGGCGTCTAACCCGCATACGCAGGTCCAGGCCGCAGAAATAAGCTATCAGGGCGGCCAGTTTATTGGACTGCAATATCACCCCGAATATGATTTGGCCGAAATCGCCGCCCTCGCCCGCTTTCGCGCGGCTGGTCTCATTCAAGAGGGGCGTTTTCAAGATCAAAAGTCTTTGGATGATTTTTCTAATGATTTCATAGAATTAAACAATAATGATAAACTTGATTTGCGGTGGAAATATGGTGTCGATAGCGACGTGATGGATCCACTACGGAAACAAAATGAATTCATTAACTGGTTGGCACGTCTGTAGCTTAATCGGTTTCGTCCGCCGCTGTCATGGGTTCAATATCACCCTCTGCTTGCTGGGCCTTAAATTTGTCATAAAAAGCTTGGAATTCACCGCACGCAATGGCCTTTCGCATTTGCGCCATCAAATCTTGATAAAAAGCCAGATTATGCCATGTCAGAAGCATCGCCCCCAAATATTCGCCGCAGCGGTGCAAATGATGCAAATAGGCGCGGCTGTAACGCTGGCTGGCCTCGCAGTTTACATCCGGATCGAGCGGGCGCGGGTCGTCGGCATGGCGGGCATTGCGGATATTGATTTTGCCCCGCCAGCTGTAAGCCGTCCCGTGCCGCCCCGCCCGCGTTGGCATGACGCAGTCAAACATATCAACACCACGGCGCACGGCTTCAACCAAATCATCCGGCGTACCAACCCCCATTAGATAACGCGGCGCCGCGATCGGCATCGCAGGCACGGTGAAGTCCAATACCTGCAACATGGTCTCCTGCCCCTCGCCAACCGCAAGCCCCCCAATTGCATAACCATCAAAGCCAATGTCGGTCAGGGCGGCGATGCTCGTATGTCGCAAATCCTCATAGACCCCGCCTTGCACAATACCAAACAAAGCATCCCCCAAGCCCGCATCATAGTGGGCAAAGGCCTGTTTTGAACGCTGGGCCCAGCGCATCGATAGCTCCATGCTGTGGCAGGCCTCATCATGGGTCGCAGGAAACGGCGTGCATTCATCCAAAACCATTCGAATATTCGCCCCCAATAAGGTCTGGATTTCGATACTGCGCTCAGGGGTTAACATGTAGGTTTTGCCGTCAATATGGCTTTGAAACGAAACCCCCTCCTCCGACATTTTCCGTAGCTTTGACAACGACATAACTTGAAATCCACCGCTGTCTGTTAGGATTGGCCCATCCCATTGCATAAATTGCTGCAGACCGCCCAAAGCGGCAACCTCCTCGGCGCCCGGCCGTAACATCAAATGATAGGTATTACCCAAAATAATATCAGCGCCGAGGTCGCGAACCTGGTCGGGATACATTGCCTTGACCGTCGCCGCTGTTCCAACGGGCATAAAGGCCGGCGTTTGGATTTTCCCGCGCGGCGTCTCAATAACGCCTGTCCGTGCCAGTCCATCGGTGGCCGCAATTTTAAATTTCATCAAAACGCTCCAAAAAGCAGGCGTCGCCGTAAGAATAAAATCGATAGCCTTGTTCTATAGCATGGGCGTAGGCCTGTTTCACACGCCGCGTCCCCGCCAAAGCGCAAACAAGCATGAACAAGGTCGAACGTGGTAGGTGAAAATTGGTGATCAACCCGTCTACGACGCGGAAGTCGTAGCCAGGGTAGATAAAAATATCGGTATCTCCAGAAAAAGCCGCCAAACCCTCGGTTGCCGCGCCCGCGGCACTCTCGAGGATCCGCAAAGATGTCGTACCGACGGCAATCACGCGCCCGCCCCGCGCCTTCTGATCTCTGATTTGTTCGACCACCTCGGGGGTCACCTCACCCCACTCACTGTGCATTTGATGCTGCAAGATATCGCTGACACTAACAGGCAAAAAAGTGCCGGCGCCAACATGCAGCGTGACTTCCGCGACGGCGATATTCTGCGCCGCAAGATTTTCCATCACCTGATCTGTGAAATGAAGCCCTGCCGTCGGGGCCGCAACAGCACCATCATGGCGGGCAAAGCGGGTCTGATAATCTTCTTGATCGCGGTCATCAGCCGCTCTTCGGCTCGCGATATAGGGCGGCAACGGCATCTCGCCGGTGGCAAATAACGCGCTTTCCATGTCAGCCGCGGCGATATCAAATTCGACTTCGACATAGGCCTCAGATCGCGTCAGAACACGCGCAGTAAGCCCTTTAAACGCAATCGTATCGCCTGGCCGCAGGCGCTTGGCGGGACGCGCCATAGCCTGCCACTGGGTTGCGCCTCGTCGCTTAATCAGCGTGATTTCAATTTTAGCTTCACTATCTTCGCGCCGCCTAAGCCCTGACAGGCGAACGGGCAAAACGCGGGTATTATTGACAATCAGAAGATCGCCACGGCGCAAAATATGTGGCAAATCATAAATATACTGATCTCGGATTGTTTCGCCAGCGGGTAAGACAAGCAAACGCGCATGGTCCCGCGGCTCACAGGGTCTCAAAGCAATATTGGTTTCCGGCAAGTCAAAGTCGAAATCGTCAACTTGCATGATATTAGAAGATTAGTCAGCCATACGCATGGAGAGGATTTTGTCGGGATCCGCCGGTGGCTCGCCTCGGGTTATGGCATCGATATGCTCCATTCCCTCAATTACTTCGCCAAAAATTGTATATTGACCATTGAGCCAGCTGGCGTCCTCAAAGCAAATAAAGAATTGGCTATTGGCGCTATCCGGATGTTGCGACCGCGCCATGCCAAGCGTCCCACGTTTAAATTTCTCATTCGAAAATTCGGCGCGCAAGTCAGGATAGTCAGATCCGCCCATCCCAGTTCCAGTTGGATCCCCTGTTTGCGCCATAAAGCCATCAATCACGCGATGGAAAATAATCCCATCGTAGAAATTTTCACTTGCTAGCAGTTTAATCCGCTCAACATGGTTCGGCGCTAAATCATCGCGCAAACGAATTTTTACGGTCCCTGTTTTAAGTTCCATCAACATTATTTGCTCCCCTTGTTCCGCCGCATGCACCATACCAGCAGATAATACAGACACCATCAGGCCCACAGCTACTAACATAATGTTATGCAATTTCATAATCTTAATCCTTAAACTCGAAACTTTTTCTTAAGTTCTTTTGCAACCGCTTTGGTTACAAATTTTTTGGTTTCGCCACCCATCGAGGCAATTTGGCGAACCAAAGAAGACGAAATGAAAGAGGTCTCGGGTGCTGATGCTAAAAATACAGTTTGAATATCCGGCGCCATTTTATAATTCATCGCCGTCATTTGGGCCTCGTAATCAAAATCCTGCGCCGAACGTAAACCGCGGATAATCAAATTGGCTCCACTTTGCCGGGCAACATCCACCAAAAGACCTGAAAATTCCACCACCTCGACCCGACCAAAATTGCCCGTCGCATCTAAAATCATGGCTTTGCGCTGGTCAAAATCGAAGCACGGCGTCTTGCTCGCGCTAATGCCGATACCAATAATCAACTTATCGACAAGCGCGAAACTTCGCCGAATAATATCGACATGCCCTAGGGTAATAGGGTCAAAGCTACCTGCGTAAAAACCCGTCTTCATTGCTCTGTTTCACCCTCTTCTGGCTCAACTTGGCCGTCCTCTGCCTCATCTTGCGATGTGTCGCCGATCCGCACAACCGACATAACACGAGCGTCATCTTCAGTTTTAAAGATCGTCACGCCTTGCGTGTTCCGTCCTGCAATCCTTACATCTGCCACCATGGTGCGTATCAATGTCCCACCATTTGTGACCAACATGATTTGATCACTACTTTCGACAGGAAATGCGGCAATAAGTTGACCATTTCGCTTGGTCACCGTCATGGCAATAATACCCTTACCGCCACGGCCCGAGACCCGATACTCATAGGCCGAAGAACGCTTGCCAAAGCCGTTTTCACTGACGGTTAGAATAAATTCCTCATTCGCGCCCATCAGCGCATATTGCTCCGGTGACAGATTGGCTTCAGTTTCGCCTTCTTCGCCACCATCTTCATCGACGCCGACTTCAAGATCCGAGGCTTCCTCGCCACTGGCCCGCCGAATTGCGCTGGCCTGTTTTAAATAGGTCGCGCGCTCGGCTGGCGTCGCGTCGCTATGGCGCAAGATCGCCATTGAGATAACTTGGCACTTATCAGCCAGCTTAATACCACGCACGCCTGTTGAATTGCGGCTACGGAACACCCGCACCGCGGTTACGGGGAAGCGAATACAGCGGCCGTCCGACGCCGTGAGCAGCACATCATCCGAGTCGGTACAAATATCGACGCCAATGATCACCTCATTGGCCTCTGGCTTCATCGCGATTTTACCATTGCGGTTAATCTGCACAAAATCAGATAAATCGTTGCGGCGGACATTACCGAGACTTGTGGCAAACATGACGTGTAAATCGCCCCAGCGCTCTTCCTCGGACGGCAAGGCCATGACAGCGGCCAATGTTTCACCCTCGGAAAGCGGCAGCAGATTGACGAGAGCCTTACCGCGCGCCTGCGGATTACCAACTGGTAAGTGCCAAACTTTCAGCTTGTACACCATGCCCGTGGTTGTGAAGAACAAAATGGACTGGTGCGTATTGGCAACAAACAAGCGAACCACGAAGTCTTCGTCCTTGGTCGACATGCCAGAACGCCCTTTACCACCGCGTTTCTGTGCTCGGTAGGTCGAGAGCGGCACGCGCTTGACATAGCCAGCGTGGCTTACCGTGACCACCATATCTTCTTGCGGGATCAGGGACTCGTCGTCCATCTCGCCGTCATCTTCCAAAATTTCGGTACGACGCGGGGTCGCAAATTCATTTTTACTCTCGGTGAGCTCACTCCGGATGATATCCAGCAGGCGAGGACGACTGCGCAATATATCAAGTAAATCCGTAATTTGATCGCCGAGCTGTTTCAGCTCATCGCCAATTTCATCGCGCCCCATGGCGGTGAGGCGTTGCAGGCGCAAGTCTAAAATAGCGCGCGCTTGGGCCTCACTTAACCGATAGGTACCGTCCTCATTAATGCGGTGCAGCGGGTCATCGATCAAATTGATCAAAGCTTCAATGTCGCGCGCCGGCCACATGCGTGACATCAATTCTTCACGAGCCGCTTTCGGCGACGGCGCACGACGGATCAGGGCGATGACCTCATCAATATTCGTGACAGCTATCGCGAGACCGACCAAAACATGGGCCCGATCTCGGGCTTTGCCCAAGTCGAACTTACATCTGCGGGTAACAACTTCTTCACGGAACTCCAGAAATGCTTGCAGCATTTCGCGCACATTCATCAATTGCGGGCGTCCGCCGCGCAAGGCCAACATATTGGCCCCAAAACTCGTTTGCAATTGGGAATAGCGATAAAGCTGATTGAGAACAATATCCCCCATCGCATCGCGCTTTAGCTCGACGACGACCCGCATACCATCGCGATCCGACTCGTCGCGCAGATCCGAGATACCCTCAATGGTTTTGTCCCGCACCAGGTCAGCGATGCGTTCGATCATGGAGGTCTTGTTCACTTGATAGGGAATTTCCGTAATAATAATGGCTTCCCGATCTTTGCGAATGGTTTCAACGGTCGCACGCCCTCGCATCACGATTGACCCGCGCCCGGTCATCACAGCACTTTTCGGCCCATTGCGACCCAAAATGAAACCACCCGTTGGGAAGTCTGGCCCAGGGACAATTTGCAATAAATCCTCGTCGCTCAACGCTGGATCATCGATCAGCGCCAAACACGCATCGACCAGTTCACCGAGATTATGCGGTGGCACATTGGTTGCCATACCCACAGCAATCCCATTGCCACCATTTACCAAAAGGTTCGGAAAACGTGCCGGAAGCACCACCGGCTCGCGCTCTGAATTATCGTAATTGTCTTGGAAATCGACCGTATTCTTGTCGATATCGCTCAGCAAATACTGCGCTGGCTTGGCCATACGAACTTCGGTGTAGCGCATGGCCGCTGGTGGGTCGCCATCGACCGACCCGAAATTGCCCTGCCCGTCGAGTAGGGGCAGACGCATCGAGAAATCCTGTGCCATGCGCACCAAAGCGTCATAAATCGATTGATCGCCATGCGGGTGATATTTACCAATAACATCACCGACGACGCGGGCAGATTTACGATAAGGTTTGTTATACTCGTAGCCATTTTCATGCATCGAGAACAAAATTCGCCGGTGCACTGGCTTCAGACCATCGCGCACATCGGGTAGCGCACGACTGACGATCACACTCATGGCGTAATCGAGATAACTGGTCTTCATCTCATCTTCGAGGAGAATGGGATGGACATCACCGTCCGCCACAAAAGGCGTCACTGGCGTGTCTGCAGGCGGTACATTTTCGCCCGCGTCTACAACCTCATTATCATCGGGAGTATCGGCCACTCGATTGCTTTCTTGGTTACTGAAGAACCCTTAAATTATACCCGCAAGCGCCTGTGAGTCGCAACTGAAACAGCGCGTTTTGGGCCGAAATCCTATTTAAATAATTTAAATATTTCAGTTATTTACATATTAAAAGGGGATATCGTCGTCGATCCCGCCATCGCTGCCTTTATTGCCGATAAAATCGCCGCCACCACCGCTAGGAAGCGCCTCTCCACCGCCGCGCGTGTCGAGCATGGTTAGCGTGCCGCCGTAGTTTTGTAGGACGATTTCAGTGGTGTAGCGATCATTGCCGTTATCATCTTGCCATTTACGGGTCTGAAGCTGACCTTCGATATAGACTTTCGAGCCTTTTTTTAGATATTGCTCGGCAATCCGGCACAAACCCTCAGAAAACAGAACAACTCTGTGCCACTCGGTTTTCTCACGCCGCTCCCCGCTCGCCTTGTCGCGCCAGTTTTCGCTCGTGGCAACACTCAGATTGACAACCGGGCGTCCGTCTTTTGTTTGACGAACATCTGGGTCGGCCCCCAAATTTCCAACCAATATCACCTTATTCACGCTTCCAGCCATGATTCGTCTCCTTCGTTGGCCCTACAATAAACAAGTGACCGAGCCGTGCCCATGCTCTCGGGCACGGGTATTTTTTATTGCTGTGGACAAGTTTTGGGTTTTGCCTATTTTCTCATATACGCTGGCGTTCAGGCCATGCATTTTGTGTCGCATGGACGCTATGGCAAGAGCGCATTAGATAAAGTAGTCATGACAAAATCGAAACCATCGGCGCCCATAGGGCAATTAAAGCAAATAGTCATTTCTGGCGCGCGCGAGCATAATTTAAAAAATATTTCGCTCTCCTTGCCGCGCGATGAACTTATTGTCATTACCGGCTTGTCGGGCTCGGGAAAAAGCTCCCTGGCGTTTGATACCATCTATGCCGAGGGACAACGGCGATATGTCGAGAGCCTGTCGGCCTATGCACGCCAATTCCTCGAGCTGATGCAAAAACCTGACGTCGACCAAATCGATGGTTTGTCGCCTGCGATTTCGATTGAGCAAAAAACCACATCCCGCAATCCGCGTTCAACTGTCGGCACGGTGACTGAAATCTACGATTACTTGCGGCTGCTCTATGCGCGGGTTGGAATTCCCTATTCACCGGCAACTGGGCTGCCCATTGAAAGCCAGACCGTCAGCCAAATGGTGGACAAAATCATGGCGCTGCCCGAGGGAACACGCGCTTATCTGCTGGCGCCAATTGTCCGCGGACGTAAGGGCGAGTATCGCAAGGATTTTCTAGAGCTCCAAAAGCGCGGCTTTCAACGCGTGAAGGTGGATGGCGCTTTTTACGAAATTACCGAGGTGCCGCCGCTCGATAAGAAAATCAAACATGATATTGATGTCGTGGTCGACCGCCTCGTGGTCAAACCTGATTTGGGCAACCGCGTAGCGGACTCGGTTGAGATTGCTTTGCAATTAACCGATGGCATAGCCGGGCTGGAACTCGCCGATGACAAAGACGCACCGCGTATCGTTTTCTCATCGCGCTTTGCCTGCCCGGTCTCCGGTTTCACCATAGATGAAATCGAGCCGCGCCTCTTTTCCTTTAACAACCCCTATGGTGCCTGTCCGTCTTGCGACGGCTTAGGAACGCAATATTTTATTGATCCCGCGGCTGTGGTTCCGGATGCGGGCTTGTCTCTTCGCAAAGGCGCTCTGGCGCCTTGGTCACGCACCTCCTCGCCCTACTACACGCAAACCCTGGAAAGTTTGGCCAAGCATTATAATTTTTCGATGTCGACGCCGTGGCACGAACTTGCAGAAGCTGAACGCCAAATTCTGCTTTTCGGCAGCGGAACGGAAGAAATTCGTTTCACCTATGATGACGGTGTTCGGAGCTTTACGACCAAAAAACCTTTTGAAGGTGTGATCCCTAATCTCGAACGTCGCTACCGTGAGACCGATAGCAGCTGGGCCCGCGAGGAAATCGAGAAATTTCAATCGGTCACCCATTGTGAGAGCTGCGCTGGCTTTCGCCTTAAGGCCGAGGCCTTATCGGTTAAAATTAATGGCTTGCATATCGGCGAAGTGGTTAATCAATCAATTAAAGACATTGCGGTTTGGTTCGATGCTCTGGAGAAAAAGCTGACCCGCAAACAAAAAGACATTGCGACACGCATTTTGCGCGAAATTCGAGAACGGTTAAAATTTCTCAATGATGTTGGCCTCGATTATTTATCGCTATCACGCAATGCTGGCACCCTCTCAGGCGGTGAGAGCCAGCGAATTCGTCTCGCCTCCCAAATCGGTTCTGGCTTAACAGGCGTTCTCTATGTACTCGATGAACCCAGCATAGGCTTGCATCAGCGCGATAACGCCCGCTTGCTCGACACGCTGGTTCACCTGCGCGATCTTGGTAATACTGTCATTGTCGTTGAGCACGACGAAGACGCCATTATGGCCGCTGATTATGTCGTTGATATTGGCCCAGGAGCGGGCGTGCATGGTGGCCATGTGGTCGCCGCGGGAACGCCGAAAGACATCATCGCCAATGCGGATAGTCTAACGGGACAGTATCTTAAAGGCACGCAGGCCGTGGCTATTCCGGCAACGCGGCGACCCATTTCGGCAAAAAAACGCATCCATCTCAAGGGAGCGCGTGGCAATAATTTGCAAAATGTCTCTGTTGATTTGCCGCTTGGAACCTTTACCTGCGTCACAGGTGTGTCTGGAAGCGGCAAATCAACGCTCTTGCTAGATACGATCTACACCGCTCTCGCGCGGCGCTTGAACAATAGTCGCGACGTTCCTGCCGAACATGACGCCATCGAAGGTGCTGAATTTCTCGATAAGATTATTGATATTGACCAATCCCCCATCGGCCGCACACCAAGATCGAACCCAGCAACCTATACGGGTGCGTTTACGCCCATCCGTGAGTGGTTTGCAGGCCTTCCCGAGGCGCGGACGCGTGGCTATAAGCCAGGACGCTTTTCGTTCAATGTGAAAGGCGGTCGTTGCGAAGCATGCCAAGGCGATGGCGTGATCAAAATTGAAATGCACTTTCTGCCCGATGTTTATGTGCAATGCGATAGTTGTCACGGCCAACGCTATAATCGGGAAACATTAGAGGTTACTTTCAAGGATAAGAATATCGCGCAAGTCCTTGATATGACCGTCGATGAAGCTTGTGGATTCTTTAAAGCTGTGCCGCTTATTCGCGAAAAAATGGAAACCTTACAGCGCGTTGGGCTCGGTTATATTAAAGTTGGCCAACAAGCGACGACATTGTCGGGCGGAGAAGCGCAGCGCGTTAAACTAGCTAAGGAATTATCTCGAAGGGCCACCGGGCGCACGCTTTATATTTTGGACGAGCCAACAACGGGCTTACATTTTCATGACGTACGCAAGCTGCTAGACGTCCTGCATGAGCTGGTCGACCAAGGTAACACCGTGGCTGTTATCGAGCATAATTTGGAAGTGATTAAAACAGCCGATTGGATTATTGACGTCGGTCCCGAAGGGGGTGACGGCGGCGGGGAAATCGTCGCAACAGGAACACCCGAGGACATTGCCGCCTGTCGCACGAGCCATACCGGCGCGTTTCTCAAAAAGATGTTTGCCCAACGCGGCCATCAAAAAGCCAGCAAGCCAGCACGCACCACTAAAGCCAAGACCGTCAAAAAGGCTAAGGCCGCGGAATAAGTGAGGGCGGAGCGATGGGCGAGCAACGGGTCAGGGTTATTGGTGGCGGATTAGCCGGGTCGGAGGCCGCCTGGCAAATTGCTGAGGCTGGTTTCCACGTTGACCTTTTCGAGATGCGCCCTGCCAAAACGACCGACGCCCATGTCACTCAGAATTTGGCTGAACTTGTTTGTTCTAACTCCTTCCGCTCGGACGATGCCGAGACCAATGCTGTTGGGGTTTTGCACCGCGAATTGCGGTTGGCGGGATCGCTGATCATGGCCTGCGCCGATCGGCATCGGCTGCCCGCTGGTGCTGCTTTAGCAGTCGATCGCGAGGGTTTTGCCGTGGCCGTCACGCAGGCCCTCGAGGCACATCCGCGCATTGCTATTCAGCGCGAAGAAGTTTTGTCCGTGCCGCGTGATGGGGTGCCGACGATCATCGCAACTGGCCCTCTAACGTCTGATGCTCTATCCCAGTTTATTGGATCGCAAACAGGTGCTGATAAACTGGCCTTTTTTGACGCAATCGCGCCGATTATCTACCGCGATAGCATCGACATGTCGGTGTGCTGGGAGCAGTCGCGTTACGATAAAGTGGGACCCGGCGGAAATGGCAAAGATTATATCAATTGCCCGATGAGCAAGCCGCAATACGAAAACTTTATCGATGCAATTTTGGCGTCAGAGAAAACCGATTTCAAAGAGTGGGAAGATAACACCCCCTATTTTAATGGATGTTTGCCGATCGAAGTTATGGCGGCGCGCGGGCCAGAGACTTTGCGGCATGGACCTATGAAGCCACGCGGCTTAACAAACGCCCACAAACCCGATGAAAAACCTTATGCCGTCGTTCAGTTACGGCAAGATAATGCGCTTGGCACGCTCTACAATATGGTTGGGTTTCAGACCAAACTCAAATACGCCGCGCAAACCGATGTCTTTAAGCTTATACCGGGTCTCGAAAATGCCCGCTTCGCCCGATTGGGTGGCTTGCATCGCAACACCTTCTTAAACAGCCCTACTCTTTTGACACCCGATTTACGGTTGAAAGCGAACCCTCAAATTCGTTTTGCCGGGCAAATAACAGGTGTTGAAGGCTATGTTGAAAGCACGCTCATCGGTTTACTTGCAGGGCTTTTTACCATCGCTGAACTGCGACAGACCGACTATAGAATGCCGCCAATCACCACTGCCGCTGGCGCTTTGCTGGCGCATATTACGCAACATGCAGATAGCGAAACCTTCCAACCGATGAATATTAATTTTGGTCTGATGCCTCCTCCTGAAAGCGAGGATATTGCACCGCCGCGCCATGCCGATGGCAGTGCCGCCAAGGGAAAGATCAAATATCGACTAAAGAAACAAAACCGGCAAAATGCCTATAGCCGACGTGCGGCGCAGGATTTCAAAGCTTGGTTTAAAGCTTCAGCGTGATTGATCGGCTAACGAGATAGATCAAATAGCCTAGTGTCGATCCACGGACTGGAGCTTGTTGCAGGTGCCGACAGCACATCCCAAACACCAGAATTATCGGCACAAAAGCGCGCCGCGTTTTTCGCGGCAAGGCATTTAAATCGCGCTTTATAGCCAACGCCGTAGCGCGTTGTTCGGGGGAGCTCGCGCGTTGGCTCTGACCATATTCGCGCCATGTCTCCCAAAATGCGCCCGCCTCAGACAGAATGTCAGGCGCGGCTTTCGACGATGTCACGGCCGCGAGCATCATAAAAAACTGCGCACCCACAAAGCCAACCGACACCTGGTCGTCGCCCTCACAACGGGCCATCAGGCGAGCAACCAAATCGGCTATGGGTCGACCATCGAGGCCTGCCGCCGACGCAAAGTCGACAATAGGCCCACTGCCGGTTTTAAATTCACCTGTGTCGGAAATTTGGTCAGCCCACCATTGTAAACGGATCAGTTGCACCATCGGCTCGGTCGTTTCGCGCTCAACCCGCCGCAGGTGACAGTACATAAGGCTCAGAAGCAACCAATGATCCCGCACCGTCTCATGCGCAAATAAATGCGCCAAATAAAGATCGCCATCCAAGGCGCGAAGCTCTTGCTGGCAAATCGCTCGCAGTGTGGGCACGTCCGACATAATCCGTCTTCTCCCGATATGAAAAGGGCCGCAACAATGTTACGGCCCCTCATAATCTAAGTTAACGCAATTTAAAATGCGAGGTTCTGCGCTGATACCATCGAAAACAGCATCGGAACCGATAGCATCGTATTGGTGCGCGAGAACAGCATTGCGGTTCGCGCTGAGGCTGCTTTGGTCTCGGCATCGGCATCAACAATGCCCAAAGCACGCTTCTGGTTCGGCCAAATAACAAACCAAACATTGAACCACATGATGATACCGAGCCACATGCCAATGCCGATAAAGATATTGCGTGGCACTGCAAAATCGCTCATCAAGCCAAGCGATAAAGCATCATGGATGTAGCCATTGAGATAGCCCAAAATCAAACCTGTAACCACAGTCGCCATGGCGCCCCAGCGGAACCAGAATAGTGCTGCGGGAGCAATAACTTTACCGATAGCTGGTTTTTGCTCGTCAGGGATATTGGGCATGTTAGGAATTTGTACAAAATTGAAATAGTACAAAAGCCCGATCCACATAATACCACTGAGAACATGCAGCCAGCGAAATAGAAATGCATAAAAAGCCTGGTCGATAACGCCACCACCATTGAGGTAAAGTAGCTCAATCAAGAAGGCTAAGATAAAACCGGCAATAACTGTATTGCGCAGTGATGTTAGAATGCTCGCCATGAAACCCTCCTTCGGACGATGCGAATCTGTCGCATAAGGTAGTTTACCCTAGTTGGGGCGCGCATCAAGCGTCAGCACGATGATTTGCGCTAGGAGGAGGATACCTCTGACCAATCTCGCTTAACGCCCAAGATCATCAAAAGCGGCGCCGCGACAAATATCGAGGAATAGGTACCAACAATAATTCCCCAGATCATCGCAAAAGTGAATCCGCGGATGACCTCGCCGCCCAGCACATAGAGCGCCGCCAGCGCCAGCAATGTCGTCAATGAGGTCATTGTTGTGCGTGACAGCGTGCTGTTAATGGCCACATTAAGCAGGTCAACCAAATCCATCTTCTTATATTTCCGCAAGGTTTCGCGAACGCGATCATAAACCACAACCGTATCATTCATCGAGTAGCCGACAATTGTTAACAGCGCTGCTAGGATCGAAATATTAAATTCAATCTGCAAAAGGGAAAAAATACCGATCGTCAAAGCCACGTCATGAACCAGCGCCAAAACAGCCCCAACACCGAACTGCCATTCAAAGCGGAACCAAATATAGATCAGCATTGCGGCAATGGCCAAAGCCACAGCAACTAAACCTGTGCGAATAAGTTCACCGCTAATTTGTGGTCCCACCACTTCGACACGGCGAATATCAAAATCTTGCAACTCGTTACGAATTTGCTCAACCGCAGATAACTCATTCTCCGCTGCTTGCGACACACTTGCAGCCGAAACACGGATCAGCACGGTTTTTTCATCCCCGAATTCTTGAATCTGGAGCTGCCCCAAATTTAAGGCCCCGAGGCGTTGACGCAGAGCTCCAATATCAACAGCATCGCTTTGTGCCGCTTCAATGGTGGTGCCACCAAGAAAATCAATGCCATAATTCAGCCCTTGATTGAGCAAGCTCACGACCGATAACACCAAGAGCAATCCGCTAAAGATGAAGGCGATAAATCGTTTGTTTAAAAAATCCAGATTCACATTATCTGGAACGAGGCGCATGGACTTCATATCATTTCCTCACAAGGGCAAGACCACATCGCGGGACTGACGTTTTAGCCAGAGCGCCACGAATAAGCGTGTCAGAACAAAAGCTGTAAACACTGATGTCACAATTCCGACCCCAAGCGTTACGGCAAAACCGCGTATGGGTCCCGAACCGAGTTGGAATAGAATAATGGCAGCCAATAGTGTCGTAATATTGGCATCCATAATTGTTCCCAAGGCACGGCTATAGCCTAGATCCGTCGCAACAATGGCGGTACGCCCGTCGCGCATTTCCTCGCGTATACGCTCGAAAATCAGCACATTGGCGTCAACGGCCATGCCAACGGTCAGGACGATACCCGCAATACCTGGCAAAGTGAGCGTGGCTTGCAAAGCAGACAAGACACCCATAATCAGGATCAGGTTAGCGATCAGCGCAATATTGGCAAACAAACCAAACAGCCGATAGCTAAGCAGCATAAAAATGATCACCGCAGCAAAACCAACGACCAACGCCTTTTCCCCTGCCGCCACCGAATCCGCGCCGAGGCCCGGCCCGACGGTTCGCTCTTCGAGCACATTCATCGGTGCCGGCAAGGCACCGGCGCGCAACAAGATGGCCAAATCATTGGCTTCTTGCACCGTAAAACTGCCCGTGATACGTCCCGAGCCGCCCAAAATCGCCGTCTGAATAACGGGTGCTGATACGATCTTGCCGTCAAGCACAATAGCAAAAGGCCGACCAATATTTGCCTTGGTCACATCACCAAAGCGCTTGCCACCAACGGCATCAAAACGAAAATCAACCTCTGGCGCTCCCGATGTCGGATCAAACCCCATATTCGCATCGACCAAGCGCTCACCACTGACCATGACGCGCCGCTGGATCAAGTAGGGCACGGGAGGATCTGTTTCGGTGTAAACGATCTGCGTGCCAGCCGGCTGGCGTCCACCATTTAGCACCTCATAGGCCGATACATTTGGATCAACCAAATGAAAGTTGAGTTTCGCTGTTTGTCCGAGCAGATCCTTCAGCCGTTGCGGATCGTCAAGTCCCGGCACTTGCACCAGAACACGGGTTTCACCCTGGCGTTGGATGACCGGTTCGGTTGTGCCCAGCTCGTCGACACGGCGACGAATAATTTCGATCGATTGCTGTACGGTCTTGCTATTGCGGGCAATTTCGGCAGCTTCCGTGAAGCTAACGCGCACGCCATCGGCGCCATCATCTGTCACCGTCAGCTCATTACTCGTTGGGCCAGCATTGAGCAAACCGACGAGCGTTCCTTGATCGATGCCGCGAATAGCGTCTATTGCCGCTTGTTGTTGCGCCGCATCGGTCACGGTAAACAGAACCGCTCTTTCAGAGATCCCCAAGCCGCGATAGCCAATCGACGCTTCGCGTAGCGCGTTACGGACGTCGCCGACCAGAGCTTCGAGTTTCTCACGCGTGACAGTGTCGGTATCGACAGCCAATAACAAATGCGACCCACCCCGTAAATCAAGCCCTAAATTCAGGGCGTTATGCGGCAGTGCGTCGGGCCACGACGATCGCGTGTCCTCAGAAACAAAATTTGGCAGCGAAAATACAAAACCGAGGAAAATGACAAGTAAAATCCCCGAAATTTTGAAATTGGAAAACTGAAGCATAAGGTCTTATTCCGCTTTTGCAGGCTCGCCCTTGCTTTGCACAACAGCGACCATTGACTTGACAATAGATACTTTAACGCCGTCGGCAATCTCAATATCGAGTTCGGTTTCGTGAACTTTCACCACCTTACCGATCAACCCACCTTGCGTAATGACACGATCGCCACGACGCAGCGCGTCGATCATATTTGTATGTTCTTTTTGGCGCTTTTGCTGTGGCCGGAGGATCATAAAATAAATGATCGCAAAGACTAAAATCAGCGGCAAAAACATATCGAACAAGCTACCACCGGCGCTGGCGGTTTGCGCGAAAGCAGGCGTTATAAACATCAGGACATCCTCTCAAAAGAACTAGAAGGGACTATACGCAAACTCGCCTCATTTGCAAATCGCCTTGCGGTAAAAAACACCTTATTTTTCTGCAATCTCGGCGGGTTAGAGGAACTGGCTGGGGTCGACAGCTTTAGCGTTGCGCCGAAGCTCAAAATGTAATTGCGGCTCGGTCACGTTACCGGTTTGCCCGACCGAAGCAATCTCTTGACCTTGCTTTACCTTGTCCCCCGGCTTGACCTTAAACTCATGATTATGCGCATAGGCAGAGACCCAGCCGCCCTCGTGACGAATGAGGATCAAATTGCCATAGCCCTGTAGCTCATTACCCGCATAGATCACGATACCATTTTCAGAGGCCTTTACCGGGGTGCCGAGCGGCGCTTTGATGTTGACGCCGTCATTATGTAGCCCGCCGCTTTTCGGCCCAAAGCGCGAAATAACCTGACCATTGACGGGCGAACGAAAACGACCCGCACTTTTGGGTGGACGATCGCGGATGGCTGTCGGGCGAGTTACAACACGGGTTCCAGTCGGATCTGCGCTGGCCAATTTGGTCTTATCGCCCGAAATACCTTGCGGAAAGTAGATTTCTTGCCCAACCGATAGCGTGTAGGGCGACGACAAATTATTATGCGCCGCCAACTTGGTCACGTTAACCTCATAGCGCCGCGCAATAGAATATAGCGTGTCGCCCTTCTGCACCGTGTAGGCGCGCGACTGAGGGAGACGAATTTTTTGCCCTTCTTTTAAATCATAAGCAGACACGTTAGCGTTTTCTGAGACCAGATCGCTCATTGCGACATCGTAAGTTTGCGCGATCGAATAGTAGGTGTCCCCCTTCTCGACCGTCACTTCACCACTGTCTGGTGCTTTTCGCTTTTCGGCATCAAAGAAAAACCGATTAAAAAATGTTTGCTTGTTGTGGCGCTGGCTGTCGAACCATTGCCCCGTCGAAACGGCGCACCCCGTTAAAACAAAACTCAGGACCAGCACAACCAGCCACCGCGGCAGCACATGGCCTGATGTCATTAATTGCCCGCGTGCTTGAACGATAACCTGTCCCCTTTTTAACTCTATTTAAACAACCGGCTCAGCTTACCATGTAACGCCGTGTCGGTGTGATCCATTTTAAGAGGCGTGATCGATATGTGGCCGTTGTAAATTGCCTGCATATCCGTGCCCGCTGGCGGCGTTTGCGGCGTCAAATCAAACGAATACCAGAAATAGGGATTGTCGCGCGGGTCTCGCCGTTCGGTCAGACGCAAGATACTGCGATCACGCTTACCCTGTTTGGTGACAAGGGTTTTGCATTTGCTTGCGGGGTCAATGTCTGGAAAATTGACATTCATCAATGTGCCAGCTGGCCAATCTTGCGCATACAGTTTTCGCACGATCTCCGGCCCAAATTTTTCGGCAACTCCAAATCGAACTTGCCGTTTGCCATCGAAAGACATGGTCTGGCTGAGAGCGATTGATTTAATTCCGAACACAGTGCCTTCTTTGGCTGCCGAGACTGTCCCCGAATAGCTAACATCCTCGCAGATATTTTGGCCAAAATTGACCCCTGAGATCACCAGCGTGGGGGGCGCATCGAACAATATGTGGCGTAGGGCAACAGCGACACAGTCGGTCGGCGTGCCGCCCACAGCATAACGCTTCGGCCCACGTTTGGTTAACCGCATCGGTCGCGTTAAACTGAGCGAGTGGCTAGCGCCACTATTCTCCTCAGCCGGAGCAACAACCCAAACATCGTCAGAGAGCTGTTCGGCGATTTTTCGCGCCACCTTCAACCCTGGTGCATCAATGCCGTCATCATTCGTCACCAAAATCCGCTTTACGGGTTTTCGTGTCATAGCGCCGTCCCATCTATCTTGGTTTGCCCGCCCATATAGGGTTGGAGTACGTCGGGAATAAGAACTGAGCCGTCATCCTGACTATAATTTTCCAACACAGCAACCATGGTCCGCCCAACCGCTAGCCCAGAGCCGTTTAAGCTGTGTAAGAATCGGGTTTGCTTTTCTCCATCGTGGCGATAGCGGGCATTCATGCGGCGCGCTTGAAAATCGCCGCAATATGAACAGGATGAAATCTCGCGGTAGGCTTGTTGCCCCGGCAACCAAACCTCGAGGTCGTAGGTTTTACGGGCGGAAAAGCCCATATCGCCCGTACACAGCGTCATTACGCGATAGGCCAAACCGAGCCGCTGCAAAACGGCCTCAGCGCAACTCGTCATGCGCTCCAATTCCTCTAATCCATCTTCGGCCGCCACCAGACTGACCATTTCCACTTTAGAGAATTGATGTTGTCGGATCATACCGCGCGTATCACGACCTGCGGCACCCGCTTCCGATCTAAAACATGGCGTAAACGCGGCGAACCGAAGCGGCAACCTCTCTGCCGCTATAATTTGTTCACGGACAAGATTTGTCAGTGGCACTTCCGCTGTTGGTATCAACCAAAAGCCGTCTTGAGTGCGAAATTGGTCATCGGCAAACTTGGGCAACTGACCGGTTCCGAAAAGCGTTTGATCGCGCACCAAAAGCGGAGGAGCAATTTCCTCATAGCCGAACTCTTGGCAATGCAAATCGAGCATAAAATTTCCTAAAGCTCGCTCCAGGCGCGCGAGATCGCCGCGCAAGACGACAAAGCGGGCGCCAGAGATTTGTCCAGCCGTCTCAAAATCCATCAAACCAAGTTTTTCACCAATCTCGAAATGCTGCGGCCCGTCTTGACGCATCACCGATCCAACCTGTCGAAGCTCAATATTGGCCGTCTCATCTTGGCCTTCGGGGACATCTTCAAGTGGCATATTGGGAATAACTGACAGCGCCTCGCGAATTGCTTCATCGGCGCGCCGCTCAGCCTCTTCAGCCTCTTGCAGAGACACCTTTAACGAGCCGACTTGATCCATTAATTGTTGGGCAAGAGCCTCGTCGCCCTGCCCTTTGGCTTGACCGATTTGCTTTGACACTGCATTACGCTCTGCTTGTAAACCTTGCGCGTGGGTTATCGCGGCGCGGCGCGTTTCATCGAGCGACAAGATATGCCCCGAAACTGGGTCTAGACCGCGACGCGCAAGCAACATATCCACTACATCCGGCGTATCTCGGATAATCTGTATATCGAGCATGGTTTACCTTTTACCTTCACAAGGGTTTTAAATGAGTCGCACCACTTATCCCAGAGCCAGAAAGCTCAAAACTTACTCAAGCGCCTCAGACGCGGCGCGTTTGCGCTCTATCAACGCCACCGCCAAAATCGATATTTCATACAGCAACAAAGTTGGCACGCCCAGCCCGATTTGACTGATCACATCGGGCGGCGTTAATACCGCCGCCGCCGCAAAGGCGATCACCACGGCATAGCGGCGCTTGCGGCGAAGACCATCAGCCGACACCAACCCAAGCCGCCCGAGAAGCACCAAAACAACAGGGAGCTGGAAACACAGACCAAAAGCCAGCATTAAAACCATGGTGAAGGACAAATACTCGCTGACCCTGTTGACCATGCGGATATCTGCTCCCCCCGTCCCCGTTTCTTGCATGGAAAGAAAAAACTGCATCGCCAAGGGCATAACAATAAAAAACACCAAAGCCGCACCAGCGGCAAACAGTACGGGCGCTGCAATCAGAAAAGGAATAAGGCCCCGTCGCTCAGAACGGTACAAGCCCGGCGCCACAAACTGATAAATATGGTAGGCGTAAAAAGGGAAACCCAAGAAAACCGCGCCAAACATTGCCAATTTAACTTGCGTGAAGAAAAATTCGTGCGGCGCCGTGTAGATCAACTGCAAATCCTGAATATTGCCCGCCGCGCTTTCATAGGGCAGTAGCAAAAACCGGAAAATATCGGACGCGAAGCTAAAACACATCACCATAGCTGTCAGGAACAGACACACGATCCAGATCAGGCGCCGCCTTAATTCAAGCAAATGATCGAGCAAGGGGGCTTCCGATCCGCTGAGATCCTCTTCCATCTCACTCACGCGGTTCATGCTCCGTCTTGGCTTGTGAGAATAAGTCAGGTGCATCACCATCGGGCTCGGCTGGCGGTAATTTCTGTGTGCGCTTCGGCATATCGCGGAGTGGCTCTGGATAGGATGGATCGATGTCCATCACAGACAGCTGTGCTTTAAATTCTTGCCCGAGCCGGCGGAGCTGGCCGAAATAGCCGCCTATGGTGCGCATTAGTTGCGGAATTTGTTCAGGCCCGACAACCACGAGCACAACAAGCCCGATGAGAACCAATTCACCCCAGCCAATATCAAACATAGCGGCGCCTTCGTTTTAGAGGCTTACGCCTTATCTTTTTTATCATCCGATGGAAGCTGGGTCGGCGAACCGCTATCCTCATCGTCTCGTAAGCCCGTCCGGAAACTCTTGATACCCCGCGCGACATCACCCATCAGCGACGATATCCGCCCTCTACCGAAGAGCAGTATCACGAGCACAACCACTATGACGATTTGAATCCAACTCGGTGCCATTCAACTCTCCTCTTCTATCTCGGCTCGCTTCCGCCCTTACGCCTCGAAAGCCATGAGGCGTCCGCGCGGAATCCAAAAATTTTGCTGGCCTTCAGGCGGCACATTTTGCTCTGTAACCATCTGACGCCAGTGTATGCCGCCGCCCAAATCCAACTCACACAGGTATAAACCAGCTATTTGTCGGAGTACAGACACCTGCGCAGAAAATACCACCGCGTCCGGCTCGCTTGCGGTCCCACAGTGAATGTGATTGGGACGGACAGCGAATTGCGTTGCATGCGGCTGCAGCGCGACCGATGTCGCCGCAACCCGCTCAAAGTCCATCGACGTAATCTGATTAATATGACCAAAAATGCGCGCCACTTCGAGCGATACGGGCGCGTCATATACCTCTTGTGGCGCCCCCGCCTGCACCACCCGTCCCGCCATCATAACAATCAAACGATCGGCAAGCGCAAGTGCGTCATCAGCATCATGCGTGACCAGCACAGTAGCCGTTCGCGACTGGCGTAAAACAGCCGCAGTCATATCACGAATATCGTCGCGCAATTGCGGATCGAGGCTTGAAAAAGGTTCATCGAGTAACATCAGCTTCGGCGCTGGCGCCAAGGCACGGGCCAAAGCCACCCGTTGCTGTTCGCCGCCCGATAGAATTTGCGTTTGGCTATCAGCGAGATGTGACAAGCCGACTTGCGCGAGCAGCCCCTCTACGCGCTTGGTTTGCTCCGCGTCCGATAAGTTGGAGACACCGAAAGCAATATTTTCACGAACCGAAAGGTGCGGAAATAAAGCATATTCTTGAAATAAATAGCCGACGCCGCGGCGCTCGGGCGGGATATTGACGGTCTCCGACCACATGGTTTGTCCGTCGATTGTGACATTTCCAGAACCAGGCAACTCCAAGCCCGCAATTAGGCGCAAGCTCGTCGACTTACCACACCCCGATGGTCCGAGAAGACAAACGATCTCGCCCGCATCGACGGAGAAGGAAATATCATCAACGATTAACTTGTCGTTGATCGTACATGAGATACCATTAAGCTGAAGAATATCAGCCATTTGCCGCCTGTGTTTCACCCTCGGCTTCAACAAAATCTTTGTCCAAATCCATTTCAAGCGGTTCGAGGTCGTCAGCATCCGTCAAAGCGTCTTCCTCGGGATCATTATCGGGATCGGGTTCGGGAATTGAGAAACCTGGAGGTAAGCGGCCATCCAATAAGCCTGCGGCCCGAAGCTCCTCAAGACCAGGCAAATCCTTGACAGTCTCCAGATCGAAATAAGATAGGAAAAAATCTGTCGTGCCATAGGTTACGGGTCGACCTGGCACGCGCCGACGACCGCGGATTTTGACCCATTCCGTCTCCAACAAAACATCGAGCGTTCCCTTAGAAACCGCAACCCCACGAATGTCCTCTATTTCTGCACGCGTCACGGGCTGGTGGTAGGCAATGATTGCAAGTGTCTCGAGAGCGGCCCGCGATAGCCGCCGCTGCTGGGTCACCTCTTTCAGCAGAGAGGCAGATAGATCTGCAGCCGTCTTAAACGCGTATTTGCCGCCATGTCGCACGAGATTAAAGCCAGCATTTTGATATTTCTCCTCGGCTTGCGAGAGAAGCGCTTCGACATCACTGCCCTCGGGAAGACGATCCGCTATACTCGCAATATCGAGAGGTTCGCTGGCCGCAAAGAGGACCGCTTCTAGAATACGAAGATGTTGGCTATTCGTCTCGTTTGTCATTTCAAATCCTGCCTTCCAAAGCCATCAGGCCAACCGAGGTCGCGCCCGCCGGATGCGAACCTCACCGAAATTTTTATCTTGCTGCAATTCGACCCGACCATCTTTGGCAAACTCCAGCGCTGCCGAGAAGCCACTTGCGATATGACTGCGCCGCCGCGCTGGTGCTTTTATCTCTGCGACCAAGAGATCTTCTAATTTTGACCAATCGTCGAGCTTTCCGAGCACCCGCTCTAGTCGCATGCG
>JAYQUO010000024.1:0-29926 GCA_038147995.1 Rhodobiaceae bacterium | reverse complement strand
CCATGTTCAAGAATCTCTATAATCTCCTGTTAGCCGAGCTTTTTGCTCTTCCCTTAGCCGCTTGCGGTGGAGCCGATGAGTTAATCGATTATGTCGAGCGCCCTGTTGAAGAAATATACAACGCGGCGATGGATGAATTGGTTGACGGCAATTATATGATGGCCGCCTTGCAGTTTGACGAGGTTGAACGCCAACATCCGTATTCGAAGTGGGCGCGCAAGGCTATGGTGATGGCGGCCTATACTTATTATATCCAAAACCAATATGAACAGGCTGTGTTGACGGCACGGCGCTTTGTGTCGCTCTATCCTGGCAACGACCAAGCAGCTTATGCCTACTACATCATTGCGCAGAGCTATTACGAGCAAATCTCTGATGTGCAACGCGACCAACGTAACACAGAGCTGGCACAACAAGCGCTGATCGAGGTGATCCGCCGCTACCCCGATAGTGATTATGCGCGTGATGCAGTCTTAAAACTAGATTTGACCCGCGATCACCTGGCGGGCAAGGAAATGAACGTTGGGCGCTATTATCAAGACCGTGGTCAATATGCGGCGGCATTGCGGCGGTTCCGCAATGTTATTCAGCAATACCAAAGAACCACACACACCCCCGAGGCTTTGCATCGCCTGACCGAAATTTATCTGACCTTTGGAATTGAGAAGGAAGCGCAAACCAGTGCTGCTATTCTCGGTCATAATTATCCCGACTCGGACTGGTATGCCGACAGCTATCGCTTGCTTGTTGATCGCGACTTAAAACCCGAGAAACATGAAGACTCTTGGCTCAGTAAGGTCTGGAATACTGTTTTTTAGAGTGACGGCATGCTCCTCTCTCTGACAATTCGCGATATTGTTCTTATTGAAAATCTAAATTTGTCGTGGACGCCAGGGCTGACAACCCTCACGGGCGAGACGGGCGCCGGTAAATCTATTCTATTGGATGCGCTGGGCCTCGCAACGGGTGCGCGCGGGGAGGCTGGGCTTGTTCGCCAAGGCTGCAAACAAGGGTCGGCGACGGCGATTTTTGATTGCCATGATCGTGCGGATATAGCGGCACTGTTACATGCCAATGATATTCCTGAGAACAATGGTGAACTCGTACTCCGACGCGTGCAGGGCGCCGATGGCAAGGGGCGCGCCTTTATCAATGACACGCCCGTCAGCATCGGTTTGTTGGCGCGATTTGGCGAGGCACTCGTCGAAATCCACGGTCAGAATGAGAGCCAGACCTTAACGGACGGGGGCGTCCAACTCGACCTATTGGATGGTTTTGCCGCAGCACTGGATTTGCGTACGGAAACCTCGGACGCCTATCAAGCCTGGCAAGCAGCGGCCACTACTTTGGCTGATTATCAAGCGCATCTAGCAAAAAGTGGCGATGAAATTGAAGACCTTAAACGTTCTGTCGAGGAGCTTAAACGCCTCGCCCCCAAAGCGGGCGAGGCTGAAGACCTTGAGCGCCTGAGGCGGCTGCAGCAAAATGCTGGCAAATTGTCCGGTGCCTTGGCGGCTATTGTTGAGCGCTTGGATGGCGAAGCGGGCGCGGAGGCGCAATTAAACGATGCTGTGCGCGCTGGCGAACGCGCCGTCGCCGTTGATGCCGAAGCGCTTGGCGATGTTATGGCAAGTCTGGAACGTGCTCGCGTCGAGGTCACCGAAGCCCTCGCGCAGGTGCAGGATGTATCGCGGCGATTGCAAATGGATCCAGCCGAGCTTGAGGCAACGGAAGACCGCCTTTTTGCTCTGCGCGATGTAGCCCGTAAACATCGCTGCGAAATTGATGCTTTGCCCGATTTGCTCGCGACCCTGTCGGAGCGTCTGGCGTCGCTTGACGACGATCCAGCTGTTCTCAAGCGGTATCAAAAGGCCTGCGATGACGCATTGGCGCAATATCAAGCGCGGGCAAAGGCTCTGCGGCAGGCACGGATGGCGGCGGCGACCGATCTCGATACGGCCGTTAATGCGGAGTTGCCAGATTTAAAATTGGCGGCGGCGCGCTTTCGGACGGAGATTTCCGATGCCGCCGAGGCGGGGCCAAAAGGGCTGGATCGCGTCAGGTTTTTGGCGCAGACCAACCCAGGAACAGCTGAGGGAGCGATTGCTAAAATTGCTTCTGGCGGCGAGCTCGCGCGTTTTATGTTGGCCTTGAAGGTGGTTTTGGCCGATGTCGACGCGCCGCGGTGTTTGATTTTCGATGAGGTGGATGCAGGCGTCGGCGGTGCTGTGGCGGAAGCTGTTGGTAGCCGATTGCGGCAGTTAGCGCGGCATCATCAGGTTCTCGTCGTGACCCATGCGCCGCAAGTTGCGGCGCGCGGCCAAACGCATTGGCGCGTACAAAAAAATGCACAAGACGGTAGGAGCCTCACATCGGTAGAGGATTTGATCGCCGATCATCGGCGCGAGGAAATTGCCCGTATGTTGTCGGGCGCGCAAGTGACCGATGAAGCCAGAGCAGCGGCCGAAAAATTACTCGAAGGTCATGCCTGATGGTGCGCCATAAGCCGATTGCCGATTTAACGGCGGCCGAGGCGGCGGCCGAATTGGTCTGGTTAGCGGACGAAATTAGCCGGCACGATACTGCCTACCATAGTCATGATGCGCCCCTGATCTCTGATGCCGATTATGATGCCTTACGGCGCCGTAATGAGGAGCTCGAGGCGGCTTTTCCCGATCTCGTCCGCCCCGATAGCCCGTCGCTGAAAGTCGGTGGGCCGTTGGCGCAAGGTTTTAAAAAAATCACCCATGCCGTTCCAATGTTGTCGCTCGGTAATGCCTTTTCGCTCGAGGATGTTGAGGATTTCATCGATCGTATGCGACGGTTTCTCAATCTCGATCGTGAAACAGAAATCGCGATCACGAGTGAGCCGAAAATTGATGGTTTGTCGGCTAGTCTCCGCTACGAGGGCGGGCGCCTTGTGTCGGCGGCAACGCGCGGTGATGGGCAAATTGGTGAGGACATTACGGCCAATGTTAAAACCATTGCCGATATTCCTCAGACCTTATCGGGTCAAGTACCTGACATATTCGAGGTGCGTGGCGAGGTCTATATGGCGCATGCCGATTTTCAAGCTTTAAACGAGCGGCAAAGAACCAATAATAAGCCGGAATTTGCCAATCCGCGCAATGCCGCAGCGGGCAGTCTGCGGCAACTCGATCCCAGCGTGACGGCGCGGCGGCCCTTGCGGTTTTTTGCCTATGGTTGGGGGGAGTTGTCGGCGCTACCGGTTTCGACGCAGTCGGACATGATGGAACTGTTTGATCGTGTCGGCTTTGTTGTTAATCCCCATTTTAAATGTGTCGCTGGGGCGGCAGAGCTGTATCAAGAATGGCAAAGCATTGAAGCCCAGCGCGCGTCGCTTGGCTATGACATTGACGGTATGGTTTATAAACTCGACCGCCTCGATTGGCAGGCTCGTTTGGGATTTGTTGCGCGCGCGCCGCGGTGGGCGATCGCGCATAAATTTCCAGCCGAGAAAGCACAAACCCGCTTGCTTGATATTGATGTTCAGGTGGGGCGAACTGGCGCTTTGACACCGGTTGCCAAGTTGGAGCCGGTAACGGTTGGCGGCGTTCGCGTCTCTAACGCGACACTGCATAACGAAGATGAAATTCAGCGCAAAGATATTCGCATTGGGGATACGGTCATTATTCAGCGTGCGGGCGATGTGATCCCACAAGTGGTCGAAGTAGTCCTGGAAAAACGGCCGGCCAATGCTGATCGTTTTTTGTTTCCCGATCATTGCCCAACTTGCGGCGCCCACGCGCCGCGCGAGGTCAAGGCCGATGGCACGTTCGATGCGGTGCGCCGGTGTAGCGGCGGTTTAACCTGTCCAGCGCAGTTGCGAGAACGCCTCAAACATTTCGTATCGCGCCAAGCGCTCGATATTGATGGACTGGGGAGCAAGCAAATTGATGAGTATTGCGCCTTGGGCCTGATTGCGTCGCCGCAGGATATTTTCACCCTCGAGCAACGCTATAAGGACAAACCGCCGGATATTTGGGTTTATGGGGCGGGTAAGAACCGTGGCATGTTGAAGGACAGCACGCGCAAGCTGTTTGCAGCTATTGCGGCGGCGAAAACTCCCGATCTCGATCGATTTATTTTTGCCCTGGGCATTCGCCATATTGGCGACACCAGTGCTCGACTGATTGCCCGCCATTATGGGTCGCTCGGTGCTATACGCGATGCGGGGCTGGCTATGGCTGCAGGAGACGCCGCGGTCGCCGATGAATTGCGGGCCATCGATGGCATTGGGGATAGCTTAATCGACTCCATGGCAGAGTTTTTTGCCGAGCCGCACAATGTGGCGACGCTCACCGAATTGTTGGATTTGGGATTCGCGCCGAAGGCCTTAACCGCCATAGCGAACGAAAGTCCAGTGTCCGGAAAAACGGTGGTTTTCACGGGCAGTTTAGAGCAAATGACCCGCGCCGAAGCTAAAGCGCGGGCTGAAATGTTGGGTGCTAAAGTCGCGGGGTCGATTTCAGCGAAGACCGATCTCGTTATTGCGGGGCCAGGCGCTGGGTCAAAACGAAAAAAGGCGGAGGAGCTTGGCGTTCAAATTCTCGACGAAGCCGGTTGGCTCGAGCTGATTAAAGATGCCTAGAGCGGCGCGCATTGGGCTTTCAGCCAAGCACTCTCGTCGCGTGAGAGATGTGGGCTAATTTTGTCGTACACCCGCGCGTGATAGGCGTTTAGCCAGTCTCTCTCGGCTTGCGCCAGTTGTTTGATATCGATCAGGGCGCGGTCAATGGGCGCCAATGTCATCACCTGAAAACACAACATGGCACGTTCGCCGCGGCTGTCAGCGGGCTTTACATATTGCAAGCTCTCGATTCTGATGCCGAAGGCGTTGGCTCGATAATAACCTGGCTCGTTCGAGACGATCATACCAGGCTCGAGCGGCACTGTACTGCCCTTGGAGATGCGCTGGGGGCCCTCATGGACAGATAAATAGCTGCCGACACCATGTCCCGTGCCGTGGTCAAAATCCCAGCCTTTTTCCCATAACGGCGCGCGGGCCAACGTATCCAGCTGGGCGCCATTGGTGCCAGCTGGAAAAACCGCCATAGCAAGCGCGATGTGCCCGCGTAAAACGGTTGTAAAGCAATCAATCGCATCGTTGGGTGGCGTGTCACCGATTAAAATGGTTCGCGTGACGTCGGTTGTGCCGCCGCGATATTGGCCACCAGAATCCAGTAAAAACAGATCGCCCGCCTGTAAGTTGCGATTGCTCGTCTCCGTCACACGATAGTGCACAATCGCTCCGTGTGGGCCGCTTCCCGCAATAGTATCAAAGCTGATATCGAGTAATTGTCCTGATGCCGCGCGACAAGCTTCCAATTTCTGTACGGCGTCGATTTCACTGATGGTTTGCGATTTTGTCGCCGCATCAATCCAGTGCAAAAATTTACACAAGGCGATGCCGTCTATGAGATGCGCGGCTTCAGCGCCATCAATTTCAGCACTGTTTTTACGCGCTTTTGGCAAAGCAATTGGGTCGTCGGCTTCGATCAACTTTGCGGATTTTAGAACCGATGCAAACCAAGCTGGCGTGGTGACGGGATCAAGCATAATCGCTTCGCTCATCATCGATTGCAGATCTGTCTCTAGATTTTCTGGCGCCACGACCTTGATGCCGTCGGCAAGATGCGATTTGACGGCCGCTGTCAGGCGGGCAGGGTCGACATACCAGAGCAGCTCACCCGATCGGCTTAAGATCGCGTAAGACAGCACAAACGGCGTATGCGGCACGTCCTGCCCACGAATATTCAACAACCAAGCAATATTTTCAGGTTGCGCGATGATCAACCGATCGGCGCCAGCGGTTTCCAGTTTGCGCACTAGGGCGCGCAATTTGTCGGCTATGGATGTGCCCGCCAAATCAGCGGGTTGAACAGAAATCTCGCCGACAGGGTTAGCGGGTCGGTTTTGCCATAATGTATCAATTGGATTTTCGGTGACTTCGACTAAGCTTCCCCCCGCCTTGCTGATAGCGGCTTCAAAATTGCGCAAGGCGGCGAGGCTGTGGAGGCGCGGATCAATAGCAATTTTACGGCCTTCAAGTTGCCGCTGTTTCAACCAATCCGACGGCCTTTGGTCTGCTGAGTGCACAACTTCAATGACTGATGTGTCAACCTGACTGCTTGCTTGTAGTGTGTAGCGCCCATCGACAAATAGCGCCGCCTCTGTGTCGAGAATAATGGCAAGGCCAGCGGAGCCGCCGAAGCCTGTGGCCCATTTAAGGCGTTCATTACAGGCAGGAACATATTCACCCTGATATTCGTCCTCGCGTGGCACAATCAGGCCATCAAGCTGTGCTGCCCGTAAATAGTCCCGCAATTGCGCGATATGGGCAACGGCTTGCTTGGGGTTGGCGTTATCTGTGAAGTCTTGAAACATGGGGATCCGCAAAATTCATCACTATGCGCATGATACTCTGGAATAGCACGGGCCACTAGTGGCGAAATGTCATAGCCGTCCAGTCATCAATGTCTACGCGGTCGTCGAGGTGCAAATCGTGGGCGCCGAAGGCGGCAACGATTTTGCCCGCTTGACGCTTGAGCAAACCGGAAACGATCACGACGCCATTATCTTTAACATGGCGTGTAAATTGCGGTGCCATGTGTTTTAGCGGCGCAGCCAAGATATTGGCCGCTATGACGTCATATTTTCCCCGCGCCCGAATGAGAGGGTGATAAAATCCGACCGCTGTCACGGCCTGAATTTTATGATTGCATCCATTGGCGCGCGCGTTGGCTTGTGTAACTTTTTGCGCTGTTGGATCAATATCGCTGGCAATGACGCATTGCGCCCGCAGTTTGGCCATTGCAATGGCGAGAATGCCAGAACCGCAACCGACATCTAGGCAGGTTAGGTTGGGCTGATGTCCCATTGCGCGGCCAATCAAATGCAGGCAGGCTTTGGTGGTCGCGTGATGGCCCGACCCGAAGGCGGCCCCCGCTTCGAGTTCGATGCCGATACGCGCAATCGGCTTTGGTGGTCGCGCATGCGCGCCATAAACGGCAAAGGGCGGCGCTAGGACGAGCGGTAAGTTTTTCTGGCTTTCACTTACCCAATCACGGTCAGCAATAAATTCGCAAACAATGTTGCCTGTGACGACGGGTCTTAACGGCTCCAAATCCGGCTCGGCCTCGAAATAAGCTTCAATGCCGTCGCCATATTGCGGCAGCGCTTGACGCGTTGGGCTTGGGAGGTCGCCATTTGAGGTGATGTAGACGGCGCCAGCTCCCAGAGCGTCGAGCAACAGCTCGGCCTGCGTCAAATCGGTCGTCTTGAAAGAGAGGCGGAAAACCATGTTTAGGCAGGCTCGACATAACTATCGATTACTTTTTTCACACCTGCTTTTTCAAATCGTACAGTCAATTTATTGCCTTCAATTGCTTCAATGCGGCCATAGCCGAATTTCTGATGGAAAATCCTTTGCCCGTAATTGACGTGCGATGCACTAGACTTTGTGGCGGGCGAGGCAGCACGGCTTTGAGTTGGTGCGTTGCGGGCTTGCGTTTGGGCGCGCTGCCAACCTGGGCTGCTATAGCTCGACGCGTTGAAGTCGCTGGCGAAACGGCTTTGCGCAACGGGTAAAGTCGCGGTCGCTTCAACGTCGATATGATCGGCCGGTAGCTCGTCGACGAAACGCGACGGCAGCGCCGAAAGCCACTGACCGTGGGTTCGCCGATTGCCAGCAAAAGAAATATGGGCGTGGCGCTTCGCCCGCGTGATGCCGACATAAGCGAGCCGCCGTTCTTCTTCAAGCCCCTTGGTTCCTGTTTCATCAAGACTGCGCTGGTGAGGGAACAGACCTTCCTCCCAGCCTGGTAAAAACACAGTTTCAAATTCAAGCCCTTTGGCCGCGTGCAGGGTCATCAGTGACACTTTATCTTCGCTCTCGGTTTGTTCGCGATCCATGACCAAAGAAATATGCTCAAGATAGGCGGACAGCGAGGCGAACTCTTCCACCGAGCGCACCAGTTCTTTCAGATTTTCAAGCTTTCCTGGTGCTTCGGGCGAGCGATCAGCCTGCCACATTTCGGTATAGCCGCTCTCGTCGAGAACCAGCTCGGCCAGTTCACCGTGCGGTAAGCTGTCGACAAGGCCACGCCATCGATCGACGGCATTGAGAAAAGCAGTCAGAGATTTTCGGGCCGCAGGTTTAAGCTCGTCGCTGCCAATGGCACTACAGGCCGCACGGTAGAGCGAGCTGTTTTGTCCGCGGGCAATTTCGTGCAGCGTCCGTATGGCAACATCCCCCAAGCCTCGCCGTGGTTTATTACAAATGCGCTCGAAAGCGAGATCGTCATCGGGTTGCGTTATCAATCTAAAATAGGCATTGGCATCGCGGATCTCAGCCCGTTCATAAAAGCGGGGACCACCTATGACACGATAGGGAATGGCGAGCGAAATAAAGCGATCTTCAAATTCGCGCATTTGAAAGCTGGCGCGAACGAGAATTGCAATCTCGTCTAGCGGATGGCCTTTGCGATGATAGGATTCAATGTCATCGGCGATCAGGCGCGCTTCTTCCTCGCTATCCCAGACGCTGCGTATTTGCACGGGGTCGCCTTCATTCGCCTCGGTCCACAGGGTTTTGCCGAGGCGACTTTGATTGGCGGCAATTAGTCCTGAGGCCGCCCCCAATATATGTGAGGTTGAGCGGTAATTACGTTCGAGACGAATAATTTGTGCGCCAGGAAAATCGCGTTCGAAGCGGAGAATATTATCGACCTCCGCGCCCCGCCATCCGTAAATCGACTGATCGTCATCGCCAACGCAGCAAATATTATTATTTTTTTGCGCCAAAAGACGAAGCCATAAATATTGCACCACATTCGTGTCTTGATACTCGTCGACCAGAATGACCTTAAACCGATCCTGGTAATCACGCAGAACATCAGAGTTTTCTTGAAATAGGCGCACGCATTCCAGCAAAAGGTCGCCGAAATCAGCGGCATTGAGGATTTTTAAGCGGTCTTGATAGGCTTTATAGAGCGACTGTCCGCGGCCATCAGCGAAGTAGGCGCCCTCACTGTCGGGCACATTATCGGGGTGCCAGCCACGGTTTTTCCAGCGGTCGATTAGGCCTGAGAGTTGTCGCGCAGGCCAGCGTTTTTCATCTATATTATCGGCCTGTATAAGTTGTTTCAGAAGTCGAATCTGATCGTCCATATCCAATATGGTAAAATCAGCTCGCAGGCCAATAAGTTCGGCATGGCGCCGCAGAATACGGACGCATAGGGAGTGAAAAGTTCCCAGCCACGGCATGCCTTCAGCGGCATCACCCGTCATTGCGGCGATGCGCTCTTTCATCTCGCGGGCGGCTTTGTTGGTAAATGTCACCGCCAAAATTTGGCTCGGCCAGGCTTCACCGCGCGCCAGTTTGACCGCTATGCGGCTCGTGAGAACCCGCGTCTTTCCGGTTCCAGCGCCCGCCAAGACGAGCAACGGGCCGTCCTCGGCAAGAACCGCCTCCTTTTGCGCATCGTTTAGCGTGTCAACCAGTTGCGTAACCAATCCGTCGCGCGATGCCGCCATGGCACGCTGCGAATTGCTCAGTATCTGGGTCTCTGGCTGAGGGGTGTCCTCATTGCCAAGGTCAAATGGGTCTGACATCATAAATTCCTGATTCTCGGCTGATTATAGCATTGGTCGCGAAAAAGTCCCGCTTCGCTGTCGAGGAGAGAGCCCGCAATGCGTTATCCGGTTACGACCGTTACGATATTTCTGATTATTTTGATCGGTGGCTTGCGTTTGGTGCCATTGTTTTACGATTTTGCACCCTTGGTGCAGCGCTTGGTTGCCCAGAGTAATGCAACGCGCGCATTTACAATCGAACATTATGAGGGTGCCGATGTTGAACTCATTCCTGCCCCGACCGTGACACTGTACAATGCGCAAATTGTTACACCAACTATACCGGGTGTTACTGATGTCCAAAGCGTGAAGCTCGAATTCTCATATCTGAAGTTGATGGCCGAACAACCCGTTGCCAAAAGAGTCGAACTTTCGGGGCTGACGCTCGATGTGCAACAGGCGTCTTTGCAAGCTTTGTTGGATTTCGATTTTCAGCGTCTCCCGAATACTGATTTCGGTATACGCGATGGTATTTTAATTTTTACAGCGCGCGACGGCCGTTTGCCAATACGCTTTGAAGGGGCGGATGTCGACCTTTCGATGCGCGGTCCCTACGCACCGCTTAAACTAACTATCGAGGCGTCCTATGAGGGTCAACGATATTCAGGGGAGGCCGTGAGCCACTTACCACTCGATACTCAAATCCCGCTTGAAATGACGGTTACAAGTGATGAAGGTCTGGATGTCGATTTTGCTGGCTATCTTGATCGCCGCGGCCATCCCGAGATCAGTGGCGAGTTTCGCCTCGCCTCGGATGTTATTTTACCTAATGTGCTGCAAATCATGGGTTTTGAGATGGCCATCCCAGTGCCCGCGCGAACGGTGTTTCGTGGCTTGTTTTTTGCCAATCGGCGAGCCGTCAGAGCCGATAATATTCAGCTGTCGGTACTGGGGCAGCAGATTGAAATGCGGGCAAACGTCGATTTTGGGCCAACAGAAAGCGCCGACGATATATACATCCGATTACATGCTCCGCGTTTGAACTTAAGCGGTCTTACCTATACAGGAAGGCAAGCGCCCACCGCGGCGACACCGCTTGCGCAGTTATCGCAGGTGTTTTTTGCGCAACCGCCCACGATCGAAACAATGATCACAATTGATCGATTGCAAGTTTTGAATGAGACGATTGAAAATATGCATCTGTCATCTGGTTCGCGGGCTGGCGGTTTGATGTTGCACCGCTTTGATGTCGATCTGCCGTTTGAGACCCATGTTTTTATGGCAGGGGCATTTGATCTAACCAGGGCTGCGCCGCGATTTTCCGGCAATATCGCGGTCAATTCTGAAAATGCCAAGGACGCGCTCATTTGGGCTGGCTCGGGCGTAGCGTCGATGGGACCAGAAATAGCTACATTTATTCGCGACAGTGAGATGCGCCGCCTCAGCTTATCGGCAGATGTAGTCTACGACGATAAACATTTCGCCATGACAGATTTGCTGGGACAAGTTGATGGCCGTGAATACGCCGTCGATATTTCGGTTGATCATCAGTCCCAGAAAGTCGACTTGTCGCTGCATGGCGCTAGCTTTGATCTCGCGCAATGGGGGGGTGTGTTACGGGGGATTGATCCTGGCGCTGTGCGCTTGACATCTTTACCCTTCCAGACATGGACGGAAAGATTGGCTGTCTCGTTAGGGGAAGAAAAGAAAATCTCGGTTATTTTCGGAACGCCAGATTTTAATATCGGCGCGGCGCGTCTCGGGCGTGTTGATGGTGCGGCCAGTTTTGAGCAAGGTCGCGTTCGGGTGCATAATCTCGACATTTCCCAATTTGAGGGCAGTGCGTTGAAGCTATCGGGCGATTTGTCTTTTTACACAGGCCGGGCTACCGGTGCCGTTCATATGGCGTTGCAGTGCGCAGCGGACAATTTGTGCGCGCGGCGGCTTGAGGGCATGTTGTCGCCGCTCCCGATACGCATCGACCAGCCGCTGTCGATTACGTCGCGTTGGGTGCTGACAAATCCTGATGATACAGCACGACCCTCAATGACCATGTCCTCTGTGATCTCGCTCGGAGATGCACAAGGAACATTAACCCTGCGCGCCGCTGACTCTGATTTCGACATTTTGAAGCGGGATGCTAAATTACAGCTGTCGCTCGCAGGGCGATCAGAGGCGCTCTTGTCAGTCCTTTCGTTAGACGACTTTCGTTCCATTGAGCCAGATGCGGCCGGTAAAATCACTCTGGATATGGCTAATGCAGGACGCGACACAGCGACCGTTAGGGCTGAGCTCGTGGCCGGCGAGCAACGCGCCGCGCTGGATGGTTTTATCCGGGGGCTTGGTCCAGAACGTCAATTTGATGGGACGCTTGATGTTCTGCTTGGCCGCAGCGCGGTTGGGCAGTCCGGTTCAGAAATTTCGGGGACCAGTCAGCTCAGCTTGTCGGAGACGCGCGCCAATTTTTCGGCCCTCAATATGAAGTTTGGTACAGGTAAAATTTCGGGCGAGGGCGTTCTCAAAACCGACGCAGAGCGGTTGAATCTGACGGCCAATCTGTTGTTACAAAATCTTGACTTATCGCCCTATATGCCAGTTTACGGAACGCAAGGCTGGTCGCAAGACACGTTGTTATGGCCAATCCTTGGACGCGCCGACGCGGTTATCGAATTTAAAGGCGAAAATTTCGCTCTCAGCAGTTTGGCGCTCGATGCGGTCCAGGGGCGTTTGCGGTTGATCGATGGAGTTTTGGAAGCACCAAATTTAACGGCACAGATTTATGGCGGGACGGTCAATTTCTCTGTAAACGCCGAGGGTGGTAGTTTGCTGCCCTATCTTCAGACTGCGGGGACTTTCGAGGGGCTGGACCTCGCCACCGGTTTAGCCGCTTTTTACGAACCTCCGGCTTTAACAGGGAAGCTCAGTGGTAATTTTGCGCTTCGAGGTCGCGGCCGTTCGGTTAAAGGATTTCTTGAAGGACTGGCTGGACAAATTTCAGCAGTCGGTAGTGCCGGCGATTTGCTGGGTTTCGACGCGACTTTATTGGCAGCGATACTCGCCGATATGCCTTTGGCGCCGATCGATGATTTAGCGCAAGCTATTGCGGGACAGAGCAAAATCACAAAGTCGCGGTTCGACCTTTCGCTGGCTAATGGGTATATGGGCATAACGGCTCTGGAGTTAGACCGAGATCAAATGCCGGGGTTTAACGTCACCGGTGGGGTCGATGTGTTGAACCCTTCTTTAGATATTGCGATCCGCTTGCGCGAGAGCGGCCTGTCGCAACTTCAGCTCATCGGTGATTTGCTTCACCCCGACCTGTCTTTGGGGCCTGTGCGGTAATGCTCAAGAACCAGAAGGCGTAAGGCAGATGACAGGCCACCAGCGCGCGGGGATGTATCGGTCTCGCTCACCAGCTCCGATATACTAATACCTCGTTGGGCCGCGATCTCGCCGAGCGCATCCCAAAAAGCATCCTCAAGCGAGATACTTGTTGGGTGACCTGCAATCGTGACTGACCGCTTGCGGATCATGTGATTAAGCAGGGTTAATCATATCTTCGGGGCGAACAATGGCGTCAAATTCTTCTGCCGTAACGAAGCCGAGGCCAACGGCCTCTTCACGCAAAGTCGTACCGTTTTTATGCGCCGTTTTGGCCACTTTGGTTGCATTGTCGTAACCGATCTTCGGCGCCAAAGCCGTGACGAGCATCAACGAACGCTGCATCAAATTATTGATATTGTCAGCATTTGCCTCGATACCGGCTACGCAATTATCGGCAAAGCTAACGCAGGCATCGCCGATCAGGCGAATAGATTGTAATAAATTATATGCCAGCACCGGTTTGAAGACATTGAGTTCCATATGCCCTTGCGAGCCCGCAAAGCTAATGGCTGTGTGGTTGCCCATAACTTGGGCGCAGACCATTGTCATGGCCTCACATTGGGTGGGGTTGACTTTGCCGGGCATGATTGAGGAGCCAGGTTCATTTTCGGGCAGGCTTAACTCGCCAAGACCTGAGCGGGGTCCCGAACCGAGTAGGCGGATATCATTGGCAATTTTATATAGGCTCGCGGCAATCACATTCAACATGCCAGACATTTCGACATAGGCGTCATGTGCCGCGAGGGCCTCAAATTTATTTTCGGCTGTGACAAAATTCAGGCCTGTGTAGCTGGCAACTTCATGGGCAAACGCCTCGGCAAAACCTGGTTTGGCGTTCAGCCCCGTTCCAACAGCCGTACCGCCTTGGGCAAGAGCGAGCAGGCGGGGTAGCGATTGCTGAACGCGCTCAATGCCGTAGCGTATTTGCGTCGTATAGCCAGAAAATTCTTGTCCCAAGGTCAAAGGTGTCGCGTCTTGCAAATGGGTCCGTCCAATTTTAACGATATCTTTCCAAGCCTCTGACTTTGCCGCGAGCGTTTTTTGCAAATGCTCGAGGGCGGGGATGAGAAGATGGGTAACCTGTTCGGCGGCTGCGATATGCATCGCAGTCGGAAAAGTATCATTGGATGATTGCGACCGATTGCAATGATCATTGGGGTGTATGGGGTCTTTACTGCCCAAAACGCCACCCAAAATCTCGATCGCCCGATTGGAGACAACCTCATTGGCGTTCATGTTGCTCTGTGTGCCCGAGCCTGTTTGCCAAACGACGAGGGGAAAATGCTCGTTCCATTTTCCTTCGGCAACTTCCTGCGCCGCCTGAACAATGGCAGTGCCGAGCTCAGGTTCGAGATTATCGAGCGCCATATTAGCCTTCGCTGCCGCCAGTTTAACAATGCCGAGGGCGCGCACGAGTGGTAACGGCATGGTTTCACCACCGATTTTAAAATTCCCCAAAGATCTCTGGGTTTGAGCGCCCCAATATTTCTCGGAATTAACCTCGAGTGGGCCAAAGCTATCGGTTTCGGTGCGGGTCTGAGACATAGCGAACAACCTCCATGAAAATCATATCGGCCTCATTACCACGTTGCTCAGGCTCGTGCCAACTGGCAATGGGGGTCATTTATCGCGAAATTGGTCAATGCTCACAATATTGTCACCGACGGGGCGGATTTCATCAGCCGAAGTCTCTTCAACCGACATAGAGGGAGAGGCTGCGCTGTCAGGTGCTGTGTCTTCTTCTGCCTCGTTGTCGAGGTTGAAACGTAGACCAAATTCAGCCGACGGATCATAAAAGCTGATCATCGCTGCATAGGGAATGTAGAGCTTATGCGGAGTTTGATTGAAACTTAGCGTTACCGCGAAACCCTCCTCGTCGGCCGTCAGATCTTTATATTGATGCTGCAGGACAATGGTCATTTCCTGTGGGTGACTGGCGAGTAGGCTGTCAGCCAGTTGCACATGTGCCGCTCGGGTTTTGAACGTAATATAGAAGTGGTGTTCGCCTGGTAAGCCCGTCGCCGCGACGTCGGCGAGGAGATTGCGCACCATATTGCGCATCGCATTTTGCGTTAAGGCTTCGTAATTAATTGTTTTATCGTCCATAAAATTTGCCTGAAACGCTTTTACAGCTTGCTCCTTGATAAATTAAGTGGGTGGCTTCTGTTGCCAGGTGCCACCCGAACCCCGCCATGACCTGCGAAGGCTATGGACTTAAAGTGAAGTTGCGCACTGCTTAGGCAGCGAGCGATACTTCCGCGTAGTTGTCATTTGCAACTATCAAAATGGCCCGATAACGATGGTGCCATGCCGAGCGACGGTTCCCACCTTTACGCCCTCGTCGATCCTATTTCGCCCCCATAGTGACTGTCCGTCGGGAAAATGGTGGAGGCGCCGGGTACCGCCCCCGGGTCCGAAAGGTTTATTGCGTAGGCCGTTTATCGCCATAGTCGGACAAGCCGACCACAAGACTATACACCAAATAGGGGCCGAAGTGTAGGGTACAAAAGCTGTGAGTTGTCGCGGACCGAAGCCGAATTCTATATGGAGTGGCTCGCACGAATCTGGATAATGGCAGCATGCAACAATATCTCGATTTGCTTAACCATGTCATGCAAAGCGGTGTTGATCGGTCCGATCGCACTGGCACTGGCACGCGCAGTGTATTCGGTTATCAAATGCGCTTTGATTTGGCCGATGGCTTTCCGCTCTTGACGACCAAAAAATTACACTTGAAGTCGATTATTCACGAGCTTTTGTGGTTTCTCGCAGGCGATACCAATATCGGCTATTTGAAGCAAAATGGGGTCTCGATTTGGGATGCTTGGGCCGATGACAAGGGCGATTTGGGGCCGGTTTACGGCTACCAATGGCGCAGCTGGCCAGGTCGCGATGGCGGCACGATTGATCAAATAACAGCTCTGGTGAAGCAATTGCAGGCCAATCCAGACTCGCGGCGTCATATCGTAACGGCGTGGAATCCAGCCGATGTCGATGATATGGCTTTGCCGCCTTGCCATTGCCTCTTTCAATTTTATGTTGCGCCTCAAGACAAGGGCCCAGCCAGACTATCTTGTCAGCTGTATCAGCGATCGGCGGATATTTTTCTCGGTGTGCCGTTCAACATAGCCTCCTATGCCCTCTTGACCATGATGCTGGCGCAGGTCTGCGGCTACGCACCGGGGAGCTTTGTGCATACGTTTGGCGATGCCCATATTTACCATAACCACTTCGATCAAGTCGCGACACAACTCAGTCGCGCGCCAATGGCCTTGCCGCAAATGCGGATTAATCCAGAGGTTCGGGATATATTTGGGTTTGCTTACGCGGATTTCAGCCTCGACGGCTATGACGCGCACGCGCATATAGCGGCCCCTGTGGCCGTATGACCTGCGCGATTCATATGGTTGTGGCGGTGGCCGAGAATGGCGTGATTGGCCACCAAGGAAATATGCCGTGGCGGTTGCCGAGTGATTTGAAGCATTTCAAGGCCGTGACGATGGGCCACGCTATCATCATGGGGCGGAAGACTTGGGCCTCCATAGGCCGCCCGCTGCCGGGACGTCAGAATATTGTGATTAGTCGCAACGCCGATGGCAATGCCGATGGTGCGACATGGGTGACAAACCCAGAGGCCGCGCTTGCCGCGGTTCAAGGCGATTGCGCGATGATTATTGGCGGTGGCGAGATCTATCGTTTGTTCGAGGAGCAAGCAGAGGTCGTGCATCTCACGCGGGTGCACGACACGCCTGCAGGAGATACTTTTTTCGCTCTATCGAACCCAAATGATTGGGTTGAAGTAAGCCATGAAGCCCATAAAGCCGGGGCGGGTGATAGCGCCGATTTCACCTTTATCGATCTACAAAAAAGGCTTCGCTAGACCAGCAGACGATTGGTTCAGAGGTTTTTTAACACCACGGCTTGTGCGACCCAAATCTGTCCGTCGCTGCGCTCTGTCATAGCGGGGTGCCCATAGAGCGCGTAACCATCGCGCAAGGCGTCCGATACACGCTGACAAAAGGCGGCGTCATCTGGCCCGGTGAGGAGGCGATAAGCTTTTTTGGGTGAAGTTTCGGTCTCTGTCATGGCTGTATGTCCTAAGCGGGTTGGGTGCTGTGTGCGGCGAGGGTTGTGAATTGCTCCGCCAGACCAACGGTGGCGGGGTTTGTGAAAATAGAATGCCCTTCGGTGATTGTGGTTTGCAAGGCGGGCGCCAGAGGGAGCTGCGTCAGGCGCGTTATGGTTAAGTCGTCCAGCAGATTTTGGTCGATCGACGGTCCAAATGGCTCCAATCTGTCTCCGGTCGGAAGGTCGATGTAAGCCATATTCTCGACCAATCCCAAAACGGGCACATTTACTTTCTTAAACATTGCTACCGCGCGACGCACATCGGCGATCGCCAATGGATGTGGTGTGGAGACAATCAAGGCCCCGTCTACGGGAAAGCGCTGTGCCATGGTCAGTTGAATGTCCCCCGTTCCAGGCGGTAAGTCCAAGACCAAGACATCCAGTTCTGGCCAGTCGACGTCCTTGAGCAATTGCACGAGGGCAGATTGCACCATTGGGCCGCGCCAAATCATAGCTTGTTCGGGTGGCACCATGTAGCCGATCGACATGGTTTGCAGGCCAGCACGCGCAATCGGCAACAGCTTTTTCGCTTCCGTGACTTCTGGTTTTTCAGTAATGCCGAGCAAGGCAGGCAAAGACGGACCGTAAATATCAGCGTCTAAAAGACCCGTTTTGTGTCCCGCTTGGGCGAGCGCCAGTGCAAGATTCACGGCGACAGTTGATTTCCCAACGCCACCTTTGCCGCTGGCAACGGCAATTACCTTCTTAATGCGATCGAAGGCTGCAATTTTTTCGTCATTTGAGGGTGTTTTGCCGGCAGTTTTTTCCGCTGTTGGGGCGCTCGCAGGTGGCGTGCTGTGGCTGGTCAAAATCGCCGTTGCTGACAAAACGCCTTTGAGCGCGCGCACAGCCATTTCGGCCTTCTGCCTAGCGACCTCCATGGCATCGGCCTCTTCGGGGCTGATTTCGATAGAAAACCCAATATTGCCCTGGCGAATAACAACGCCTTGAATGCGATTATTATCGACCAGATTGCCACCGCTCACCGGGTCAGATACGGAGCGCAGCGCGTCGCGAATACTATTTTCGTCTAACTCAGCCATCGGATCGCTTTGCCTCTCTAAAAATGCTGGAAATACCTTGAAAACGGCGTTTGCCTTACCCACATCATATATATGTGGTGTTTTTCAAAGCGCAAGGGCTAGCCGGTTTTTCGAACAGCTTGGAAATCGGTGAGGGTGTCCTTGGCTTTTGTGCGTTGTTGAGCGCCGCGGCAAAAAAGAATTTTCGTCTATCGGCATTTTAGGTTAGGGATGATGCCTAGACTTTAACCTTGTCCTTGTCGCATTGTTTTGCTGGCGACGACAGATAACAGTTTCGCGGGAGTGATACATGCCTTGGGAAAATAACAACCAAAACGGACCTTGGGGCGGCGGCCCACGCCGGCCGTCGGGGCCGAATGAGCCCAATATTGATGAAGTCATCCGCAAGGCGCAAGAGCGCCTGAAAGGGGCTGTTCCTGGAGGCTTTGGCGGATCCTACGGCATTGTCTTCATTATCGCGATTTTTCTCGTGATTTGGGGTTTAAGTGGTTTTTATCGCGTGCAGGCCGACGAGCAGGGCGTTGTCACGCGCTTTGGCCGCTTTGTCGCGCAAACCTCACCCGGCTTGAACTATCATTTACCGTGGCCGATCGAAGCTGCCTATACACCAAAAGTGACGACCGTGAACCGTGCCGATATCGGCATGCGCGGGGGCGATGATCGGCGCGGCTCGACGGGAGTTACGCGTGATGTTCCGGAAGAGAGCCTGATGTTGACGGGCGACGAAAATATTGTCGATGTCGATTTCTCGGTCTTTTGGGTGATTACCGATGCGGCCGACTTCTTGTTCAATATTCAAGACCCGCAAGGGACGGTGAAAGCTGTTGCCGAGAGCACCATGCGCGAAATTATCGGACAGAATAAAATTCAACCGATTTTGACCGAGCAGCGGCAGAAAAATGAGGAAATGGTCAAAGATCTCATGCAAGCAACTTTGGATAGCTATGGTGCTGGCATTGGAATTACGCAAGTGAAGATGCAGAAAGTTGACCCACCTGCCGCCGTGATTGATGCCTTCCGCGATGTCCAGGCCGCACGGGCCGACCAAGAGCGGGCCCGCAACGAAGCCAATAGTTACGCCAATCGTGTGGTTCCAGAAGCGCAGGGCGAAGCTTTCCGCATTCGTCGCGAGGCCGAAGCCTATCGGGCGCAGACCGTGGCCGAGGCCGACGGTGAGGCGTCACGGTTTAGTGCGGTCTTGGGTGAATACAAGAATGCCGAGGGTGTGACCCGGCAGCGAATGTTCCTTGAGACCATCGAGCGCGTGCTCGGCAATTCGAACACCGTTGTGATTGACCAAAAAGGCGGTACTGGCGTCGTGCCCTACCTGCCGTTAGATCAAATCAATAAAAAAACAGAAGGGGCGAAATAATGGGTAAGGTATCGGGAATTATTGGGCTCGTTATTGTTGCCATTATCGGGGTTGTCGCCAGCGCCTCATTATTTACGGTGCATCAAACGCAGCAAGCTTTGGTTTTGCAATTTGGTGATCCGCGCGCAGTCGTGACTGAGCCAGGTTTGCACGCAAAAGTTCCTTTTGTTCAGAATGTTATCTTTCTAGACAAACGAATTTTGGCGTTGGACAGCCCAGCCGAGGAATTGATTGCGGCTGACCAAAAGCGGTTGGTTGTCGATGCCTTTACGCGATACCGGATTGTCGAGCCGCTGAAGTTTTACACGTCATTGCAAAATGAAGCCCGCGCCGAATCGCGTTTGGCTGCAGTTGTCTCTTCCTCGATGCGGTCGGTGCTTGGGGCTGAGGAGTTTCAGGCTGTCGTCCGCGATAAACGCGACGAGTTAATGAAGCGGATCCGCGACTCGGTGAACCAACAAACGGTCGATTTCGGAATTGAAATTGTCGATGTACGCATTCGCCGTGCTGATTTGCCAGAGGCCAACTCGCAAGCAATTTATCGCCGCATGCAAACCGAGCGCGAGCAAGAAGCGGCTGAATTTAGAGCACGGGGTCAAGAGGTCTCGCGTTCGATCCGCGCTGAAGCGGACAAGCGGGTTACGGTTCTGTTGGCGGAAGCAACACGCGATGCCGAGGTTATTCGCGGTCAAGGCGATGCCTGTCGCAACCGTGTGTTCGCCACCGTTTATGGTGAAGACCCAGATTTCTTCGCTTTTTACCGGTCGATGAAGGCCTATGAAAAGGCTCTGGAAGATAATCAGACCACGATGGTTTTGTCTCCAGATAGTGCTTTCTTCCAGTTCTTAAAAGATCCGAACAGTAATCTCTCGGTGCGCAAAGGTTCTGGAACTGCGGGTAAAACAAATGCAAAGCTTGCAAAGAGCTTGCGTGAGGGTAAGAGCCTGAGCCAGGTCATTTGCCCCGAGGTCGCGGAGCGCGAACAAGCTGAAAGTGTAATAAAGGAATAAATGGCCTTTTTTTAGCCTATTTTTCTTGCCACATAGGTGACGCTTTAAGGCACTTAAAGCGCTTTTGCGCTAACCACTGGATTAACAGGTAAAAGGACCCCGCCACATGCAACACGTTGTAAAGACTTTCCTCGTTGCGATATTGTTTTCCCTCTCGTCACTGACACTCGTGCAGGCGCGAGGGGCGCCCGAGAGTTTTGCAGATTTGGCAGAGCGTTTAATGCCTGCGGTTGTCAATATTTCAACCACACAAACGGTTTCGCAGGAGCGGGCACAAAATAACGTTCCACCGCCATTTCAGGATTTTTTCGAAGATTTTCTCAAGCGGTTCCCGCAACAAGAGGGGCAGCGCCCGCGGAAGGTCTCTTCGCTTGGATCGGGCTTCGTAATTGCACCCGACGGCCTTATCGTCACCAATAATCATGTGATTGAAGGGGCCGACGAAATTGTCGTGAATTTTGCAGATGGTGAGAAATATGATGCCAAGCTGATCGGGCGGGATCCAAAGACCGATTTGGCCGTGTTGAAAATCGAAGCCAAGAAAAAATTTCCTTTTGTGAAATTAGGTGACTCCCAAAAAGCGCGGGTCGGCGATTGGGTGATTGCAATTGGTAATCCGTTTGGCCTTGGTGGGTCGCTCTCAGCAGGTGTTATCTCAGCCATTAAACGCGATATTCGCTCTGGTCCTTATGATGATTTTATTCAAACCGACGCCGCGATTAACCGCGGCAACTCGGGCGGGCCCTTGTTCAATATGGATGGCGATGTAATCGGCGTGAACTCCTCAATTATTTCGCCTTCGGGTGGTTCGGTGGGGATTGGCTTTGCGATCCCGTCGGACCTCGTTCAATCGGTTGTCGATCAGCTCATCGCTTATGGCGAAACGCGTCGCGGCTGGCTCGGCGTCCGCATTCAGCCTGTAACGGATGAGCTGGCAGAAACATTGGGGCTTGATAAGGCCAAGGGTGCACTTGTCTCGGAAGTTATGCCTGACGGCCCCGCCAGCAAAGGCGGTGTGAAGGTTGGCGATGTGATTGTGGAATTCGACGGTAAAGAAGTCGAAACAGCCCGCGATTTGTCGCGCATTGTTGCCGATACGGATGTTGAGAAGAAAGTCGCCGTCGTCGTTGTGCGCGATGGTAAGTCGAAAAAAATTAGCATTGTGACCGGGCGCCTCGAGGCGTTTGATAAAGCCAATGCAGATGAAACGCCGGACACGCCGCAGTCGGCTGACAAGACGAAAGTGGCTGGCTTGGAGCTCGCCGATTTGGATGCGCAAACGCGCGACAAACTTGGCCTTGATAAATCCCTCGCAGGGGCTTTGGTGGAAGCTGTCGATATCGACTCGCGGGCTTATGAAAGTGGTATTCGGCGCGGCGATGTGATCACTGAAATTGACCGGGCGCCTGTATCTTCGGCGGCCAAAGCGCGCGCGGCGATTGAAGCCGCTAAGGCTGCAGGGCAGAAGTCAGTTCTGATCTATGTTCGCAATGGTGAAGGTATTCGCTTCGTAGCTCTGAAACTCGACTGAGCGTTTTAGGACTGAAAATCAGCTTTGCGATAGCCTTGAAGGTAAAGTAATGCCGTTAAGTCGCCATGATCGATTCTGATCTTGGCGGCTTCGGCGACCTTCGGTTTGGCGCGGAAGGCGACGCCATAGCCTGCAATGGCAAGCATGGCGAGATCATTTGAACCATCCCCAACAGCGATTGCATCGGCATGATTTAGCTTAAGATCAGAGCTGAGGCGCGACAAAATTTCGGCTTTGGCGTTGCGCCCGAGGATTGGTTCGAGGACCCGCCCCGACAAGGCGTCACCATCAAATTCAAGATCATTGCTTTGGTAAAAATCAAAACCAAGTCGGTCGGCAATTTTTGCTGCGTAAAACCCAAAGCCGCCCGACACCAAAGCGCAATAGCATTCGTTATGACGCAAGGTGGCGAGCAAGGTTTCGGCCCCAGGCATCAGCGTTACCCGCTGGGTATAGATTTTCTCGAGAATATCACGCCCCAGGCCCGTTAAGAGTTTGACCCGCTCGCGCAAAGCAGGCTCGAAATCCAATTCGCCTCGCATCGCCCGCGCCGTAATGTCGGCGACATGGGGGCCAATGCCAATCTCGTCGGCAAGTTCATCGAGGCACTCTTGTTCGATAATGGTCGATTCCATGTCGGCAACGAGGAGGCGTTTGCGGCTAGGGGCTTGTTCGAGGCAAATAATATCGATGGGCGTGTCTTGGTACCGCGCGCGCACTGAAGCCAAGAGATCATCGTCAAATGCGCCAGCAATCGTCGCCGCTTCTTGCGGACCCAATTCGGTCCAATCGGCGGTTAATCCCAAAACACCAGCAATATCGGCCAAGAGATTATCGTCGAGGCATGGTTTGGTGGGCGCGCTAATCAGTGTAAGATGCCGGATCATGACAGTACCCCAGAATGGTCATTTTGTTGTTCTTATCGCAGGCCCGACGGCAAGTGGCAAGACGAAGCTCGCCTTGCACTTGGCTGAGCACTTCGGCGCGGGGATTATCAATGCCGACTCGATGCAGGTTTATCAAGGATTGCCCCTATTAACGGCGCAACCAACGCCGCAAGAGCGGGGCGATATCCCGCATTACTTATTTGATTATGTCGGGCTTAGGGACGACTACAGCGTGGGTCGCTGGCAAAATGACGCCAAAGAGGCTCTCGCAACACTGGCGGCACAAGACCGACCAGCCATTATCGCCGGCGGCACGGGATTATATTTTAAAGCGCTTACCGAGGGGTTGGTGGATATTCCCGATATTGACCCAGAAATTAGGGCGCAAATTAGAGAGGACATGGGCGTTAAAGGCGCGGCTGAGCTGCACCGCCAGTTGTCTGCCTGCGACCCTGATCTCGCCGCACGGTTGCCGCTCGGGGATCGTCAGCGCATTGCGCGTGGTCTCGAAGTCTATGCCATGACAGGACGGCCCTTATCGCAATGGCAAAACGAGCCGACTAGGCCGGTGCTGACGCAAGCGGCAGTGCAGCTTTGCTTGCAGCCCGATCGGCAGTGGCTGTATGCGCGTTGCGATTTGCGGTTCGACGAAATGATTTCGGCGGGGGTGATGCGCGAAGTTGAAAAGGCTCTGCAAGCCGGGCGACCAACGGGATCTGCGGGCAAAATCCTTGGGCTGGAAGAGTTACGTGCTGTTCTCGAGCACCGCATGGAAATGCAAGACGCTGTTTCACAAGCAAAAATGATGACACGGCGCTATGCAAAGCGACAAATGACATGGTTTAGGAATCAGATGATGTCGTGGAATTGCTATTCAGAGCAAGAATATTACAATAATTCTGATAAAATCGTACAATTTATTTCAAAAAATAGTTGACCTTGTGCGATTGGGTGATATTGTGCGCCTCTTCGCGCCATGTGCGGATAAATCTATGCGGTCATGATCTCCGGCAGAGATCGTGAGCAAACAGAAGGATTGGATTGATGTCTGAGTTGATGACGGGAGCCGAGATTGTTCTTAAAGCACTGCAAGAGCAGGGCGTTGAGCATATTTTTGGTTATCCGGGCGGCGCGGTTCTGCCCATTTACGATGCTTTATATCAGCAAGAGGCTGTGCAACATATTTTGGTTCGTCACGAGCAAGGGGCAACGCATGCTGCCGAGGGCTATGCGCGCTCGACGGGCAAGCCTGGCGTTGTTTTGGTGACGTCGGGGCCGGGGGCGACCAATGCGGTTACGGGGTTAACCGATGCGCTTATGGACTCGATCCCAATGGTTTGCATTACTGGCCAAGTTCCAACTCATTTGATCGGCAATGATGCGTTTCAAGAGGCCGACACAGTTGGTATCACGCGCCCCTGTACCAAGCATAACTACTTGGTTCAGTCGGTCGAAGACCTGCCCCGCATCATGCATGAAGCGTTTCATGTTGCGACCTCAGGCCGTCCGGGACCTGTGGTTATTGACCTGCCGAAAGATGTCCAATTCGCCAAGGGCGCCTATATGGCGAAAGCGGCTGTCAGACATAAGACCTATCATCCGCAAGTTAAGGGCGATATGGCAGCGATTACGGCAGCCGTCGATCTGATCGCGTCGGCGAAAAAACCAATTTTTTACACCGGCGGTGGGGTAATCAATTCGGGCCCACAAGCTAGCCAATTATTGCGTGAATTTGTTCGATTGACGGGTTTCCCGATCACCTCGACATTGATGGGCTTGGGGTCTTACCCTGCCAGTGATCGTCAGTGGTTGGGTATGCTCGGAATGCACGGTACCTATGAAGCCAATATGGCGATGCATGACTGCGATGTCATGATCAATATTGGTGCGCGTTTTGATGATCGGATTACAGGGCGGGTCGATGCCTTCTCGCCGCATTCAAAGAAAATTCATATCGATATTGACCCCTCGTCGATCAATAAAACCATTATGGTCGATCTTGGCATTGTTGGCGATTGCGCGCATGTGCTTGAAGATATGATCCGCGTCTATAAATCGCGCGCTATTCAGCCCGATAAACCAGCGCTTGAAAAATGGTGGCAGCAAATTGAGGGGTGGCGCGGCGTCAATTGCCTTGCTTATGAGCAGAGTACAGATGTCATCAAACCGCAATATGCAGTTCAACGTCTTTATGAGCTTACCAAGGACCGCAATAGCTTTATCACAACGGAAGTTGGGCAGCACCAGATGTGGGCCGCGCAGTTCTATCAATTCGAACAACCTAATCGCTGGATGACATCTGGTGGTTTGGGCACAATGGGCTATGGCATTCCGGCCGCGGTTGGCGTTCAAGTTGCACATCCCGACGCCCTTGTGATCGATATTGCGGGCGAAGCCTCAGCTTTGATGACGATGCAGGAATTGTCCACGGCGGTGCAATATCGTTTGCCGATCAAGATTTTTATTCTCAACAATGAATATATGGGGATGGTGCGGCAATGGCAGGAGCTTCTGCATGGTGGCCGTTATTCGCAATCCTATTCGGAAGCCTTGCCAGATTTTGTAAAATTGGCTGAGGCCTACGGCGCTGTTGGCATTCGCGCCCAGAAGCCAGAAGAGCTGGACGATGCCATTATGCAAATGATCGAGGCGCCTGGCCCCGTTATTTTTGATTGCGTTGTTTCTAAGAGCGAGAATTGCTACCCGATGATCCCCTCTGGTGCGGCGCATAATGAGATGATTTTGGGCAGCGATGCGCCCCAAGTTAATGTCTCTGACGAAGGGCGCGTTCTGGTCTAGTATCGCGCGGCGTTATTCGCTATAGAAGGGCATCCCACAAAAGGGGAAGAGGACAATGACGGTTGAGAATTATTCCAGTCATACCATAGCCGTGTTGGTTGATAATGAAGTTGGCGTTTTGGCCGGCGTCATTGGACTGTTTTCTGGGCGCGGTTATAATATCGATAGCTTGGCCGTTGCCGAGGTCGATGGCCAGTCACACATGTCGCGGATTACTATTGTGACGCGTGGCACGCCGATGGTCATCGAGCAGATCAAGGCGCAGTTGGGCCGATTGGTTCCCGTTCACCGGGTGGTGGATCTGACCATTGAGACCGAGAGTGTTGAGCGCGAATTGGCATTGATAAAAGTCGTCGGGACCGGCGAAAACCGTGTCGAGGCATTACGCTTATCCGAGGCCTTTCGGGCCCGCGTGATCGATGCGACGCCTGGCTCTTTTGTTTTTGAATTAACAGGTCGCAAAGAAAAACTTGATGCTTTTATTGAATTGATGCGGCCACTTGGGCTAAAGGAAGTGTCACGCACGGGCGTTGTTGCCATTTCGCGTGGGCCCAACCCACTTTGATATTTACCCTGTACCTTAGAGGAGACGAAACAGATGAAGGTATATTACGATCGTGATGTCGATCAGGAACTGATTAAACAAAAAAAGGTCGCCATTATTGGTTATGGTAGTCAGGGTCACGCGCATGCGTTGAATATTCGTGACTCGGGCGTCAGTGAAGTCTGTGTCGGCTTGCGGCCGGGTTCTCCGAGTGCAGCGAAAGCTGAAGCTGAAGGTTTGGCGGTGATGTCTGTCGCTGATGCCGCTAAATGGGCCGATGTCGTCATGATCCTGACGCCGGATGAGCTGCAGCGCGATATTTACAACGAGCATTTGAAAGACAATATGAAACAAGGCGCCGCGCTGATGTTTGCGCATGGCTTGTCGATCCATTTTGCTTTGATTGAGCCGCGCCCAGATATGGATGTTTTTATGGTTGCGCCAAAAGGGCCGGGTCATACGGTGCGCAGTGAATATAAGCGTGGTGGCGGTGTCCCATGCTTGATTGCAATACATCAAGACGCCTCAGGGCAAGCGCATGCTCTAGCACTGTCTTACGCGTCAGCCGTTGGCGGTGGCCGTTCGGGTATTATCGAAACCAACTTTAAAGAAGAATGCGAAACCGATTTGTTTGGCGAGCAGGCCGTCTTGTGTGGCGGCGTTGTTGGCTTGATCCAGGCAGGATACGAAACGCTGGTAGAGGCAGGTTATTCGCCCGAAATGGCTTATTTCGAGTGTTTGCATGAGGTCAAGCTGATCGTCGACCTGATTTATGAAGGCGGCATCGCGAATATGAATTATTCGATCTCGAATACGGCCGAATTTGGCGAATATGTTACGGGTCCACGCATTGTAACGGATGAAACCAAAAAAGAAATGAAACGCGTCTTGGAAGATATCCAAACTGGTCGTTTCGTTGAGCGCTGGATGCAGGGCGGTCAGGAAGAAATCAAAACCATGCGAGCGCAATGCGAAAGCCATCCGATTGAAAAAGTCGGTAAGGAACTGCGCGGCATGATGCCATGGATTACGGCTAACCGTTTGGTTGACCAAAGCAAAAACTAAAGGTAGCGGGGGCTTCCTCGCTTCCGATATGCGCATAGTCGCGGCTTTCTTCTTGAAAGCCGCGATTTTTTTTGGTTTTCTATAAACGCAACACTGATTTGCAAAAAGGCAACATTGCGAGAATTGTCAGGTATTATGAGCCAAAACCAACAACCGGCGCGGAGCAACCGGCAAACCGATTGGGATGATTATCGGTTTTTCCTTGCTGTCGTTGCGGCCGGAAGCCTGTCGGCTGCGGCCCGCGCCTTGCATGTCAATACCACGACGGTTTTGCGGCGCATTGGTCATCTCGAGGAGTCGCTCGATGTTCGGTTATTCGATCGATTGCGGAGTGGTTATGCCCTGACCAGCGACGGGGCTCGCCTGTTGCAGGCTTTAGATCCGGTTGATCAGCGCCTGACATCCGTCTTGCGCGATTTTCAATCCGGCAAAAGCGATGAAAAAGGGGTTGTGCGGTTGGGGGTGAGTGAAGTTCTCGCCACCCATCTTTTGGCGCCGTCGTTGCACAGGCTTAATGCCCAAGCCCCGCAGCTGCAAATTGACATCGTGACCGATAATCATCTGGCGGGGCCAGGCTCGTCGCCGCGCGTGCTTAATCACTTACGAGATGTTGATCTGGCCTTGCGTTTGGCGCGGCCGACGCAGGGCGATATGATGGTTCGTAAGCTTGGCGATATGGCCTACGGTGTGTTCGCCGCCGCGACTTATTTGGAAGGCCATAGGTCGACGCCGACGGCATCTGATTTGAAGCACCACAAAATAATAGGTTTTCTTGAAAACGAGTTGCCATTAGGGCCTGTGTGGTGGCTTTCTCGGGTCGAGCGCACGGGCGAGGTGGTGGCGCGATCTGCCAGTGCTCAGGCGCGCGCTGCGGCGGCTTCTGCGGGCTTAGGGGTGACAGCTTTACCGCTCATTTTGGCGGATAGTTATCCCGATTTGCGCATGGTTCTGCCTCCCAGTGCGGTGGGGGCGCTTGAAATTTGGCTGTTGGTGCGGGCGGACATGGCGAAGTCGCCAAAGACCCGCTCGCTGATCGATTTTTTAGTCGCCGAAGTCCAAGAGCAATCCGCGGCTTTGCTTGGAAAAACGGCCTAAAACTTGCTTGCCTTTAGCTGTGAGCTTGGATAAATATATACGGTATAACCCCTTAACTTCTGCGGAGTAACGCGTGAGTAGAGCTGGACAAAGATCGTCATATGCGTCGACCGAGGTCGTCGGCGCTGTTGCGTGTCCACTCGCTTATCCGAACCTCGCTCTTTCTGACCTGCTTCTCCTTAGATGCCCCTGAGACTTGTGGCGCATGACACAATGGCACTATCTCAGGGGGGTTTTAAGCAAAGATACAGAAAGAGAGTTTGGGCGGCCGAGAGCCAAGCCCGTAGAAGGATAAAAAAATGACACATGACATCGTAAAAACCGGATCTCAGAGCGACCGCGTTTATATTTTTGACACGACCTTGCGTGACGGCGAGCAATCGCCTGGGGCCTCCATGACGTTGGAGGAAAAATTACAGATTGCTGAACTGCTCGACCAAATGGGGGTTGATATTATCGAAGCAGGCTTTCCTGCCGCATCAAATGGTGATTTCGAGTCGGTAGCAGAAGTTGCTAAGCTGGTGCGCGAGGCGCAAGTATGTGGGCTGTGCCGCGCCAATGAGAAAGACTTGGATCGCGCTGCTGAAGCCGTGCGGGGGGCGCAGAATGGCCGTATCCATACATTTATCTCGACCAGCCCCGTGCATATGAAGCACAAGTTGCAAATGACCCCTGAGCAGGTATTGGAAGCGATCAGCTTTTCAGTCAATCATGCCCGAAACCATGTTGATAATGTTGAGTGGTCGCCAGAAGATGCCACGCGCACCGACCGCGACTTTCTCTGCTTAACAGTGGAAACCGCAATCAAGGCTGGTGCCACGGTGATTAATATTCCAGACACGGTTGGCTATACCATGCCTCAGGAATATTTTGAGATGATTACCATGTTGCGCGACCGCGTGCCGAATATTGATAAAGTGGTTTTGTCGACCCATTGTCACAATGACTTGGGCTTGGCCGTCGCGAATTCTCTGGCTGGCGTGCAGGCAGGGGCGCGCCAGATTGAGTGCACCATTAATGGTTTGGGCGAGCGAGCGGGTAACGCGGCCTTGGAAGAAGTCGTTATGGCTTTGAATGTGCGCGGCGACTTGATGCCTCAATGGACCAACATTAAAACGTCCGATTTAACCCGCGCTTCGCGGCTTGTATCTTCCGTCACAGCCTTTCCCGTGCAGTACAATAAAGCGATTGTGGGGCAAAATGCTTTTGCTCATGAGAGCGGCATTCATCAAGATGGTATGCTGAAACATAATCAAACCTATGAGATCATGACACCAGAGAGCATTGGGTTGTCTAAGAGCGCCTTGGTTATGGGCAAGCATTCGGGAAGGCACGCTTTCAAAGAAAAAATCAAAGCGCTTGGCTATGAAATTTCGGACAATCAAATGCAGGTTGCTTTTGGTCGTTTTAAAGATTTGGCTGATAAGAAGAAACATGTCTTCGATGAAGACATTGTTGCCTTGATTGATGA
>JAYQUO010000023.1:0-31084 GCA_038147995.1 Rhodobiaceae bacterium | reverse complement strand
CGGTGGTGGGCGATACTGGGATTGAACCAGTGACCCCTACCATGTCAAGGTAGTGCTCTCCCGCTGAGCTAATCGCCCCCACAGCGAAACTTCCTATAGCATATTTTTGGCGCATGCCAAGCGCAAGAACAGATTATTTGCCTGCCCTCTTCGCGAAGACAGATCGAAATTGAGCCAGTACAACCGAAAAGGCATGTAAAAACCCGCACAAAGTGCTATATCAACGCCATGACCGAGACAGAACCAAGCTCGCGCCTATATCAAACGCCATATACGATCGTTCAGCCGACAGCTGAGCGCGCGGCACCTGTTGTCGTCACGTCGCCGCATAGCGGGTGCGACTATCCGGAAGCTTTTTTGGCCGCGTCACGGCTAAGTGCCCATGATCTGCGCCAATCAGAGGACATGTATGTCGACGCCCTATTTGCCGAGGCGGCAAATTTCGGCGCCACGCTGATCACAGCGCGATACCCACGAAGTTTTGTTGACCTGAACCGCGGCGCCAATGAAATCGATCCCGATTTGGTCGAAGATGATCTGCCCGTACATCGCGAGCAATCTTTGCCGCGTGTACAAGCAGGCCTTGGTACGATCCCGCGGATTGTCGCCGAGGACACCCCAATTTACGAAGACAAACTATCCATCGACGACATTACGGCGCGTATGCGCGACATCTACCATCCTTTTCACGCTACTTTGCAGCGCGAGGTCGACAGAGTGCGCGATTTGCACGGTGCCGCGCTCCTTGTTGATGCGCACTCAATGCCGTCCTTAGCCACCCGCAATAGCGCCCCGCGCAACCGCTCGGCACAAATCGATATCGTCATTGGGACCTGCCATGGCCGGTCCTGTAGCGATCGTTTGACAGATTTTGTTAGCCAGTATTTTCGCCGTAGCGGCTATACCATCGCCCTGAACCGACCCTATGCTGGCGGTTATATCACCAACCACTTTGGTCGCCCGCATAACGCCTCGCAAGCCATTCAAATTGAGATTAACCGGGCACTCTATATGAATGAGAGCAGTTACGAGATGACGGCGAATTTTGATAGCCTGAAGGCCGATTTGTCTGGCCTCATTGCCGCGCTAACGGGGGCCTGGCGCAATATTATTTTGGAATCAGATGCGCCAGACACTAAGGCGGCTGAGTAAGATATGGAAGCCTTCACCGCTTTCGCCCACCAGCTCGCCGATCAAGCGGCAGCGCTAACGCGGGCAGGATTTAGGACCTCAATCGCTGTCGAAAACAAATCCGCAAACCATTTTGATCCCGTGACAAAAATTGATCGCGAGGTCGAAGAGGATGTCCGAGCGAGCATCGCCGCGCAGTATCCCGATCATCATATTTGGGGCGAAGAGTTTGCAGGTGTGACAGCGCTCGCAGCGCAAAGCATGACATGGGTGATCGACCCAATCGATGGGACGCGGGCTTTTATTTCGGGGATGCCGACATGGGGAACGCTTATCGGGCTATATGATGGTGATCAGCCGGTATTGGGGATTGCCGATCAACCCATCGTGGGCGATCGCTTTTGGGCAGACGCCACAGGGGCCTTTTGGCGCCACAGCAACACCACAAATGCGCTTTCAACACGGTCCTGCGCAGGCCTCAAAGACGCCGTCATCGCGGCGACATCGCCCGCGCTTTTCGAGAGCCCCGCGCAAAAAACGAGCTGGCAAGCGCTGAGCGATCGTGCCCGCCTCGTACGCTGGGGTGGTGATTGGTATAATTACGCCTTGCTGGCAGCAGGGCATATTGATGCTGTGATCGAATGCGGCCTCGGAGCTTATGACATTTTACCATTGCGCCCGATTATCGAGGCCGCGGGCGGCATTGTGACCGATTGGCAAGGACAAGCTGTTACCGCGGGTGGTGATATTGTTGCGGCAGGGGATGCCCGCCTGCATGCTGAAATTCTCGCTCAGCTGTGAGGCGCACAGCGCTTAATGCGCGGCAAAAAAAGCTAAACAATCGGCGACAAAAGCGTCGCGAATGCTTGGCAGTTCCATGAGCAATTCATGCATTGCATCTTGGTAATGCTTGTGCGTCGCATCTGGCAAATGGGCGGCCGCATGGCTGATGGCGTCGTTGCTCACCAGCATTTCATCCGCGGCACTGCCAATAAAAACCGGCATTTCAACACGCCGCAAAAATGCTGGGCGCGCCGTATCGCGCATCGCCCGCATCGCCGCCAAAGTCCACCCAATCGAGCGGCCATTGACTTGCATGTCTGGATACGCCGCCAGAAATGCCTCATTGCGGTCCCAAAGCGCTTGGTCGTGGGTAACGAAATTCATTAAAGGATTGGCCTCATTACGTGTCGCGGGGTCGGCCGGAACGTAACTATCGAGCTGGCCGCGCCAACGGTAAAGCACACCGACGAGACGCAACAGGACTTGCTGGACTTGCGGCAAGCGAATGCCCAGCATCGGCGACGACAAGGCCAAAGCCCGAAACACTGTTGGCCACTGGGCCGCCGCCCGGACCGCAATTTGCCCGCCCATTGAATGCGCCAAAGCAACACTGTCGGTAGGAAAGCCTGCTTCCCAAAGGCGCGTCAGGCGCTGGTGAAGATCACGGCAATTGACATCAAAATCATCAAGATGAAGTCGGTTTTTGTCGCGCGATGGCCGAAAGGACCGTCCATGTCCGCGCCATTCGGGAAGCGCCACCACATATCCCTGCTTGGCGAAGACTTGGGCGGTGGTGATGTATTTCTCAATATATTCAGAATATCCCGTCATCAGAACCAGGCCGCCCTTGTACGCTTTTGCCGAGGCGGGGGGGTAAAACAGCGCCGTCCGCAATGGCGCGCCATCGACGCCATTCAGCATCCCGATCTCTGCCCCACGAGGTTTGGGAAATTCTTTGGTGGTGGCGAAGGTAGCCGCAGCATCCCAGTGAATATCGAGTGGTTTCATTTTATCTTCTATTTGGTTGGCTTCGCTCAGGGCGATTATTGACCGAAAGCATGAATATAAGCAAACTACTCTGGCGGACAGGGAGAGTAAAATGCAAGCTTCGGGCAAAACGTCACAGCAACATTGGTCATCATATTACGGCTTCATGTTGGCGTGTATTGGTGCCGCTGTCGGGCTCGGCAATATCTGGAAGTTTCCCTATATGGTGGGTGCTAATGGCGGTAGTGCTTTTGTGTTGATATACGTCATCACGGTTCTTGCCATCGCTATTCCCGTAGCGGCCGCAGAAATTATTCTTGGGCGGCTCGGACAGTCGGGCCCGGTTGAAAGCCTGCATGTGATTGCGCGACAAGAAAACAAGCCAACCTGGTTTGGTATTGGCGGTGATGTCGGTGTTCTCGCCTCCTATCTTTTGCTGAGTTTTTATAGCGTCATAGCTGGCTGGGTGATGTCTTACCTGTATCGCGCCGCGGCGGGACGGTTTTCTGATCTCGACAACGAAGCTTCGAGCGGCCTGTTCAATCAACTTCTCGCCGATCCTGGAGAGATGATTGCGGCACAATTTCTATTTGTTGCTTTGATTGCCCTTGTGTTAACGCGCGGTATCGCACAAGGACTTGAGCGTGCCAATGGCATCATGATGCCAGCACTCTTTATCATGTTGCTTGGCATTGCCGCCTATGGCTTTGTCGCTGGTGACGCCAGTGCTGCCTTAACGTATTTATTAACGCCAGACTTCAGTAAAATTACGAGCGAAACGATACTCGCCGCTGTGGGCCAAGGGTTTTTCTCCGTCGGCGTCGGCTCGGCCATTTTGATTACCTATGGCGCTTATATGGATCGCTCGATTAAAATTGGAACGGCAGCACTCACGATTGGCATTGCAGATACGTTGATCGCCTTTATTGCCGGATTTGGAATTTTCGCGATTGTATTTGGTCAAGGGCTCGATCCAGCCTCTGGGCCTGGCCTCATTTTTATTACTCTGCCTGTGGCCTTTGCGGCGATACCGGCTGGCTACATCCTGGCGATCGTCTTTTTTATCCTGGTTTTTTTCGCCGCCTTTTCGTCTGGCCTCGCACTGGCCGAAGTCACGATCGCCTGGGCCGCGCAACGCCTCGGCCTGTCCCGCGGCAAAGCCACCGCACTGATCCTCATATCCAACACCGCACTCGGCCTATTAACCGTATTTTCATTCAATATTTTGGCTGATTACCGCTTAGGCGATACACCCGTGCTGGCGAACCGAACTTTGTTTGATCTCAAAGACTATTTGGCATCCTCCATTTTAATGCCAGTGAGCGGCTTGTTGGTCATTCTATTTGCTTGCTGGTCGATATCACCAGCTCGGTTAGAAGACGCCTTCGGGAATGCGCGCATGATGTTCGTGATTTGGCTCTGGCTTGGGCGGATCGTGGCACCGCTTGGGATCATTTGGGTGTTCGCAACGAGCTTATAACGGGCACATTCCCATAAACGCCGGGCTCCCGCGGCGCGACATAAATTTTTATTTTTTTCATGGCTAGGTAAAATTTTCCTGATTTCAAGGTCTTGTTGCCGCCGTTTGGGGATCTTATCTCGATCTCAGACGGCGTAACGTCGCAACTTAAACAGGATTATTAAAAAGGATGAAAAACATGACTGGTTTTGGATTAACCCCTCTTTACCGCCCTTCGCTTGGCTTCGACCGCTTGGCTAGCTTTTTTGATACGGTCGACCAACCGGGGCAAAAATACTCTATCCCAGCTTATGATATTGAAGAAATCGATAATCATCGCTATCAGCTCAGCCTCAGCGTGCCAGGCTACTCAGAAAAAGACCTCGAAATCGAGGCAACTGGCAATTATCTGAAAATTCGCGGTGAAGCACGCTTGGAAAGCGAAAATCGTAAATATATCCACAAGGGGATTGAACGGCGTAAATTCGAGCAAAGCTTCCAATTGGGTGAAAATATCAATGTCACTGGCTCAGCGCTCCAAGATGGTATCTTGACCGTCGATTTTGAGCGATTGGTGCCAGAGACTGAAAAAACTCGGAAAATCCCGATTCGTCGCGGAAAATAATAAAATCCAATAAAAACAATAGATAATATCATCCGAGCTACGAGAGCCAGCCCTTAAAAAGGTTGGCTCTTTTGCTTTTCAGAGATCAAAATATGGTTTTCTTACCCTGCTATGTCGACGAAATCTGCTCCACATGCCGTTGCCTGCGTGCTGTTCGACAGCGCAAAAATCGGTGGACATTGTTGTCGCACCTTCAATTATAGGTCAGTATTGTTGACCATTTTACTTGAGTTTTGCGTCCCCGTGTTGCATATTACGGCAACGGATGAACTAGAAATGTTCCAAATAATTCTATTTGGAGAGGACGGCGAGAGCCGCTTTTTTTGACTGTAGCGATCAAGAACTCGTAAGGCAGCTTATGAGGACAAAATTGCTCCGACATACATTTGAGAAGGTTTGATAAGGGAATTGCTATGAGTAAGAACCATGAGATCCTGCCGCTACAAGAGCCGAGCGAGACCATCGCGCGCCGTGGTAAGATCGCCAAACAAGGTCTGTATGATCCCCGAAACGAACACGATGCCTGTGGTATCGGCTTCGTCGCACATATCAAAAACGTCAAAAGCTATGACATTGTCCGCGATGGTCTTACCATTTTGGAAAATCTCGAGCATCGCGGGGCGGTGGGCGCGGATCCGAAAGCTGGCGATGGTTGCGGTATTTTGATTCAGATCCCGCATGATTTTATGCAAAAAGTTGCCACTGCAGAAAATATTACCCTCCCCGATGAGGGGCATTATGGCGTCGGCATGGTTTTCATGCCGAAAGTGGAAGCGCTGCAAGCAACGCTCGTTGATTTGATTGCGCGCGAAGTCACCGAAGCTGGTATGACGGTGTTGGGCTGGCGCGATGTTCCTGTCGACAATTCTGATCTTGGTTACTCGGTCATTCCGACGGAGCCAACCATCAAACAGGTTTTCATTGGCCGCAATGCAATGCTGGCCGATCAAACAGCCTTTGAGCGCGCCCTCTTCGTTTGTCGCCGCAAAATTGAGCTTGCGGCATCGACGCTTGGCGACGAGGTAGACGCAGCATTTTATATCGCGTCCATGTCGAGCTACACGCTACTCTATAAAGGTATGCTGTTATCGACCCAACTTGGGCAGTATTACCTCGATCTCAAAGACACATCGATAAAATCGGCGCTGGCGCTGGTGCACCAGCGGTTCTCAACAAACACCTTCCCGACATGGAAACTGGCGCATCCGTTCCGAATGATCTGTCATAATGGTGAAATCAACACAGTGCGCGGCAACGTGAATTGGATGACTGCCCGGCAAGGTAGTCTCTCGTCGTCCATTCTCGGCAAAGATCTAGAAGCGCTGTGGCCGCTGATTGATGAACGTCAGTCTGACTCGGCTTGTTTTGATAATGCTCTCGAACTGCTCGTGCAAGCTGGCTACAGCATGCCGCATGCAATGATGATGATGATTCCCGAAGCTTGGGCGGGCCATCAGCTGATGGATAATAAACGCCGCGCTTTTTATGAATATAATGCCGCCCTTATGGAACCCTGGGATGGCCCAGCCGCAGTGGCTTTTACCAATGGCCGTCAAATCGGCGCCACCCTCGACCGTAATGGCTTGCGGCCGGCTCGCTATTATGTGACACGCGATGACCGCGTTGTTATGGCATCAGAGATGGGCGTTTTACCCATTGCGGAGTCGCAAATTGTCAAAAAATGGCGCCTCCAACCCGGCAAAATGTTGCTGATCGACCTTGAGCAAGGCCGTATCATTGACGATGAAGAAATCAAAGCGGAGCTTGCCGCGGCGCATCCTTATGATGCTTGGCTCAACCAAAGCCAAATCAAACTGGACGATCTGCCCACGGCAAATTCGGGGCAAGAGGTAAAAGGCAAAGACTTGCTCGATAAGCAACAAGCTTTTGGCTATACCCAAGAAGATCTGAAATTCCTTCTCACGCCAATGCTTGAAAAAGGCGAAGAAGGTATTGGGTCGATGGGGACTGATACGCCGATTGCCGCCTTATCAAATAAAGCTAAGCCGCTTTACAGCTATTTTAAGCAAAATTTTGCGCAGGTAACCAATCCACCTATTGACCCAATTCGCGAAGAGCTTGTGATGTCGCTGATTTCCTTCATTGGCCCGCGACCCAATCTTCTCGATATTGAGAGCACATCAGGCGAAAAACGTCTCGAAGTGTCGTCACCTATTTTAACCAATGAAGACCTCGAGAAAATTCGCTCGATCAGCGATATTAAAGATAATAATTTTCACGCCATTACGCTTGATATCACCTGGCCCGCCAGTGCTGGCGTAAACGGCATGCGAGAGCGTCTGTCGGAACTCTGCGCCGAAGCCGAAAGTGCTATTCGCGACGGCCATGAAAATATCATCATCCTGTCTGATCGCGCCATGGGCTCAGACCGCGTCGCAATTCCGGCCTTGCTCGCAACCTCGGCCGTGCATCATCATTTAACGAAATCGGGCTTGCGGACTGCTGCGGGATTGGTTGTCGAGAGCGGCGAGCCACGTGAAGTACACCACCTCTGCTGTCTCGCTGGCTATGGCGCCGAGGCAATCAACCCCTATCTGGCCCTCGACACCATCGAAGCCATGCGAGAGCATTATGAGCTAGACCTGGCTGCCGAAAAAGTACGCGCGAATTTCATCAAGGCCGCTGGTAAAGGTATCTTAAAAGTTATGTCAAAAATGGGGATCTCGACCTACCAGTCTTACTGTGGGGCGCAGATCTTCGACGCCGTTGGTCTGGCACAAGACTTCATTGACGGGTATTTCTGTGGCACGGCATCCACCATTAATGGTGTTGGACTTGCGGAAGTGGCGGCGGAAACTTTAAAACGTCACGGCGACGCCTATGGTGAAGCGTTAATTCTGCGCGACTCGCTCGATGTTGGTGGCGAATACGCCCAGCGGACGCGCGGCGAGGATCACGTCTGGAACGCCGACACTGTCGCTAATCTACAACATGCGGTTCGCGGCAATAGCCGCGACAAATATCGCGACTACGCCCGATTGGTGAATGAGCAAGACCGCAACCTGCTGACCTTGCGTGGCTTGTTCCACATCAAAACGGCCGCGGATTTAGGCACATCTCCCGTGCCGCTCGAGGAAGTCGAGCCAGCAGAGAATATTGTCAAGCGCTTTGCCACGGGAGCTATGTCCTTTGGCTCCATCAGTCCCGAAGCCCACCAGACTTTAGCTGTTGCGATGAACCGCATTGGCGGTAAATCGAATACTGGCGAAGGTGGCGAGGAAGCCGAGCGTTTCCAACCATTACCCAACGGCGACAGCATGCGCTCTGCGATCAAGCAAGTCGCCTCTGGGCGGTTTGGTGTCACGGCTGAATATCTCGCCAATTCCGATATGATCCAAATCAAAATGGCACAAGGGGCCAAGCCTGGTGAGGGTGGCCAATTACCTGGTCATAAGGTCGACCAGCGGATCGCCGCTGTTCGGCACTCGACACCAGGCGTTGGTTTGATTTCGCCACCACCACACCATGATATTTATTCAATCGAAGATTTGGCACAGCTCATTTACGATTTGAAAAATGTGAACCCCGCTGCCGATATTTCGGTGAAACTCGTCTCCGAAGTCGGGGTCGGAACGGTCGCGGCTGGCGTGTCCAAAGCGCGTGCCGATCATGTGACCATCTCTGGCTTTGAAGGCGGCACGGGTGCATCGCCGCTAACCTCGATCAAACATGCTGGTTCGCCTTGGGAAATTGGTCTGGCGGAAACTCATCAAACCCTGGTTTTGAATGATCTCCGAACCCGCATCTCAGTGCAGGTCGATGGGGGTTTACGTACTGGACGCGATGTCGTTGTGGGGGCCTTATTAGGCGCTGACGAATTCGGCTTTGCCACGGCGCCACTGATCGCGGCAGGCTGCGTCATGATGCGCAAATGCCACCTCAATACCTGCCCCGTTGGCATTGCCACGCAAAATGAAGAATTGCGCAAGCGTTTCGTTGGTCTACCCGAGCACGTGATTAATTACTTCTTCTTTGTTGCTGAAGAAGTCCGCGAAATTTTGGCAAGCTTAGGCGCACGCAAATTAGAAGAGATTGTTGGCCAGACCGACCGCCTCGATATGCGGCAAGCCATCGATCATTGGAAAGCAAAGGGGCTCGATTTCACGCGACTGTTTACCAAAATCGACTCGCAAGGTCGGCCAGTGTTCAAATGTGAGGCGCAAGAACATCCGATCAATGACATTCTTGATCGCAAGCTTATCGCGCAAGCGGCAGATACGCTGGCAACTGGCAAGCCTGTCCAAATCGCAGCCACGATCGCCAACACAGATAGAAGCACAGGTGCGATGTTATCCGGTGCGCTGGCCAAGCAATATGGTCATGCTGGCCTGCCCGAGGATAGTATTTCCGTCAAACTGACGGGGACGGCGGGCCAGAGTTTTGGTGCCTTCCTCGCCAGAGGCATCGCCTTCGAACTTGAGGGCGAAGGCAATGACTATGTTGGCAAGGGGTTGTCAGGTGGACGAATTGCTATTTATCCCCCGCAAGACAGTGGTATTGTTCCCGAAACCAGCATTATTGCAGGCAATACACTTCTGTATGGCGCGATCGATGGCGAGATCTATCTACGGGGTGTCGTCGGCGAGCGCTTTGCCGTGCGTAACTCTGGCGCTCTAGCGGTCGTCGAGGGTACCGGCGATCATTGCTGCGAATATATGACAGGTGGCTGTGTGGTTCTACTTGGCCCAACCGGACGTAACTTTGCGGCCGGTATGTCGGGTGGCGTGGCTTATGTCCTTGATGAAGACGGCGACTTTGCTATTCGTTGCAACACCAGCATGGTTGATCTCGAACCCGTCACTGGCGACCCGAAAGCCGCACTTGATAATTTACGCGGCGACATGCGTTACCACGATGCGGCGCGCCTCTATCGCCTGATCGAAAACCATGCGCGGTATACCAATTCGGCGCGTGCGCGGGAGATTTTGGATAATTTCGACAGCTATATTGGCAAATTTGTGAAAGTCATGCCGACGGAATTCCGGCGCGCGCTGACCGAACTGAGCGCTGAAGCGAACGACGCGGAACATGTAGCGGGAGAGTAAAATGGGAAAAGTGACTGGATTTCTTGAGGTCGATCGTCATGATCGCCACTATCTACCACCGCAAGAGCGCGTCAGCAATTTTCGGGAATTTATTGTTCCGCTGTCCGATACAGAGCTAAACGCGCAGGCCTCGCGTTGCATGGATTGCGGCATTCCCTACTGCCACAATGGCTGCCCCGTCAACAACCAGATCCCTGACTGGAACGATCTGGTTTATGAAGGCGATTGGCAGAGCGCCTTACGCAATTTGCAATCGACCAATAATTTTCCTGAATTCACGGGACGGATTTGCCCGGCACCTTGCGAAGCCTCGTGCACGCTGAACTTGATCGACAAGCCCGTGACCATCAAATCCATCGAATGCGCAATTATCGATCGCGGCTTTGAACAAGGTTGGATCACGCCGGAGCCTGCATCCCATAAATCGGGCAAAAAGGTAGCTGTAATTGGCTCGGGGCCAGCTGGCTTGGCTGCGGCGCAACAGCTCGCGCGGGCGGGTCACGAAGTGCATGTCTTTGAAAAACATGCCAAGGCCGGCGGCCTTCTGCGCTATGGCATTCCAGATTTTAAAATGGAAAAACATCTAATCGATCGGCGCGTGGAACAAATGCAAGCCGAAGGCGTGGTGTTTCACTATGACAGTCATATCGGCGTGACCATTGACGCCGCCGAGATCGAAAAAAATCACGATGCCGTTATTCTCGCTGCTGGCTCGGAACAACCGCGCGATTTGCCAGTACCGGGGCGCGAGCTCGACGGCGTGCATTTTGCAATGGATTTTCTGCCGCAGCAAAATCGCCGTGTCGGGCAAGAACCCGTTGGAAGCATTGCCCCAATTTTGGCAGAACATAAAAACGTTATTGTTATTGGTGGTGGTGACACGGGATCGGACTGCATCGGAACATCAATTCGCCAAGGCGCTACTTCCGTGACGCAACTTGAAATCATGCCCATACCGCCTGAAAAAGAGGATAAGGATCTGACCTGGCCAAATTGGCCACTCAAATTCCGCACCTCATCGAGCCAAGAAGAAGGTGCTGCGCGCGATTTCTCCGTCATGACCCAATCTTTTGTCGAACACGACGGTAAGGTTAGCGCCATTAAATGCATCAAGGTCGATGAAGCTATGAAGCCCATCGCTGGCTCAGAATTTGAATTGCCCGCCGACCTCGTTCTGCTCGCTATGGGCTTTATTCACCCCGTGCATGACGGCCTGCTCGAGCAATTACCGGTCGAAAAAGACCAGCGGGGCAATGTCGCTGCCGACACGCAAACATATGAAACCTCGCAAAAGAAAGTTTTTGCGTGTGGTGATATGCGGCGCGGCCAATCATTGGTCGTCTGGGCCATTCGCGAAGGCCGTCAATGCGCGCGCGAAGTTGACCTATTTTTAATGGGACAAACAGACCTGCCCCGCTAATGGGCCCGCAATAAATTGTCGAGCACCCGCTCAAGATGGCGAATGGTGTTACATGTTTGAACGAGATGGCAATAGGCCCCCAGCCTGTGCATTTCGCTGTCGCCCGTATTCCATAGTGCTTGCGGCTCGGGATTGAGCCAAATAACGCGCCGCGCACGCGCCGCCAAATCGCGCAAAATGTCGTGCCCAGGGTGACCAAAATTAGACCGCCCATCGCCAAGGATCATAAGCGTCGTGCGATGATCGATGTCATCAATAATATAATGCGCCAAATCAGACAGGGATTGACCATAATCGGTCGAACCGCCCCCATAATGTGTGATTGCGCGGGCCATGGCTTGTTCCAAATCTTGCTCTTGAAATAAATCCGTCACTTCTCCGCATTGATTGGAAAATACGAAACTGCGCGTTTTGGGAATGACCTCATCGAGATTATACAAAAACATCAGCAAAAATTTTGCATAAGCCGCTACCGAGCCAGACACATCGCACATTGTAATCAGGCGTGGGCGATCAATTTTCTTGGTCTTCCAAACCAAATCAATCAACAGCCCATCATGGCTCTGATTGCGTCTCAAGGTTTTGCGAATATCAACAATACCACGCTGCGCTTTCGTACGTCGTCGGCTATGGGCTGTCGCCAGTCGTTTGGCGAGTTTTTCAACTAAACCGCGCATGATGCGCATATCACTGCGATCGAGATTGGATAATTTTACCCGCGATAAAGCATCTTCGCGCACACGCCGCCCCGCATTGGCGGTCCGCAGTTTGATTTGCGTATCGACATAATCGCGCACCATTTCGAACAATTGTCGACGCGCGCCCTCGATAGCTTGCACGCCGTCTGCATCGCCCTCGCCGCGACGAGCGCTCAAATCCTGCTCGAGCGCCTCGAGCCCCATAGCTTCCATAATCCGGCGCGTAAACAAGCCCGATTGCGTAAACAGTTTCGCCTCTGCCAAGCCAACTTGGCTGGCGGCACGCGCCATAGCCGCCGCTAAGGCCGCATTATCCCCCTGCAATAACAGATCACTCAGGCCGCCATTGGCAGGACTTTGACTGGCGGTGCTCGGCGCCTCACCCTCCGTTGGCACTGGTTCCGATGCCTCTGGTCCGTCTGCTTTATCATCTTGCTCCTCAGCAAAAGACAGCGCTGTAAAATAGTCCTCAAAACACTCGTCAAAGGCTTCTTTATCGCTTTCTGATTTAGCTAGGATTTGCGACAAACCGGTTTTCACCAGATCGCGGTCGGCAAACCCCATCATATCGAGCATGCGTCCTGCTTCGATGGTTTCAGCGGTTGAGACATTGATATCTGCGGCACGCAAGACCCGAACAAAATCGCTGACGATAAACATGTCGGTCTCTCTAGCTCGCGTCGCGTGTTTCCCGCAGGAGCGTTTGAATTTGCGGCGAGACAATTTCAATGTCGCTCTTAAACTTTAACAGCACGTTCAGCGTATCTTCGACAAATTCGGCCGATAATTGCGATGCACTGAGGAGCAACACGGTCCGCGCCCAATCAATAGTCTCAGAAATAGCCGGCGGCTTCTTAATATCTAGCTTGCGAATGCCGGCAACAAAATCAACCAGTTGTCGCGCCACCGCATCTTCGAGCTCCGGCACGCGTGCCTTCAAGATCTCGGCTTCGCGGGCAGGCTCTGGAAACGCGATATAGAGGTGCAAACACCGCCTTTTCAAGGCATCGCTCAACTCGCGCGTGTTATTGGACGTCAAAAACACCAGTGGGCGGGTCTTCGCCTGAATGGTGCCCAACTCAGGAACCGAAATTTGATAATCCGATAAAATTTCCAAGAGAAAGGCCTCAAACTCGCTGTCAGCCTTATCAATTTCATCAAGCAATAAGACACACCCCGCATCCTGCCGCAGGGCCGCGAGCAAGGGACGCTCTTGTAAGAATTGCTCGGAGAAGAACACATCCTCAAAATCATTGAGCCGCCCCATCGAGGCCCCCAATGTATCCGCACCATCCATCAACTCGGACAGTTTTTCCCGCAACACCTGCGTATAAAGCAATTGTTTTCCATATTGCCACTCATAGAGTGCCTTACTCTCATCCAAGCCCTCGTAACATTGCAGGCGAATGAGATCGAGCCCCAAATATTGCGCCGCCGCCTTGGCCAGCTCGGTCTTGCCAACGCCAGGCGGCCCCTCGACAAGCAGAGGCTTTTCCAGTTGTTGTGCCAGATGCAAAGCCGTGGCAATTTTTTGATCACATATATAGCCCGAGACGGCAAAACCGTCACGAATGCGGGCAATCTCGGTCAATGCTTTTTGCGTATGAGACGTCATGGCCGCAGACTAGTCCATATTTCGACTTAACGTAAAATTTTTCGAATTTGCGCCAAGACGCCAGGCGTTGCATAGCCATCTGCGACAAGATTATTTTGTTTCTGAAAATCAAGTATCGCGGCTTGCGTCAGTGGCCCTGGTACCCCATCAACGGCGCCAATTTTATAGCCAGCTTGCTGCAAAAGTCCTTGTAATTCCTTGATTTCTTCGGGCAATAGCGGCCGATCTTCGGATGGCCAATTCAGCACGACGGGGGTACCGCCCTCGATGCGCTCGCTCAACATCCCGACCGATAGGGCGTAAGCCGGTGCGGTGTTATAGCGCAGTATGGCGAAAAAATTCTGTGTCGCGAGATAGGCTGGGCCGCGATGTCCAGCGGGTAAATAGATCGCGCCCTCGCCCCAAGCGCTCTGCATCGGCTCCTCAGCGCCCGTGATGCCAAGCTTTTGCCAGTCCGCAATCTGGCGTCGATTTTTGAGCCCGGTTAATTTGTAATCAAAGCCTGCTGGCAGTTCGACGCGCACGCCCCAAGGAACGCCCGCCCGCCAACCAGAAACATTAAGATAATTAGCCGCCGAGCCGAGAGCGTCATGCGGGCTCGTCCAAATATCACGCTTGCCATCGCCCGTGGCATCTACGGCATAGCCGAGATAAGTCGTCGGAATAAATTGCGTGTGCCCCATCGCGCCAGCCCAACTACCCTTAAAATCTGCTAACGCGACATCACCCGATTGCAAAATTTTTAGTGCGGCTAGAATTTGCTGGCGACCGAAAGCGGCCCGACGGCCTTCATAGCCCAAAGTCGCCAAGGCTTCGAGCACAGGATAAGAGCCTTTAACGAGGCCAAAATTGGTCTCCATGCCCCAGATCGCCATTAAAACACCTGGTGGAACGCCATATTTTACCTGTAACTTTTGTAGAAAATCCGCATAAGCGTGCAGCTGGGTTTGGCCGCTGGCAACACGGTTATCGGTAATCATGTGATCCAGATATTCCCAGATCGGTTTGATATATTCGGGTTGGCGGCTGGCCAGCTCTTGTACGCGTGCATTTGGCTTTAACGTGTCCAACGCGCTCAGATATTGCGTATCGATACCGTCAGCGCGCGCCTCCTCCTTCACCGACGCAATCCAAGCGGCAAAACTATCGGCGCGACTATATTGCGGCGCAAAGCTCAGCACGAGCCCGAGCATTGTTGTCATCGCCATATTTGTGTATCGATTTGATCGCGTCATATGCTTTCCCTTTATGTCCCATCGCTCTTCTTTGATCGCATGAGCTATTATGCTACTTGTGTTTGCTCAAAATGTGAAAGGGGATCGCTATAAAAGCCAAAACCATCAGGAAAGTGGTATTTCCCGTAGCGGGGCTTGGCACGCGTTTCTTGCCGGCCACCAAAACCGTACCGAAAGAGCTTCTGCCTATCGCCGGAAAGCCGCTTATTCAGTGGGCTGTCGAGGAAGCCGTCGCAGCAGGATGCGAAGAGTTTATTTTTGTGACATCCCCTTCCAAACATCAAATTGTCGAACACTTTCAATCGGCGCCTCAGTATGAGGCGATATTGCAGGCCCGCGGCGATGCTGAAAAACAAGCTTTATTGGCAGCAGGTCTGCCACCGCAAGCCGTTATTCATGAAGTACAGCAAACCGAACCGCTTGGCCTCGGGCACGCCATTTGGTGCGCACATGACCTGATTGGCCATGAAGCTTTTGCCGTGATCCTCCCCGATGACCTCATTCTCGGCGCCACCCCTTGCTTGGCCGAAATGGCCAAAGCTTATAGCTCTGGACACTTGCTGGCGCTTGCGGAGGTTCCGCCTGATCAGACCCATCGCTACGGCATCGCAGATCTCGATCCCTCCAGTGGGACATTGCGGGGTTTGGTCGAAAAGCCGCGCCCCGACCAAGCGCCGTCGCGGCTCGCTGTGGTGGGTCGCTACATTCTCGACGGCGCCATCATGCAAGTGCTTGCCAACCAAAAAACAGGGGTGGCAGGCGAAATTCAGCTGACCGATGCCATTGCCAATATGATCGGGCAAACTGAAATACGCGGCTTTGAATTTTCGGGACAACGCTACGACTGTGGCGTGCCAGCGGGTTATTTAGAGGCCAATATTGCTTATAGCTTGTCTCCCTATGGCGCAAATCTCGGGAATGGCTTACAAGAACGTCTATTACACGCAATCCACCGCGAGGATCCGCAATGAGTTTCGATGCGTTGAAATCAGCCAAAGCAACTTTGGCGAAAGAACGAAAAGGCCTACAGCTCTTGGAAGCATCGCTCGGCGACGAATTTGCGCGCGCCGTCGATATATTATCAAACGCAACGGGTCGCGTGGTCGTCTCAGGCATGGGGAAAAGCGGCCATGTTGGACGCAAGATAGCAGCGACGCTCGCATCAACGGGCACGCCGTCACAATTTGTTCACCCTGCCGAAGCGAGCCATGGCGACCTTGGTATGATCACGGCGCAGGATGTCATCCTCGCCATGTCGTGGTCGGGTGAAACCAATGAATTGGCGAACCTCATTGCTTATGCCGCTCGATTTGACATCCCCCTGATTGCGCTAACGTCAAAGCGCAATAGTTTACTTGGGCGAACGGCAACGATTTGCCTAACCCTGCCCGTTGCGGAAGAAGCTTGCCCCAATGGCTTGGCACCGACAACTTCGACGACGATGCAACTGGCATTGGGTGACGCCCTGGCCGTCGCGCTGCTGCAAAAAAAGAATTTTTCCCCCGCTGATTTTAAAAATTTCCATCCCGGCGGCAAACTCGGGGCCAATTTAGCCGCGGTCGCAGATATAATGCATGCGGGCGACGAGCTGCCTTTGATCGGTGAGGATGTAATCATGTCCGATGCCATTGTTGAAATGACGCGCAAAGGCTTTGGTTGTCTTGGCGTGATCAATAAAAAAGGGCAGTTGATTGGCATGATTACAGATGGCGATTTGCGCCGTCACATGTCGTCGCATTTGCTCGATATGACGACGGGCGCCATAATGACACATAGCCCACTCACCGTATCACCTGCCATACTGGCGGCTGAAGCTTTAAAAATTATGAATAGTGCCAGCATCCAGTGTGTTTTTATTTGTAAAAACAAAAAGCCTATTGGTTTGGTTCGCATTCTTGATTTGTTGCGCATTGGTACCGCCTAGCGCAAAGCAAAAGAGTACGAGAAAGGGACACGAACATGCACAGTTTTCTGCGCGCCACCGCGCTATGCCTCACCAGCGCACTCAGCCTATCATGGGGAGCATCTTCTGTTTACGCTGATGGGGCGAATGAGATAACACCAGCCGACATCGATGAAATTATTGTCACGACCACGCGCAATAACAGCAATCGCCAAACCCATATTGGTAATATCGCAAGTGTTAACACGCGCGATCTGGTTAGCATTTTTCCGACCGACCTCGTCAACAAAGCCCCTGGCGTGCTGGTGCATCGCGGCAATGGCCAAGAGCACCTCACCTCCATTCGCTCTCCCGTTCTAACGGGGGGTGCTGGCGCCGGCTCGTTTCTTTTTATGGAAGACGGATTGAGTTTTCGAGCCGCACCTTTTGCCAATGTCAATTCTCTGATGGATAGCATGAGTTTTGACACCGCTCGGGTCGAAATCATTCGTGGGCCCGGGAGCGCCCTATACGGCTCGAATGCTGTGCATGGTTTGGTCAATTTTATCACCAAAGACGCAACCGAAGACTCGCAAAGCATTCGTTTGGGTTACGGCTCCTACGGACGATACGAGCTTAGCGGCAGCAAAGCTTGGTCGGGGGAGCGGAGCAGCAGCCGCCTTGCCTTGTCGTTGACGGGAGAAGACGATGCGTATCGTGATGCTTCTGGTTTCCAACAACGCAAATTGCGCCTGCAACATAATTGGCAAACCGCACAGGCAGATTATCGGCTTACCTTTGCCGCGATGTCGCTCAATCAAGAAACGGCTGGCTATGCTGAGGGCCGCGACGCCTATCGCGTGGAAACCCTCGCCAAACAAAATAGTGATGCCGATGAAGCTTTTCGTGACGCTTGGTCGGCGCGTCTCAGCCTCGATATCACAATACCACTTGATAGTGGAGCAACCTTGAAATTGCGCCCCTATTTGCGTAGCAACGATATGCGCTTCGGAATGCACTTTCTGCCGGGCGACCCCGTTGAAGAAAATGATCACAGCAGCATTGGCCTGCAATCGAGTTACACAGTACAAAGCGGTGATTGGAACATTATTGCTGGCCTTGATAGCGAATACACGCGTGGCAAGCTGACCGAGTTTCAAAGCAAGCCGACTGTCTTCGGTTATGAGCCTGGCTTACATTATGACTATGCCGTTGATGCCACGGTCATCGCGCCATATTTGCATACCGAGCAACGCATTTCAGATGCCACACGGCTAACCGTCGGTGTGCGGGCAGAATTTACGCAATATGATTATGACAATAAAACAACAGACGGAAATTTCGGTAATGGTACAAAATATTACCGACCTGCCGATCGTAGCGATGACTATGTTGATATCTCTCCTAAATTCGGGCTGTCGCATGACCTCTCGCCAGACACAACTGTGTTTCTCAATATAGCGCGTGGTAATCGGGCGCCTCAAACCACCGATGCCTACCGCTTGCGTGTTGGCCAGCGTGTTGGTGATATAAAATCGGAGAGCCTGATGAGCTATGAAGCGGGGCTGCGAGGGCGTCTCTCCGCCCTGCGCTATGAAGTCAGCGCCTATATGATGGAAAAACGCAATTATTACTTCCGCGATAGCGCCAATAATAATGTTTGGAACGGCCGCACCCAACATGTCGGGATTGAATTAGATGCCGACCTCCAGCTGAGCGAAACGGTCGCCTTAGCCGGCGCTGCGAGTTATGCCGAACATGAGTGGGACTTTAATCACCAGCCTGCGGGTACGCCGCGCGCCGAAAATATCATAACGGCAGGCGACGCCATCGATAGCGCTCCGAAAACCCTGGCCAATTTTGATCTGAATTGGCAGGTCAGCGACAGCAGTCGATTGAGCCTCGCATGGGAGCATGTAGGCCGCTACTATCTCGATGCTGCCAATATCCATAGCTATGATGGCCACAATCTGGCGCACCTCAAAGGCCAAATCACACTCGACCCCGCGACGAAATTATCTTTCAAGATCAATAATTTGTTTGATCGTCATTTTGCCAAACGCGCTGACTATAATACGACAACGCGAAACTACCGCTATTTCCCTGGCGAACCGAGGCACATCAGCATCATGCTGACCCGCGATTTTTAAGCCTGTAAGCCGATCGGGCAGCCAATACCCGTTCCACCAAGACCGCAATAACCATTTGGGTTTTTGCCCAGATATTGCTGGTGGTAATCTTCGGCATAGTAGAAGGTCGGAGCGTCACTTATCTCCGTGGTAATAACGCCCAGGCCAGCATCCGACAAAGCCTGACCATAAAGGTCACGGCTCGCCTCGGCGGCGGTTTTTTGCACCTCTGAATAGCAATAAATCCCAGAACGATACTGCGTGCCAATATCGTTCCCCTGTCGCATGCCTTGGGTTGGATTATGGCTTTCCCAAAACAATTTGAGCAGCATGTCATATTGACAAATGGCAGGGTCAAAAATCACCCGCACAACCTCGTTATGTCCGGTCTGCCCCGAACAAACTTCCTCATAGCTCGGGTTCGGCGTATAGCCTGCGGCATAGCCCACTTGCGTGCTAAACACGCCCTCGGCCTGCCAAAATTTGCGCTCAGCCCCCCAAAAGCACCCGAGGCCGAACAAAGCCTCCGCCAGCCCATCGGGCCAAGGTGGTGATAACGGCGTTCCCAGAACAAAATGTTTCTCAGGCACCGGCATCACCGCGGTCCGCCCCGGCAAGGCGCGCTCAGGATGCGGCATTTCGGTTTTAAGCGCGTAACGATCAAACATTGAACGGTCTCCTTTCGTGAACCCCGTACCAGCTATGCCGACAGCTGCAAGCTTTGCATTGGGCCGTTACGATCGCCATCGACGAGCTGGCGCAAATAGGGATTGGTATCGCTGTGGCACGCTTCCGCTGGCCCGATCCAACGCGTGATACCATCATGCAACAACACAACCCGATGATAGCGCTCTGCAATATGCGTCATATTCCCTGTCGCTGAAATCACCGTCGCGCCGCTTTCCAGCGCCAGCGTCTCGATCATCTTCTCGATTCGCGCCGCCAAAATCGGATCGAGGCCTGCGGTTGGATTATCGAGCAATAAAATATCGGGTTTATCAAATATGGCGCGAGCGAACCCAACACGCTTTTGCATCCCACCCGACAAATCGGCGGGGAATAAAATTGCCGTCTCTGGCGTCAAGCCAACGCGGGGCAACAGAGCCTCAACATCGCGCCGCGCTTGCCGGCGATCGGCACCGCTATTGATGGATCGAAAGGCAATGTTTTCCCAAATGGTCAGACTGTCGAATAAGGCATTTTGCTGAAACAACATCCCAACGCGATGGCTTAAGGCAGGATCACCAGGCCTGTGCCCTGCTATGGTCACCGATCCACTTTGCGGCTTGTATAAGCCAGCCAAAATTTTCAGGAGGACCGTCTTACCTGCCGCAGTCGGTCCGATCAGCCCCACAACCTCGCCGCGTTGCACGTCGAGCGATAAATTGACAAGCGCTGGCGCCCGACCGAAGCGCATCGTCATATCGCGAATTTGAATAACCGGTTGTGTCGCGGATGATTTTGACATGGTGGTAGACTATCGCGGCTTGTCCCGCGGCGCCAGATAAGATTGTGCCGCTAACGCCGCGGGATGTGAAAAAGCATCAAAATCGTCGACTAACGCCGACATAAAGGCCACGCCCAGCGGTCGATTTTCCTGCCGAGGTCTCATAGACATCATCAAACAGGTTTTCAACGCGGCCAGAAATTTCCAGTGCGTCAGTCAAACGCCACGTCGCACGCACGGCTGCCAATCCGTAATCCTCTTGTCTCAGATTATAAATATAGCGATGCCCAACCTGACGCCAAGTTGCCCCTAGAGAGCCGCGCCCATCGGCGAAGTCATAATCCGCATTTAAATTGAGTAATTGGCGAGCTTGTTTATTTCGCACAGCGCCATCTGCCTCACGCGGATCAAGATAGGTCATATTGCCCGACAGCTGTAAGGCACCGATCGTCGTCGAGGCACCGATCTCGATCCCGTCGCTTTCGCTGGTTCCCGGCATATTTTTATAATTGCCGAGATAAGAGGGCGGCGGGCCATCGTAAACAATGCGATTTTCAATCGCGATGCGAAACAATGTGACCTGAACTGACGATGCCCCTGATTGAAGCTCGAAACCCAAATCCGTGCTTTTACTCTCCTCGGGCTGTAGCGCCGCATTACCACACAAGCCATTAAGGCAAAACGGATCCTCGCCATAAAGTTCATATAGGCTGGGTGCGCGAAAACCCGTGCCATGAGCAGCGCGGAGCGTCAGCCCAGAGACAGGGTGGGTCGCAACTGCCAAACGCCACGTGTCATGCGTACCAAAAAGGTCATGATCATCGCGGCGTAGCCCGAGCGAGAGAAAAGTTTCAGCGGGTAAATCCAGCTGTCCCATGACATATCCTGCCGCATGATCTACCTGTTTTTCAGCAAACCCAATTTGCGAGAAGCTCTCCTCCTCCGCGTCATAGCCGGCAAAAATCGCGACTATTGGTGAGATTTGCAGATGCCCCCGCAAGGCATATGTGTCGCGCTGTCCGTCATACCAATAATATGGCCCGACCTCTGCAAAGCTATCGCGGCGCTTCTCGCTCCGCCCAGCATTAAAACTCAGCGCTGCCCGATCGTCGAGGAAACGTTTATTCAGTGTTACATGCCCGCTGGCTTCTTGCGTATCTGTGCCGAACCAACCGTCGCGCGGCAAATAGGTCATCGGATCAAAACCATCATGATCGGCGCTCGCATCGACAGCGCGCCCAGTAACGGTTAAATCAACGTCATCGCTCAAGGCTAAATCCAAGCGCCCCAACAGAAAACGATTTTCATAATCTTCGCGTTCCGGAAAGGCACGAAATTCCGAGTCGGGCTCGCGGTCTAACGACCCAATGGTTAATCGCCCACTTCGTTTTGCGTCGCCACCGCGAATAGACGCCACTGCTTGACGTGTCTTGTAACTCCCCGCTTCCATATCAACGCGCCCACCAATTGGCCCCTGCCCGTTCTTGGTGATGATATTGACCGTACCTGCAACCGCGTTAGAACCGTAAAGCACGCTCTGCGACCCGCGTAACACCTCTATCCGCTCAATGTCAGCCGTTAACAGATGGGCCAATTCAGCAGCGCCCTGGGGGTCGGCTGGATCCCCAATATTAATACCATCCAGCAAAATTGTCGCATATTGCCGATCAAAACCACGAATACGGAGATACCCGACACCGCCTGCTCCGCCTTCCTGGTCAAATGTGATACCAGACAACCGCGACAGAGCCGTATCAACAAACCGATCTTGGTTGCGTTTAATCTCTTCCGCCGTGATTAAACTAACCGAGCTACCCACTTCACCGAGGGGCTGCGGCATGCCCGTCGCCGTGACGACCAATTCGTCAACCTCAGAGCTGCCCGTCTGCGTCGACTGCGCAAGGCTCGTTGCCCCCCCATTCAGTGATATAAAAATTACGCCAAACATAACGTGAAAGATCTTGGTCATAGCGTACACCTGTCTTGTTGCCCCCGCAGGGGTTAGTTTCGAGTACGTCGTTATGCCGGAGGTTTCCGTGTTCACTGCTTTTTCCCGAGCTGTGAGTAAACGACCGTCCGAAGCAGGTTTCCTGACTTGCCAATCTCAGCTTTGGCCAACCTTCCCAGCTCATATGCCAGTGGTCTTACGCGGCCATCGCTCCGTGCTTACAGTTGCGGGTACAGTTTTGGACTAGCGGACATACCGCGCACCAAATTCCCTTTGACCTTCTCGCGAAGCACTTCGAACAGGGAGCACCTTAGAAGCAAAGCCCTGAAACAACAAGGTCAAAAGCCTCGATTTCATGGATTTAGACCTTTATCGAGCCGGCGCGACACAAGCAGGAAATTGACAGCGCGGCGATATCTATTCATTGTAACGCTCAAGCTTAGGAGAGGAAGCGCGCTACAATGTCGGACAGTGAAGATAACGAACGCGTCAATGAGATCTCGCGCGCGCTGCAATCCATGTTGAGCGACCCGGTCAAGGCTCCAGCCAAAAGGGATTCTGCGCGCGGGCGCAAAGCCGCACCCAAAGCCACCAGCCCGACAAAGGCGCCCACCAGCAAAGCGAAGACCAAGCCCAAAGGTAACAAGCTGCCGAGCAAAACAGGTGTTAAGTCCAAGACGGCAAAACCTGCAATAAAAAAGCCACAACCAGCGCAAAACAGCAATACCACCAGCATTGAACAATCGAATACCGACAAAGCGGTGGCAGATGGCTTGCGCGTCATACAAAACACAGATTTTGCCCTCCTCGCACAACGGTTAAGACGGGCCCTTGATGATGTGAAAACCGGACGCGTGCCAACAGCATTCCCCCCTCTGCAGACTCTAGATGCGCATGCAGGCGAAAATCATCAATTAATTTCTGATATAAAATCGCGTTTAAATATTTTGTCGGACGAGATTGATATTGCGCGCGCTGATGTTGCGCAAAAACTTCTGGCTTTGGATAATTTACAGCGCCGATTAACTCTCGAGGTCGACGACCTATTAAATCAGCTCGGGCGTCGCCTCGACAAAAATTCTTAAGCCATCCTAAAAAGGAGACGGCCGATGCCGCTGCCATCAAAAAAAGAAATCAATATTAATGGCTACACCATGCGCTATGTCGAAATGGGTAATCCCGACGGCCGCCCGATTATTTTTCAACATGGCAATCCCACCTCAAGCTATTTGTGGCGCAATATTATGCCGCATGTTGCAAGCTTGGGGCGGTGTATTGCAATCGACCTGATCGGCATGGGCGATAGCGCGAAGTTGGCCGACGACTATCCCCATCGCTACCGTTTTTCATGCCACAGCGACTTTCTCGAACAAGCGCTCGATACACTGGGCGCAAACCAGAACATAATTTTTGTCGTCCACGATTGGGGATCGGCACTGGGGTTCGATTATGCCTGTCGACATCCTGACCGCGTGGCGGCGATGTGCTACATGGAAGCGATTGTTCAGCCGATCGCAAGTTGGGCCGACTGGCCCGAAAATGCTCGCGCCATCTTCCAGACATTTCGTTCAGATGCGGGCGAAACAGTGATACTTGAGAAAAATATATTCGTAGAGCGCGTGCTTCCTGGATCTATTTTGCGCGACCTCACCGATGACGAAATGGAGCAATATCGTGCTCCGTTTAAAAATATCGGTGAAGATCGCCGCCCCACGCTGACCTGGCCACGAGAAATCCCTATCGAGGGTTCACCAGCCGACGTCGTGGCACGGGCAGCTGCTTACGCAGAGTTTATGGCGCAGGCGCCGATGCCCAAGCTCTTCATCAATGCCGATCCAGGGTCCATTTTGGTCGGCAAACAGCGCGATTTCTGCCGAACTTGGCCAAATCAGGAAGAAATAACCGTCTCTGGCTCGCATTTTATTCAAGAAGACAGCCCAGACGACATTGGCAAAGCTATAAGTAGCTGGATTCAAAAGATTTCTTAAAAAAGGGGCCCCGCCCTGAGGGGAGGGCGGGGCGCTGGACACGCGATTGAGGGGAAGCGTACCCAGAAACTTTTTTTTGACAGATACTCTTTTTACGCTTCGTTAAAGGAAGCAGATCACAGTTTTGTAAGAAAATTTGATGGACTCGAAAAGTGCGGCAAAATGCTACCATGACGGCCGAAAACCAACGCCCCCTTAAAGCTGAACACGACGACGAGCTGATCGCGCGCATAGCCCAAGGCGACCACGACGCGGCGCAGGTTTTGGTTCAAAAGCACCTCGATTTTGTCTTACGCGTCTGCCAGCAAAAACTTGGGAACCGCGAACAGGCCGAGGATGCTGCGCAAGACGTGTTTCTTGCGGTGTGGCGAAAAGCGTCGAGCTGGCAGCCTGGGCGTGCCAAAGTCACAACGTGGCTCTATCGGATTGCAACCAATAAATCGATTGATCTGCTGCGGAAGCACCGCGTTGCTGACGCCCTCGATGATTTCGATCAGCTCGCCAGTGATGAACCCGAAGCCGACCAAGTCCTGAGCGTCGCGGACGATAAGCGCCTTTTGGCGGCCGCCTTGACCCGCCTTTCACGGCAGCAACAACAGGCGGTGCAACTCTATTATTTTGACCAGGTCAAACAGGACGAAGCGGCGGAACGGATGGATTTATCTTTAGCCGCTTTCGAATCGGTGCTTCGGCGCGCGCGGCAAGCGCTGCACATGGAGCTCGCGCGGCAACGCCCCTTTTTATCTGTGATTTAAGACGGAACAGGATACATAGCCATGACACAGAAACTAACGCAGAAAGAAGCTCTAACCCTTCTCGAAACTTATGGGGGAGAAGCAGATTTGTGGCCGTCGCATTGTGCTCGAGCACTGCGCGATGCCTGTGAACTTGACCCGGTCGTCCGCGCGGCACAAGCCCGCGAAGCTGGGCTCGACGATCGGCTACAGCAAATTTTTACGCCAGCGTCAGACGCCTTGAAAAGCACAATCGTTGCCGCCATGGTCGCGAGCACAAGCTTTACCGATGAGACGATCTTTCCTGCGGCCAATCGAATGCGGCTCAGCGCTGGTGTCTCGGCTCTGGTCGCCTGCCTGCTCATCGGCTTTTTTGGCGCTGGATTTATCGAGCAACAATATTTTTTAAATGCTGACGCAGATATAGCTTTGGCTTATTCGAGCCTAGAGCTGTGGACAGCTATTGATTAACCCCATGGAGAAAAATATGACCAAAAGACAAAAATATATCGTTTTCGGTGCCTTAATCCTGTCGCTTGCCATTAATCTTGTGATTTTGGGCGGCGCCGGTTACGCCGCGTTTAAGTTTCGCGACATGGGCAAAGAAGGCTGGGTTGAAAGCCGCATCGAGCGCGGGGAACGCTTTTTCTTGAAAAACCTTGAAGCCGATGATCGTGTTGTTGCGCAGAAAATTTTTGATAATCGTCGCCCCGCCCTCAAATCCGCTTTGCAAGATATGCAAAAAGCGCGGCGCGATTTAGGCCAGCTTTTACGCCAAGACGATGTGCCGCCCGAAGATATTTTAGCTATTCTCGATCGCTCGCAAGATGCGGCTGGACGTACCAATATGGCCTTCCATGGTTTATTGCGTGATATGACGAGCCAATTGTCGCCCGCGGCGCGCGCGAAAATTGGCGACCATTTACGGCGACATCACCGGCCGGGCCCACCCCCCATGCGCGACGAAGACTAAAGAACAGCCATGCTCATAGCAGAGAGAAAAACAAATCCGTCTGCTTCTGGATGTGAATTTTTCTCTCTGCTTTTGACATCGGCTCAACTTGCGCCACCAAAAGCCCCAAAAAGTAATAATGCGGGACCAACAGCGACTTATAGAGTTGCGTCACATCAGCCGCCCGCGTTTCTTCAACTTCGGGCAAAGCAGCAATAGCGCGCATAAAATCTGCTTGGATCCGCGCCGGCCCAATTTCATAAAACACTTTTACAATCTTGGGAAAATGCGTTGCCGAACCGACGATAAGCCGGGTTAGGGCCAGGGCTTTGTCGTCATGAATGAGATCGAAAAACTGCTCCGCTAAGCGCATCAAATGCGCCCGCGGATGTATATCCAATATTTCGCTCGAGACCTGATAATATTCAGCGATTTTCTCATCAATTAAGGCCTGAAATATTTTATTTTTGGAACCGAAATGACTATAGAGCGTGGCTTTCGATAAATTCGCGCGGCGGGCAAGCGTATCCATACTGGCCCCGTCAAAGCCAACTTCAACGAATAAATCAAACGCTTCAGCCAGAACAGCCTCGCGTTTAGCCGGATCTTTCGGACGGCCACGCAAAGAGAGCTTTCCCCCAATTTTGTTCGAATTTAATTTTGCCATTCAAACTATTATAAACTAAACTGTTCAGTCTAATAAAGAACTTTTGAGGGAAAAATCACATGTCAAACTTTGTGCGGGCTTATTGCCGCCACGTTGTCGCGCACCCATGGATGCACATTATCGGCTCGATTCTGATCTGTCTGGTGGCCTTGGCTGGACTGCCGCGACTTGGCTTCACCAATGATTATCGATATTTCTTTACGCCGCAAAATCCCTATCTCAAAGCCTTTGATGAGCTCGAAAAGACCTATTCGAGCCCAGATACAATATTATTCGTGATCCAACCCGAAACAGGAAAAGCTACCCAGCCGCGCACGGTCGAGATGATCGGACAGATTACACGCGAGTCATGGCAAATCCCTTTTTCAGTTCGCGTTGACTCGCTCACCAATTTCCAAAATACCCGTGCCGATGGCGATGACCTGATCGTCGGTGATCTCGTTGTCTCACCAGACACGGTCACCCCCGAAGAAAGTGCCTATATTGAACAAACTATTTTAAACGAGCCGATATTAGCAGGACGCCTTCTCGCGCTCGATGGGCGAACGACAGCTGTTCTCGTATCACTGCGACCGCCGCGGGACGACCCACCTGCAACCAACAGCATTATTCGAAAGGCACGCGAGATTCGTGATGCGGCGCGGGCGAATTTCCCGGGACATAAAATCGAACTGACAGGCTCCCAAGTCTTGAGCAATGGTTTTTCCGAGGCTGCTCAGCGCGATGTTCAGATCTTAACCCCAACCATGTTTGTCGTCATCGCGCTTATTCTGATGCTGATTACGCGTCAGGTTTTCGCCACTCTGGCCGCCATGTTGGTGGTGGGCCTCTCGGCCATGACCGCTTTGGGGGCGGCTGGCTGGGCTGGCATTCCACTCAGCCCACCGGCCTCTGGGGCGCCAACCATCATCCTCACTGTAGCCGTTGCTGACAGTGTCCATATTTTGATTAATGTGCTGGTTGCCTTGGGCAAGGGTAAGAGCAAAGAAGAGGCTATTGTGGAAAGCCTCGACGTCAATGCTCAGCCTGTATTTTTAACGTCTCTAACCACCGCGATTGGTCTGTTTAGCCTGAATTTCTCAGACGCACCGCCCTATCGTGACCTTGGCACCATTGCAGGCTTTGGCACAATCTTCGCCTGGATTTTGTCGATGAGTTTGTTTCCAGCCGTTCTGCGTCTTGTCCCCTTGCACCCGACCAATATCATTGGCCGGCAAAGCGTTTTGATGCAAAAAATTTCTGTCTATGTCACTCAACGCGGGCGGTTCTTTTTAATTGCCGGTCTCGCTCTCGTGGTTTTTGCCACGGCGCAATTACCGCGGCTGCATTTTAATGACCGTTTTGTCGAGTATTTCGGTGAGAGCATTGACTTCCGACGTGCCACGGATTGGGCAACGGAAAACTTGACCGGAATTTATTTACTTAATTTCTCAATCAAAAGTGGTGAAGCGGGCGGCATATCTGATCCGGATTATCTCAACTATCTCGATAATTTCGCGGCATGGATGCGCCAACAACCCGAAGTCCGCCACGTTATGACCTTCGCCGATGTTGTCAAACGCATTAATCGCAGTATGAACGGTGACCGGGATAGTTTCTATGCCGTGCCAAGTGATCGCGATTTGGCCGCCCAATATCTTTTGCTCTATGAAATGTCGTTACCTTATGGTCTCGACCTCAATGACCAAATTAATATCGATAAATCGGCCACGCGTGTCATTGTAACCTTGGGCAATGTCGGCACCCAAGAGATGAAATCTTTGCGCAGTCGCACCCATGACTGGATGGAAGCAAATGGCCCAGCCGAACGCGTTACCGATCCTGCAGGGCAAGCCGTTATGTTCTCCTATATTGGCGAGCGCAACTTCATTGCGATGTCACAGGGCACTTTATACGCCTTCTTGTTGATTTCTTTCTGTCTGTTCCTAGCTTTGCGGAGCGTCCGCCTTGGGCTGATTAGCTTATTGCCGAACATTGCGCCGCCGGCAGTTGCGATGGGCTTATTCGCGCTGTTCCGCAACGAAATTGGTCTGTGGGCGAGCTTCGTGACGGCGACGGCCATTGGTCTTATTGTCGATGCAACGGTTCATATTTTAACCAAATATAAATTGGCGCGGACCCAGCAAAACCTAGATATTGAGGAAGCCATTCACTATAGCTTTACAACAGTGGGGACGGCGCTTTGGGTGTCTTCACTCATCCTTATGGCCGGGTTCTTGGTCCTCAGCACGTCGCCCTTTTTCATTAATGCGATGTTGGGACTAGTTGTCTCGATCACCATTATAGCGGCATTGCTCTTAGACTTCCTGCTCTTGCCACCGCTTCTCATGTATCTCGATAAATCGTCGAAAAAGTCAGCTTAAAGCTCTGGAGGAACATATGATGTTACAAAAATTTATCCCAACCGTTTTTTCGCTAGCGCTCCTCTCGACGCCTCTGGCAGCCGTAGAGCTCCCAGCTCCGAGTGAGCCTGAGGCGCGCGGCCTCGCTATCGCCGTCGAGAGTGATAAGCGCAATATCGGTTTTCATGACACATCGAGTGAGATGGAAATGACACTGACCAATGCCAGTGGCGATGTCAGTGTACGCCGTTTGCGCTTCAACACTTTGGAAAATGAAAACGCCAAAGATGGTGACTGGAACTTGATGATCTTTGACGAGCCCCGCGATGTCGCTGGGACGGCCATGCTCACCTACGCGCATATTCTAGATCCCGATGAGCAGTGGATGTACCTGCCCGCCCTCAAACGCGTCAAACGTATTTCGTCAGTTAATAAATCGGGTCCCTTTATGGGATCAGAATTCGCCTATGAGGACTTTACGGCACAAGAATACGGCAAATACAGCCATCTGTGGGTGCGCGATGAAGCCTGCGGCGATCGAACCTGCCATGTCGCAGAACGGACACCGCTTTACGAGCACTCGGGTTATACGCGGATGATCAGCTGGACCGATGACACTGATTTCCAGGTGCGTAAAATCGACTATTACGATCGGAAAAACACGCTCCTGAAAACCTTGACATTTAGCGACTATCGCCTTTATCTCGGTAAATATTGGCGTGCACATGACCTTTACATGGTCAATCATCTAACCAAAAAAACCACGCGATTGAGCTGGACAGAAATCAAATTTCAAACGGGTTTGACGGAGTCCGATTTCTCGCAAAATAGTCTGAAAAGAGCTCGCTGATGATTTTTCGCCCTCGTTTTCTTTTGCCCCTCCTGCTGTGGAGCACATCCGCACTGGCTGTGGAGATCGATACCGAGGGCGAGCTCGAGCTCGAATATCGCGGCTTTTTTGAGGCCCCGGCAAACCCGCAATCGAACCGCGCATTTGGATCCGTCGCCGCTCTGCTCGAAGTTGGGCTATATGACGAAGATAATCGCCATGCTGTCATTGTTAAAGGTTTTGCCCGCGGTGACAGCGAAGATAGCGAACGTGCACATAGCGATCTGAGGGAAGCCAAATACCGTTTCGTCGAAGGCGATTTCGAGGCGGTCATTGGTCTCGATAAGGTGTTTTGGGGTGTGACGGAATTTGTTCACCTGGTTGATATTATCAATCAGACCGATGCTGCCGAGAGCGTCGATGGTGAACAAAAATTGGGTCAACCCATGATACGAACCTCCTATGTGAGCCCCTATGGCACCTTCACCGCAATCTACATGCCTATGTTCCGCGACCGGCTATTTGCAGGCCCCAAGGGCAGGCCTTTTGCTGGCTTTGCGGTCGATAATCACCGTTCTTTTTACGAAAGCCAGCATGGTGACCGACAACATGATATCGCGTTTCGGTATAATCATTTCATTGGCGTTTGGGATGTCGGACTGTCTTATTTCGATGGGACGGCGCGCGATCCGCTCCTAGTGCCGCAAAATATACGCAATGGCAAAATCGTTCCCTTCTATCCTTTACGCGAACAAATCTCGCTCGATGCGCAGGCAACACTTGGCCCATGGCTGTTAAAGCTCGAAGCTCTCTCACAAGACGAATTGGGCGAGCGCGCCAATCGGGCTGTGTCGGGGGTCGAATATAGTTTTTATGGCCTATTTGGCAGCGCCTCCGATTTGGGCGTCGTCATGGAGTATATGTGGGATGACCGGGATGAGCGTTCACCCCACCCCTTTAACAATGATATCGGCATCGGCTTGCGCTGGACAGCCAATGATACGCAGTCGACGACGCTTCTGCTCGGCGGCATTATCGACCTTGACCATCACACGACAGCGGTATCGGTAGAAGCTGAACGCAGCCTTGGCGACCAATATAAGCTCGCTCTGCAAATGCGTTTTCAGACCAACACGGACCCACTAGA
>JAYQUO010000022.1:0-31856 GCA_038147995.1 Rhodobiaceae bacterium | reverse complement strand
CCGCTACACTGAGGACGATAAAACGACGCTCGTTGAAGACTTTGTTATCGATCCAGTTGATGGCATCACTTCGAATAGTGCCAGCTTTGACGAAACGACGATGAAAGCGGCTGTTACCTATGACGTCAGTGATGACGCCATGGTCTATGCGCTTTTCTCGCAAGGTTATCGCTCAGGCGGTTTCAATGGTCGCCCGCAGACTCAAGGTGCAGCCTATATTCCGTATGATCCCGAAACAGTGGATAATACCGAGATCGGCTTCAAATCGCAGTTTATGGACAATCGTATCCGTCTGAATGGCGCCATCTTCCAAATGGATTATGACGACAAGCAACAAGACATTGACGTGCGTGCCAGTGGTGGCACGGGTCGTGAAAACCGGACAATGAACGCCGCAACTGCCGAATTGACCGGTTGGGAATTGGAAATGTCTGCGGCCGTCTCAGAGGCACTGACGCTTTCTGGCAATATTGGTTATCTCGATGCCAAATATAAAGACTTCAATGCCGACATTACCAATGACGGTATTCCAGAAGATCTGACCTATCTCGAGCTGCAACGCGCTCCTGAGTGGACGGCGACTTTGTCAGCTCTATACGAAGTCAAAGTCGGTGAAGGCGATCTGTGGATCAAGGGTGATATCCGTTATATTGACGAACATCACATCTCATTCCGCAATAACCCTAACCTGAAAAATGACGAGCAATATCTGATTGATGCGTCGATTAACTACGCGATCAACAATACGCAGATCAGCCTGTTCGGCAAAAACCTTAGCGACGAAGACGGCTGGACCATTGGTTATGATGTTGTCGGCCTGTGGAGCTATGGTGGTGCGCGTCCACCGCGCATGATCGGAGTTGCCCTGACGCAATCCTTCTAAGGGTTGCGGATGGCATCCTCGACGCATCATGGTCGGCGCTGGTTCATTACGGGGGCTTCCCGCGGCTTTGGACTAGCGCTCGCCAAGAAGGTGATAGAAAATGGGGACCGCGCGGCACTGTTTGCCCGCGGTCCCGACATTTTGGACCTCTCTCAAAAACTCGGCACCAACGCTTTTGGCTATCAGCTTGACCTGACCCAGCCCGAGCACATTTCTGCTGCAATATCGCAAGCCCATCGGGACTTAGGTGGCTTCGACGTTGTCATTAACAATGCTGGACTACATCGCGGCGGTCGGCTCGAAAAATTGTCCGCCACCGATTGGGATGAGGTGCTAGCTACAAATCTCAGCGGACCATTCCACGTTATCCGACAAATAAGCCCCCTGTTAAATCGCAATGCGTCAATCGTTAATGTCGGCGCCGTGGTTGGTTTTAGAGGCTTTATCGGCGACGCTCCCTATGGAGCCTCGAAAGCAGGACTTAGTGGCTTGACCCAAGTTATCGCAGCCGAACTGGCGCCACGGGAAATTCGTGTAAATCTCGTTGTCCCTGGATTTGTTATGACAAAAATGACCGAAGGTATTTCCGACAAGGCGCGCGCACAACTCAACGCTCGCATACCGCTCGGGCGCGAAGGCACGGCGGAAGAGATCGCCGATGTTATTTATTGGGTCGCCGGCTCGACCTATATGACGGGCTCGACAATATTTACCGATGGCGGCTTAATGATGTCATTATGAGGCCATCATGAATTCAGAAGACATACTTAAGTTCTCATCCTGGGCACAGCAAACACTGGGTCTTGAGCATATCACCTATACGGGTCGCATAAGTGGCGGCAATTCCAATGTCACGAGCCTCATCTCACACGCCGCGGGACAATTGATATTGCGCCACCCGCCTGCCAACACGATTTCAGAAAAAGCTGCTCGCGGTATTAGTCGTGAATTCACCTTGATGCAGGCCCTGCATGATGTCGCAAAGGTTCCAAAACCAATTTTTTTCTATGAAGAGAGCGACCTCATCGGAACCCCCTTTATTCTTGTCGACTATGTGCCAGGTGTCTCGATAACAAATACGTTACCGCCCGACTATGAGGAGACGCCAGCCACAATCTCCAAAATTGGCGAAGAACTCATAGACGCTTTAGCTGCCATCCACAAGGCGGATACGCGGCGCTTGCCAGATAATTTTGGCCGGCCTGAGAAATTCATCGAGCGCGAAATTGAGCGGTGGACAGCAATTAGGGCCCGCCATAAATGCCGCGACTTACCTCATCTAGACGAATTGGCCGAGAAGCTGGCATCGCAGGTCCCACCGACGGAGACGCCAACCATCATTCATTGCGACTTTCATCTCGACAACACCTTATTCGACAAAACCAAACCTGAGCTTCGCGCCATCATTGATTGGGAAATGGCGACTTTGGGCGATCCGCGCATTGATCTCGGTTTGTTTCTAATGTTTTGGAATCGAAATCCAGAACGGCGGCTCGGCTTTTCTTTTGTGCAACAAATCTCCAATCGAGCCAATATCGTAACGCGCCAAGATTTGGCGCGGCGGTGGGAGCGACAAACGGGTCGAAGCGCCGACCATCTAGACTATTTTTGCGCCTTTGCGTTTTGGCGGCTTGCTGCCATCGTCGAGGGCGCATATGTCCTTTACACGCAGGATCAGGTCGATAGCACCTATGCGCAAAACTTAGAACACGACGTACCAGCATTGCTACGCGAAGCATGGGAGATAATTTCATCATGACGCTTATGAAGCCGACAATGATGCACGAGCCCCTCTCGACACAAATTATTTTGCGGCATGGCGCAACGACCTTTAAGCGGTCGCAAATCATTGACTTTGATGGCGAGGCTGCGCACGCCCACAGCTTTGCTGAAATTTCTGATCAGGCCACGCGCCTAGCCTCTGGGCTGTCGGCTCTCGGCGTCAAGGCTGGTGAGCGGGTTGCAACATTTTGCTGGAATCACAGCGCCCATCTGGCTGCTTATCTTGGCGTGCCATCTATGGGGGCTATTTTACACACGCTAAATATTAGGCTTTTTCCGGCGCAAATAAATTTTATTTTCAATCACGCGCACGACAAGGTCGTTTTGGTCGATGCGAGCTTGTTGCCGCAATTGGCCGAAGCCCTCGATCATAGTACTGTAGAGATTGTTATCCTTATAGGAGATGATATTGCCGATGTTCCGGCCCTTAAACAAAAAATAGTGTCCTATAAGGACTTGTTAGAGGCGCAAGACGGTTCCTTCGACTGGCCCGAGATCGACGAAAACCAAGCCGCGGCGGTCTGTTATACCTCGGGGACAACGGGCGACCCGAAAGGGGTGGTCTACAGTCACAAGACCATTTACATTCATTCCTTCGCCTCAATGGCTGCAGATACATTCGGCATTTCTCAGCATGATCGTATTCTACTCGTGCCGCCAATGTTCCATGCCAATGCCTGGGGCCTACCTTATAGCGGTTGGTTCGCCGGAAGCGACATCATTATGCCGGGACCCCATTTACAAGCCGACAAACTTCGCATCCTGATCGACAGGTTTCGCCCAAGTTTCTCCGCCATGGTGCCGACATTGGTCAACGACCTCATTCGATTACACGCCGAAACCCCGCTCGATTTATCGTGTTTTCGGGTGATCGTCTCAGGCGGCTCTGCCGTGGCACCAGCATTGATCAACAAGCTTAAAAGCGAATGGGGTGTGCCGGTCATTCAGGGTTGGGGCATGACCGAGACCAGCCCGCTATGTGCCCTATCGGTACCACCACGCGAGGCTGACCCCGAAGACGATGCAATGTGGCGTAGCAAGAGTGGACGCACGGTCCCCGGTATTCGGGTGCGCATTGTAGATGATCATGGAGTTGAATTACCGCAGGATGGAAAAACGGTTGGCGACCTCGAGTTAAAGGGACCATGGGTGTCAAAATTCTATCATGATCGACCCGACGACAATTGTCTGAGTTCTGATGGCTGGCTTAAAACCGGCGATGTTGGATCAATCGACCCTTATGGTTTTGTGCAGATTACGGATCGAACCAAAGACGTTATCAAGTCGGGTGGCGAGTGGATCAGCTCTGTTGAAATTGAGAATATTGCCCTCGAGCACCCAGCAATTTCCGAGGCCGCCGTTATTGGAATCGCAGATCCGCGGTGGGAAGAACGACCGCTGGTTATTTTTGTTGGCAACCCGGAGACGCCATTTTCTGACCTGAAAAATTTCTTTGCAGATCGTGTAGCACGCTTCATGATCCCAGAATATTGGGCCCGTGTTGAGGCCTTACCCCGCACTGGGGTCGGCAAAATAGATAAGCGTTTGCTTCGTAGTTATGTCGAAGACAACAAAATTAAGGTAGCGAAAGTCTAAAAATGCTGACCAATCAAAGCGAGAAAAACGAGATGACCCCTAAAAAATCAGCCTCGGCGAAAACCGAAAAAGCGAAACACAAGAAACCAAAAACAGTCGCACGCAAAAGACTAACCCAAGCCGAACGCTCGAATATATCAGAGAAACGCATTTTTGACGCGGCCGTCAAACTGATTTGTGAGCATGGCTCACATAATACGACTTTAAAAGATATTGGCGAGCAAGCCGGATATAGCCGCGCCCTCCCAAGTCACCGTTTTGGCTCCAAGGAAGCCTTCTTGCGGCACTTAATCACGAATTTTAACAACCACTGGGCGCATGTTTTACGCGAGTCCGTTAAAGATCTCGACGGCATCGCTGCCATCGAGAAATCGCTCGCCACCGTTCAAAAATTTCTCTTGAGCGAACCCCATTATATGCGAGCCATGTATATTCTTTGGTATGAGTCGATCGCGAGTTTCGAGCAAATTCGGGCGCAACTCTCGATCCAACATGAGCGCTATCGCCAAGACGTGGTCAAATGGGCCTCGCGCGGTATGGCTGAAGGCACTATTCGGTCAGATATTTCGCCGCGAGCAATCTCCGTACAATTTTGTTCCTTTATTTTTGGCACCATCTATCAGTGGTTGGTTAATCCAAGTGCGATTGATATTCGTGACAGTTTTGAGACCTTTCAAGTCAATTTCTTGGTTATGATCCGCGCCTAACGTCTGTTGCTTGCTCTAAACAAGTTTGTTAACATTTTGGCATTGTCATTGTCTGCTTGGAGGGCACGCATGTCAGATCGGCCCATGATTTTTAAATCCATATTACTATCAGCATTTCTCGTTATGCTGATCAGCGTGACTTCGGGACATGCTCAGACACTGGCAGGTGAGAGCCTTTATGCCGAGAACTGCGCCCAATGCCATAGTCTCGACTTGCGCGGTTCGGCGCATGGCAGCAAATTAAAAGGGGAAGCGTTTGTCGAGAAATGGAGCCCAACAGATTTTCAAGACTTGCTCGCCTACAATATGAAGAACATGCCGCCTGGTAATGCCGGAGCGCTGAGCGCCAAGCAGCACCGCGACATCGCTGCCTATCTTGCGGCGCAAAACGGTGTCGAGCCGAGCGTTTTCGCCGAGGTAGAAGAAGAGTGGGTTAATTGGTCAGAAGCTGGCAGCATTGAAGACGCTGCGCGCAATCAAGGCGGCTGGCAAAATAAAGCTATTGTCAATTATCGCCCTGTATCAGAAACTTTATTACAAAACCCTCCAGCCGATGACTGGCTCAGCTGGCGCCGGACCCTGAACGGACACGGTTTTTCACCGCTTGCGCAAATAACCGTGTCAAATGTCAAGAAACTTAAGCTCGCCTGGTCATTGGCGATGAATGACGGTAGCAATCAAGGTACACCGCTGGTCAATAACGGCATCATGTTTTTAACCCATGCTGGCAATATGATCCAAGCCATCGAAGCCGATACGGGTAGCGTTATTTGGGAATATAAATACGAGTTTCCACCCGAAGCCAAAACTTTAGGGGGCCCGACCCGCAATATCGCCCTCTATCACGATAAGGTTTTTTTGGCGACCTATGATGCCGCCATTGTCGCGCTTGATGCCACCACGGGACAACAAATCTGGCGCACACAAAAAGCCGATTTCAAAGACGCTTACACCCATACGGCTGGTCCCATTATTGCTGGCGGGGTCATCGTCAGCGGCATAAATGGTTGCGAGCTCTACAAAAAAGGCGGGTGTTTCGTAACGGGGCATGATCCCGACACAGGGCGTGAGCTCTGGCGCACATCGACCATCGCTTTAGAGGGAACGCCCGGCGGCGATAGTTGGGGTGGCATACCGAATGAGCGTCGCGCTGGCGGCGATAATTGGATAGCTGGTAGCTTTGATCCGACGACAGGCCTGTATTTCATGGGAACTTCGCAGGCCAAGCCCTGGGTGGCTGCCAGTCGCGGCATGTCAACGGACGACGCAGCTCTTTATACCAATGCGACCCTTGCCATCGATCCCAAGAGTGGAAAAATCGTCTGGTACCATCAGCATATTCCGGGCGAAACCATTGACATGGAAGTCGGTTTCGAGCGGGTTCTTGTTGATGTCGGCAAGAACCAATATGTCTTGACGGTCGGTAAAGACGGCATTTTGTGGCGACTGAACCGAGCAACTGGCGATTTTTCGGCTTATGTCGAGACGCTACCACAAAACATCTTCGAGACGATTAACAGCAAGACAGGTGCCGTTCGATACCGCGCTGATATTCGTGCGGCTCAAAAGGGCGATAAAATTAATGCCTGCCCGGGGATATATGGCGGCCATAACTGGCAAGCATCTGCTTATTTTCCGCCGTCGCAAAGTTTGATTATTCCGCTTCATGATCTGTGCTCGGAAATGATTGGACGCGATGTAGATAAGGGCCTTGGCGGTGGCGGCTATGGTGGTAATTCGCAAACTTTTGCCCGCCCAGGAAATGATGGGCTTTTGGGTCATCTTGCGTCATACAATGTGGCGACAATGAGCGAACTCTGGCGTTATAAGCAACGCGCAATGTTCCTAACTGGTGCGCTAACGACAGGGGGTGGGCTCGTTTTTATCGGCGACCTCGATCGCAACTTCCAAGCTTTTGATGCAAAAACCGGCACCGCTGTTTGGGAAACCCGCCTTCCTGCGCCGCTACACGGATATCCCATCAGCTACGGCGTCAATGGCCGACAATATATCGCCGTGCAAACAGGTATTGGTGTTTTTCGCGCCTTGACAGCGGTTGTCACGCCCGAGATTTACCAGCCGTCCAACGGGCAGGCCATTTATGTTTTTGAACTTGATAACTAGTGATACGAGGTTTCCAAAATGTCATCTGTGATTACGCCGGCCAATCTGACTGAACGCTACACCGAGCTCGATCACAGGCCGCTCCGATCAGATATTTATTACAAGCCGGACATATTTGATCTCGAAATGGAGAAAATTTTTCGCCCGAGCTGGCACTGCGTCGGACGGGTCGAGGAACTCAAAGGCCCTGGTAGTTTTTTTACCCGCGACCTCGCGACATTTAAGATGTCCGTCTTGGTTTGCCGCAGCGATGACGGCGAGATTAGGAGTTTCCTTAATGCCTGCCCGCATCGCGGCAATCAAGTAGAGTTGGAAGATTGCGGACGACGTGGAAGCTTCACCTGTAAGTTTCATGCTTGGCGCTATGATTTACGGGGTCAATTGGTGCACGTCCCAGATAGCGAAGGTTTTCCGAAGCTTGATCAATCTTCGATCGGCTTAAAGCAATTGGCCTGCGATATTTGGGAGGGATTTATTTTTATCAATTTAAACCAAGAACCCGCCGAGAGCTTGGCGGCCTATATGGGCCAACAAGGTTCTGATCTGGCTGGCTATCCATTTGATGAGGGAACAACGCAATTCAAATATGTCGGCGACGTCAACACCAATTGGAAATTTCTGGTCGACTCGTTTTGCGAGACATATCACGTTCCATATCTACATCAACACACAATTAAGTCGACAATGTCAGGGCCAGCAAACCCTTATGGCCGGGTCGTGGATGTGCGCCTAAAAGGAAAACATCGTACAACTTCGGTCTGGGGCAATCGTGAATGGCAACCTGCGCCGCTCCAAACCTTAGCCTTAAACAATATGCCGGGCCTATCGATTACGAGCGCGGGAGGCGGCGATATGAATTTGCCGAAAGGCTTGAACGAGACGCGCTCGCCTTATTGGGCGATTGATGTGACTGTATTTTTCCCAGGTTTTATTTGTGTCATCGGGCCGGGCATGTATTTCACGCACCAAATGTGGCCTTTGGCTGTTGATAAAACACGTTGGGAAATGACGGGTTATTTACGGCCCGCGCGCAATGCAGCCGAACGATTTGGGCAAGAACACGCGATGGTGGAGCTCCGCGATGCGGTCTTAGAAGATGCTAACACGCTTGAGAGGATGCAACGCAATTATGCAACGGGGATGATGGATCATATCTATTTCCATGATCATGAACTATCACTGCGCTACCAACACCATACAGTATGTAAAATTTTAGGGTTAGATGAATGAGTGATCTCCTTCCGGATCAATTTGCCGATCTCACCCCCTATTGCGCCAAATGGCTCGCGGCCAATTCGCAAGAGCGAAACGCCCTTCGTATTTCAGCGACGATGGATGAAATTAACGCTTTTTATAATTCCGTCTTGCCGCGGGCACCGCAGGTCCTCGACCACCTCCGAGCTCTTCGGCTTGGCGCGCTAGATTCCCAGAATGAGAATCTCCTGAAGCTCATGCTAGCTTTTGCGGAAATAGGCCCCTGTGTCGAGTGGTTCGCTGCGCCGCGGGTCGTCGACGGGTGCGACGAGGCCATATTTCCGCTCATTCGGGCGATTGATGACGTCGCTGCCCAAAGCGGTTAAGCTCGATACACTAAGCGCGGGGCTTGAACTGTAAATGTAAGCTTTTATAACCGCGGGTCGCAAAGGTCGGCACGTGGCCCAGATCAACATGCGGCGCGAAGTGAATATCACGCAATCGCTGCAAAATAGTTTCAATGGCGATACGCGCCTCGGCCCGTGCCAAACCGAGGCCGACGCAAATATGCGGCCCAAACCCAAAGCCGACATGCTTATCAGCGTTTGGACGGCCCATCCTAAATTCGTCAGGCGTCTCGAAAAAATCTGGGTCCCAGCCAGCCGATCCCCAGCCCAACATGATCCGTGTTCCAGCTGGTAGCTCGGTATCTGCAAAAACTGTATCCCGTGTCACAATCCTATAGAGGCATTGAACCGGGCCATCAAAGCGCATCACCTCATCTAGAAAAGCCTGCGTTTGGCTAGGATCAGCAATCAGCAAATCCATGAGATCCGGTCGATCAACCAAAATCCGCATGGCGTTGCCTATTAAATTGGTTGTCGTTTCATTGCCCGCCAACATCAATGTGTTGATAATCGGCAGCGCCTCACAATTTTGCAAGCGTTGCCCTTCAACCTCGGCCGTCGCCAGCCGCGAGATCAGATCAGATCGGGGACACGATCGTCGATCATCGAGAATGCCACCGAAATGCTTATTGGCATCTACAAAAGACCGCGCGACGCGCAGCCGTCCATCGTGATCGAGCAGGTCGAGATTACCGGCCAGAATATCATCCGACCAAACTTTGAACTGACCTGCATCAGCACGGTCCATGCCAAGCGCTTCGGCGATCACGATCATCGGCAAATAGACCGCATAGTCATGCATGAAATCGGTCTCACCGCGCGAAATAAAGCCATCAATTAGAGTATCCGCTATGGCCCGAATGGTAGCCTCCATCGAGCGTACCCACTGCCCGGTAAAAGCCTTATTGACCAGCTTTCGATGGCCTGTATGGACGGGCGGATCGCTGGTCCAGAGCGCATTAACGACCTCGGGACCTTCGGCAAAAATAGCCTTGACGTCATCTTCGAGCGGATCCTCGCCAACCCCCGTCGGTATCGGCGCTCCTTCTTGAAAATAATTATTCGAGAAAATTTCAGTATTGCGGGCGATATCTTTAATATCGGCCATGCGCCCAATCCAAAACCCAACCTCTGGAACTGGCAGAACCCGCCAATTATTTGTGTGTAAGGCGCGATAAAGCGGGTAGGGATTTTCCATCGTCGTGGGGTTAGTCAAATCATACTCGGGATTAACGCTATGCATATCTACGACCTCACAATACGAATAGGCTTTATCGCCAACAATTACGCGCCCGCGAGCGCGCGGACAGAAGCAGCATCAAACCAAAAAGGTTGGATTTCACAAATTCGGCCATCGCGAAACCGAATAACCTCTGCTACCTCAATGACATGCGCGGGTTTTGCCTGTGGCACCAGTTCCACCATAGCGCAGACAATATCTGGCCCAGCGAGAAAGCTGGTTTGACGCATGTCGACAATCGATAACTTACCCATAACTATGGCGAATAACTCCTGCAACGCGTCAATACCAGCATAAAGACCCGGAAAGGGCAGGTCTTCAGCTTCACGAACCCTGAAATCTTCGGTCACAATCGCTTTCAACCCATCGAAGTCGCCAGCGCTACACAGGCTATAAAACTGCTGTGCAACGGCAATTAAATTCTCAGACTCAGTCATTAACGGCATCCCCCTTAGCGTTAAATTTGCTCCCCTTTCATTGACTACACCATAGGTAGAATATAGGCTCAAGGACAGTTTTAAGAGAGCCGTGGCTCTTAATTTTTTGGACAAAAGTATTGGGGAGACTTTTCATGACTCGAAGCAAAACGATTGCGCTGACTTTGGCTTTTTTCGCCGCGGCGGGGCTCACAGCATGCGATAATAATGGCAGCGAAGAGGTCAACTGGAGCTCCCATGGCAATAACTATGACGAGCAACGCTTCAGCCCATTGGCACAGATCACGGCCGACAATGTGGCGGATATTGGCCTCGATTGGGAGCTTTCCTTTGACGATGTGGTGCAATTTGCAGCGACGCCTCTGGCCATTGATGGGGTTCTGTATTTTACCAGCGACCGCTCAATTGTGTATGCCGTTGATGGTCGCTCGGGCAATATTTTATGGCGCTACAACCCCGAGGTTTATAAACACGGGCCGCGGCAAATTACACTCGGCTGGAACACCAATCGCGGTCTCGCCCATTTGGACGGCACGCTCTATTTGGGATCAACCGACGGACGCCTGATCGCGATTGACCGCGATACGGGTAAAGAAATCTGGGCTGTGCGCACATTCCCCGAAGGCGACAACCGCGCCATTACGGGGGCACCACGCGCCTTCAAGGATTTGGTTGTCATTGGCCATGGTGGCGCGGACTCGAATGCGCGCGGTTATGTTACTGCTTATGATGCCAAAACTGGGGAGCAACGCTGGCGCTTTTACCTCGTACCCGGAAACCCCGCCGAAGGCTTTGAGAATGCAGCGATGGAAATGGCGGCCAAAACCTGGTCTGGTAAGTGGTGGGAAGTGGCTGGCGGCGGCGGTACCGTCTGGCATGCCATAAACTATGATCCTGAGCTTAATCAGATTTATCTTGGCACGGGCAATGGTAGCGTTTGGAGCCATTTGCTCCGCAGTGAAGGCAAGGGCGACAACCTCTTCCTTGGATCGATTGTCGCGCTTGACGCAGATACGGGTGACTATAAATGGCACTATCAAGTAATGCCGGAAGAAGCTTGGGACTATAACGCTGCCATGGATATTATTGCGGCGGAGCTCGAAATTGATGGCGCCATGCGCAAGGTTGTCATGCAAGCTCCGAAAAATGGTTTCTTCTATGTGATCGACCGTGAGACAGGTAAATTTATCAGCGCCGACAAATTCACCAAATCGAATTGGGCCGATTATATCGACAGTGAAACAGGCCGACCTGTTCTGGGTGAAGCGGCTGATTATTTATCAGGGCCAAAACATCTCTACCCAAGCCCGCTTGGCGGCCATAACTGGCACGCCATGTCGTTCAGCCCTAAATCAGGACTTTCTTATATTCCAGAGATGCAAATTGGTGCCGTTTACAGCCAAGTCGAAATGCCCGACATGCGGCCAAACTTCCTCAATACGGGCGTGTTGACGACCTATCCTGAGGTCGATCCGCGCGACGGTAAAGGCTCGCTTGTGGCTTGGGATCCTGTGACTCAAACCGCGCGCTGGACGGTTAAATATGAGAGCTTCTGGAATGGCGGCACGCTGGCGACAGCGGGCGATCTCGTTTTTCAAGGTACGGGCAGCGGCATGTTCATCGCCTATAATGCGGACAATGGCGATAAACTGTGGGAAATTGATGTACAGCGCGGTGTTTCGGCAGCGCCGATCTCCTATACAATCGATGGCAAGCAACATGTTGCTATTCTCGCGGGCTATGGCGGATTGGCCTCTTTCGGCATCCCAGCCATGACCAAAGAGGGGTGGCGTTATAAAGCCCCTGGAATCCGCTTGCTCAGCTTTAGCCTTGACGGGAAGCAAGAGCTGACGCGCGTTGATGACCAGCGCCATAGTTTTTATCCCGTCGACCTTGGCGATATTAAAATCGATAAAGCCGCGGCCGATCGAGGCATTGGTCTCTATCACAATTCAAGCTGTGCCGTATGCCATGGGGGCGAGGCTGTCTCCAGCGGCGCCGGTGCACCAGACTTGCGTGAATCCGCCAGCATGCTCAATTTCGAGAGCTTCAAAGCCATCGTACAAGGCGGCATGTTGCTCGAAAAAGGCATGCCGCGTTTTGATGATTTGAACGACCAAGAGATCAAAGACGTGTATGCCTATCTGCAACAGCAGACGCAACTCGCCTCCAAGCGAGCACAGGCAAAATAGCGGCGTTTTAGATGCTCTTAAAAAATGCATCGATTATCGACGGTTTGGGCAACGCACCAACACGGGGCGATATTCGGCTTACGGATAATGTAATCGCCGAAGTCGGGGTCGGGCTTACAACCAATAGCGACGAGGTCATTGACCTCGCCGGCATGACCGTAATGCCTGGCCTAATCGATGCACATTGCCATATCACCTTCGACGAACCAAACTCCAATGATGAGTTGTTCTTCCATCGGCGCGAGGCTCTGGCCAGTATCATAGCGGGCCACAACGTGCAGAAACTTGTCCGCGCTGGTGTGACGGGCTTTCTTGATGCCGACAGCATTTTCGACATTGGTGTCGATCTGCGGGACGCCATTACGGCAGGTTATATTCCTGGTCCCCGCATGGCCACGGGCGGCAATGCGCTGCTGACCGCAGTGGGTGGAACAGCGGGGCGACTGCTTCCCGATGAAGGCCGGCGCGGCTATGGTAAAATTGTCCGTACCCGCGACGAGATTGTCACCGAAACGCGGCGGCAGATTAAAAATGGCGTCGACTGGGTAAAAGTCCATGTGACCGGCTTGACGCCACAGCAGAAATCGATCGGCGAGCTGCAGGTCTGGAGTTATGACGAGTTGCGGGCTGTGGTCGATACGGCCCACGAACTCGAAACACCTGTCGTAGGCCATTGCCGGAGCGCCTCGAGCACGCGCGACGCTGCCCGCGCCGGCTTCGACCTGATTTTGCATGGCACTTATATGGATGACGAAGCTCTTGAGACTGTCATTGAACACCAAACCCCTATCGTTCCGACTTTTGCTTTCCAAGCCAATCTGGCCGATTATGGCCAAAAAGTCGGAGCCTCAGCCGATGTTCAGGAGATTTTCAAACGCGAGATTTCCGACAGCGCTGACATGCTGCGTCGCGCTTACGATGCCGGCGTACCGCTACTCTGTGGTACCGAAAGTGGCTTTTCAATCACCCCCTATGGTGACTGGCACTACAAAGAGCTTGAAGTTTTTGTCGATTATTTGGGCATGACACCTCTGGAAGCCATTGCCTGTGGCACCAGCGCCTGTGGTCGCGTTCTCGGCTTGGATGGAGAAGTTGGGCAAATTGCTCCTGGAAAACTTGCTGATCTGATTGTCATCGATGGCGATCCATCAAAAAATATCGCGATCTTGGGCGAGAAATCTCGGATTAAACATGTCTTTATCAATGGGCGCGCTATGGATTTATCTCCCTTGCCCGATGTGACAGAAATTCCAGGCTGGCGGGTCAGCACCTATGGGAGCCAGATATTAAGCTGGGCCTTGGCACACGATAAAAATTAGCCCTCAGGTCAGCCGCAAAAACCGCCGCGCATTGCCAGCGAGATCAACGGGAACATGCAGTGCCTCTTCGCGACAATCCATGCCTTGATCCCAGCCAGAAAAATTGGTTCCGAATAAGAGACGATCATCATTGGTCCATTGCCGCAAAAGATCGAGCGAGGCATGATGATGGACATGCGTATCAAACCATAATTTTTGCACCGCTTCCTCAAAGGCGCCATCGGCCTTGAGCGCCGCGGGAGCCCAAGCGCGCTTTTTTGCCGCCGTAGCCAATCGCCCTGCGATAAAACCCAATGCGCCGCCGCCATGCGAGACACAGAGATCGAGTTTTGGGTGGCGTTCGAGCACTTCGCCAAATATCAGCGTTGCTACAGAGAGTGTTTCCTCAACGGTGAAGCCGAGCATAATATCGAGATCGAAACGTTCAAATCGCGGATCGCTGAAGCGCCCCTCACTGCGCGGCGTCGTCGGGTGGATATAAAGTGGAATATTAAGATCGGTGATTTTTTGGTAGAAACGATCCATCGCTTGGCTATCAAGCGCATAGGGAAGATCGGTACCAATGGCCGCGCCCACTAGCCCAAGCTCTGAGATACTGTAATCGAGCTCGTCCAAGGCCGCATCAATATCCTGCATCGGGAGCGCCGCAAATCCAGCCAAGCGCCCCTTACCCTGCGGTAGGCAAGCGGCTAAGCCTGTGTTGTGGAGCCGGCAGAAGGCCTGCGCGTCCCGCGGCGCAATGTGGTGCAAATAGGTTAAGGGGTTGGGCCCAACAACCTGAAAATCAATTCCCGTTTGGTCCATACGCTGCAAACGCAAGCTAATATCGGTAAAAGGCGAGTTATGATAGGCAACGCCGTTTAATGTGTATTCGCCGACTTTGAACCATGGCGGTGTTTCGCCCGGGGCACTGATAAATGGCCCTGCCGACCCGGCGCTCTCCATGGTCTCGAGCAAGACAATATGCGCGTGAATATCGACAACCTCGGCCTGGCTTATTTCATATTGCATCGACACAGCTCCCGCTCACTCCATCTGGCTTTTCGCACCCGCTTATAAGCTCGCGCGCACAATGCCGCCATCAACCTGCAGGGCGGTCCCGGTGATATAAGCCGCTTGTATGCTAGCAAAAAACAAAACCGCCGCCGCGATTTCTTCGGGTGTCCCAAGGCGCTGCATCGGAATTTCTGCCTTGATGGTATCGGCCGCCGTGTCATCTGATAACATCGATTTAACGCGGTCGGTCAAGGTCCACCCCGGACAGACCGTATTCACCGTCACCCCATCTGAGGCAACCTCACTGGCAAGTGACTTGGCCCAACCTTGCACGCCCAACCGCATAACATTTGACAGGAGAATTTGCGGGATTGGCTGCTTGATCGAGTAAGACGAAATATTAATAACGCGGCCCCAGCCAGCGGCGCGCATATCATCAATCACCAATGCCGTCATCGTGACTGCCGACATCAGGGTCAACTCAAAAGCTCTTTGCCAATCGTCATCTGCGACATCTTTAAAGCCACCCGGGCGAGGCCCGCCGGCATTATTGACCAAAATATGAACGGGGCCTAAAGCGGCGCGCGCGGCGGCCGCAAAATCAGTCAACGCTTGCTTATCGCTTACGTCGCATGGGGCGGCAAAAACCGACCCACCATAGGCCTTGAGATCTTCTTCTGCCCGCGCGAGGGTCTCCGCATCGCGGGCGCATATGGCCACATGGGCGCCTTCTTGCGCAAATAAACGCGCCGTTGCCAGCCCGATGCCCTTGCTGCCAGCGGTTATAATTGCCGTCTTGTTTTTAAGCCCATAATCCATAGATGCGCCTTAGGCTTTCACAACCTGCTTTAACTGGGTGAATTCCAAAATACCTTCCTGACCGCACTCTCGCCCCCAGCCCGACTGCTTATATCCGCCAAAGGGCTGAAAGAAGGAAATCCCCGCCATATTGATGGCGACAGTTCCCGACTGTAGGCGGCGGGCCACTTGATCCGCTATCGCATCGTCTTGGGTATAAATCGAGGCCGCCAAGCCGAATGGCGAGTCATTTGCGATCCGCACAGCGTCATCAATGGTTTTGTACGGAATGGCGACCGCAACAGGTCCAAAAATTTCTTCCTGCGCGATCTTCATGCCATTATGAACATTCGCCATCAAAGTCGGGCGGAACCAGTAGCCCTTGTCAAAGCCATCGGGCACAGCGCCACCGCAGGCAATCTGCGCCCCTTCTTTCACCGCCCCCTCGATATAGGCGATCGCACGATCACGGCCACGTTTGACCGTCATCGGGCCTTGCTCCGTGGTTGGCAATAAAGGATCGCCAAGCTGGATCGCTTCATAGCGCGCGACAAGCGCCGCAACCATCTCATCGTAACGGCTTTCTGGCAGCAACAAGCGCGAAAGCGTCACGCAGACCTGCCCCATAAAGCTGCAACTTCCGGGTATCAGCGTTTCCAACACCTGATCAAAATTAACGTCTTCTGCGACAATAGCGGGCGATTTGCCGCCGAGTTCTAACGTGGTTCGCGCCAAACGGTCCGCTGTGCGCTTGACAACATCGATACCATGACTGGTACCGCCTGTGAGCGTGACCATATCAATACCGGCATGGCCAACAAGATATTTTGTAATCTCAACATCGCCCGGAATAAAATTCACAACCCCAGCGGGAAAACCAGCGCGCTGCGCACAATCAGCTATCAAACGAGCGGTTAAGGGGGATTCTGGCGCATGCTTAGCCACCACGGTACAGCCCGCGAGCAGTGCTGGAATAATTTTCATGGCCATCAAAATGATCGGCCCATTGAAAGTCATAATGGCCAGTACGGTACCAATGGCTTCACGATAAATGATGGCGTCGCTGCGTTTTTCTTGCCACTCAATGGCGCGGGCATCGGCTATCATTTGCCGCCAAATTGCAGCGCCGACGTCTCTATTTAATATTGTGCCGTGGGTAATCGTGGCGCCAGACTCGAGCGTCCAAGCACGGTTCAGCGTTTCCATTTCCGCTTCCATGATGTCACAAAACCGCGCGACAATCGCGGCCCGCTCATCAATGGGCATGAGCGGCCAAGGTCCTTCGCAGAACGCAGCTTTGGCAGCGGCGACCGCAGCATCAGCGTCCGCCTTACTTGGCAAAGCCACCTCGACTAATACTTGCTCCGTCGCAGGATCAATCACAGGCGCAAGCGTCGGATTTTTTTCAATGGACCAATCGCCATTAATGAATTGGCCTTTTAAACCAGGAATATCAATATCAAGTGCGTGCGAAAACATGGAACCCCTCTCACGATTTATGGGTGGCATCAAAAGCTTTCCAGACAGGAAGCTTCTCGGGATAATCGGCATCACGCCATTCGCCACCGGCATAGAATCTTTGCTGCGACGTTAGGCTCTTATGATAATCCGTGACGGGGACGTAATAGAGGAAATTAATCTCCCGCTTGGCAAAGCGCCAAACGCCGCCCTCGCGACGATAGACGTCATTATATTTCATTGCCGCTAAACTTACTGTATCGGCGGGGCACGTCTCGGCATGGCTCAATACGGTTCCGGTGGCGTGATTTAAATCTGTATCATCAACGCGGACAAAAACATCATGCGTCCAGTGATATCCGGGGCCACGGATCTTAAACATTTCGATAAACATATCGTTAATCGCCTGACGGCCATTGGCCATCATCAGCCCGCTCGGCGAGTCAAAACAAGCATCCTCTGTGAACAAACTGACCAAACGGTCCATATCATGTTCGTCGCAAGCAACCGCATAAGCCGTTGCCAATTCGCGAATTTCGATTTGGGCCTCGAGCTTTTGCACCCGCCGCTCAAGATCATTCAGATCAGTCATGTTCAGTTCCCCCATAACGCTCAACCATTTTATGATAATGCTGTAGTCCTGGCTCGTTGCGACCAAAGACAAAATGTGAATTCGCATCCGAGCGCAATCCATCTTGAATGGTTTGCACGATAGCATAATCTTCGTCGCGCACGGCTTGCAATGTCATGGCGCTAAATAGCTCGGCTGCTTTTTTCTGATCGGCCGTCTGCGGCTCCTCCATGCAGAGCAAATACTGCCGCGTAATTGTTGTATCGAACCCTCCAGCTGGCTCGAGCTGGCTAATCAAACAATGTTCACCCAAAATGCCCGAGATGGAGAGGTTGGGAAATACCGAGTGTATCAACCGAATATATTGCTCGCCTTGAATGGCCTCCCCTTTTGCAAGCTGCCCCGCGCGCTCCAAAGCGTCCAGATCATCAATATTGCGGCGCGCAAATGTCAGCCGCTGGTGCGGTCCATAAGTGTCATGCACCAATAAATTACCAATTGTGTGCTGACCAACAGTTTGACCATGCACCGTATCATGATGATAGACCTCTAGATATCCATCCATCGCCGCTTTCCAGCCAGGGCCATCGAGATGACGGATTTCATGAATAAACCAGCTTCCCAGTTTGAGGCTGTCGAGGCGCGGAGCAAAATCGCCGAGCCAGGCATCAATATCAAAGGGTTTATCGGGATCGAGGCAAAGCCAGATAATGCCGTATTTCTCAACACAGGGGAGCCGCGTCAGTGCAAAATCTGCACGATCAATATCGCCAAAAGCCTCAGCGCCGTAAACACCAATTAAGGTGCCCTGATTATTATAGGTCCAACTATGATAGGGACAGGAAAAACGTCCCTTGGTGCCACCGCCGTCGGCGCATAAAATAGCGCCACGATGGCGGCAGACATTTAAAAACCCATGTACTTGCCCTTCGGCATCGCGCGTCAATAAAACGGGAATATCCATAAATCGACGAGCAACATAGCTTCCCGCTTGGGGTAATTCGAGCGATAAAGCAAAAGCCAAAGGCAACTCTTTAAAGATCTGCGGGCTTTGGCGCGCGAATAAGGCCGCATCCCGATAAGCGCTCACCGGGACACGCATTTGCTGATCGGCTAAATCAGTTGTCTTGTCACGATAATGCGCCAGAGCGCGGAGTGCGAGCTTATCCATTTCAGACAAATTCTGTCTGTCAGATGACATCGTCATTGCCCCTCAAGCCTCGTTCCACATATTCACCGCTTTATCTTATGAAACTCACTTAACTATACAAGTAGGAATTTTTCTATATTCTTTGATTTTAAATAGGTTTTCAGGATCTGGAATAAGGAAACGCGTCTTATGTCGAGTTACAACCGCGCCACCATCATCGCCGAAATGAGATCTGGGACCTTCCTCATCATAGCCTGCGCCATTGGCGTGGCCTGCGGGGCCATCACAATACCTTTTTACATTATCGGGTCTTTGATTAAGCCCATCTCGGCCGACCTAGGGTGGACACGCGCCGACATTGCCCTGGCCATTATCTTTAGCTCTGGGTTAGGGGCGCTGACGGCCCCTATTACGGGCTGGATGATCGACGCATATGGAGCGAGGCGAATTGCCCTGCCGTCGCTTTTTGGCGTCGCGCTCGGACTGTTCATTGCCGCGCAGGCAGAAACGCCTGCCATGTTTTACGCTGGGTTTTTTACCGTCGCCATTTTGGGTGCTGGCACCAATCCCATCACATGGTCAAATGCCATTGCACTTAATTTTTCTGCGGCCCGCGGACTGGCTTTAGGGCTGGCCCTCGTGGGAACGGGCATCGCGGCAATTGTCTTACCGCAACTTATGACAGCCCTGATCGCCGATCTCGGCTGGCGGGCGGCCATGATGGCTGTTGCATGCCTGCCCATTGTGATTGCTTTTCCGATTGTTTTTTTGTGGTTCAAACCCAGCGCTAAAACTGGTGAGGGGGCTGGTCACGCGAACCAGCCCGAGGGCTATAGCTTACGTGAGGCGGTTCGAAATTTCCGCTTTTGGGTGCTGACGTCCTCAATTCTTGTCATTTATCTGGCGATTTCGGGTGTCATGACAAATTTAGTGCCAGCCCTGACCGATCGCGGCTTGACGACCATGCAAGCCGCGCAAGTCGCCGGCAGCATTGGTCTTGCTATGATTATTGGCCGCGTCGGTGTCGGTGTCCTTCTTGATCGTTTTTGGGCACCCGGCGTGTCGGCCATTGTTTTGGTTCTCCCCGCTCTATCGTGCTGGTTATTTCAAAGTAGCGCCGATCTCACCATATTATTTTCAGCCGCAATTATCCTCGGTTTGGCTGCTGGCGCCGAGCTCGACCTGCTGGCTTTCTTATCGGCCAAATATTTTGGCACCAAGAATTTTGCGAAGATTTATGCCTTTCAATATGCTGCTCTGGCTATTGGCAGCGCTTCGGCGCCCACTTTGTTCGCCCGCATTTATGACATTAATGGCTCTTATGACCTCGCTTTCTACTTGGCCTTCGGTTTCTTTATTTTTGGAGGCACGATTTTATTAACCCTTGGGCGATATCCGAATTTTTCGGAAACATGATTTTTTTATACCCAATAATCTGCAACACTGTTTGCTGTCACCAACGCGCCTATAATGTGAGGGGGAGCCGTCTATGAACCAAGAAACGATCGACGCCATCGCGGCAAAATTGCGCGATGCGCAGCTACAAAAATCGCGCCTCGATGGAACAACGCTTGGTCTTGCGGCCGGTGATATTGATTTGGCCTACCAAGTCCAAACCAGCTTAGCGCGCCCAACGCATCTGGGGGGATGGAAAATTGGTGCCGCAAACCTTGTTCAACAAGACATGCTCTCTATTTCAGAACCATTTTACGGCGCTATATTTGCAACGGATATATTTCCATCGGGCGCGCAAATCGCTGCTACGACCTATCAACCGGCGATTATAGAGCCCGAAATTGGCTTTGAGCTGTCGCAGGCCGCTTGCAACATCACGGCGCCTGTTACGCACGACACTGTCACTCAGTTCATCGCGGCGTTGCGTCCCGTGTTCGAAATTTTCAACCCCCGCCTCGACCCGCCTTTTGCGGCTGGCGCTGCCCCGCTGGTCGCCGATCGTGGCGGCAATGGAGGCTTGGTCATCGGCGCGCCCATTCCACCTTGTGATTGGCACTTGCTCGCTGACATCACAGCGACGTTGGGTGTTAATCAAGAAACCATCGAGAAAGGCAGTGCGACGGTTGTGCTCGACAATCCAATCAATTCACTAATCTGGTTCTTAAACGCAGCACGGCAGCACAAACTGCCCCTTGCAGCTGGGCACATCATTGCCAGCGGCTCCCTGACCAAGCCTTATCCCGCATCAGCGGGTGAGACCATCTCTGCTGTTTTTGACCAGCTCGGTGAGGTTGCTGTCAGTTTAACGGGCTAGAAATATCAGCCGCTTCTAGGATTATCGGGTCGCACGAAAGTTTTTCGGCGCCGGGCCTTTCCATTAATGGAAAATTAGCTAAACTGGCTGATAGTTCGGTACATAAAAACAACAGAACACACCAGAACCATGCCGTTGCAACGTCGCCAATCTATAGTGTCGTGTGGAGACCACACAGGTAACAGCCTCTGCCGTCGCACACGGCGCCTGCGCTTCTTTGGCTATAAAAGGCGGAGCGCATGATTTGGCTCGCCTGGCAGAACAGCCTCCTGCGCCCGGGGCGCACATTACTCATTATTCTCGCTGTGGCGGCAATACTTGCAGAAATTCTAGCGCTTGAAGGGTTTTTGGCTGGCTCTTATTGGCAATTGCGACAGGCGGTCTTACAACGCGGCGATGCTGTTATCGTTGCGCAGTCCGGCATCACCAATTTTTTTGCCACCCGTTCCATTTTACCCCAGCAAGCGCGAAGCCAAGTTGAGGCGGTCTCTGGCGTCGTCTCAACCCACCCTCTCACCGCGCTCGCGGCCATATATGAAAGCGGTAGCCTACGATCGCCGCTGATTGTTCTGGCCTATGATGATAGCGGTGGGCCGCGCCAAATCGAGACGGGACGCCTACCAAGCGAGACGGGCGATATCGTCGTCGACCTCTCGCTGGCAAAAAAATTTGCGCTCGATCTCGGGGATCGCCTCACCCTGTCGGATTATGATTTTACCATTGTCGGGTTTGCACGTGGCGAAACGGCTTTATTCACACCCTTTGCTTTTACCAATTTCGATACGTTGATTGATTTTTATTTCAACTCTGACTTGGCTTCCGATATCGCCGCCTTTCCCCTCCTTAGTTTTCTCGTGGTCGACATTATTCCTGACGCCAATGCGCAGGAGATGGCCGATCAAATTTCGACCCATGTTGCGGGTGTTACGGCCATCCCCATCGAGACGATGGCGCGCCATGATGAAAAACTGGGGCAAGAGCTTTTGGGGCCTATTCTTAATCTTTTATTAGGCCTGAGTTATGGTGTCGGCGCGCTTGCCATTGGATTATTCACCTTTGCCGCGGTGCGCGGTCGTCGTAAATCATTTGGGGTTTTACGAGCGCTTGGCTTCTCGGTCATCGACATCGGATTGAGTGTCACCTTTGAAGCTGTCGCTTGGGCGATCGCCGCCATTCCAGTTGGGATCGTGTTCGCCATGGCTATTGCGCGTTTGATCGAAACGCTTGCCCCCGGCTATCTGTTACTTGTTACCGAACCTAAGGCTCTCATTCAAACAGCGCTGATCGCCATGGTTCTTGGTGTCCTTGGCGCTTTGCTGCCGCTGCGGATGCTCATACAGCTCGACCCCGCCAGCGCGTTTAAGGATTAGCGCCATGTTGAAATGGGCCATTCGCGAATTATTATTTTCCCCGCAGCAGCTATTTGCCAACATTGCCGCCGTCGCGGGAGCCTTTGCGCTGGTCTTATTTTTTGAAGGTATATTTGCCGGCGAGTCGCGGCAAATCGTTGCCATGATTGATCACACCGAGGCGGATGTCTGGGTCATGCAAAAAGGCGTCGGCAATATGCATATGGCGACCTCCTTTGTCGCAGATTGGAAAATCGACCGGGTTAAGAATGTCAAAGGTGTCAAAAAAGTCACCCCGATTTTATATTTAAGCTCGGCCATCGAAGCCGGCGGTAGCAACTGGTTTTCATTTGTCGTCGGATTAGAGGCTGGAGATCCGCGCGCAGGTCCGTGGAAACACGCAGGCGGCGCCCAGCTGCCTGCGGCCGGAACAGCCATCGTTCCTGATATTTTTGCCTCCGATGCAGGCCTCAAAATTGGCGACACGGTTCGTATTATTGGCCGCGATTTCACGATTTCTGGATTTTCCTCAGAGACGTTTTCAATGGCCAATTCGGTCACCTATGTGACGCTTGCCGATTTGGCCGACGCCATGTCATCGCTGGGCATTGTCAGTTACATGTTGGTTGACGCCGACGCGGGCGTGGCGCCACAAGAGTTGGCAGCCCGTATCATGGACGAGGTTGAGGGCGTCAATGTCTTGACCCGCGATGATTTCATTCGGCGCGATTATTCGATCGCCTATCAAATGGGGCTAGAGATTGTTTGGATGATGACCGTCATCGGTGGCATTTTGGCGGTCTTGCTAACAGGCTTCATTATTTATGCCCATATCGCCGAACGCGAGCGAGAATTGGCTATGATGAAAGCGCTCGGCGTTCGGAATTTAGCCATCTATGGTGCCACCATGGTGCAAGCCTTCACCATTGGCGCGCTGGCTTTGTGTCTGGCGATCGCCGCCATTTTACTCGCCATACCGCTCACCGAATGGCTCATGCCGAAAGTGAGCTTAGCCATGACAATGGACGCCTTACTTAAAACAGCGGGCTTAGCCTTTGGGGTTTGCCTCATCGCCTCTGTCTTACCCGTGATGCGCGTCTTGTCCGTCGATCCTGTGACCGCCTTTCAACAATAAGAAAGAAAAATGATATGAGTTCCCCAATTTTAACGGCAAATAATATCGTCAAAACATTTGGCTCGGGTCACACCTTAGTTCGAGCCGTAGACGGGGTCTCGCTCGACTTATGGCCCGGCGAGGTGGTCACCATTACTGGACCATCGGGGTCGGGCAAAACAACTTTGGTCTCGATACTGGGCGCCCTGCTGCGCCCAACATCAGGAGAAGTCAGCATTGATGGAGAGGCCCTATCGCGGATGAGCGAGGCGGAGCTGTCGCGCTTACGCGCACAGACGATCGGCTTCGTGTTTCAATCGTTTAATCTCCTTGAAGCGCTCAGCGCCCGCGATAATATCTTATTCCCGGCGCATCTCGCGCTCGGTGGGGTAAAAGCCGCCGCGCCACTCGCCGATCAACTGCTAGAGAGGCTCGGCCTCTCTGCGCGGCAGAATGCACTGCCCAAAACACTTTCGGGTGGTGAGAAACAACGCGTCGCCATTGCCCGCGCCTTGATCAATCGCCCCAAGCTTATCATCGCCGATGAACCGACTGGAAACTTAGACACCAAAAGCGGGCACCAAGTGATCATGACGCTGCACGATATTGCGCGCGATCAAGGGCATTCGATTTTGATTGTTACGCATGACCAGCGCGTTGAAGAAGTCGCCGATCGCGTCTTATGGCTTGAGGATGGCAGTATTCGGGACCGCAAAAGCGAGGCCCGCATATGGGTTCGGGATCCCGTTTGCAAAATGTCACTCGATGCTTGGACATCGACCATTTTTCTCGATCACGAGGGCGAGCGCGTCCATTTTTGCTCTGAGCAATGCCGTTCACGCTTTCAAATTGCGCCCAAGGATTATCCCCCGATCAAACCAATGCGACCCCGCATAGACATGGAGGAGCAGGCATGAGCGCAGTTTATCTTATCGGTGGCCTTGTGGTCTATTTTTTGAGCGCGATGCCAGTTGAGGTGAGGGCTGAAACCAATCGCGGGCGAGACATTGCGATGGAGTCAGCGCGTCGTGACGCGGGTTGGGGCGACGAGAGCGTCACCTTGATCATGCAACTGCAAGACCGGCGCGGCCAACTCCGCGAGCGCGACTTACGGCTGCTTCTACTCGAAAAGCCGGGCGATGAGGGTGACAAGACCTTAACAATTTTTGATGCCCCGCCAGATATGCAGGGCACGATTTTCTTGAGCCATGCCGAGGTCGGGGCGGACGACGCCTTGTGGCTGTATTTACCGGCATTAAAGCGCGTCAAACGCATCTCCTCGGCGAATAAAACAGGCGCTTTTTTCGGCAGCGAATTTGCTTATGAGGACATTGCCGCGCCCGAGGTGGGTAAGTTTACCTATAGCTATGACGGCGAAGAGCCCTGTGGTGATAGCCAGTGTTATCGTGTGGCGCGCTTCCCAGCCTATCCCCATTCTGGCTATAGCAAGCTTCTGACCTGGTATGATCAGACAACGTATCGGCCGCGACAGATCGACTATTATGATCACGATCAGGCGGTGATGAAACGATTAAACTTGCGCGATTATAAGCTGCATCATGACAAATTTTGGCGGCCCCATCAGCTCGTTATGGAAAATCACAAAACGGGCAAAACGACGATTTTGACGTATCGCGATTATGTCTTTGGCCAGGGCCTGTCAGACCGAGATTTTAACCCAAACACATTGAAATCAATTCGGTAGAAGCGCACCATAACGAACAAATTGCGGCTTTAAACTTATTGGTTAAAACATCAAAAAGTGGCAGACTCGACCAAAGGTTTGAACGACACATGCGCGACACAAAAAAATGTCTGACAATCGAAGATCTGCGTCAGCAAGCGCGGCGGCGACTGCCGAAAATGTTTTTTGACTACACCGAATCTGGGTCGTGGCAAGAACAATCGCTGGCACGCAATCGCGCCGATTTCGATACGATCGGCTTGACCCAGCGGGTGGCGGCGGGCCTATCATCCCTCTCGGCGCAAAGCCAGATGCTCGGACAACCGGTTCGCCTGCCCTGCGCCATCGCACCAACAGGTCTTGGCGGCATGATGTATGCCGATGGCGAAATTCACGCGGCCCGCGCGGCGCAGAAATTTGGGGTGCCTTATACGCTGTCGACCATGTCGATCTGCGCTATTGAGGATGTGGCGGCTGCCGTCGACCACCCTTTTTGGTTTCAGCTTTATGTCATGCGCGACCGCAATTTTTGTTTCCAACTTATTGACCGCGCGCGGGCTGCCGATTGCAGCGCCTTGGTTCTGACGGTCGATTTGCCGCTGATGGGACAGCGCCACCGCGATGTGCGCAACGGTTTGTCGGCGCCGCCGAAGCCAACCGTGTCAAATCTCCTCAACCTTGCCACGCGGCCTGCCTGGGTCTGGGACTTCGTTTTCGCCAAGCATCGTGGCTTTGGTAATATCAAGAATTATCAAAACGCCGCCTCCGACACCGCCAGCCTATCAGCTTGGATTGGCGAGCAATTTGATCCGGCTATCGCCTGGGACGACGTCGCCCGCTTTCGCGAGCACTGGGGCGATCGCCGCTTCATCGTCAAGGGCATTATGCATCCAGCCGACGCTCTGGCCGCGATACAAGCAGGCGCCGATGCCATCATTGTGTCCAATCACGGCGGGCGGCAATTAGATGGCGCGCCGAGCCCAATTTCGGTCTTGCCCGAGATTGTAAAACACGTCGGTGGGCGCGCCGAAGTTTGGATGGATAGTGGCATTCGCTCGGGCCAAGACGTCCTCAAAGCCCTGGCATCAGGGGCGGCAGGGGTGATGCTTGGTCGCGCATTCCTGTATGGCCTCGCCGCCGGTGGGGAGGCGGGCGTAACGCGCTGTCTCGAGATCATCGAACAGGAGCTCGTCAGCTCGATGGGCCTATGCGGCGTTGGCAGTATCGACGCGATAACTGCCGATGTCATTCATACGCCCGCTAGAGCAGGATAAGCTCAACAAACATTTCGGTCGCCACTTCGGTTTCTTCAGCGAGGCTCTCGCCAAGAGCTTCGTAACTGGCCAGCCCTTCTTCGGTTTCGGCCGTTTCAAGAGCGCCTTCTTCGGCCGCCAGTTCACCAGCCCCGAGCACAAGCTCGCCAGCGCCGTCGGCAACGCCACTGCCGGCAACACCTTCCTCAATGCCAAAATCATCCTTGAGGTAAGAGTATTGACTGGAAATATAGCCGCGCGCCAAGCCTTCCGCGGTGCCCGCATCGGTGCTCATAACACCACGAATATCCGAGATCATTTTGTCCATGGCTGTTGTAGGGGTCATGGATGGATCAAATAAGACATTATCCATTTGCAGTTTCATATTCTTGATCATGCCCCCGATCTCGTAATCGCTATGCCCCAAGGCGCGCTCGCTCTGGATCCATTTATCAACCCGCTCAACGAGAGATGGGCCACGCGCAAGGGGTGCTGGAGTTTCTGGCGTCTCAGCAAGGGGCGGACCCTCGGTCTCCATGGGCTCTGATGTTGGCTCGGGTTCACCGTCGCCGCCGCTACTCGAAGATGTATCCCAGGCCGGGTCGTCGTAAACCTCGTCGGGGATCGAGTCGCTTCCGCCCCCTTCACTGTCGCTTCCACTTGACCCGCTGTCAGATCCGCTCCCACCTTGACTGCCACTCCCATCATCCCATTCGTCGCGGCGTCCGCTGGGACTGGGCGAGCGACCGACGGGTGGGGAGCCTGCAATCTCATCGTCGAAGCCGGTGGCGGTGGGGACAACCTGATCGGTTGGGTCGAAGGGTGTGTATTCGGTCGGATCAATGCGGGCGGCTTCGAGATCGACGGCTGGGGCCTGCTCCGGCATTGGCCTTTGGCGGATGAGGGCATTGCTCTGTGGGACAACTTGATCAGTTGAATGACGAGATGAGGTCGGTATTCCGCCAGCGTTAAAGGGTGGTAAATTGCCGGGCATTTTTTTCTCCTTTTTATTGGTCTGATGGCGACGGCAACATCGCCCAGTGCTGTAAGGGTAAAAGGAGACAGGCAGGGCGACAATCACGCGTAAGCTGCACGGCCGCCATCGCTCACCCGAGCGATTATCGCCAAGTGACAAGCCTGTAGTGTTCAGCAGCAACCGAAAAACGGGGATACTAAATAAAGCTTAAACAAGAACAGCGCAAAGTGTCCTACAGAGGCTTATTGTGCCATGAGCTCGGCTGGCATAGACTGTAACGCAAGACGCAGCTCCCTTCCTTTATATTGGACGGAACGATTGAGCTTGCTGCCGAAAAGCCGTGGTTGATGCCAGCGAGTGGTAAATCATGACCAATAAAAGGGCGACAACATCATGCACATAACCCGCGTACTGATCTTAATCATGCTTCTGGCTACGACACCCGCTTGGGCCGATGACGGCAGATACAATTTGGGAGATGCGTTTCTTTCTAATTTTTATGTGTCTCGCCCAAGCGATTTGAAGACCGCTGGGCAATTGATACGGCAGGAGACAATGCCCGAAGACATGCTCCTGCCAAATGCTTCGCAAGCTATTCGCCTGCTTTATTCCTCAACGAGTGGCCTAACCCCAGCTAAGCTCGTGGCGGTATCTGGCGTCTTGTTTGTACCAAAGGGTGAGCCACCGACAGATGGATGGCCACTATTATCTTGGTCCCATGGAACTGTGGGCATTGCCGATAAGTGTGCACCAAGTTGGAATGGATATCCCGATTTTCACCGCACCTATCTCTCACACTGGCTTGCAGCAGGTTTTGCTATTGTTGCATCAGATTATGAGGGGTTGGGCGTTGAAGGAACGCATCCCTATTTGGCGACACGGCCTGCTGCTTATAGCAACCTCGATGCAATTCGTGCGGCACGTTCTGTTGGCTTACCCTTGTCCGAAGGCGTTTTTCTCGTCGGACAGTCTCAGGGCGCAGCCGCGGCATTAGCTACTGCTGGGTATGCAATGACCTATGCTCCAGAAATTATTATTCGCGGCGCGGTGCTGACTGGGGTTCCATTCTTCTCGCCAAAGGCTTTGCTAGCTGTTCGCGATGCGCGCCCGCGCGATGTGGTGGATCCGCAATTGGGCTATAACTTTCTTGCCCTTTCTCTTGCACAGATGTCCGACCCAAGTTTTTCGATGAATGATTATCTGTCCGATAAAGCGCGCCCCATCGCGCGACGCATTAGCCATATATGCAACCGCCAAATGCGGCAAATTATTTCGGATGAAAAACTCACCTACGACAATAGTTTCGTCCGCTCACCAAACTCTGGCTTAGAGCAGGCTTTTAAATTAATGCAATACCCTGCCCTCAGCCTCAAAATTCCAATTTTTATTGCGTCGGGAGCGATGGATAAGGATACGCCACTGAGAATGCAAAAGGCCTTAGTGACAAAACTCTGCGACGCGGGTTCTCAAGTCCACGCCGTCATATACAAAGATAAAGCACACCTAGACACGTTAAGCCATTCGATAAACGACGCCATGGAGTTTGTGCAGGCTGCTCGATTTGGGAACCCAATGAGCGGAAACTGCCCGCGTGCTGGGAGCCTTGACCCCCAATAGGACGAAGCCAATTGGGCATGCCATTCCCTTAGGTTAAATGCGTTAATATCGAATGGGACTATTTGAATATTATAATCAAATGAGACAGGGAACGAAACATGATGGCGGAGAGAGTGTCCGCCACACTAGTGTCTGAGCATATCCAATAACATATGTTTTTCTGACAGTTTATGAGTGATTTAAACAGGCTTTTGTCTGAGGAGCTCTGGTAAGATCGCGCTAAATCTACCACCTGATTGTAGGTTAAATTGTAGGTTATGGTGCGTTCGACTGAGCCGGAATGACTTTTGCCGCAAGAAAGGTGCTCATAAAAAGAGACAGGTATAATCAAACTCCGTCCTTGTATTTCATTTGTTTCATGCAACCTAATTACCATAAAATTTGGTGCGTAACTCGACTTTTTGGTTACACCGAGACCAATAATTTGGTCACAGTGCTAAGCACACAAGCCAAAGGTTTTCCTGATTAAGATTACAAGCGCATACGCAATGTTAATCGAAAATCTCTCCCAGCTGCAGGCATCAGATCCTTTAGCACACTCGCATGGTGGCGTATCTCTTCATCCGTCATATTTCTGAGAGTTGCGCTAACGCTGAGCCCTTTGATGGATGGTGATTTCCATCCCATGGAGGCGTCTATGCGCGAAAAAGACTTTGTCGGGAATTCCCCCACACCTGTATGCTTTTGCGCGAGAGCGTGCTGGGCATCAAGTTGGAGTGACATATTTCCAACTGTTGTAGCTAGTCCTAGGCCCAGTTCCTGAGGTGGTATCGCGCGCAGTGTTTCTCCTGTTCCCATGCGGCCTCTTATGGTGCTGTAGAATAGAGTGGTATCCCACGCCATTCCCATCATCTCGAAATCATAATTTGCCTGCAGCTCTAAGCCATAAATTTGAGCGTTTGCTTGCTGGTAGGTATAAGAAGAAGGGTCCGTGGCGGGGGCACGGCTTTTAAGGTAAATGAAATTGTCATAATTTTTATCATAAATGGCAAACCCAAACGAGCTATCGCCAATGCTCCTGCGGACATAAAGCTCGGTCGCCCAACCTTGTTCAACTTTCAAAGACGGATTACCTATCTCTTCACGATTTGCCGCGACGTGAAGGCCATCTGCCAAAAGTTCCACAGGCGAAGGTGCGCGTTCAATGTGTGCCAGCGAGCTACCCACGATTAGAGTGGGCGAGAGGGAATAACCAACGCCGGCCGAAATATTAAGCACATCATGACGCAGGTCAGGCTGCCTCCCCAGCTTCACCCAGCTTTTGTCCGCACGCATGGCAAATTCCATTAACCACAGTGCAAACTCACTCTCAACATAGGCAAAAACACCGAGTGCTTCATGTTTATTAGAGGGAACATAAGCCTCATCTCCTCGAGTCGATAAGTCGGTTTGTTTTGCATCAACGCCAAGCAATGTATTTCTCGTAGGAGTACGTATGCCGAACTCAGTACGAAGATGACCGGCCTTTTGCTCAAAACGTGTGCCGACGAAAGCGCCTTCTAATTCGAGCTGATCATATTCGCTCAACATTAGATTTATGCGCATATGATCAAAAATTTCACCGGACAAATCTCTCTCCATCACGGCCTGCAAGCGCTGTTGCTTGAGTTCAATGGATACAGAAGCCTCATCGCCATGCGCATGGCCCGGCACGCCATATCGGCTATCCAGTCCGGAGAGTAAAATGACTAGGCTTTGTCCGCTGTCGCCAAAATGACGAGATAAATTTACGCCTCTGCTTTTCGTCGCGCTGTTTGGCACTCGATGAGCACGCGCCTCGGCCTGCTCCTCCTCAGCGTCAAGCTGATAGTCGCTTTCCGCATGAGTCGGCACGCGAATATTGTTCGTGTCTCGCCAAAACGCAGAGGCTGCTATCGCACCTGTTCTGGCGTAGCCAGTTACAATACGCTCTTGTGCCGCTGACCCAAAACGCATTGATGTGTCAAGTTGTTCATCAATATACTTGTCAAAGTGGCGATTAAACGTATTGACAACCCCCGACCCTGCATAGGGCCCATAGCGCAAGGCCGCAGGCCCTTTCACAACCTCAATATGGTTAATATCAAATAGATCAAGGCCATTCACATGATCATTGCCAGCACCCGCGATGTCGCCTAACGGCATATGTTGAACAAGAGTGTCAATTCGATATCCACCAAGCCCTCTGATTATAGGTTGACCGACGGCTTGACCGAAAGATGCATTGCTCACACCGGGCAGGGTGGATAGGGCAGCACCAAGAGCGAGATCGGATATGTTTTCTAAGTGTTGGCCCGAGAGAGCATCAACGGTTGAGAGCGTTTTAACGCTGGTTTTTTGAAATGGTGAGCTGAGTACGATGATTTCATCTATCGGTTCAGCATTGAGGTGCGAACTGCCAAGCCAAGCGCTGAGCAACACCCACAAATATGTGCGATACATTATGATATTTTCTCCTGATTAAATTAAGTTTTAAATCAGAAGAATGAAGGGGGAGCCCTCTTGGCGAAGATAAGGTGACGCTGAAATGGGACCAAACGCGATATAAAATAAACGGCTAAGATAAGCGTAATACTTACCTCTAAAATGAATGGCGTAAGATCAACTGTTTTGCCTAAATGCGATAATAAGCAGTTTTCGAAATTGTGTGACTTTTCGAGATGAACATCATGTTGCCATACATGCACGAGCCCAGCGATAATAATCAGCGCAGTTAAAATGCCGATAGAGCGACGTCCGTTCAAAATCATGCCTTTAAGTT
>JAYQUO010000021.1:0-33344 GCA_038147995.1 Rhodobiaceae bacterium | reverse complement strand
ATCGTCGAGATCCTTCCCCCTCCGTTGGCCGATCGGCATGGCTAATATGTAATCGCGCTTTTCTTGAATACTGGCAAGCACGCCGAGATATTCCGAATGATCCGAGACCATCAAGAAATCCAGCGGTTTTGATAATTGCGCTATATCGCCATTATGGGCTTGCATCGGCTCGCCTTTGGCAAATCTAAAGGCATCATCTGGCGACAACAAGCGATTTCCGAACATGTAGGAGTCAAAGGAAAGTCGGGAATGCAGGTGCAAGTCACCCCAATACACCTGCTGCGGCAGACGCCCATCTAAGTCCCGAACATCCTCTGAGGGTCTGTCGCATGCTGCAAGCGCAAATAACACGAAGATGGCAAGTAAAATTCTCGAAAAATAACGCATGTTTTTTCCCGCAACATTCGGTGGAACTGTTTCTTGTCGCTCAGCTCCGCAGCATAGTCTCAGATACGCGTAGCTTAGAGCTTCCGCTTCAAGATTGTCTAGCGGTGATTGCGGCCAAAAATGAGCGCCCAAAAAATCAGGACCGTGGAGCCTAATCCGAACCGCTCTGTGCCGGCCATTTGTGATCTACAGGCGTGATAGGGTCATGCAAGGGGCTTGAATCTCGGAACTCGGCCCTTGGATCTTTGGAAGTGGTGCCCAGGGGCGGAATCGAACCACCGACACGCGGATTTTCAGTCCGCTGCTCTACCAACTGAGCTACCTGGGCGACAGGCGATGACGAGCACTAGCAACGACGCTCCTGGGGCTTGCGGCTTGGCTTATAGCGAAGAGAGAAAGACCGAGTGCATTGAGGCCTGCGCCTCGGTTCTCGGCTCTTGAACCTCGAAGCTCGGGCCTCGAGACTTGGACTTCGTGTTCGTGTCTAGGATCTCGGGTCTAGGCTCCCCCGTTGGTAGACCAGATGGATGACCACAAATAGGATTTGCACCAGCCCTTTAAAATGATAACATACTGAAATTATTGAAGGTTAAGGCTTGCAGGGGGCCTCGGGTAGGCATCGAACCCATCTCGGGTGCGCCAGACTATAACTCCCCATCATAAACATTTGGTTTTTCGATTATTTGCGTCAATCACTCTAGATTTGTGACTGGTTTTTGTTTCCGCCACGTTATAGCCTACAAGAGGAGCCTATGATGAATAGACGGCAAACAATTAAATTGATTGGCGGCGGCGCCGTGGTCGCCGCGTCTGCAATCGGCGGCTTCGCAATGACGCGGACACCTGATTACGCGCTCGTGCCATGGCAGAAAGCCGGGAAATATAAGGATATAAGGCTGTTTGCCCTGTCCTATGCTGTTCTTGTTCCCAATCCACATAATCGTCAACCATGGCTTGCCGAACTTATTGGTCAAGATGAGTTGAATATATACAGGGATTTATCGAAAAATCTCCCGGCAACTGATCCCTTTGAACGTCAACTGACAATCGGCATGGGGGGATTTCTAGAAGCGCTAGATATCGCCGCGCACCAAAGAGGCTTTAAGACAGAAGTTACCTTATTTCCTCACCAGACAGAGGATCACATTGCCAATATCAAACTCTCGCCAAGCGACAATATTCAGCCAGAAGAAGGTTTATTCACCGCTTTCCATGCGCGACGTTCTTGTAAAGAACCATTCTCTGACAAACCACTTTCTATGGCACACGCCGCAGCTTTGAAGAAATTTGGGGACGTGTTTGTCGACACCCAAAATGTCAAGAAACTGAAGCAATTGAGTTGGAACGCCTTCAAAGTGGAATACGAGACACACCACACGCTCAAAGAAAGTGTCGAGCTAATGCGTTTCGGCAAAAAACAGATAAATGCCAACCCTGATGGTATTGATATTGGCGGACCTATGATGGAAGCCTTGTTTCTGTCTGGTGTTATAACCCCGGAAAGCATGCTTGACCCAAACAGCAGCGCCTACCAGCAAGGATTAGACATATATGATGACATGCTGAATAACACCCCTGCCAATATTTTGCTGAAAACGCCAGGTAAGAGCCGAGAGCACCAACTTGAGGCAGGGCGAAACTGGTTGCGGCTGAATCTTACGACGACACAATTAGGCGTTTCTTTGCACCCAGTAAGCCAAGCGCTGCAAGAATATGACGAAATGAAAGAGCTCTATCAGGAAATTCATCATAGCTTTGCCGCGAAAGGTGAAACCATACAAATGTTTGGGCGATTGGGTTATGGTCCGCGCGTCCCTCGCTCGCCTCGGTGGCAGGTGGAAAAGAAGCTTATCTAGGGCAAGGCGAATATTTACTTTCCATCAACTTTTTTAAGACGTCTGCTGTAACGCCCTGCCACAAACGCTTTTATCACCGCCCTGCGCCCTCCGACGGCAGAGGTCAGAGGTTCAAGTCCTCTCGGGTCTTGGCGCACCCGAGATGGGTTCGATGACTACCTGAATATCATGTATCTTTGTGTGGCCGTATAACGATGGTGCGTCTTCTCGCCCGGTTAGCTAATTCTAAAAAAATTACAATAAAAGTGAAATTATTGACGATAAAGCAAATATTGTGCTCATATTAAGAAGTCTAACTTAGTGGAGGGACTAGATATGACTGAACTTGAAATTTTAATGCTACAATCGTCGAGCAACCAAGCGACGGGGACTTATCAAATTGCCATGGCTTTCTCAATTTGGGTTGCCTTTCGCGTAGCGCGGACGGTTGGCGAAAACCATAACTCAAACCTGGCCGCCAAGCTTGCTGGTTCTATCTTTGGCCTCGCGACGCTTTTTTTCTTCAACATGACTTATGCTTTCTGGTCATTTAACATGGCCGCGACAGGCCATCGCTTGGCTAACCTTCAGGCGTCTGGCGTCGAAATTTCTGCTTTGTCACAACAATATGTGGCCAATAGCGGCGCCGCAGATGCCATGCCACAATTCTCTTTGGTGCCGAGCGACCCAATTGCGATCTTGCTCCAACTGTCTATTTTGGTGCTTATTTTGGTTCCGATATGGGGACCTAAAGCAGACTAAATAGCCTCGGCGTTTATTAATCTAAGGATCCGAGCGGCGTTTTTCGCTCGGATCTTTTTTTTCATGACTGTTTTTATGGTAGATATATAAGGTCTGCTGGCTGAGCCGAAAATCAGGGACGCGGGCTATTTTTCAGATCGTCACGATCAGGGCGTCGCCCAGCAGAGGCTTTTCAGTGTATCTATCTCTTTTTATCAGCGCCTTTCTTGCCGCAACACTTCTGCCAGCCCAATCGGAAGCCTTATTGGTCTACCAGCTATCGCGCCAGCCAGACGCGGTCGCAGGCTTGGTCGCCGTCGCAACCCTTGGCAATGTTGTGGGCTCTGTGACCAACTGGTGTCTGGGACGGTTCGTCACGCAGTTTTCGAACCGCCCCTGGTTTCCGGCCGATCAGAAACAATTGCAGCGCGCCGAGCGCTATTACCACAAATATGGTCGCTATTCTTTGTTACTCAGTTGGGCGCCTTTTATCGGGGATCCAATCACATTGATCGCTGGTCTGTTGCGCGAACCGCTTTGGTCATTTCTCATCTTGGTCACAGTGGCGAAATGCGGCCGCTACATGGCTGTTGCCGCCCTCGTCCGCGGCTTCATTTGATCCGCGAGACCAAAAGCAAGCCTCGCTCGCGCCAAACAGGTTTTCACCGCCGCAAGTTGTCTCGCTGCTCGCCACTTTCAGTAATATGGTCTAGCATTGGCCATCAAGGAGATGCGTAATGAAAGATTTGGATATTGTCATCTATGGCGCCACTGGCTTCACCGGTCAGCTTTGCGCCGCATATTTAGCGCAACATAAGGGTAAAATTAAATGGGCGGTGGCCGGACGCAACCAAGCGAAGCTTGATAAAATCGTCAACGCTCTTGGCGTCTCTGTCGAAACCCTCATCGCCGACGCCGATGATCATGCTGGCTTAGACGTCATCACGGCTCGGGCGAAGGTCGTTCTCTCGACGGCGGGGCCATTCCATCGGTACGGATCAAACCTCGTGGCGGCTTGTGTGAAAAACGCAACGCATTACGTCGATATAACGGGAGAAAATTTCTGGGTTAAGGACTTAATCGAAAAACATCATGCCGAGGCCAGCCAAAAAGGCATCCGCATTATTCCGTCCTGTGGTTTTGACTCGATCCCATCCGATTTAGGGTGCTTTAATGCTATTCGCGAAGCTGGCCGTCCCATTCGCCGTGTCGATGCGTTGCATGCCTTCAAAGGGGGAGCATCGGGAGGCACACTCGAAACAATTTTTGCCATGCCTGACCTAAAGCTCGGCGACGACCTCACCAATCCTTTTCTGTTAAACCCAAGCGATACGACCTCCCCCGCGATGGAGAGCGAGAGCCAAGACGGTTTTGGCATTGCCGCCAAATCGGAAGTCAACGGCTATGCAGCGCCTTTTATTATGGCGGCTGCGAACACGCGCGTCGTTCGCCGATCGGCCGCGCTTCTGGGACTTCAGCAAGAGCCGTATGGGTCGCATTTTGTATATCAAGAATTTTCCTATCAGGCATCGCGGTGGCAAGCGATTAAGGCGGCCCTCGGGATGGCGGCGCTCGGCATAGTTCTGTTTTCCCCGTTGCGCAAACTGGTTCGGCCTCTGTTAAAACAGCCCGGCGAAGGGCCGACGGAAGAACAACGCAATGCGGGGTGGTTCGAATGCAAATTCATCCTGGAAACAGAGGACGGACAAAAACTCGTCTCAGCCATACGCGGTGACGGCGATCCCGGCTACAAAGTGACGTCCAAATTGGTGACCGAGTGCGCCCTTTGCTTGGTCGAAGATTTTGATGCCCTGCCCGGCGGCCCCAGCTATGGCGGCATTTTGACGAGCGCCACGGGCTTAGGACAGCCATTGGTGCAACGCCTCAAGCGCGCCGGGATCGAGTTCGATCCGCCGCGGGCGGCTTAAGCCAGTCGCAGCGCCCTCATAGGGGGCCTCAGGTCTAAATCCCGACCGCAAGCATTCTTTGATAAGCAGGGCGCTGTTTCACCCGCTCGAGCCATGCCGCCGTGGCACCCGATGTATTAAAGCCGGGGTGCATGGACATATTTTGAATATTGAACCCCATCAAACAATCGGCAGCGGTAAAATTATCGCCCGCGAAATAGCTATTGTTGGACAAATGCGCCTCCACAAAAGCAATCACCTTCAACTGCTCTTGTACCAAGCGCGGCGCCAAAGGCGAGTTCTCGGCATTGGCGGCCCGCAAATAGACGACCAGGAGAAACGGTAAAAACGGGGCACCTTCAGCGGCGTGGATCCACTCAATATATTTGGCAAAATCGGGGCTCGTCGTCGCTGGGTGCAATTTGTGATCGGGGTCATATTTAGCCAAGAGATACTCAGCAATGGCGCCGGTCTCTGCGATAACCAGCTGATCATCTTCCAGCAAAGGCGATTTACCCAAAGGGTGAATGTCCAATAATGTCTCAGGCGCTAAATTTGTTTCGCTGTTGCGGGTATAATGAATAATGTCGTGTGGCAGGCCCAATTCCTCGAGCAACCAAACCAAGCGCTGCGACCGCGAGGCGTTCAAATGATGAAGTTTAATGGTCATAAATCGTCTTTCATGAGGTTTTCAGAGCCTACAGTATAGCCATCGCCGACGCCCATCGCTAGCGCCACATGCGCGCAGGCTCGCGCGCCATATAATCGGCGAAAACCTTATAAAACCGTCTCAGAACGTCTTAAGAGTGTTTAAAAATCAGATTTGACCCGACATCTATTTCACGTTTTAGTTAAGATCATGTCGATAGCGGCGAGTGATGCAGGAGGGGGCCCATGAGCTTAATTAAAATCAAAGATGTTGCGCATGTACGCTTCCGTGCGCCCGACCTTGGCGAAATGCAGAAGTTTTTAGAAGAATTTGGCCTCAGCGTCGTCCACGTCGACGCGACCCACCTCTTCATGCGCGCCAATGGCGACGCCCCTTTTGTCCATGCCACGGAAATAGGAGATGCAGGCTTTGTTGCCCTTGGCTTGCAGGCGGACCACCGCGATGATTTAGACCGGCTCGCGCAGGCGACTGGCAGCGAGGTTGTAAACCTCAACACACCAGGCGGTGGGTACGGTGTCCGCTTGCATGACCCTGATGGCCGCTTGGTGGAAGTGGTGGCGGACCAAACAAGGTTAACCGCTCTCCCCGTTCGACCACGGCCAGCCGTGAATACAGGATTGGACCATCCTCGCCAGCAACAGACTGTCCGCGTCGCAGCGGGGCCAGCGACAGTCATGCGGCTTGGACATATTGTTCTCGAAGTGGCGGATTTTGCCGCCAGCGCAGCGTGGTACAAAGAGCATTTTGGGCTCATCACGTCGGATCAAATCGAAGCGGCGCCGGGGCAACCAATGGGTGCATTTTTGCGTTGCGATCGCGGCGCACAACTGACTGATCATCACAGTTTATTTTTACTGCAAGCCCTCGACAAGCCACGCTTTAATCACGCGGCGTTTGAAGTCGTTGATGTCAATGACATTATGTGCGGCCATGATCACCTCAAAGCGCATGGGCGAGAGGCCAGCTGGGGGATCGGCCGACATATATTAGGCAGCCAAATTTTCGACTATTGGCTCGACCCTTGGGGGCACGAGCTTGAGCATTGGACAGATGGTGATCTATTCACCGCAACCGATGGATCCAATACGGCAACATTACAAGACTTGCTGGCCGTGCAATGGGGGATGCCGCACCCGCTGGTTGCCGCCATGAGCAAAGAGGGGAGCCAACATGAAACTAGCGCGCTATAAAGACGGAATGGCTGAGCATGTTGGGCTGATCGACAATACTCAAATTTTCAAGCTCGATGGTCATAACGCGATGATCGATGTGATCGCACAGTGGGATGCGATAGCCGATGACTGTACTAAAGCACTTGCTGGTGGAGGCAAAGACCTGAACGAGGTGCAGCTTCTAGCCCCGATCGCTCGGCCTGGGAAAATTTTTGCCATTGGCTTGAATTACGCCGACCATATTGCGGAGTCCGGCATGGAGACCCCAAAAGAACAACTCTGGTTTACCAAAGCCGGCACATCGATCAATGGCCCTTACGACCCGATCCTAATTCCCAAAGTTTCGCAAACCGTTGATTACGAGGCGGAGCTTGTCGCGATCATTGGTAAAACCGGTAAAAATATCTCGGAGCAGGATGCCGCCGCGCATGTATTCGGCTATTGCGTTGGTAATGACGTGACCGAACGGTTCTGGCAACACCGGACACCGCAATGGTCGCTCGGCAAAAGCTTTGACACCCATGCCCCAATTGGTCCTTGGATTACAACCGCCGACGAAATCGCCGATCCGCATAATCTCAATATCAGCTGCACCGTGAATGGCGCGCTGCGGCAAAATTCGAATACGCGTCACTTGGTTTTCAATATTTGGCAACAAATTTCTCAACTCAGCCAGGCCATGACGCTGGAACCAGGTGATATTATTTTTACTGGCACCCCTGGCGGCGTTGGTGCGGCCATGGATCCTATGATGTTTTTACAAGATGGCGACGTCGTCGTGACTGAAATCGAACATCTTGGACGGCTTGAGGCTCGGCTGGAGATGGAACGCTAAATATGTCCTCGCGCCAAGTCGACGTTCTGATCATCGGCGGCGGCCCAGTTGGAATCACGGGCGCCATTTTGCTGGCACAGGAAGGCTTGCAGGTACTCGTCGCAGAGCGTGAGGCCACTATTTACCCCCTTCCCCGAGCGGCGCATCTCGATCACGAGACCATACGAATTTTGCAGGCAGCCGGCGTTGTCGATGAGCTGATACCGACAACGCGCTCAGCATCGCGCTACGATTTTTTAAATAAAGCGGGCGATATTCTAATGCGCTTTGAAACCGGTAAAGGCAAAACCAGCTCGGGGTGGCCGGCTTCCAACATGATCCACCAACCTTCTCTCGAAACTATTTTACGCACCAAGTTGATGGCGCTGCCCAATGCGGCTCTCCACACGCAATGGGAATTTACCACCTTTGAAAACAAACCCAACGGCATAAGCGCGTATTTTTCAACGCCCGAGGGAGAAACCAAGGTCGATGCGCGTTATGTGATCGGATGCGATGGCGCTAATAGCAGCGTGCGGCAAATGGCCAATATTGGGATTACCGATTTGGGCTTTGATGAATCCTGGCTGGTGATCGACACGCTCGTCAAGGATGCCCGTCGCCTCCCCGACCGCAATTTGCAAATTTGTGATCCCGCGCGCCCCACAACCTGTGTGCTGATGGGTAGCGGGCGCCACCGCTGGGAATTTATGCTGTTAGATGGCGAAACGGCCGACAGCATTCAAAAGCCCGAGACCATCGCCAACCTTCTGGAGCCATGGAATGTCGCTGATGCCGTCGAGATCGAGCGCCAAGCGGTTTATCGCTTCAGCGCGAAGCTGGCAAAAACATGGCGCCAAGATCGCATTATGCTAGCTGGTGACGCCGCCCATTTAATGCCACCTTTTGCCGGACAAGGGCTCTGTTCGGGCTTGCGCGACGTGGCCAATTTAGCATGGAAACTAGTGCTTATTTTAAAGCAAGGGGCATCAGATAGTTTGCTCGAGAGCTACCAGATCGAGCGCGAACCTCATGTGCGTGCCGTTATTGATCTCGCCATCATGATGGGACAAACGGTTTGCATCACTGATCCCGAAATGGCGGCCCAACGTGACGCCCAACTCATCGCCAACCGCAAACAATCGGGCGACCCGGCTGGGGCGATGGATTTTCCACCCCTCGCGCAGGGCTGCATTCGAACACCCGACCCCTTGGCGGGTCATATTGCCCCGCAATTTAACCGCTCTGACGATATTTTGGGGACAGCGCCGTGCCTGCTCAGCCGCACAAATGCGCAGCCCGAAACAGCGATACATCAAGTAACCCTCGACGATCCGCGGCTCGCGCCCGTTAAACCCGACCTCGAGGCATGGTTTACCGCGCATAATATCGAGGCCCTCCTCATTCGCGGGGATAAATATATATACGGCGCCGGAGCGCCTGCTGAATTGATAAAAAGCTATAAAGCGATGACGGGACTAGCCTGACGACGGGTGAAACTATCGCCGCCGCCATCGCAAAATTATTGCGAAATGGGGGATTGTCGATATGATAACTGGACAAAATGACCACGGAGGGGACCGATGACCTATGATCTAATTATCCGAAATGGCACCATTTATGATGGTACAGGCGCTCCTCCCGTCATTGCCGATATTGCCATTCAGGATGGGAAAATCGCCAAAATAGAGGCCTCCATCGCCAACGCGGCGACGCGTGAAATTTGCGCCAAAGGGAAATCGATTACACCTGGCTTTGTCGACGTTCATACGCATTATGATGGCCAAGCCACATGGGACAACCATCTGACGCCATCGTCGAACTTGGGGACCACGACGGTGGTTGTCGGGAATTGCGGCGTTGGTTTCGCGCCCTGCCGTCCAGAAGATCGTGAGGTTTTGGTTCAACTGATGGAAGGGGTTGAAGAAATCCCTGGCACCGCATTGGCCGAGGGTATTCCGTGGACGTGGGAGAGCTTTCCCGAATATCTCGACGAGTTAGACAAGAAACAGCGCGACATAGATATCGCGGTGTTCATACCGCATGGTCCTTTGCGGGTCTATGTCATGGGCGAGCGCGGTATCAAACGCGAGCCTGCGACTGCCGATGACATTGAACAAATGAAATCCTTGGTTACGGAGAGCCTGAAAGCAGGTGCTGTGGGGCTATCAAGCTCGCGGACATTGCTGCATCTCAGCAGCTCGGGTGACAATGTACCAACTTTCGAGGCGGCAGCGTCAGAGATGAAAGCCCTTGGCAGTGTGCTAAAGGGCGAAAGCGGACATGTTTTGCAATTTATTTCCGATTGGAAAGATGCCGAGGAAGAATTTGACATCCTGCGTCAAACCAGTCGGGCAACGGGTGCTAAGGGCACATTCACGCTTATCCCGATTGAAGCCCCGACCGATGGTATGAACGACAATCCGGAATTATGGCGCGATCAATTAAAACGGATTGAGACAGCGCAAGCCGAAGGTTTGGATATTCGTGGTCAAGTGATCTCGCGCCCCATCGGTATTTTAATGGGGCACCCAGCGACCATGAGCCCATTTTATAAACGGCCGAGCTATGTTGCGCTGAGCGACCTGCCCGCCGCGGAAAAAGCAGCCAAGCTAAAGGATCCAGCGATTAAGGCTAAAATCCTGTCGGAGAGCAATGACAATCCGCATATATTTGTGCAATTGCTCTCGGATAATTTCGGTAGCATGTATCCTATGGAAAACCCTATTGAGTATTTGCCGCGAGACGAAAACTCAGTCGCCGCCCGCGCAGCGGCAGACGGCCGCGACCCAGAAGAGTGGTTGTATGATTTCTTAGCCGAAAACGATGCGCAAAATCTGATTTATATCCCAGCGACCAGCAAGGCGAAAGATAAGATCGGCGAATTGCTCAAGCATCCCCACACAGTCGAGGCCCTCGGCGATGGCGGCGCTCATGTCGGGTCGATTTGTGACACCAGCGCCAATGTTTTCTTGCTCACCAAATGGGTGTTCGACGAGAAACTTTTCTCGCTCGAAGAAGGCATTAAGCAGATCACCAGCGTGCCTGCCGACTTCTTTTCATTCAAAGATCGCGGCTCCATTTGCGAGGGCAAGCGCGCTGATTTAAACATTATCGACTTCGACAATCTGCGCTTGAAAACGCCGCATATGGTTCACGACCTACCAGGCGGCGGCTCACGCTTTGTGCAAAATGCCGACGGCATTATGGCTACTTTTGTTGCTGGCGAGATGATTTTTGAGAACGGTCAGCCGACGGGCGCGTTACCAGGCAAGTTGGTCAAATCGCAGGCGGCACCTGCTTAAGCTTGTCGTCGCTCAGGCTTCAAACCCAACAAATGTCGTTGCTTCCGCAACGGATTTGCGTTCAGAAACGACCGCATTAGCAGGGAAGCTGTCATCGGGCCAGCCCAAGGCCACGGCTTTCATGATCACCTGATCATCCGCAATGCCCGCATGTTCGCGCACAACGGGTGACTGCATAATCCCTTGGCTATTAATCACAGCGCCCAGCCCGCGCGACCAAGCAGCATTGACCAATGCTGTTGTTACAGCGCCGCAATCAAAGGCCGTGTCGTCACTATCAGCAAGCTCACGATCATAGGTTACGATCACACAGACAGGCGCGTCGAATTGGCGAAAACCACGCAGCACCCAGTCTTGCCGCGCATCCTTATCGTCGCGCGCAATGCCCATAGCGGCGAATAATTGCTTGGCCACGCCAATTTGCCGCTCGCGGTGTTCTCCGGCAAAAGCCTGCCCTATTCTGAACTCACGCGAATGTGGAACACCAGCCAAATTACGTTCCGTATTACCAGCGCGAATGCGGTCTAAAGCTTCGCCAGTGATCACGTAAAAATTCCACGGTTGCGTATTCATCGACGATGGCGCTCGCATAGCAAGAGCGAGAATTTCTTCGATCAACGCCCGCGGCACAGGATCTGGTTTATAACCGCGAATACTTCGGCGGCCGCGTATCACATCATCGAATTGCATCTTACACCTCTCGTTCAAAACTGAAGATCGCTAGACTAACGCAACACGCCCCACGGTCAACGTCGATCTGCTCGCAGCAAAATCGTCGCTGATAACCATTTTCAACTCCGCAAAAGCTTGTTTTGCCTTTCATAAGGGGTGGCCCTTGCTCTAAACTCAGGCCATGGAGCGGCCAATCTGCAAATGACATCGGGAGGGAAGCATATGCCAAACGTTGCAACGATAGCCATGTCGGCTGTCGAGACATTTGCTGCCACGGTCGACGTTATTGTCTGCGGCTTTGGCGGTGCTGGCGGCAGTGCCGCACTGGAGGCGGCACGCGCAGGTGCCGCAGTGATGATCCTCGAGCGCGCTTCCGGCTCTGGTGGCGCAACGGCAATGTCGAGTGCGGAAATGTATCTCGGTGGCTCTGGCGGCACCGCCTTGCAGCGCGACCTTGGTTTTGAAGATAGCACCGAGAACATGATCGCCTATCTCGAAAAATCTCTCGAAGACCGCGGCGACAGCGCGAAAATTCGTCTTTATGCCGAAGGCGCCGCCGATCATTTCGATTGGGTCGAGAGCTTGGGCGTAACCTATAAGCGGGCCGTGATGCTGGAGCGCGAAGTTGTCCCATTGACCGACGAGTCTCTTCTCTTTTCTGGGAATGAGCGCACAGCAGAATTTACGGCCATAGCCAAAGCCGTGCCGCGCGGCCATGTTCCATCGCATGAAGGTGATTTCGGTGGCCAGATTTTTATGCGCGCGCTCACTGAAGCCGTCGAGCAAGCAGGCATCGACATCCATTTTGACTGTTGGGTGCAGAGCTTAGTCGTCGCCGAGGATGGCCGCGTCGTCGGTGTCGGAGTTCGCGAAAATAATGAAAGCCGCTTTTACAGGGCGCGGCGCGGTGTCGTTCTGACGACCGGTGGATTTATTATGAATGCCGAGATGACACGGCACTACCTGCCCGAAGTGCACCGCTGGGCCGCACCTTATGGCAACCCCTATGACCTTGGCGACGGCATCCGGCTCGGCATGGCGGCAGGCGGCGCGGTTGCCAATATGGATGAGGCGTTTCTGTCCTTCCCGCTTTATCCACCAGCAAAACTAACCAATGGCATCATGGTCAATCGCCATGGTGACCGCTTCGTCAATGAAGATGCTTATCTGGCGCGACTTGGACATTACGCCAGCCTGCAAACCGATCAACGCGTTTATCTCTTGGTCGACCACGATGACTATGATCATCCAATGTATATTGAACGTCTCGACCTCGTCGCCGTGGGCGAAACAATTGAAGAGCTTGAGACCGAAGCGGGATTTTTTCCCGAAGGGTCTTTGCAAGACACAGTGGCCTATTACAATCGCTTCGCCGCGAAGGGGCAGGATCCGAAGTTTGACAAAACTGCGGATTGGCTGAAGCCGCTAAAGGCCAAACCATTTGCCTTGCTTGACCTGTCTTTCGCCAGCCAGACGGCTGTCATTATGCCCGGCACTAAGGGGCCGCTCACCTTCTCGTTAGGGGGGCTCGACACCCTCCCCAGCGGCGAGGTGAAGCATATCAATGGCGGGGTTGTCGCCGGTCTCTATGCTGCAGGGCGCGCCTCGGCTGGCCTGCCGCGGACGTCGAAAGGCTATGCCAGTGGCATGTCGGTTGGCGACGCAACCTTTTTTGGTCGGCTGGCTGGTCGTTCCGCCGCAACCCTTGCACCACAATAGACAGCTTTGCCGAAGTTTACGGATCTAAGCGGTCGTCAGAAATCGCTTGATAAGTTAACGACCACATATCTTTGCGAAAGCCCGTGTCCTCTGGCAGCACTTGCATCATAAAAATAGCTGTTAAATCATTTTTCGGGTCGACCCAGAAAAACGTACCAGCGGCTCCACCCCAAAAATAACTCCCTTCGGGTAGCGCCGTACCAGACAAGGCTTGATCAGTGATCATCGCAAAACCCAGCCCAAAACCTACACCAGGCCCAGGGAAGGTGGGGGAACGACGCCCCAGAGCGGGCATATCACCGATTTGGTTATGGCGCATCATCGCCACTGTGTTTGGGGCGAGCAAACGTACACCCTCGAGCTCGCCGTGGTTGAGGAGCATTTGAGCAAAGCGCAAATAGTCATGCGTGGTCGACAACAACCCGCCACCGCCGCTTTCGAATTTAGCGTCAGCACTATGAATAAGCTGCAAGCCGGGATGGGCCAATTCAAGGCCAGACCCGGTCGGGCGCGCGGCAAAGCCCTTAATCGCGTATTGCGCCGTAATCCCCTCCCGCGCATAAAGCTTGGCAATGCGATCGGCTTTTGCTGGATCGCGTTTAAAGCTGGTATCGAGCATGCCGAGGGGGGCGAAAATACGGGCTTGCAAGAATTCGCCCAAAGTTTGGCCCGAAACCACCTCGACAAGGCGACCCAAAACATCGGGCGAGATTGAATAATTCCAGGCTGTGCCAGGGTCGAACTTCAGTGGCTGGGCGGCAACACTTTGCATATATTCTGACAGACTACGATAGGGCGGCATGTCGATTTGATTCTTCCGGTACAGCGCGCCCACGGGCGAAGCATCGAGGAAGCCATATGTCATTCCAGCGCGGTGGGTGAGCAAATCATGCACCGTCGGTTGTCGGGCCGCGGCGCGTAGCGGCGGATTGCCCGCGCCATTTTCGGCGTCATAGACCTTGAGATCCGCAAGCTCGGGAATATAAGTCGCAATCGGCATATCGAGCCGCAAGCGGCCTTCCTCAAAAAGCATCATGACCGCCACCGACACAATTGGTTTGCTCATCGAATAGATCTGGAAAATTGCGTCATCCGTCATTGGCGTTTTGTTTTCGAGGTCGCGATAACCCCAGTTTTGAGCATAGACTTGCTGGCCGGCCTGCATAATGACAGCGCGGCCGCCGGCTATTTTTTGCTCGGCTACAGCCTGTGCAAAATGGGCGTCGATGCGCGCTAGTCGTGCTGGATCGAAGCGCAAGGCTGTGGGTTCACCCCACGACCGCAGACCAAAGATAACGCCCCCCGTAATGAGAAGTAAAAAAATAAAATTCCGAACATAGTGGTTCATAGATTGGTCCTTTTTCGGCCCTTGGTCCGATTAATCCGTGAGTTGGTTTTTAAATATTTTCCCGTCTTTCATAATCAAGGCGAGATTACGATCGGGATCCGTGAGGATCGATAAATCTTGTAGCGGGTCGCCACGGATCAGCAAAATATCAGCGAGAGCACCTTCAGCAATGAGACCAATTTGGCCTGCATAGGGGGTGCGTTTGCCGCTCAAAGCCAGCATCTCGCCGCCTTTTGATGTTGCCTGCTGCAACACTTCGAGCGGTGAGAACCATTTTGCCCGATGGGTAAACTCGCGGTTCATGCCCTGCACCAGTTTCGGGTCCATCACAATATCGGTTCCGAAGACAATATTTTGGAAGCCTGCTTTTTTGACATTTTGGAACAAAGCATCAAGACCGCGCGCCACATAATCGAGCTTAGCGCGTTGCAAGGCATTTAAAGTTGCAGGAAATTCTGTAAACACGATCACTTGTGGCGACAGCCAAACATTGTTTTTTTGCATGAGCTTGAGCGTGTCGATGCTGGCGAGATTGCCGTGCTCGATGGTTTTAACACCAGCCTCAATGGCCCGGGTAATGGCGGCGTCGGTGTAAGCATGCGCTGCGACGTAAGTGCCGTAATCGCCAGCCGCATCAACTGCCGCGCGCATTTCATCGAGCGTATATTGCACCACATCGATCGGATCAAAGGCCGAGCTGGCGCCGCCGCCGACGGCAATTTTAACTTGCGATGCACCGCGTCGTAACGACTCGCGGGCGGCCATCAGAACCTCCGCACGACCATCGGCAATAGCGACCATATTGTAATCTTGAAACACGCTCTTTTGGTCTGACACCAATCGGCTTGGATGCGAGTCGAAGCGATGGTCAGAGTGTCCCGATGTTTGCGAAATCATTGGCCCAGACGGGAATATGCGCGGCCCGACAACAAGTCCGCGATCAATCGCCTTTTTCAAAGAATAGCTGTTGCCCGACATATCGCGGATGGTTGTAAAGCCATTCATCAACATAGATTGGGCGATTTGAGTGGACTGATAAGCCCAAAAATAAGGATCGCTCATCAAGCCCTCAACATAAGAGAGTTGCAGCATGATATGCGTATGCGAGTCGATAAAGCCCGGTGACAGCGTCAAACCTTTAGCATTAATAATTTGGGCCCCTTCGGGCGCCTGCAAGCCTGTTCCAATTTTGGCGATCACATTGTCGCGCACCAAAACGTCTTGCTGTCGCAACTGATCGGACCGACCATCAAAAACACGCGCGTGCTTGATAAGAATATAGTCAGCCGCCTGCACACCAGACACGAGCGACAAAAGCAATGAGACAAAAATAGCAATCCGCATAAACACTCCTCTTTTGGCGCCCCACTGTAAGGTTGCTTGCGCCACTTGCAAAGCAAGATTCGTCAGGCGGAAAACAGAAAAAGAGGAATAACCAGCACTAACCTTTTAGCGCTGCTCATTCTTTTGCAAGCAGTCGTTGTCTGATTGCGGCGCGGTGCATCAGTTGTTTGTCTATCGCCTCCATCTTGACAGGTCCAAATCCCCGTATTTCGAGAGGCCATGCAAGAAGCTCTCGATAGAGATCTAGATTATTGGCGCAGACGTTGGACGCAGCGAGATCCAGGTCTTGCTCATAATAGCCGATCAAGCGCCGCTCAGCACGGCGCTCAGCCGTCCACCCAAATGGATCAAAAACGCTCCCGCGCAAAACTTTAAAGAAGCGCAATATCGCCAAAACAGGAAATATCCATCGGCCAAAGGGGCGCTTCTTGGGACGGCCGTTTGCCAAGCGTCCCGCAAAAATAGGCGGAGCCATATTCAAGGCAATTTTATACGTTCCCGTAAATTTGGATTTAATGTCTGACATGAACTCGGGCTTTGAATAGAGCCTCGCAATTTCATACTCGTCCTTATAGCTTAGCAAGCGGGCATAACTCACCGCCGCTAAGCGTTCCAGTTGTCGTGTCTGCTCACCCGATCGGGCAAGATGGCACGAGAGAGCTTCTAATTTTGCCCGATAGCGCGCAACTAAGGCCTCGCCCTGATAGGCCTGCAGATGCACACTGCGATGCTCGATGATTTCTGGTAACGACATATCGTCCAAAACTTTGGGCGCGAGCGCCTCTCCCTTGAGGGCGCGCTCAACCCAAGGCGCATCATGCGCCAAAGCACGCCCCCACCAAAAAGCCTGGTTGTTGTCATCTATAGTGACATTGTTGAGACGTATGGCGCGCAATATAGCGTCTTCGGTCAATGGCACCAAACCAGCCTGCCACGCGTATCCCAAAAGCATCATATTTGCCATGGTTTCGCCACCACCAAGCACCGATGCCAGTTGCATGAAATCTTGTTTCGCTAGGCCGCGCCGAGCAACTTGCTTAATCTTGTCCAAGGCTTCGTCTTTTTGAAAATTAAAATCTCTCTGTCGGACGAATTCGGATACCGACCCAATGTGGGTGTTGAGCACAGCGTATGATCGATCAGGAGCACAGAGAGGCAGAACACTCTCCGACGCGGCGACCAAAGGGTCTGCGGCTAGTAAAAGATCGAGCCGTCCAAGCGGTATATTGGGTGAGGTGATCTGGTTCCCCACAGGCCCCAACCTGAGTGTGCTGATTACGCCGCCACCCTTTTGCGCCAAGCCTGCCATATCGAGCGCCATTAGCGCCTTGCCGTCGATATAGGCGGCCATAGCTAGCAAAGCCCCCAAAGTGACGACACCACTTCCCCCTATGCCCGCGATGCATAAATTCCACACCGTATCCATTGCCGGCAGCTTTGGCTTAGGCAAATTGAAGTCGTCGGGAATAACGGGTTTAACGCTTTTCGTCGTCGAAGCCCCTTGCAACGTCACGAAAGCGGGACAGAACCCCTTCTCACAAGAAAAATCGCTATTGCAGATTGATTGATTAATCTGGCGCTTACGGCCCATTGGGGTTTCGAGAGGCTCGATCGCGATGCAATTGGATTGAACCGTGCAGTCACCGCAGCCTTCGCAAATATCGGGATTAATCCACAAACGCTTTAAAGGCTCTGGCTTGGTGCCGCGTTTGCGATGGCGGCGATTTTCGGCGGCGCAACTTTGGTCATAAATCAAAACCGTTGTGCCTTGCATCTGGCGCAAGGCTAACATGACAGTTTCGATATCATCACGGTGTCGAATTTCCGTACCCGCGGCCAACGCAGATCGATGATATTTTTCTGGCTCGTCAGACACGAGAACGATATAAGACGCACCCTCTTGCGCAACTTGATGAGAAATTTTTTGCGGCGTTAAATCGCCGTCAACGGCTTGTCCTCCCGTCATCGCAACAGCATTATTGAAGAGGATTTTATATGTAACATTGGCACCAGCTGTGACGGACTGCCGGATCGCCAATTGACCCGAATGAAAATAGGTTCCATCGCCCATATTAACGAAGCGGTGGGCTTCGGTCGAAAAGCTACTAATAGCAGTCCACGGCACACCCTCGCCGCCCATATGAGTGAATGTTTCTGTATCGCGATCCATCCACTGCGCCATAAAATGGCACCCGATACCTGCCATCGCCTTTGATCCCGATGGTAAGCGCGTCGATATATTGTGCGGGCAACCAGCGCAAAAATGCGGCTGGCGTTTGGGCAAAGTGCTTGGGCGCGACGCCTCGTCTATACGGCTTTGTATTTGCGCTAAGCGCTCCGCAATACGCCTTGACAAACTTTCAGGTAAATCGAACTTCATAATACGCTGCGCAATAATCGCCGCGACGCGCTCAACTGTTATTGTTTTCGACAAGGACAGGACTGGCCGATCGCGATCATCAAATTTGCCGATAATGCGCGGTCGCTTATCCGCGCACCAATTAAACAGAGCTTGTTTAATCTGGTTCTCAATAATCTCCCGCCGCTCTTCAACAATGAGAATTTCTTCTAAGCCTGTCGAGAATGCGCGAACACCATCAGGCTCGAGCGGCCAAGGCATGCGCACCTTATAAAGCCGCAATCCAATCGCCTGCCACGCTATCTCATCCAAGCCTAGTTCGTGTAGCGCTTGACAAACATCTTCGTAAGCCTTGCCCGAGGCGACAATGCCAAAGCGAGCCTTCGGCGCGGAATAGGTTACATGGTCGACGCGATTAGCGCGGGCAAAGGCGAGAGCGGCATAGCCTTTTAAATCTTGCAGGCGAGCATCTTGCTCACGCGGCGGATCTGGCCAACGTAAATTGAGGCCATCGCTTGGCAGAACAAAATCTTGCGGCAAGTTAAAAACTTTTCGTTCTTGCGATAGATCGACGACAGTTGTCGACTCAACCGTTTCAGAAATTACTTTAAATCCAATCCAGCATCCGGAATATCGCGACATGGCAATGCCCAATAGTCCCAGCTCGATGAACTCGTTAACCGATGAAGGATATAGAACCGGCATCAGGGCAGACATAAATGCGTGATCCGACTGGTGCGGAATCGAGGAGGACTTACAACTATGATCATCGCCTGCTATGGCGAGTACGCCGCCATAAGCGGAACTGCCAGCCGCATTACCATGCTTGAAGACGTCGCCGCTCCGATCCACCCCCGGGCCTTTGCCATACCAGATGCCAACGACGCCCTGTTTTTGCGCTCCCGGTGAAAGGTGCAATTGTTGGCTCCCCCAAACTGCGGTCAGGGCGAGATCCTCATTCACGCCAGGCTGAAAAAGCACGTCATATTTTTCATAATGCTCGCGCGCACCGATAAATTGTTTATCGAGGCCACCCAAGGGGGAACCGCGATAGCCCGAGATAAAAACACCCGTATCGAGACCGGCCGCCCGATCCCGCCTGACCTGCGCCATCGGAAGTCGGACCAGCGCCTGAGAACCCGTCATTAGAACCTGGCCGTTTTCAGCTTCATATTTTGTTGAAAGCGAAAATGTCATAGCTCTGCCTCTCGCAAAAGCTTGGCAAAAACCGCGAAGACGTTGTGATCTTTTTTTTGTTTATTTAATGAATTTTATAGAATTTTTTTATAGGTTTGATGTATTTTTTAGAACATTGTTCTATAATTATAAACTAGTGTTAAATTACCAATCCACGGCGACGAGCGGATGATGGACAAAACAGACCGGAAGATAATACGCCTCCTTCAGGAGCAGCCGGAAATGACTCTGAGAGATTTAGCCGACGCCGCCGGCTTGAGCCATTCGCCCTGCTGGCGGCGCATTCAAAAACTGCAAAAAGCGGGCATTTTGAGCGAACGACGATATTTGGTAGACGCACAGGCGGCTGGATATGAAATCCTAGTGTTTTGTTTGGTTCGCATGGCGCATCATAAACGCGAATATTTAAGCGCTTTTGAAGATGCCGTCGCCGCCGTGCCCGAGATCTTACAATGTTACTCATTAAGCGGCGAACATGACTATATTCTTCAAGTCATCGCGCACAATGTAAAAGACTATGAGGCAACGGTTAAAAACGCCCTCGTTCAACTGCCGCATGTGCAAACGATCAGCACCAGCTTCACCTTAAAGCGAGTCAAAGAAACGGCCAATGTGCCTGTTTAGTGCCAATGCTCTGATCTCGCTTCTAAGCCGTAGCTGCAGGCATTCGCAATTAGACAAGCCGGCTCGCTTTCGCTAGCATGATCGCGCACAAAGCAGTCAATAAAATATAAATCTTGTCCGCTCTGGGAAATGAATTATGAAGAAACAAACCCCTGTCCTAATTGTCGGTGGTGGGCTGTGTGGCATCACAACCTTATATGAATTGGTATCGCGTGATATTCCGGCCATTTTAATTGAACGCGACGGCGCCGTTGCGCAGGGCACGAGCTATGCCAATGGCGGGGTTTTGCACCCCAGCCTGCCCGACCCGTGGAACAATCCTGGCATCGGACGCGTCCTCTTGGCATCGCTATTTGATCGCCACGCGCCGGTTCGGTTGCACCCTAAACAGATTCCAAATTTGGCCTTATGGGGGCTAGATTTTTTGCGCAATTCGAGCCCCACGCGCCACCAGGCCATTACCTGTGCCAATTTTCGCCTCGCCCATTATTCAACGCGACAAACCGATGCGCTGACCCAGTTTTTAAATCTGACCTATGAAAATCGGGCGCCGGGCTCCCTCAAAATCTACCGCAGTGATGCGGAGCGCCGCGAGGCCATAGCCCTCGCCGACCTTTTGAAGCCATTGGGTCTGGTCTACGAAGATTTGGATCAAGCAACCTTGCTCGAGCGCGAGCCAGCCTTGATGCATTGCTTAGACCCCGTGCGCGGCGCTTTATTATTTTCCGATGACCGCGTCGGCAATGCGCGCGTTTTTTGCGAAACATTAGCGGCACAAGCCGAAGCACGGGGCGGACGCATTATCTATCAAGAGACGGTCAAGCACCTTTTGCGGGAAAACGGTCGCGTCGTCGGCGTTCAGCTGGGTACAGAAACATTACACGGCGAAGTCGTTATTTGCGCCGGCGTTGACGCGCCCGCACTCGTTGGTCCCCTCGGGCTGACCCTACCGATACGGCCTGCCAAGGGATATTCCATCACCCTCGACAAGGGCGAAGCCGCGGCGCGGCATATCATGATGCCAACCCACCCGATTGTGGATGCCACGTTCCACATCGCGATTACGCCCCTCGGCCCCAAACTGCGGGTACTGGGCATGGCCGAATTTATGGGACACGATCGTACCATCGACCCGACGCGCCTCAGCATGCTGCGCGGCTTCTTCGAGCGCACACTGCCCGAAGTCAGCAAACAACTCGATTGGAACACGGTCGAAAACTGGTGCGGCCTGCGACCTATGTCGTCCGACGGGCGGCCCTTTATTGGCCCAACGCCCATTCAAGGCCTATGGCTCAATTGCGGCCAAGGGCATTTGGGTTGGACCATGGCGGTTGGCTCGGCGCGCATTCTCGCGGACCATATGACAGGGCGAGCGCCAGAGATCGATGCAAGGGCTTTCGCCTATGGCAAAGCGCGCCAGCTTTAACCCGACAATGGTCCCGCCGCAGATTTAGCGCGCATGCGGGTTTTCGACCCGTGGCCAAAAATTATCGTCGCGGTTTTGATATGGAATTTGGGTTAAGTCCATTTGCATCGCCCCTGGTGTGGCGACATGGCGTATTTCTTCGCCAACCGGTACAAAGCTGTTGTAAAAATGATTGGTCGACTTAACGATGATGGTGCGCATCGCGGCCAAATCAATACCGATTTCGAGAAACGGTTTACGGCTGAACACTTGGGTGCGAATGGTGTTGACCAAAAGATTGACATTATTTTCGAGCTGCAACCACACCGTTATTCCCAATGTCGTTTCGCTAAGTTCAGCATCGCCCAGAGCGTGCTTCAAGTCCTCCGATATCCGCATCACCTTTGCTCTGATATTGACCGGCAAGCCAGAAGACGGGCCGTGCTTTCCTCCCAAACACAAATCCAATTCAGCTCCTTCGCCAGCGCTTTGACAGATCCTCACGACGCCGGGATCCCAAAACAATCCCATGACAACATCGGTCAAACCGCGTTCCAAAACACCTTGAAGCATGAAGGTGGCATCGGCGGGTGAGCCGCCACCCGCATTATCGGCAGTATCGGCCAGCACGAGAGGTAATTTATTCGTCACGCGCGCATAATCGAGCGCCTCGTCGACAGAGATAAAATTCGTGCGGAAGTTCTCACGCAGATCCCATATCCGCTGACCAAATGTTTCGGCAATGCGGCTGGCGAGATCGGGATCATCATCGGTAATCGCGAGCATACGCGTTCCCATCTCAGCCATGTCACCGAACGGAAAACCGTGATTGAGTGACAAGGACAAGACACCAGGCTTTTCCTCTTCCGCTTTCATATCTGCGACAAAACTCGCCATTGGCTCAAGCGGCGTCATGTAAAGCCCCATCATTTTGCAATCCCAAGAGCGCATCACAGGCTTTATCTCACCCCGCGCCGTCGCGGTCGCGAGGCTATATAGTTCTTCGGCTCGATCATCAACATCATCATGCGGATAATGCTTGAAGAAAATTAACAAATCAGCTGCAGTCATCATCTCTTCGGTGAGATGTCCGTGTAAATCAAATTCAGCACCGATCACCACTTTCGGGCCAACCAGCGCGCGCGTGCGGGCCAACAGATCGCCCTCGCAGTCATCATAGCCCTCGGCCTGCATCGCGCCATGCATCGAGTATAGCACAATATCGACAGGTCCCGCCGCTTGCAGATCATCGAGGATCATATCGCGGAACTCCTCATAAACATGGCGGACCGTACGCCCAGCAGGCTGCGCAAATGTCGCGAGGGAGCAGATAATGTCATGGCCGTCGCTTTGCGCGCGCCTATTCCAGACGTGAAGCGGCGTGGCGAACATGACGGGAGGGCGCGACAAGGCATCGTGGCGGAAAAAATATGTGTCAATATAATCTTGTCGACCCGTCGGCAGGGGCGAGAAAACATTCGTCTCGGTTCCGAATGAAGCAATAAAAATGCGCATGGCTCCCTCCTTGTGCTGGCAAGATATAGCACACGAAGAAGGCCAAAAAACGCGCCATAAGTCAATCGCGATAGCGCGCGCACCTACACGGGGAAAGCCGTCCTAAGTGCGGTCGGCGTGGATCTCCGTGAGAGAGGCTGGCATCGGCATCGCTGTCAGGATACGCATTTCCTTAAGGCGCCATTGGCCGCCTTGTTTCTGCGCCTCGACCCGATAGCGCACATGCACGTCTACGGTATTGCCATCATGCGATTGGCCGAGCCCGTTCACATAAACCCAGAACACGGCTTGCTCGCCGGCATAGGACTCGATACGGAAATTACTGACATAATGCTGGTGGTGCGTCATATCATTAAAGACGCCAATATAAAATTGGGTGATTTCCTCTTTGCCTTGCATGCGCGCCAGACCAATATCAGAAATATCCAATATCGCGTCATCCGTGAACAAATCGAGCAAGGCTTGCAAATCATCAAGCGCATCGACGCGGAAGCAATAGGCTGTTGCGAGATCTTCTAACGCAAATCTCTCTTCGACTGGCACTGACATATATTCCCCCTTCTATCGGACCACATCATCGGCTTAACCCTAGCAGAGAGCGATAAACGCAGTACTATAATAAGGAATAGGAAAGCCCTGATCAGCGGTCGGATCTAAGCGGCGCTGCAACATCTGCCCCATAAAATGTAAGACCTAGCACTCTGGATAGGGGCTAGCCTTATATTTAGTATTGGGGCTCACCTCTACATGCTAATGCATCTATAACGATGCGAGGGGAAGCATCTTTTTTTAAATACCTTCTTATGTATCTGGGAAAACTTATCTCCATTGCGTCGTTGGGCTGTGCTTGCATAGCCTGATAACACCCCAACAGCCGGCTAGAATGCGAGCTGTTACAAGTGAAATGTTCAGGGAGAAAATGATGAAGATGGGGAGACTACCAACCATTGCGGCTATGATCGCAATGACTGCGGTCAGCAGCACAGCGCTGCTGGCGCAGGAGACAACCACCGAAGAGGAAAAAGCCAAAGGTGGTGTTGAAGAAATCGTGGTGACTGCGCGTAAGCGTGCTGAGAGCCTGCAAGATGCACCTTTGACAGTGCAGGCTGTGTCGAAAGAGCGGATTGAGAAATTCGACGTGACCAGCCTTGAGCGGATCCAACAGATCACGCCGAACCTCTATGTGGGCCGCGTGTCCAATGGTTCTGGCGCTCAGATCTCAATGCGTGGTATCGGCGCCTCGAGTGCGACCAGTATTGGTATCGAACAATCTGTGGCCACCGTGATCAACGGCGCGTATTACGGCCAAGGCCGCGTGCTGAACGAGGGTATATGTTTGACTTGGGTCAAATCGAGATCCTGAAAGGCCCGCAGTCTTTGTTCTTTGGTAAAAACGCAACTGCTGGCGTGTTGTCGATCACCACAGCCAAGCCAACCGAAGAATGGGCCAATGAGCTGAAAGCGAGCTACGAGTTTGAAACTGAACAAACACGCCTTGAAGGCGTTTTGTCCGGCCCTCTGAGCGACACAATCGGCGTTCGCCTTGCCGTGCGTGACAGCCAAATGGATAGCGGCTGGTATTCAAACGACGCTGGGGCAAAAACGTTTACCTACAACGACGCGACCCTTACACCATTTGCGGGCGTAACCGAAGTCACACCAGGCGACAATCGCGACGTGCCGCAAGAAGATGAAACGCTGGCGCGTTTGACTTTTGCAATCGAAGCAAGCGATGATTTGTCGATCACTTTGACCGGCCAAATCACGGAAGTGGAAGTGCTGAACTCAGCCTATAACCACATTCCGTTCAACTGTGATGGCGGTGTCAGCGCGTGGGGCGTTCCTTGCGGTGATAACTTTACCATTCGTCACAACCGCCTGCCCGCTTCTTTGGCAGCTAATCTGCCATACGCAAAAGGCAACGACCTGTATAATGATTATGAAAGCTGGTCGATCAATGCGGAATTTGAATACCGCATGGGCGATTATACCTTGAACGGTATCACCAATATCCAAGAAAACACCAATGATTGGGCCTTGCCAGGCGACTTCGCCAACGCGAATGACTCGATCTTTGCAACTGAGCACGCAACTTGGGAAGCCTGGTCACAAGAGCTGCGCCTGTCGAGTAATTTTGACACGCCGATTAACTTCATGATCGGTGCCCTGTGGCAAGAAACAGAGCGTCAGTTCAACCAGTGGGTGACGTTCGGTTTTGCGTCTTATAACCCAGCGGCAGCTGCGTCCAACCAATATGTTACCTATTGGAAAGACAGTAACACCGAAGGCGAAACTTTCGCTCCCTTCTTTGAAATTCGTTATGACGCTTCAGAGACAGTCGAAATCACCGTCGGTGGCCGTTACACGGAAGAGGAAAAATCCTCTTACTTCACTCAGCCTTATGTTCACCCGCTCGGCATTGCCGCTCTGGGTTGGCTGGCCGGTGGTGTAACGGGCGAGCAGTCTTTCGACGAGTTCTCACCTGAAGCAACGATCAGCTGGGATGCGTCGGACGACGTTACTCTCTACGCCGCTTATAAAACTGGTTACAAATCGGGTGGTTTCTCTAACGGTGCTGTTTACGCCGCTGTTAGCCAACCAAAAGACTTCATGTTCGAGCCTGAGACCGCCAATGGTTTCGAGTTTGGTATGAAATCAACCCTGCTTGACAATCAGTTGCGCTTCAACGCCACAGTCTATAGCTACGAGTATGAAGATCTTCAGCTTGACTATTTCGACTCGGCCGCGATCGTCTTCTTGACCATCAATGCGGGTAAAGCGACTTCAGAAGGTATCGAGTTCGACATGGAATATGCACCTTATGCAATTCCTGAGCTTCGTATGCGTGCCAATATTGGTTACAACGATGCGAAATATGACGAATTTATTTCACCATGTTGGGATGGCCAAACAGCCGCAACCGGTTGTAGTGCGGCTTTGCCTGGTTATGTTGGCAAGCCTGGCCAAGACATTAGCGGCTACGCAACGGGTATGGCTCCTGAGTGGACCGGCTCGTTCGGTTTCAGCTATGACACCGAGCTGGCCAATGGTATGGGCCTCGGCTTCGGTGGCGATATGCTCTACTCTGACCGCTATAACGCCTCAGCTATGGGTAGCCCCTTTGGCTGGCGTGACAGCTACACGCTGTTCAACGCGATGGCTTATGTCGAAGCTGCTGATGAGAGCTGGCAGATGAAACTTCTGGGCAAAAACCTGTCCGAAGAAATGGTCATCTCCGGCATGCTCGAAGGTGCCAATAGTGGTGCTGTTGCAGGCCGTGCGCACGCAGACTCCATCGGTTACGGTGGGCCTGGTCGTACGATCGAGCTGCAGTTCTCATACCGCTTCTAAGCCAATTCAGCTCTCGAGCTGAAGGATTTAAGGGCGCCCCTCGGGGCGCCCTTTTTTGTTGCATGTGCTCGGCAGCCAAAGGCGAGACCTCGCCTCAGCGCCGCGCTATCACCTCCCCCCAAATGAAAGCAAATGGATTATATTGACATTTAAAATGCCAATTTATAGTCTCAAGACAATAAGGAGCTCTCATGACTTTTTGGATGCAACTCAGTCGCCGCGCTCAGATCTTTTGGGTAACGATTTTGGTGGTTTTGGTTCTGGCAGGCCTCGCTTTTGCCAATCGCTCCACGCTCATCATTCAAGCAATCGGCTTTGTCCAAAAGCTAAACCACCCCGTCGCGCCGCATCGCACGATTGACTGGCAAACGGGTCAATGGGTTGGCGAGGGCAACCGTCCGCCCAACATCATCGTCATCCTGACCGATGATATGGGCTTTAATGATGTTAGCCTCTACGGTGGCGGCTTGATCAAGACACCCCATATTGACCGTTTAGGTCACGAGGGCGTGCGCTTTGCCAACGGCTATGCTGGTAGCGCGGTTTGTGCGCCGTCGCGCGCCATGTTGATGACAGGGCGTTATTCAACGCGATTTGGCTTTGAATTTACCCCAGCACCAAATGCTTTCGGTCCAATTTTGCAGCAGTTGAGCAAAACAGACCCGGCGCCACGTACGTTTAAATTCCACGAAGTCCACGGCGAAGTAGACATGCCTTATGAAGCGAAAGGCATGCCGAGTAGCGAGATCACGCTGGCCGAGGAATTGAAGCGTGCTGGGTACCATAACGTGCATATCGGTAAATGGCACCTAGGGCGCAACCCTGGCATGCACCCGCTCGATCAAGGTTTTGATGAAAGCCTACTTATGGCGAGCGGTCTTTACCTGCCGATCGACGACCCGCATGTTGTTAATGCACCCAACGAGTTTGCCGTTCTCGATAGTGTACAATGGGAAGTTTTGGACTATTCCGCGAGCTTCAATCGTAGTGAAAATTTTCGTCCACAAGGCTACCTAACTGACTACTACACAGATGAAGCAGTGAAAGCGATTGCTGCCAACAAGGATCGAGCTTTTTTCCTGTATTTGGCGCACTGGGGTATTCACACACCGCTACAAGCATCACAGGAAGATTTCGACGCGGTCGGCGATAATTTTCCCAATCATCGCAGCCGCGTTTACGCTGCCATGATCCGTGCCGTCGATAGATCCGTCGGCAAAATTACGCAAGCTCTACGAGACAATGGGCTCGACGATAATACCTTGATCATCTTCACCAGCGATAATGGGGGCGCAAATTATATTGGCATGCCTGATATCAATAAACCTTATCGCGGCTGGAAACTGAGCTTTTTTGAAGGCGGCACGCATGTTCCTTTTGTCATGCGATGGCCAGCACGTCTTAAGGGAGGGCAAACCTATCCATTTGCAGTGTCGCACCTTGATATTATGCCGACCGCGCTTGGCGCGGCGGGACTTATGCCGCAAGCCAAGCTGATTGATGGGGTAAACCTCCTGCCTTATATCAACCGTCGCAAGATGGGCCGCCCCCATAAAACCCTGATTTGGCGCGAAGGCCACTATCAAGCAATTATGTCAGGTGACTGGAAACTGCAGCGTAGCCTACACCCAGCAAAAACGCGGCTGTTCAATATCGTCGACGACCCGTTGGAGCAAAATGAAATCAGCGCGCAAAACCCTGACGAGGTCAGCGCCTTAGTGAGCTTGTTGGACGCACATAACAAGGAACAGGCTGAGCCGCTCTGGCCATCGCGCGTCTCCATACCGATTTGGATCGACAAAACACCGGCCGACAATCTGAGTTTGGAAGATGATTATATTTACTGGCCAAACTGAATTAGAGGGGACGAGATGAAAGCAAATCCCAAACTGCGGGTTGTTGATGGTCGCCATCAAAGAAGCCAGCGCTCGCGCGAGGCGCTTATCAAAGCCTCGCTGGAGCTTATCGACCAAGGCCTATTGGTGCCAACGGCCAAGCAAATTGCCGACAAGGCAGGGGTCGGCCTCCGCTCTTTTTTTCGACATTTTGAAGACATGGAGGCGTTATTTGCGGCAGTCGATTCTTATGCCCGTGACACGATTATCGAATTATTCACGCGCCAGCATAGCAATGGCGACCTGACGGCACGCATCGATGAACTCGTCGATGGTCAGGCGGAAGCCTATGAGCATTTACGCAACATAATCTTATCAACGCAGGCGCAATTATGGCGGTCGCCAACACTGCGCAGCAGCTATGCGCGCGATCAAAAAACCATTCGCGAGCTCACGAAAAATTGGTTTCCCGAGCTGAAAGGATGCAGCCCTGATATTATGGAAGGGATCGACGCGCTCACATCGTTTGATATGTGGCATCGGTTGCGTCACCATCAAAAATTAGGCGTGCGGGAAAGCAAGGAAATTTTAAGTTCACTTATATCGGCTTTTTTCGCGCGTCACGGTATCGATGGATAGAGGAGACACAAGATGGCAAATTCTGAACCAGTCCGATTAATCGGGGGCACGGCATCACCCTATACGCAAAAAATGCTATCGCTCCTGCGCTACCGCCGCATTCCCTCGGCAATCACATGGGGTCAACCGAGCCAGATCTGCAAGGCTCTCGGCGTCACCCCGCCCAAGCCCGAGCTGATGCCGACATTTCTCTTTGAGGAAAACGGCGAGACCATAACGCAATGTGACTCGACCCCCATTATCCGCCGTCTCGAGCGCGATTTTCCAGCGCGATCGGTTTTGCCAAGCGATCCCGCCCTTGCCTTTTTGGATTATCTGATCGAGGACTTTGGCGACGAATGGTGCACCAAATATATGTTTCATTATCGCTGGCACTTTGCCGCTGACGCCGAAAATGCAGGCTTGCTCCTGCCCCTCGGGTTTGATACACGCCTGCAGCCCGAGACACTCGCTGCTTTTAAAGCTGCTTTTTGCGAGCGCCAAATTGGTCGCCTCTACGTTGTCGGCTCTAACGCGATAACAGCCCCCATCATCGATACCAGCTACCGCCGCTTTTTGGCAGCCATGGAAGGACATCTGCAACAGCAAAAATTTATGCTTGGAGATCGCCCCGGCGCTGGCGATTTTGCCCTTTTTGGTCAGCTGACCCAACTCGTAGGATTTGACCCAACGCCGCGCGCTATTACCTACGAAATTTCACCGCGCACTGTCGCATGGGTTGATGTGCTGCGCGACCTCAGTGGACTGGAGCCTGAAGAGGCGGATTGGGTGAGCTTAGAAGACCAGCCCGACACACTTTTACCCCTCTTGCACGAGATCGGTCGTGTTTACGCGCCAGCGCAAATCGCCAATGCGACAGCTGTCGCGCGGGGCGAAAAAAATTGGGCGTGCGAGATTGATGGCGCACCTTGGGAACAACCTACATTTCCATATCAAGCCAAATGCCTACAATGGACGCGCGACCTATATCAAGCCTTGTCAGAACAGGACCGCGCGCGCGTCAATGCCATAATTGCTGGGACGGGTATCGAGGCGATGCTCGTCGCACCCATAACCCCTTAACGTCTTCGAAGGAATGGACACATGAAAAGCTCGCTTAGATATCTAACTCTTGCGCTAATTGTACTTGTCATTTTGGCGGCACTCTTTTTTGCCGCCCTACGCCTGTCGCCCAGTTTACAAGACCGCGTGGTTGCGCGGGCCCTAAATCAGATTATGACGTCGCAAATGCAAACTGGCGCAAATTACGGGGGTGATAATCTCGATATTGTTTTTTGTGGCACGGCCTCACCTATGGGCGGTGGCGATCGCGCACAACAATGTATTGCCGTGCTCGCGGGCGATCGTTTCTTTATCGTCGATAGCGGCGCGCGATCGACCGCTAAGGCGGCCGCGGCTGGGCTGCCGCTCGGGCGGCTCGACGGCGTTTTGCTGACACATTTCCATTCGGACCACATCTCATCGCTCGGCGAATTGCATTTGCTTAGCTGGGCGCAGGGCCGTCCCGCCCAGCTCGAGGTCTATGGCGGTGCTGGGGTTGCGCAAGTCGTGGATGGTTTTAACCTCGCTTATGGCTTGGATTATGGATATCGCACAGCGCATCACGGTGAGGCCATTATGCCGTCGCAAAATGCGGGCTTAAAAGCGCACCCCTTTGCCGTCCCTGACGAGGGGTTGGTCGAAGTATTTAATGATGGTGAGCTCGTAATATCAGCCTTTAAAGTTCTGCACGAGCCCGTGCGCCCAGCGATCGGATATCGCTTTGACTATCGGGGACGATCGGTCGTCATCAGCGGCGACACATCGAAAAGCGAAGCAGTCGTTGCGGCTGCTCGGGATACGGATATCCTTATCCATGAGGTGTTACAACCCAACCTGGTCAACGCGACCAGCCGCGCGCTCGAAGACGTCGGCCGAGCACAGCTTGGTCAGCTGATCCGCGACACACTCGATTATCACACCAGCCCCGTTGAAGCGGCCGATATTGCCAATCGCGCCAATGCGAATTGGCTGGTTTTCACGCATTTAGCGCCCAACCCTGCCAATGGCCTCATTGAGGGTATTTTTATGCGCGGCGTTGATAAGGTGCGCACGGCACCCACCCTGATTGCTCAAGACGGGATGTTAATTCGTCTACCCGTCGGCGGTGAAACCATAGAAATGCGGGAGTAAGGCCACGTCTCCAGCTAGAGAAATGGGATTGCGTAGAACATCAAATCCATATTGGGTCAAACGCGCAGATAATGATGGGGGTTCACCTGACCATAGCGTTTACGATGACAGCGATGTGCTGCTGAAGCCAGCCAATGAGGAAGTATGTGCATGATTGGATCCTTTGTATCGAGCGCGTTGCGCAAATATGTGGGGCGGCGGCTGTTTGGTAATCTGTTGCTGGTTGTGAATTGGTTGACGCGGGGCAAGCGGGCGATGCGCGACGCGAGGCACCAAGCGCGCATCGATGCCGCGGGGGCATCTCTGTCTTTATACATTTTCAGAGACTGTCCTTTTTGCATCAAAGTATTGCGCTTCCTGCATCAGTCGAATATGACGCTCGACCTGCGTGATGCTGAATTTAACGAACTGCATAAGGAGGAGCTTGTGTCTCGGGGTGGACATTATCAGGTCCCCTGCCTGCGCATTACCAGCGCCAATGGCAACAAAGAGCAATGGCTTTACGAGTCAGATGATATCATCGCCTATCTCGATCATATTCTAACTGCGTAAAGAGTATCGATGCGCCCTCGATTTATCCTAGAGGCGCACCCCAAACCTCGCGATGGTTTTTCCGTTCAACGCGCTGGGTGGCGCGCGTCGTCACGATAGCCGACAGACCTGTTTCAGCCAGAAGCGTGTCAACGGCCTTTCGACTTTCGGCATCAAGCCCGTCATAGGCGTCTTGAATACGTTGCAACATGAAAATGCGATATGGCATCACCATGGCCCTGACATTTTGTCCACGCCATTCGAACTGGCACATGCCAATGCCGCGGCCCAAACTTTCTCCACCAACAATGTCACCGGCTGCGGGCTTATGCTCAGCAAGCCAGTCATTGCTCGTGGCAATCATTGCAGATATCTCTGGCAAATAGTCTGCCGCGACCCGCCGCAACAATACTTTCAGCGTATCGGGAATAGCGTCGCCCGTGAGTAATGTTTCGGGTTGGTCTAGAAATTCAACCATATCGGCGCTTGGATTTCGCATGCGCTCTGTCCAGCGGAACAGCATCTGGGCCTTTTCTTGCATCAGTCGGAGCGGATGCGGATCGCGTCCTAAATGGGCGTATAGTGCGGCAAACAAACCATAATCACCGATTGTAGGCACACCGCCCAAGAGATAGGGGTGGCTGGTGAAATGGAGGTCAAATTCGGCCATCGCCTCCTCGTATGCGGCCTCGATTTGGGGCGCAGTCTCGGGCGTAACGCCAAACATCACAGCCGCCTTGCGCATGCGTCCGGCCGCATGCACGGCCATGTCGCGGCGCTCAGCTGGCGGTACTTGCGGGAGCGCAAATAATCCAAATTGCTGCAAGATAAAGTCGAGATTATCATCGTCAAAGTTCCACCGATAATGCATCGCGGGGCGTAGCAGACCCTCTCCGCCATACATTTCCATAATCAGCGAGGTGATCAGTTGCCGCGGCGTTTGCGGGTAAGCCGGCAGGCGAGCCATGCCTCGGCTTTCGAACCAATCAATAATATCCGTGCCGTCTTGGACAATTTCACCGGCCGGTGTTGTCATGACGGGTATGATCCATCGTCCTATAGTTGGTCGGATGACGTTTTCATATTCGGGGTGAGCTGGCGAGACATCGTCAAAGTCAATGTGTTGCTTGATCAAATAGGCCCTCGCCTTGCCCGAATACAGCGATACGCTCCAGCTATAGAGGGTGAATTTATCGGCCATGCTCGCTCTCCTAACCAGCCAGTATGGCAAGCTGTGTGAGAGCGGCCATACTGATCAGCAGCATCGCCACCCAGATGAGCGGCGAAACAAAAAAACCACCGCGCGTCTCAACAGGTACGGCCAAGGTGGCAATAATGGCTGCGCGCTTATAACCGTGCACATCATCGAAGGCAGGGTTCAAGATAATATCCATCGCATCGCGGCGGCTTCGATAACGGATGAGACCAGAAAAATGCCAGCCTGGGTTGTCTTCAACGCCCCAGGCTTCAATGTAACCAGCACGGACGGCACCCAGATAGGCAGGATAACCGGCGCGCCAAATAATCTGTTTCATGAAGGGTCGGAAATACGTCATCAAGAGATTTTGGGGTGAAATGGATTGCCCAGTATCTGGGTGTGGTACATTGCCTTCGGGAAATTTAATCAAATTCACCATGACAAAGGAGCGTCCCGTGTCGGTGCGCATAAACTCTTCAACGACAGCGCGAGTATCTGGGGCAAGGGTGCTGCCCGCATCGAGCCTAGCGAGATACGTCTCCACCTCACCAGGCGTCAAAGCCCCGCGCCAATTTTGGTGCCAGGCAAGAAACAGGACATACAC
>JAYQUO010000020.1:0-33357 GCA_038147995.1 Rhodobiaceae bacterium | reverse complement strand
GCGCACCTCGTTCGGGACGAGGGGGTCGGAGGTTCAAATCCTCTCACTCCGACCAGAGGGTATCCTTGCGGATCCAAGAGATGCGTAAAGGCCTCGCGACTTGTCACATCCTATGGCAGATTACACGGTGAAGGGCAGAGAGACGCAATGGATCAACCTGTAGCAGTTATTAAAAGTAGCGTGAAAATTATCGGCCTAGCCTTTTTGATTGTGCTAGGCATGGCGATTGCGCAATTTGTCAGCAATACCACCGGGCGCCCATCGCTGGGCAAAACGCTGGTTGCCAAAGAAGCCGGTAAAACCCTCACCTATAATGTGCTGCACGCCGAACCAGAGACGCGTTTACCGCTGTTTATGATACCGAGCCTCGGACGTCCCGCCAGTGATTTTAATGAGCTCGCAGCCGAGATGGTGCGCGACGGCCATAGTGTTTACTTTCTTGATCCTCGCAATTTTTTCCTCGATAGCGGTCAATCAAGCAAGAACATCACCCTGTTTAACCTTGCCGATGATGTCGAAACGATCCGTCGCGATGCGGGCCTTGATACGATCGTTGTGATTGGTCATGCCTTCGGAAATCGTGTCGCGCGCGCCTATGCAACGTCCTATCCCGAGACGACAAGCGCTGTCATCACGATTGCCGCGGGCGGCGTCCAAACCATAACGGATGATATGCGGATGGCTCTGACGCGTTCATTTTGGGGGTTTTTACCCGACAGTTGGCGGCAAACCTATATTCGCAATGCATTTTTTGCAGATGGCAATGACATCCCAGATTACTGGCTAAAAGGTTGGCATATTCGCGTTTCGCGCCTACAGATCGAAGCAACCCAAAACACCGATGCCGATCTCTGGTGGAGCGGCGGTCAGGCACCAATCCTCGCTATTCAAGGGCGGCAAGACACGCTGGCCCCGCCTGAAGAAACGGGGGATATTTTACGCGCCCAATATCCAGAGCGGGTTTCGCTCGTCACCCTGTCACCTGCGGGACACGCTCTTTTACCAGAACAACCAAGCGCTATAAAAACGGCAATCTCGCAGTTTTTAGCCATCCACGGTCAAGCATTCGCCACGTCCGCACAATCCCTATCACCGAAAGAAGACGTTTATGGGACAGAGTAATCAAGCAAACAAACATGACAGCCAGTCAATACCAGCTAGTTTCGACTGGACTGACCCACTTGGACTGAATTCTCTTTTGAATGAGGAAGAGCGTGTCGTCCGCGATCAAGTGAACGCTTTTTGCCAAGATAAATTAATGCCGCGTGTGCTCATGGCGCATCGGAACGAAACCTTCGATCGGAGCATTTTTACCGAAATGGGAGAGATGGGCTTGCTCGGCGTCACCTTGCCAATCGAATATGGCGGGGCGGGTCTCAGCCATGTCAGCTATGGCTTGATTGCCCGTGAAGTCGAGCGTGTCGATAGTGGTTATCGCTCGACCATGAGCGTGCAAAATTCCCTCGTTATCTACCCGATCTATGCCTTTGGCACAGAGGAACAAAAACAAAAATATCTACCTGGATTAGCGGCAGGTGAATTAATCGGCTGCTTTGGATTGACCGAACCCAATCATGGTTCTGATCCAGGAGGCATGACCTGCCGCGCCCGCAAAGTGGATGGCGGCTATCGCTTGTCGGGAAGCAAAATCTGGATTTCCAATGCACCGCTCGCCGATGTGGCGGTTGTCTGGGCCAAGACCGAGGATGATGTCATCCGCGGCTTTATTGTTGAACGGGGCATGGAAGGCTTTGCAACCCCCAAGATCGAAGGCAAGTTTTCGTTGCGCGCTTCCATCACAGGGGAAATCGTTCTCGACGATACTTTCGTTCCCGACGATAATCTTCTGCCACATGTCAAAGGTCTCAAAGGTCCTTTCAGTTGCCTCAATAAGGCACGCTATGGCATCAGCTGGGGCGCCATGGGTGCTGCCGAATTTTGCTGGATGGCCGCTCGCCAATATACGCTCGACCGCAATCAATTTGGGCGCCCTCTGGCCGCTAACCAGCTGATCCAAAAAAAGCTCGCTGATATGCAAACCGATATTTCACTCGGGCTTTTGGGATCTTTGCAACTCGGTCGTATGCTCGATGACGGCACAGCCGCGCCAGAGAGCATTTCACTTATGAAGCGAAATAATTGTGGTAAAGCACTCGAGATAGCGCGCACAGCCCGCGACATGCATGGCGGCAATGGTATATCCGATGAATATCATGTCATCCGCCATGTTTTAAACCTTGAAGCCGTCAACACCTATGAGGGCACGCACGATGTTCATGCCCTCATTCTTGGGCGGGCGCAAACTGGTATTCAGGCCTTTTTCTAATGGCAATCCCGTATCAAACAAAAATTGATTTTGAATATGGGCGCCCCGATCAGCTCAGCCCCCTTATTCGTCGCGTTATTGCCAATAACCCAGGCCCCTTCACCTATACCGGAACTGGCACCTATATTGTGGGGACTGGCGACGTTGCCGTTATCGATCCGGGACCAAATTTGGACGAGCATATCAAGGCCATCCTTGCGGCTCTAAAGCCAGACGAGCAAATCAGCCATATTTTTGTGACCCACACCCATAATGACCACTCGCCTGCCGCCGCACCGCTTAAAGCGCTCACAGGCGCAAAACTATGTGGCTTTGCACCTCTGACCGACGGACATCACCATGATGGCCCGCAAATGGAAGAGGCCATTGATGAAAATTATGCGCCCGATATTATTCTCAGCGACGCGGATGTTATGACGGGCCAAACATGGAGCCTCGAGGCGGTTCACACGCCGGGCCACATGAGCAACCATTTATGCTTTGCCTTAGCAGAAGAAAAAACACTCTTTACCGGTGACCATGTCATGGGCTGGGCAACCAGTGTCGTCGCCCCCCCAGAGGGCAATATGCACGCTTATATGAGCTCGCTCGACCGGTTGTTGGCGCGCGATGACGAAATTTATCTGCCGACCCATGGGCCGGCGATCGAAAATCCGCATGACTTTGTGCGAGCTTATATTGCGCATCGCAGAGGCCGCGAGGCACAAATCGTCGAGCAGCTTGCGCAAGGCGAGAGCGAGATTACAAAAATTGTAGCAACGCTCTATGTCGACGTCGACAAGCGCTTACACCCAGCAGCGGCCCTGTCGGTGCTCGCGCATCTTGAAGATCTACAAGCTCAAGGTCGCGTCTTGTGTAAAACGGGCCAAGGTCTAAGCGGCCGATATTATTTAATGTCGGCTTGATAAGCCGCCACAAACGCCCGAATGCGGTCGGCATTGGCGCCTATATCAGACAAACCGACGCGCGACGCCGAGCGCATGTCGAGCTTACTGCCGGCATCGGTAGGCTGAATACGGAACACCACATCATCTTTAAAACCCATGAGGCGCGTGGTGGCTACCGCCTCCAAATGTCCTGCCGCGTCATCTCGCGTCGTAATTTGCCAGCCCATACTCTCAGCGAGAGTCGCAGCTTTCGCTGTCGCCTCGGGTACCGTTAGGGCGATCTCAACCCCTGCCAAATCGCCATAAGCGGTCCTCTGCATAGAAATCACCTCGGCGCTAAGCTCAAGACTATTTTCATGCGCGGCGCGTAAACGCGGGGTCTCGACAAAAACGGGTGGATTGTCCGCATCCGTTGATACGTCGTGGATTGGTGGCACTTTCAGACTGCGGGTAAACGACTGCAGGGCGGGTGCAACCAACACCAAACCTACGACGAAATAAATCACCGCAGCGACATTGCTCATCGGTAAATCACCGCTTAGGCCGCCGCGTACTTGCCCGATAAGGAGCAGTAAAATACCGACCGATGCGATCAAGACGGCAAGCGCCACGACCAAAAGTGGCACCTGGAACTGAACCCCCAAAACACGAAAAGCGATAATAGCGAGCACGACCAATGGCCATGCGGTAAGAATTAAACGCGTCGCCCAGATACTCATAATCAATCCTTACTGCGCTGCTTGCGCGGTTGGTAAAACATAGTCCTTAAACTGTTCACGAAGGGTCAGCTTTTGAATTTTCCCTGTTGCTGTGTGCGGAATTTCCTCAACAAAGGCGACATCATCTGGCATCCACCATTTTGCAATTTTACCTTCTAAATAAGCTAGTATGTCGTCACGCTCGACCGTCGCATCTGGTTTCTTCACGATAATTAAGAGCGGCCGCTCATCCCATTTCGGATGCGCAATGCCGATCACGGCAGCTTCTGCAACAGCCTCATGCCCAACCGCAATATTCTCAATTTCAATAGATGAAATCCATTCGCCTCCCGATTTTATGACATCTTTCGATCGGTCGGTGATCTGCATAAAACCAAGCGGATCTATGGTGGCCACGTCACCCGTATCGAAAAACCCATCAGCATCAAGAATATCGCCGCCCTCGCCTTTCATATAGGCGCCGACAATAAACGGCCCACGCACCATAAGATGCCCAAAGGCTTTGCCGTCCCGCGGGAGCTCATTGCCGTCATCATCGGTGATTTTCATTTCAACCAGATAAGGCGGCCGCCCTTGCTTCACTTTGATGTCCATTTGTTCATCAAAAGTCATTTTTTCCATACCGGACTTGTAGGACGCGATCGTCCCAAGCGGGGAAAGTTCCGTCATACCCCATGCATGTTTAACCTCGACCTCGTAATCGCGCTCAAATTTCTCAAGCATCACGCGCGGTACCGCCGATCCCCCAATGGTTACCGTTTTTAACTTCGGCAATTTTAGCTTATTGGACTCGAGATGCTGTAGCAGCATCAACCAGACGGTGGGCACCGCCGCAGTAAACGTCACGTCCTCGCCATCGAGCAATTCATAAATGCTGGCGCCATCCATATTCGGGCCAGGATTGACAATCTTGGCTCCTGCCGCTGGCGCTGAGAAAGCAATGCCCCAAGCATTGGCGTGGAACATCGGCACCACCGGCATAACGCTGTCAACGCTTCTTAAGCCCATAACATCGGCGGAATTGCTAGCCAAAGTATGGAGAACATTCGAGCGATGCGAATAGAGTACGCCTTTGGGATTGCCAGTTGTGCCCGAGGTGTAACACAGCCCGCAAGGATCTGTTTCCTGCACCTTGGTCCAAATAAAATCGCCGTTTTGCGCCGCTATCAAATCCTCATAACAAACTGCTTGCTTGAGGCTTGTCTCAGGCATATGCGCGGCATCTGTCATGACGATAATGTGTTTAACATTAGGAATTGCGTCCGCCAGCCCCTCCAGAATAGGCACAAAGGTCAGATCAGTAAAAATAACCTTATCGTCAGCGTGATTGATAATGTAAGCCAGTTGCTCGGGGAAAAGCCGTGGGTTCAAGGTATGATAAATCGCACCGATACCAGTGATGCCATACCAAGCTTCAAAATGGCGATGCGTGTTCCAAGCCAGTGTTGCAATCACATCGCCTTTGCCACAACCAAGCGCAATCAGAGCTTGCGATAACTGCCGCGCGCGGAGATGCGCTTCGGCATAAGTTTCGCGGTGAATAGGCCCCTCAACCAGACGCGAGACGATCTCCCGTTCGGCATGGTTTTTCAGAGCGTGATCTAGAATGCCATTCACCAAAAGCGGCACATCTTGCATTGATCCTTGCATTTTTTTCTCCCACCAGTCAGATTAAATTTCTGCCCGTAGTGTGCAACAGAACCACAAAACTGGCTAGTATATGGAAGAAAAAAATGACCCTCAAAAGTGCCGATATTTTACCGCTCTCCGCCGCTGACTTAGCAGCTAAAATAAGATCCCGAGAGTTATCTGCCGTTGCCGTTTTGGAATTTTATCTCGATCGCTACGACCGCTTTAATGACAGCATCAATGCGGTGATATTTGCTGATCCCGATGCGGCCCGCGCGCAAGCCGCCGCTGTTGACGCTGCCCTTGACGCGGGGCGTGCTGTCGGCCCTCTCGCTGGAATTCCAATGACGATTAAAGACGCTTTCGAAGTCACAGGCATGACCTGCGAGGTCGGCGTCAAAGCTTATCACGGGCGAAAATCCGACCACGATGCCTATGTCGTCGAACGCCTGAAGGCCGCTGGCGCTATTATTTATGGCAAAACCAACACGCCCTATCTGTGTTCCGACTGGCAAAGTTTTAATGATTTACATGGCACCACCAATAACCCTTGGAACCTCGAGCACACGCCGGGAGGATCCTCGGGTGGCAGTGCCGCGGCGCTGGCCTCAGGCATGACAGCCCTCGAATATGGCAGCGACATTGGGGGTTCAATCCGCGTGCCAGCACATTTTTGTGGCCTGTTTGGCCATAAGCCGAGCTATGGCATTATCCCCACGCGCGGCCATGTCCCGCCACCGCATGGCAGTCGGTCGCACAGCGATCTGAGCGTTGTTGGCCCGCTGGGGCGGCATGTCAGCGATATCGACCTGCTTTTCGACCTCACTGTCGGTCTTGAGCGCCCGCGATCAGCCGCATTTCATTTGCAATTACAAGGTCCTCGCGCACAGACAGTCAAAGATCTAAGATTTGCTGTCTGGGCCAACGATGCAGCTTGTCCTGTCGCCACCGATATTGAACAAGCCATTGAACAAGCTGCCAATAGCTTGGTCACAGCAGGTGCGACGCGGCTCGAGGTAAAGCCACCCTTCAACCTCGAAGAACACCATGAGGTTTACAGCTTCTTGCTCAATGCGGTGATGGCTGCCCAGACGTCGAAAGATGGCGCCAACGGCGTGCCACATGCCGAATGGATCCGCATGAATGAACAGCGCGCGCGTTATTTAGACATATGGATGGATCTCTTCACCAAAGTCGATGTCGTGCTCTGCCCCGTCACAGCCCGCGCTGCGGTGCCGCACACCCAAGACCGAGATTTTTTCGCGCGACGTATGCAAGTCAATGGACACGATCGGGCCTATAATGATTTGTTGTTATGGCCAGGCGTGCCAACCAATTGCGGTCTGCCTGCAACATCGGTTCCCTTGGGGCTTGATCAAGACGGATTACCGATCGGCATGCAAATCATTGCGCCACCATATGAAGATAAAACCTCGCTGGCCGTCGCCGCTATGCTTGAAAACTTAGGTTACCGAAGCGTCATGCCGAGCGCTTATCTCGACTAACTTAATTCGAGCTCGGAAATATCCTCATGCCCCTCGGGGTCTTGATGGATGAGAATATCTGCAGCTGGAAAAACTTCGAGCAGGTTCATTTCAACTTCATCTGAAATTCGATGTGCGCGGTTCAAAGACATCGATCCATCAAGCTCAATATGGCACTGGATGAATAATTGCGTACCCGACCGACGAGTCCGCAAATCATGCATGGCCAATACGTCCTTATGGGCTGTGATAATATCGCGGATCTTATCGCGCGTTTGGTCATTAACCTCATGATCCATTAACTGCTTGCCAGCTTTAACGAGAATGGACTGCGAACTGCGCAACAAAATAACCGTAACGACCAAGCCTAGGACCGGGTCAGCAATCGGAAGGGCGGCAAAATCCGCTAACAAAATGGCGCCAATCACGGCGACATTCATATAGAGGTCACCCTCGTAATGCGCCGAGTCCGCAGCAATCGCCAGCGAGCCCGTTTGCGCCGCCACGCGGCGTTGCACCAGCACCAATAAAAGCGTGAGGGCGATTGAAATGCAAATCACCACAATACCGACTGCGCCATGCGCCAGCGGCTGCGGATCCATAAAGCTCTCAACGGAACGCCAAGCCAAAAAGCAAGCCGACAGAGCGATAATCATGCCCTGCCCCAAAGCCGCCAGCGCCTCGGCCTTACCATGACCAAAGCGATGTTCATTATCGGCCGGCATCAATGCGTGCCGCACAGCGAAAAAATTGATAAATGAGATGCTGAAATCAAGAACAGAGTCGAGCAAAGACCCCAGCAAAGCCACGGAACCCGTGACAATCCAAGCGTGGGCCTTCATGGCAATCAGGCAAAGAGCAACCACAACCGCCAACGCACTCGTTAGTCGAATGCGCAGTCCAGCCTGTTGCATGTCATATTTTGGTACAGCGTTTTCCATTAGCTTGTTTTACGGATAAAGACGCCCATGCGTCCACCCCTCAGATAGCCGTTTATACACGACGCGGTCATGCAATCGGAACGCGCCATCCTGCCAAAACTCGATTGTGGTAGGGACCACCCTGCGGCCCGACCAATGCGCTGGTCGCGGGATTTGCTCTGCCGCGGCATATTTTTCTTCGACATGCCGATAGGCTGCCTCAAGCGTTGCGCGGTCAGCCAAGGGCTGCGACTGCGCCGAGGCCCAAGCGCCTAGTTGGCTCTGCCGCGCCCGCGAATGGTAATAATTATCCGCCTCAGCGTCAGAAACGGCCTCGATTGTGCCGCGGACACGGACTTGCCGCGCCAGACTTTTCCAATGGAAATTTAGAGCCACCCGCCCCGAAGCCTCTATTTCCTGCCCTTTTTGGCTCTGCAAATTGGTGTAAAAGACAAAGCCGCGCTGATCATAGCCCTTCAGCAAAACGACACGAACATTCGGCAGGCCGTCAGAATCTACTGTCGCCAGAGCCATAGCGTTAGGATCATTGATCTCTTTTGCTTCAGCATCGCTGAGCCAATCGGCAAAAATCGCCATCGGCTCGGCAGGCGGGTTATCAAAATCCATCTCGTTCTCCTTGCCCTTTCGACTATTTTTGGGCAGAAATCAGGTCTGGGCATCGGTGCCGAGCCAGTTTATACCAGAATTAAAGCAAGTTTGGGGGAAATGATGACGAATTCATTGATGGCAGGTAAACGCGGATTAATTATGGGCGTTGCAAACAACCGTTCGATCGCGTGGGGCATTGCGCAAGCCTGCGCCGATGCTGGCGCGAGCTTGGCCTTCACCTATCAAGGCGAGGCACTCGAGCGGCGCGTCAAACCTCTCGCCGAGAGTGTCAATAGCTCGCTCGTGCTACCCTGCGACGTTACCGATGCAGACAGCGTCGATAAGGTTTTCGCTACATTGGAAAAAGAGTGGGGCAAGCTCGATTTTCTCGTGCATGCAATCGCTTATTCGGACAAGGATGAGCTGACAGGGCGGTATATTGATACATCGCAAGCTAATTTTTTAATGAGCATGAATATTTCTTGCTTCAGCTTCACCGCGGTCGCCCGGCGCGCTGAACCGCTCATGACCGATGGCGGCTCCATGCTGACCCTATCTTATTTTGGCGCCGAGAAAGTAATCCCCCACTATAATGTGATGGGCGTTGCTAAAGCGGCGCTTGAGGCTAGCGTGCGCTATCTTGCGGCCGATTTGGGACCGCAAAATATTCGCGTTAACTCGATTTCCGCTGGCCCCATCAAGACGCTGGCGGCAGCTGGTATATCGGGATTGCGGATGATGCTAAAGTGGAATGAGGAAAACGCACCCTTGCGTCGTAATGTGACAATTGAAGAAGTCGGCAACTCCGCACTCTATCTCCTGTCAGACCTTGGCGCGGGCGTCACGGGTGAAAATCACCATGTCGATGCGGGCTATAATGCCATCGGCATGATGCAAAATATCGAGGATTGAACGATTTATGTCGCATAATAGTTTTGGACATTTGTTTCGGGTTACAACTTGGGGAGAGTCGCACGGCCCAGCCCTTGGCTGCGTTGTCGATGGCACGCCGCCCAATTTAACGATTTCGGAAGCCGAGATCCAACACTGGCTTGATCGCCGCCGCCCGGGGCAAAATCGTTTCACAACACAACGCCAGGAACCAGACGCGGTTAAAATATTATCCGGCGTTGTCAAAGATGGCGCGTCCGAGGATTATTTGACAACCGGCACGCCCATCCAGCTTTTGATCGAAAACACCGACCAACGGTCAAAAGATTATGACGACATTAAAGCCCTCTATCGTCCGGGGCATGCCGATTACACCTATGACGCCAAATATGGCATTCGTGATCACCGCGGTGGTGGACGACAATCGGCCCGCGAAACAGCGGCTCGGGTCGCTGCCGGTGGTATCGCGCGAAAAATCATTGACGGTGTGGAAATTACTGGCGCTGTTGTGCAATTAGGCCCGCACAAAATCAACCCCGACAATTGGGACTGGTCGGCCATCGAAAACAACCCCTTTTGGTGCCCTGACCCGATCGCCGCAAGCGCGTGGGAAGACTATCTCGATGGCATTCGTAAATCTGGCTCCTCATGTGGTGCCGTTATCGAAATCCATGCCCGCAACGTACCCGCTGGCTGGGGAGCGCCCCTATATGGCAAACTCGATGCCGATCTGGCAGCTGCCATGATGAGCATCAATGCCGTGAAAGGCGTCGAAATTGGTGACGGCTTCGCAGCCGCGTCGCTGACGGGAGAAGGCAATGCCGATGAATTAAGGGCCGGCAAGGATGGGCCCAATTTCCTGAGCAATCACGCGGGCGGTATTTTAGGCGGTATCTCGAGCGGACAAGATATTGTTGTCCGCTTTGCCGTCAAACCAACCTCGTCCATTCTCACACCGCGTCAAACGGTCGACCGCGACGGCAAGGAAACCGAAATCATCACCAAAGGTCGCCACGACCCCTGCGTCGGCATCCGCGCCGTACCTGTCGGAGAGGCGATGATGGCCTGTGTCTTGGCCGATCATAAATTACGGCATCGTGGGCAAACGGGGCGGTAATGACGTGCCGTCTCTACCTTATTAGCCCGGGGACAATTGACCCCGAGAGCTTCGCCGAGCCATTCAAGCAAGCTCTTGATGGGGGAGATGTCGCTTGCTTTCAGTTGCGGTTGAAGTCCTTCGACGGAACGCCTGCCGGCGATGACGCGATTAAGCGCGCTTGTGACATATTGTTGCCCATCGCGCACGCCCATGACGTCGCTTTTTTGCTCAATGATCGCCCTGATCTTGTCAAAGCGCTCGGCGCTGACGGCTGCCATATTGGCCAAGAGGACATGTCGTGTAGCGACGCGAGACGCCTTTTGGGTGAGGATCTCACTATTGGGGTAACATGCCATAATTCGCGCCACCTCGCCATGACAGCGGGCGAAGATGGAGCTGACTATGTTGCCTTTGGCGCCTTTTTCGATACAGGCACGAAAGCACCTAAATCGCGTGCCGATCTCGACATTTTAAGCTGGTGGCAAGAAGTCACGCTCATGCCTTGCGTCGCCATCGGCGGCATAACCGTTGCGAACTGCCCGTCCTTAATTGCCGCTGGAGCCGATTTTATCGCCGTGAGCAATGGCGTCTGGAACCACCATGGCGGCCCGCGCCAAGCGGTCAGCGATTTCAACGCCTGCTTTAACGCCTAGCCGTACGCCAAATTTAGCACTTTGTTTTCGCGGCACGGGGTGCTATCAGAGCGCAGTATTTCGCGACAGGTGACATCATGAAAATTAATGGTAACGAAATTCGCCCCGGAAATGTGGTCAAGCACAATGATACATTGTGGGCGGCTGTAAAAGTGCAACATGTAAAGCCGGGCAAAGGCGGTGCTTTTGCTCAGGTTGAGCTGAAAAACCTGCTCACTGGCTCGAAGCTTAATGAACGCTTTCGCTCATCTGAGACGGTAGAACGCGTTCGGCTCGAGCAGAACGATTATCAGTTTTTGTTCGCCAGCGATGACACATTGAGTTTCATGGACACTGAAACTTATGACCAAATCGAATTGGCGCGCGACTTTTTAGGCGAGCGCGCTGATTTTCTGCAAGATGGTATGATGGTGGTTGTTGAATCGCATGAAGGTGTGCCGATTGGTGTGCAGCTACCGCAACATGTCACGCTCGAAATTCGTGAAACAGAGCCGGTGGTTAAAGGCCAAACAGCAGCATCTTCCTACAAGCCAGCAATGCTGGAAAACGGTGTCCGCGTTATGGTGCCTCCTTTTGTCGAAACAGGCGACAGGATTGTGGTTGATACCGAAGAAGTAACCTATCTTCGTCGGGCTGATTAATGGCCCTTTTCTCTCCTGCGATGAATGTCATGATGGGGGCGGCCAGCAAGGCGGCCCGCAGCCTACGACGCGATTTTGGCGAAGTTGAAAACCTTCAAGTTTCGACCAAGGGGCCGGGAGATTTCGTATCACAAGCCGACATTCGGGCTGAAAAAACCATTTTTGAAGAATTGTCGCGCGCGCGCCCAGGCTATGGCTTTTTAATGGAAGAGCGCGGCGCCGTTGAAGGCCCCGACAAAACCCATCGCTGGATTGTGGATCCGCTCGATGGCACCACAAATTTTCTGCATAGTATTCCTATTTTTGCGATCTCGATCGCTTTAGAACGTGAAGGTGCCGTGGTCGCTGGGGTAATATACAACCCGATCACAGATGAAATGTTTGTCGCCGAGCGCGGTGCGGGGGCTTTTTTAAATAATCGCAGGCTGCGGGTCTCAGCGCGCACGCGCTTGAGTGACGCCGTTTTCACAACGGGTATTCCGCATCAAGGCCGCTCGGAGCCCGATAAATTCATGCGCGATATGGACAGCTTATTACCGCAAGTCGCAGGTGTTCGCCGTTTTGGGTCGGCTGCCCTTGATTTGGCTTTTGTTGCCGCGGGTCGTGTCGATGGTTATTGGGAGCGTGGCCTCAAAGCATGGGATATTGCTGCCGGCGCCATTATTGTGCAAGAAGCAGGCGGTATGGTCAGCGATATTGATGGCAGCGATGGCTTCTTAACCAGCGGCAATATTGTGGCCGCCAATGCGTCCCTGTTCAACGACTTACAAAAACAAATTGCACGTTAAGCTTACTCAGCCGCCGACAGTCCAAATTGCAGTTTAGCAAGCTCGGCATAAAGACCGCCAGCGCGCACCAACTCATTATGCCGCCCCGAGGCCACCACCCGCCCCTGATCCATCACAACAATCCGGTCGGCCTGTAACACGGTCGCCAATCGATGGGCAATCACCAATGTGGTGCGACCGCGCATCAGAGCTGAGAGAGCATCCTGCACGAGCCGTTCGCTTTGGGCATCGAGTGCGCTGGTCGCCTCATCGAGCAAGAGGATCGGCGCGTCGCGCAAAATCGCCCGCGCAATGGCGAGGCGCTGGCGTTGGCCGCCTGAGAGATTAACCCCGCGTTCGCCAAGTTCGGTTTCATAGCCGTTTGGTAAATTCTCGATAAACTCGTGCGCATGGGCTGCTTGAGCTGCTGCCACAACACTGGCGCGGCTAGCTTGCGGAGAACCAAAGCAAATATTGTCATATACCGAGAGACCGAAAATAACCGTTTCTTGCGGCACTATCGACATAGCCCGCCGCAAATCAACGGGATCAAGCGCTTTAATGTCGACACCGTCAACGCTTATCAAGCCGGATTGCCGATCGTAAAACCGTGGCAAAAGCTGAAATACAGTCGATTTACCGGCGCCTGATGGCCCGACCAGAGCGACGGTTTCGCCCGGCTTAACCTGTAGCGAGAAATTTTTTAGCGCTGCATCGCTTGGCCGCGTTGGATAATAAAAACTGACTGCGTCGAACTGCAAAGTTCCGGTCACGGGTTGCTTGAGCGTTAAGGGATTTTCGGGCGCACGAATTTCTGGCTCGACCTCGAGCAGTTCCACCAAACGCTCCGTCGCACCTGCCGCGAGCTGAACATCGCCCCACACTTCTGACAAAGCGCCGATCGAAGTTGCACACAAAACAGCATAGAGGATGAATTGACTTAAAAGACCACCCGTCATCTGGCCGTCCATGACATCCTGTGCGCCGACCCGCAACAAACCCACTACGCCGGCAAAAACCAAAACAATGGCGAGAGCTGTCAGCAAGGCACGCGCAGAAATGCGCCGCCGAGCGACTAAAAAGGAAGCTTCGACAGCATCACCATAACGCTGCCGATCATTATCTTCATTCGTAAAGGCTTGGACAATTTGCATCGCCGAGAGACTTTCAGCAGCATGCGCGCTGGTGTCCGCCAAGCGGTCTTGACTGGCGCGGGATAAGCGGCGGACCAAGCGCCCGAAGGCAATGACCGGGATAATAATTAGGGGCAAAGCAAGGGCTGCCATGGACGAGAGCTTCAGACTGGTGAAGACCAGCATGGCCGCCGAGCCGATGAACATGAAAAAATTGCGTAAGGCAATGGAGGCCGAGGAGCCAACAACGGTTTTAATCAGCGTCGTATCGGCAGTCAGGCGCGATAGCACCTCACCAGTTCGCACGGTTTCAAAAAAAGCCGGGCTCAGACGCGTTACATGATCATAAACCGAACGGCGCAAATCAGCCGTAACTCTCTCGCCTAACCATGAGACAAAATAGAACCGGATCGCGCTAGCCAACCCCAGCGCGATGGCAACCACCATCATAGCTAAAAAATACTGGTCAATAATGCCGCTATCGGTCGCTGAGAATCCTTGATCGATGAGATATCGAGCCGATACAGGAATGACAAGGGCCGCTAAAGTCGCGACCACCAAGGCCACCAGAGCGCCGACCAACATCAACGGGTAACGCAGTACAAATGGCATCAAGGCCATTAACGGGCGAAGCTTCGCCGAACGACCGCGCCGTTTCGCCTGCTCTTCCAGTGTAAGACCCGAATTATCCTGCATTCTGTATCATTTATCCTTAAGCTGTGCGGCTGTTTATATCAGCACAAGCACCGAAAGGCCATGCGCCAAAAATTCTTTCTTTGGCCTTTTCACTGGCCAATTTGCGGCGCGTTTTGATGTGGCGATCAGGGCTTGCCTTTCGGCGTCAGCTAGGTTAAGACACGCGCCAAGAGAGTTATGAAGGATTTTGTCATGAAAAAGGACATCCACCCAGATTATCACATGATCACCGTCGTAATGAATGACGGGTCGAGCTATCAGACACGCTCAACATATGGTGAAGAAGGGGCGACCCTGACGCTGGATATTGATCCAACAACACATCCAGCATGGACCAAAGGCCAGCAAACTCTGGTTGACCGTGGTGGCCGCGTAAGCCGCTTTAATAAGAAATTTGACGGCTTTATTGGCTCCTAAGCCAAGCAACAATTAGGTTTTGAACAGGGCTTCCGCGGCAGCGTGGGAGCCCTGTTTGCTATTCAGAGCAGCTTGGCTGCGCTTTATCTCGGCTTCGAGAATTGCAATTCGGTCCGCAAGTTCATCACGACTAAAAAGAGCTAAATCCTCTTTTTGTAAGGCGGTCAGCACATCGCTTGGCTTTGGTTCTTCGAGCTCGCTCATAAATCCCCTCCCTCGCCCAACAAGCATTGTGAGCGGCTTGCCTTGTACATGCTGAACAGTCTAAGAAAGGTTAACAGAACTGACCAGAGGAAAAACATGACCCGAGAGACGCTGATGCGCGCGATAGCGATAGGCCCAGACAAAACACCCGCAAGCCTGTTTATCACTGAGGTCGCAATCCCCGAACCGAAAACAGATGAAATTTTGGTGCGCATTCACGCCGCTGGCGTTAATCGCGGCGATTGCTATCAACGTATGGGGTTTTACCCACCCCCGCCCGGCGCATCTGAAATTATGGGGCTAGAATTTTCCGGTGAGGTGGTCGCGACTGGTTCTAGCGCCAAGAAATGGAAAATTGGCGACCGTGTCGCCGCCCTTGTTGCGGGCGGTGGCTATGCCGAATATGCCTGTGTACACCAAGACCATGCGCTAGCGATACCAGCGGATATGGATTATGTCGCAGCGGCGAGTTTGCCAGAGACCGTTTTCACCGTGTGGGCGAATGTCTTCGAACATGCCTATCTCGACACGGGTGAGACGCTGCTCATCCATGGCGGCAGCAGCGGGATCGGCGTTACCGCCATTCAAATGGCAAAATTACGCGGCGCCACTGTTTTCGTTACCGCTGGTTCGGACGAAAAATGCGCCGCATGCCTCGCACTTGGCGCGGATTCAGCGATCAACTATCGCAATAGGGATTTTGTCGAAGACATTCAAGAAATCACCCAAGGCAAGGGCGTCAATGTCATTCTCGACATGGTTGGCGGTGACTATGTAGCGCGCAATATTGCGGCCAGCGCGCGGGCCGGACGGATTGTAAATATTGCCTTCCTTAACGGCTCTAAGGTCGAGGTCGACTTAATGCCCGTTATGCTGAAAAATCTGACACTTACGGGCTCAACCTTGCGCGCTCGGTCGATCGACGAGAAAACACGCTTGACGGACGAGGTCGCCCGCGAAATTTGGCCGCATGTCGGCGAGACCATTGGCAGTGTTGTCGATAGCGTCTTTCCCTTAGCGGAAGCCGGCAAAGCCCATGCTAAAATGGAGACCAGCGCTCATATTGGAAAAATCATTCTCGATTGCAGCGCGTAAAAGGGCTTTTCTCAGATTTGATTTCGGACTATATAAGGGGCGTTCCCTGAAATTATGAACATTGGTCTGAATGCTGAATTTGGCTTTTGGACAAAAGGAGAAGCTATGTCAGCCCCACTTATGCCCAAGGCAACTGCCGTATGGCTTATCGATAATACCGCTCTGACCTTTGATCAGATTGCTTTATTTTGTGGTTTGCACCCGTTAGAAGTGCGCGGCATAGCCGATGGTGACGTTGCGACCGGCATCAAAGGCATGGACCCTATAAGCAATGGCCAGTTAAGTCGCGAAGAAATTGAGCGCTGCCAAAACGACCCCACAGCGCAGCTTACCCTGTCGGAGAGCAAACGCGATATTCCCGACACCAAGCCCCGTCAAGGTGCCAAATATACGCCCTTGTCGAAACGCCAAGAGCGTCCCGATGCGATCGCCTGGCTTTTGCGGAACCATCCGGAGCTTAATGACGCTCAAATTAGTCGCTTGGTCGGAACCACCAAAACGACAATCCAAAGCGTTCGCGACCGTAGCCACTGGAATATGACCAATATCAAACCCGTCGATCCTGTTTCTCTGGGATTTAGCAGCCAGATTGAGCTTGATAACGAAGTTGGTCGCGCCGCCCGCCGTGAAGAACGGCGCCGCAAAGCCGAAGCCAAAGCCGCGGGTGCAACAGGCGAAATGCTCAAGGATGCTGACGACACAGTCATGCCAGCTCCCGATATGACACCCGAAACGGAGCATGAGGCAGACACAGCGGTGCGTGACGACCTGTCCGCCGATGATGTTTTTGCCGCTTTTAACAAAGACTAACCTTGTCCGCCGATCCACTTTTTTGGTCGGCGGCCAGTCTTGCCGTCTTGCTCATGGGGCTATCAAAGGGTGGCCTCGGTATGGGCTTGGGTGTCTTAGCGATGCCCATCATGGCACTCGTCATGCCGCCACTACAAGCGGCAGCGATTATGCTCCCGATCCTTATCATTATGGATATTGTTAATGTCTATGTGCATCGCAAGAATATGCGTCTGGACATTTTCACTCGTTTTGTTCCCTATACGGTGGTCGGAATAGGGTTGGGATGGGCGCTAGCCGAATATACCAGCGACGATCTCGTGCGTGTTATTATTGGCGGCATTAGCGTTGTTTTCGCACTCGATTACTGGCTGTTTAATCGTGCCAAAGCGACGGCATGGCGCCCTGGTCAGGCTGTTACGGCGGCGAGCGGCACAGCCTGCGGCTTTACGAGCTTCATCGCCCATGCTGGCGGGGCACCCTTCCAGATCTTTATTTTACCGCAAAAACTAGCCAAGGAGAGCGTCGTCGCAACAGGGGCGATTACATTTGCCGCCATTAATGCGATCAAAGTCCCGCCCTATTTCTTTTTGGGGCAGTTTTCGACCGAAAATATCTCTTACGCGATGGTTTTAACCCCTCTAGCGCCAATCGGCGTACTGCTGGGTGCTTATTTGCTTCGTTTCATCCGCACAGACATATTTTACGCCGTCTCCTATGCCGGAAGCTTCCTCGTCGGTTCGCGCTTGCTTTGGGTCGGCGCCGTCGGGCTCGGATGGATTTAAGCGAAACTCGCTAATTCGTCCTTGAGGCGCAATTTTTCGCGCTTGAGATGCGCTAAAGTCGTCTCATCAGGCTTGGGTTGCTTTTGCAACTCGTTAATTTTTACTTCGATTTCATGATGTTGCCGTTTTAGGCTATCGATACGCGTCTGATGCATTACATTTCCTCCACGTCGCTCCCTCTCAAGGGTGACAAAATCGCGACATTGGCGCAAGAGATTTTTAGCAACAACGCTTGATCTTGCCCGTTAATTGCTGTTAACTCCGCGCTTTCCGGGTGCAAAAGGACCGAGGAGACAGAAGGTGTCAGACGCTCCACTTATTGGTATCATCATGGGAAGCCAATCGGACTGGGAAACCATGCAGCATGCTGGCAATACCCTGAACGAGCTGGGCATTGCCCATGAAACGCGCATAGTTTCAGCCCACCGTACCCCCGATCGCCTCTATGACTATGCAAAAACGGCCGCCGATCGAGGCTTGCGGGTGATTATTGCTGGCGCCGGCGGCGCCGCGCATTTGCCGGGCATGACAGCCGCGATGACCCGCCTCCCCGTTCTCGGCGTGCCCGTCGAGAGCAAGGCTCTATCGGGACAAGACTCGCTCTTGTCGATTGTGCAAATGCCTGCTGGTGTGCCCGTTGGCACGCTCGCCATTGGCCGCGCTGGTGCCATCAATGCAGCCTTGTTGGCGGCCTCTATTCTGGCCACAACCGACACGGCGCTCGCCGGCCGCCTGGAAGCTTGGCGACAAGCACAAACAGATGCTGTCGCGGAGCGCCCACAGTGACGACCAGCCCTTTGACCCCTGGGGGTCGTATCGGCATTGTAGGCGGAGGACAGCTCGGGCGGATGCTGGCTCAAGCGGCCAGTGCTCTTGGTTTCTGCGTCCATATTTTCAGCCCCGACGAACATCCCCCCGCAGCCGATGTAGCTACGCATCACGTTAAAGCCGATTATTCCGATCAAAATGCTCTGCGTGACTTTGCGCGCAACCTTGATCGCATCACTTATGAATTCGAGAATATTCCAGTCGAGACAGTCCGTTTCTTGGAAACGCTTAAACCCGTGGCACCATCTGCCGCTGCCTTAGAGGTGGCGCAAGATCGATTGATCGAAAAAACATTTATCAAAAATCTGGGTATTGCCGTCGCACCTTTTATTCAAGTTGATACGCGCGCTGATCTCGAAGCTGGACTGAAAACCTTAGGGGGGATCGGCATATTGAAAACCCGGCGCTTTGGCTATGACGGCAAGGGCCAGTGGCGGATCAACAGCGACGATAATTTTGACGCCGTTCTGACGGCGCTGAATGGACAAGCTGCCATTCTCGAGGGATTGATCGACTTCAGCGCCGAAGTGTCGGTTATCATTGCGCGCGCCGAAGACGGCACAACACTCTGTTACGATGTGGCCGAAAACACCCATGAGAATCATATTTTGCGCCTCAGCCGTGTGCCCGCCAATTTGTCAGACGACATGTGCGCAACAGCAGCGCAGATAGCCCATAAAATTGCCACTGCCTTAGATTATGTCGGCATTCTCGCCATTGAACTCTTCGTGACGCAGCAAGGTCTCCTGGTCAACGAAATCGCACCGCGGGTTCACAATTCGGGCCACTGGACGATGGATGCCTGTGTCACCAGTCAGTTCACGCAACATATGCGAGCCTTGGCTGGCTGGCCACTTGGCTCGGTCGAACGACATAGCGATGTCGCCATGACAAATATATTAGGAGAAGAAATAAACGATTGGCGCAGTTTTGCCTCAGACCCCGCTTGTTGCCTGCACCTCTATGGCAAAGCCGAGGCGCGGGCGGGACGAAAAATGGGTCATGTTAATCGCTTGATGCCGCGCTCCGACGGCTAGCATAGCGCCACCGCGCTGCCCCGCCGATCGCATCCTTTAAGAACGCACCAGCTTTTTCTAAGCGATCCGCCTGCGAGGCCTTCAACTTTTCAAACTGCATGACATTCTCAATCCGGCGATCGAGAAATTCCCAACTCTGTGCAAAATCCTCACTCTCATCACTGATGAAGATCAAGCGGGTTGAGCCTATAATGCCAGCCAACAAGGTTCGCTTGCTGTAAAAATTATAATCCGTTGTGCGATCCCCCGCCCATCTCCAGATCAGGTCGGTGGTCTGATAGGTCAGCTTAATCGCCATATTTGCACGCCCTGGTAATGCTAAGGCTGCCATCGCCCGCCGCAAGGCTTCGCGATGGTCTTGATCGGCCAGCAGGCGCGCTTTCACGGCAGCTGAAATTTTATCACGAATACGCTCGGGCGTCGGCGCTTCTGCCAAACGCGTTTGCATGCTGTGGTCGCCTTGGGTGAAAAAATACACCAACATATCATCTGCCCCTTTGGGAAAGGCCAGCAGGGCTGCATTTGGATCGATATTGGCGGAGTTGCTCGCCCGCCCCACAATATCGCCACTCCATCCATCAAATGCGATGTCGGGTAGGGCCGCCTCTAGCAAACGAGCCCGGATTTCATCCAAAGTGGTAGCATCAGTCATGCACGGAATATGGCGAAAATAGCGGCTAAAAACAAGTATCAAGGCTGGACATATGATGCTGGTTTTGCTAGATCATGAGCCTTCAAGGCACAAATGCCTATGATTTAGAATGGAGTTGATAAACCGTGCAAGTTTCTGTCCGCGACAATAACGTCGACCAGGCCTACAAAGTTCTGAAGAAAAAGCTTCAGCGCGAAGGTGTTTTTCGGGAAATGAAGCTTCGTAATCATTACGAAAAACCTTCTGAAAAACGGGCCCGTGAAAAAGCAGAATCCGTGCGTCGTGTGCGCAAGCTGGCTCGCAAAGCCGCGCAACGCGAAGGCGGAGTTGTCGGAAAACGCAAATATTAAGATCGTTTTTTGATCCTTTATTTGAATAAAAAAAGCGCCCCAATCGGGGCGCTTTTTCTTTTTAGCCGAGCGGCACTGGTGAGTATTACAGCGCCTTAATGATATTCTCGACCATCTTTTTAGCGTCTGCGAAAAGCATCATCGTGTTGTCACGGAAAAACAACTCATTTTCCACGCCAGCATAACCCGATCCCATGCCACGTTTGATAAACAAGACTGTACCCGCCCGCTCGACATCGAGAATCGGCATGCCATATATCGGCGACGTCGTGTCTGTCTTAGCCGATGGATTGGTCACGTCATTGGCACCAATCACAAAAGCAACATCGGTTTGTGCGAAAGCACTGTTAATGTCTTCAAGCTCATAGACTTCGTCATATGGCACATTGGCCTCTGCCAAGAGCACATTCATATGGCCTGGCATCCGCCCCGCCACGGGATGAATGGCATAACTGACTTTGACGCCAGCCTTTTTCAACTCATCTGCCATTTCGCGAAGGGCATGTTGAGCTTGCGCCACCGCCATACCATAACCAGGAACGATGATAACCGAATTGGCGTTTTTCATGATAAAGGCGGCATCTTCAGCGCTCCCCTGCTTAACAGGTCGCGTTTCCACAGCGCCGCCGACAGCAGCCGTCTCGCCACCAAAGCCGCCGAGTATGACCGAGAAAAATGAGCGGTTCATACCACGGCACATAATGTAAGACAGGATCGCCCCCGAAGAGCCAACCAGCGCACCGGTGATGATCAACGCCATATTTTCAAGCGTAAAGCCGATCCCCGCTGCGGCCCAACCCGAATACGAGTTCAGCATCGAGACAACCACGGGCATGTCTGCGCCACCGATCGGAACAATCAGCAAAAAACCAATCAGGAAAGAAATCAGGGTGACCGCAAGAAACACGTCGCGGCTCGGAATATCTTGCACACACAAAGCGATAATACCGCCGGCTATGATTAAGCCGAGAACAATATTAATTGCGTGTCGCGCCGGCAGCAGGATTGGCGCACCCGACATCAAACCTTGCAACTTGGCAAAAGCAATAATCGACCCAGAAAATGTGACAGCGCCAATGGCAAGTCCGAGGGACATCTCCACCATGCTTGCTGTCTTAATGCCGCCCAGGCCATTGCTGATATCAAAAGCAACGGGCGCCAAAAATGCCGCCCAAGCCACCAAAACGGCAGCTAGACCAACAAGCGAGTGAAAGGCAGCCACCAGCTGAGGCATTGAGGTCATGGAAATTTTCCGCGCAATCATGGCGCCGATCAGACCACCGACAGCGACGCCAGCAATAATGGTCAACCAATCATTGACCTGAACGTCATCCAGTCCAATGAGGGTCGTCGCAACAGCGATCGCCATACCCGCCATACCGAAGTAATTGCCCTGCCGCGACGTTTCGGGTGAACTTAAGCCACGCAAAGCGAGAATAAAGAGAACGCCTGATACGAGGTATAATAAAGCAGCTAAATTTACCGACATGTCGTACTCCTATTTCTCTTTTTTACGATACATGGCGAGCATGCGCTGGGTGACAAGAAAGCCACCAAAAATATTGATCGAAGCTAGGACGACGGCTCCAAACCCGAGCAGACGGACCGTCCAACTGACGTCACTATTGACCAAGCCACTTTTACCCAAGGCCACCAAAGCGCCAACGATAATAACCGACGACACGGCATTGGTAACCGACATTAAGGGTGTGTGTAGCGCTGGTGTAACCGACCAAACGACGTAGTAGCCGACAAAAACGGCCATAACCAGAATGCTAATTAGAAATACACTTTGTGAAATCATTTTTTGTTACCTCCAGACCGCTTGGGCTTGGCTGTCGCCTTCGGTTTCGTTTGAGTTTTGGCAGCGCTAGCCGATTTCTTGGCAGTTGCGCTGCGAGCCGCTGGCGCTTTTTTTGTCGCGGATTTCGATGCAGTCGGTTTTTTCGCCGGCTTGCTGTCAAACATCGGGTGCACAACTGCCCCATCACGCGTTAAGGCTATCCCAGTGATGATTTCATCTTCCCAGTTAACGGCCAAAGTTTTGGCCTCTTTATCCCAAAAAGCATCAATGAAATTATACAGGTTGCGCGCGAAAAGCTCGCTAGCATTGCCCGGCAGACGGCCAGGCACATTATCATGTGCGACAATCTTCACACCTTTATGCTCGACAATCTTGCCATGGCGCGACAATTTACAATTTCCACCTTGTTCGGCGGCCAAATCAACAATCACAGAGCCAGGCCGCATGCTTTCGACCATTTTTGGGGTGACCAATTCCGGCGCGGGGCGCCCAGGGATCAGAGCCGTCGTGATCACAATGTCTTGCTTTGCGATATGTTCGGCCACCAGCGCTGCTTGTCGCTTACGATAATCGGCACTCATTTCTTTGGCATAGCCACCGGCCGTTTCGCCACTCTCATCAGCATCAGGTTCGACCATAACAAAACTGCCGCCGAGGCTTTCGACTTGTTCCTTTGCGGCCGCGCGAACATCTGTGGCGCTGACGATCGCGCCGAGACGCTTCGCCGTTGCAATCGCTTGCAGACCGGCAACACCAGCTCCCATAACAAAAACACGAGCTGCAGGAACCGTCCCGGCCGCTGTCATCATCATGGGTAAAGCGCGACCATATTCGCCGGTCGCATCAAGCACGGCTTTGTAACCCGCTAAATTTGATTGCGACGACAATACGTCCATCGATTGTGCCCGCGTAATACGTGGCATGAGTTCCATCGCCATGGCGCTGATCTTCGTTGCCGCATATTGTTTGATCAAAGCGGCATTGGCGTGTGGGTTGAGCGTCGCTACCAACAAAGCCCCTGGCTTACACCCCTTGAGGCGTGCGACGGCAGGCGCGCGAACCGATAATATGATATCAGCCGCTTTCAGCGCGCCAGCTATGGCCTTGCTTACGCTTGCGCCAGCATCGCTATAGGCTTTATCTGATATTTGAGATTTTAGACCCGCTCCAGCTTCAACGGTTACAGCAATCCCTAAACCTTTGAATTTTTTCACGGTTTCGGGCGAGGCTGCGACCCGCGCTTCGCGCGCATCGGCCTCTTTCAGGACTACGAGTTTCATACTCACTCCCTTTACGAATAAAACTAGGCTTCACCGTTAAGCGTTAAGCCGAATGAATTTGATTTAATTATAGACGAACAGCAGCAAGCCCAGCAGTATAAAAGCAACCGCGATGCAGCCATATTTTGTATAGTTCAGAAAAGTATCATAGGTAGCTTCATGCTCGCCACGATCCATTTCTTTACTCCAATCTTGAGATTGTTCGCTCATTGACGTCCTCCTTGTCGATGCCGCGAATATACCAGATGACCCGCGTCAAACAAGCACCGAAGCGCTACTTTTTCTGACTTAAAATTCCCGTTTAGTGGGTTCAATCGGTCGACGAACCATAAAGTCGCCTGCAGGTCGTGTCGGCGTCGGCGACCGCAAGGCCGAGGATGTCAGTCAGGTAATCAATCCAGATCAATTGGCTCTGACCGCAGGTCGCCAAATCCTGCCGAATTTCGATAATCCCATGCGCTAAACCTCGGCTGGTCGCATGCCGATATAAGCAGTCATTTTTCAAACGCCCAGAATAAGGTTCGTTATCGCCGAAAATGATGTCTGGAAGAGCGCTGAAATAGCGCATCATATGATTGCGCAGGCGGCCGTCCTGGTCCCACAGAATAGCGCCGTGCCACGGGCGTTCCTCCCCTTTCCAGACGGGGGTGAAACTGTGGACCGATAAAATAATCGGATTGACGCCAGACGCCGTTGCGCGGTCTAACGCCGCCGCAATCGCATCGTGATAGGGCTGGTAGAAACGATCAACACGATCCTGAAAAGCTCTTTTATTTCGATAGACATCGACATCCGCATTGCCTTGAATAATCTCACCATCCGACAGCTTCATGACCAAGGTTGGATCATCGAGCCCCCGATTGGGATCAATCACCAAACGCGAAAAGCCCGAGAGGATAGCGGGGCAGTCAAGCCGTGTAGCAAGCCCGCGGGCAATGTCGGCGGCTCCTAAATCATAAGCAATATGTTGTGATAACTGCGCAGGCTGCAGTCCCAAAGTTCCGAGATCGGGCGGAATGACATTGCTCGCGTGGTCGCAAATGATCAAAAATCGTTTATCACCGTCGAGATTTAACGCTTGATAAGCCTCAGACACGCCTCAGACCTCACCCTGCGCAGCCATTGCAAGAAGCTTACGCGATAAGTCGGCTGCTTTCGTATGGTGGATCATATGCCCACCGCCGCCATAGATAATGATCTCGCTGGTCGGAAAATTGCTATGAAACCGCTTGATATTGCGTTCGCAGCTTACTGTTTGGTCCTGATCACCCGAAACCAGCACCAGTGGACAGTCGGGCGCCTTATAGTTTTCCGACAGATGAGAGAGATTATTGCTTAAGGTCATACTATAGACAGCATTGGCACGAAATTGCGGCGGCTGCAGAATTAGGGATAAACCAACCTCGCGCGCATAATCGGCAGGCGCTTCCTCGGGCCAAAAATTACGGCTAACACCAGCTTGTAATTGCGAGCGGCCATATTTTGTTAACACCATATGCGTAAAAACAGGCCCCAAAATCGGCGTTGTTACCATTTTCTCGTACCAGACCGGCTTACCTTTCCAAGGATAAAGCGGCGGCGCAATGGTCATCACCCCCGATAATTTATCACCGTAAGCCATCGCCATCGCCATCGCCACACTACCACCCCAGCTATGCCCAACAATAACGGGCCGCGATATCCCCATTTTCGCCAAGGCTTGCATGATGGCGCGCCCCTGTTCCTCGGGAGGGGCGAGCTTATGGTCGGAAACAACATTGCGGCTATAGCCGATACCCGGCCGATCAACAGCAAGCACCTGCGTCTGCGCGCGCAAATGCGGTGCAAAAGCCTGCATCACATCGCGGGCGGACCCGCTCGATCCATGTATCAAAACGATCGGCGCGAGATCGCTCGGGTGTCCCTCGCTGAGCACGTGCAACGTTCCACCGTCAAAAGGAATATCCCGACCCGATGGTGGATGGGCGGCGCGAATACGTTGCCGCAGATGCGCGTCGTGCGCCCATAAAAACAGAAAAAAACCTAAAACAATGAAAAAGCCAGAATAAACCACGGGCTCAAAAAAGTCTTGCGACGATTATCCCTGGCGGGCCTTAAAGCGCTTATTGACTTTGTTGATAACGAAAAGCCGCCCACGCCGACGAACCAGCTGGTTTTTCTGGTGGCGATCACGCAAAGACTTTAAAGAGTTGCGGACTTTCATTACTTGCTCCTTGACTAGGCGGCTTAGACTTTCCGCCAATTTGAGGCGCAAAATAGTGGGCAGACCCTCTCTTGTCAAGCGATGCGCTGATTTTATCGCATGCGACATGAACACGCTTGGCATTTGCCGAAATTTCGTTAGTTTCTGCGCCATGACACAAGGCATTATTTCAGTTACCAATGGCGGCCAGCAGGCACTTATTCCAGCGCGGGAACGCCTCGATTTTCAACCGGTCTGGTTCCAAACGGCCTTAGCGCAAACGCCCCGTAGCTTCCGCATTCCTTTTCAGGGGCGCCAAATTGCAGTGCGCGAGTGGAAACCGGCTCAGACTGCGCCCGGCCTTGTGCTGGTTCACGGCAATGGCGCGCATGCGCGCTGGTGGGACTTCATCGCCCCGCTCCTTCTGCCGCATTATCATATCGTCGCTTTTGATTTTCCAGGCATGGGCGACAGTGACTGGCTGCCGCATTATTCGCGCGAGATAATGGCTCAGGCTTTGATCGAAGTGGTACGCGGCAGCGCCTTTGCAGGTAAGCCCGCAATTATCGCCCACAGTTTTGGCGGCATGATTAGCGTCGTTGCGACTGATCTTTATGGGGAAGAACTAGCGGCCACACTGATCTGCGATTATATTTCGCCACCCCCAGAGTTCCACAAAGAGTGGTATGACGATCGCTCCGATTCGCCGCCGACACGTGTTTATGACAGCTTTGACGCGGCCTATCAGCGCTTCCGGCTACTCCCCGAACAGCCATGCGAAAACGAATTCATCGTCGATTATATCGCCCGCCATTCGATCCGCGACCTCTCTATCGCTGATGGGGTAAACCGCGATGATCGCCAAGGCCCCGGCTTCACATGGAAATTTGACACTAAAATCTATGACGATTTTCCAATTGGGTCTGATCTCTCGGAAAAGTGGCAAGCTATCAATATTCCGCTTGCCTATATGTTTGGTGGCCTAAGCCATAACAGCGATGTCCGCGAATTCACCCAACCTGCGATCCGTGAGCATGTGCGCGCGGTGCGCCCCGACGTACCGTTTTACGACATACCTGGCGCGCATCATCATATCATGCTCGATCGGCCGCATGCCTTTGCCAGCGTCGTCGCATCGCAAATGGAGCAATGGCGAGCGGCGGGTCGTTTTGCGCTCTAAGGCCGCATCGCCTATTTAGTATTTCGAGTGTCGATCAGGGTTTGACAGGGTTTCTTGCTCAATTTCGCGCGTATCAACCGCGTTAGAGAGAGCCTCAATATCCGAGCGCCGTAAAACCCACAGCATTAAAAAGCACAAAACGAAGGCAATCCAAAATGGGCCCGTATGGTGGATCATGTAGACCGGCATAGCGATCAGCGGCACGAAAATAATACCAACAGCCGCGGTTGAACTGATATAACCTGCCGCAACTCCTTGCTCTCCGCCGTCGACCGCAAGCGAGGCACCAGCCGCGACTCCCGGGCGCAGTAACCCCATGCCCAACCCCTGCACCGTCAAAGCACACACAAAAAGCCCAGGGCTAATAGGAAGCAAGAGAAGCCCGGTGCCAATAATGGTGATCCAAATTCCAGACAGCAGCAACATCCGCACCGATAAGTTTAGTCGCGGAATGGCAACCAGCTGTGCGAAGAGCGTCGCCATCGCCATCGTCATCATTCCGATGCCAACGAGCTGCGCCGTATCCGAAGTCGACAAATGCAACGAGTCCATAACAAAGAATGCAGCAACCTGCATAACGGCCGCCTGCGCCAACGAGACGACAACGCCCATGAATAGAAAAGGACGCAGGCGCTCATCTTTTAGGCTGAGGGGCTTCGCGCCCGATCCCCGCTTAGATTTCGGTGCGCGACGCTCGGGCAGATAAATTGAGACCGCCAAAGCACCACCAAGGGCAAACATAGATAATGCGAAAAATGGTAATAAGAGGTGTATGGCTGCCAAAGCGGCGGCAAAGCCTGGGCCAACAACTGTACCCATGCCAAATGCGGCTCCGATCGCTGCAACGCCGGACGTCCGCTCTTTGCGGGTTGTCCGATCGGCAACATAGGCTTGCGCCGCCGACGGCGTGCCAGCGCCAAAAAAACCAAATATGGATCTAACGGCAATCATCAGCACGTAAAGCGTTAGTAAGGGCAGTAGGCCTTGCTGACCCACCAACAACAAGATCGCGAAGCCGCCAGTTGATACGCCAAAACCTGCCAGCCCGATGAGGATAACGGGTTTACGTCCCCAATTATCGCTAATCCTTCCCCAAATCGGGCTCATAATCACCCACAGCACTGCAGATAAGGTGAAAATTGCACTCACTTGAATTTCGCTCAAGCCCAGCTCGCGCCCGATCGGCGGAAACAGAGCAAAAAACAAGGATTGCCCCATACCCAGCGACAACAGGCTGATAAAAAGAATAATAAGCCCCCGCCGACGCTCTTCGGGTGTTGTCTGGATATCGCCTAAGGGTTTTTCCAATGATGCTTTTTTAGTCATGCAATGATGCTATCCGCTGAAAAATCCAAATCATTTAGAAGACCGCTTTAAAACCAATCTCCACCTGATTTAGCACGATCATAATCACTTTTCGCCATCATTTCGACGAGCGTTTCAAAATTTACCTGCGGCGACCAGCCCAGCTTTTTGCGCGCGCGCGACGCATTGCCGGCCAAAGACTCGGGCTCGCTCGGTCGAAAAAAATTCTTATCAATAGCGACCAGTTCTCGACCCGTGGCGCTGTCATACCCGCGCTCATCAATGCCGTCGCCTTCCCATTTCATGTCGAAACCGAGGCAAGCGGCTGCCGCGTGCACCCAATCGCGGACGGAATGGGTGACGCCCGAGGCCACGACATAATCATCGGGCTGATCATGCTGCAACATCAGCCACATGGCATTCACCATATCGCCGGCGAAGCTCCAATCACGCCGCGCATCAAGATTGCCGAGTCGCAAAATATTCTGCCCGCCACACGCCATCAGCGCTAAACTCGCTGTGATTTTTCGGGTGACAAATTCGAGGCCACGATAAGGGCTCTCGTGGTTAAACATCAGCCCCGAACAGCTAAACAGGCCATGCGCCTCGCGGTAGTTAACCAGCGACCAGTGCGCCAGCAATTTGGCGACACCATAGGGCGATCGCGGTTGCATCGGTGTGGCCTCGGTAACCATGCCCCCTTGCTCGCGGCCAAAAATTTCCGACGAGCTGGCCTGAAACAAACGCGCCTGTCCGCCGGTAAGGCGAATGGCTTCCAGCAATCGGATGGTCCCCAAGCCTGCTGTTTCAGCAGTATAAATGGGCTGGGCGAAGCTCACTTGCACGCTACTTTGCGCCCCTAAATTATAGATCTCCTGAGCGCCTGTCTCCTCCAACAGACGGCAAATATTGGGGAGCTCTTGAATGTCGAGCGTGCGCAAATGCACATCGTCAATCACCCCCATTTCGGCCAAGCGCGGCACAGTAAGGGTTGAGCTACGCCGCACGGCACCGATTACGCGATAGCCTTTTTCCAGCAAGAGGCGGGATAGATAGGCTCCGTCCTGACCCGTAATACCTATAATTATGGCAGTTTTTGACATGCGAGAGAGCGCCATATTGAGATTAATAACACTGGAGCGAGCATAAAGCGTATTCGAGTAATGGCAATCGATCGCGCCGCTTGATTGCTGCGGTATCGCGCAACAGATTTATATGGTACGAAACGGCCGAACTACTATAAAAATGGTGTATACGTATAGCGATCGACGGGAGCGCCTATGGCACAAAAAACAGCTTTCATAACCGGCGTGACGGGTCAAGACGGTGCCTATCTGGCGCGACTTCTTTTGTCCAAGGGATATATTGTGCATGGGCTGAAGCGCCGCGCCTCGAGTTTTAATACCAGCCGCGTCGACGACATATATATAGATCCACATGAGGAAAACGTCAGTTTTTTCATGCATTACGGCGACCTGACCGATACCAGCAATCTGATCAGGCTGGTGCAGGAAATCCAACCCGATGAAATCTATAATCTGGCGGCCCAAAGTCACGTGCAGGTGAGTTTTGAAACGGCCGAGTATACAGCCAATGCCGATGCCATCGGAACTTTACGTCTGCTCGAGGCCATTAGGACACTTAATCTGTCTGATAAAACGCGGTTTTATCAGGCCTCGACCTCGGAACTTTACGGGCTGGTGCAAGAGGTACCTCAAAGCGAGACAACGCCCTTCTACCCGCGCTCGCCCTATGCCGCCGCCAAATTATATGCGTATTGGATTACCGTTAATTACCGTGAGGCTTATGGTTTACACGCCTCCAATGGTATCTTGTTTAACCACGAAAGCCCAATGCGGGGCGAAACATTTGTAACCCAAAAAATCGCCATGGCCGCTGCTAATATTGAGGTTGGGCGGCAAGCCTGCCTTTATCTTGGCAATCTCGATGCCAAACGCGACTGGGGTCACGCCAAGGATTACGTCGAGGGCATGTGGCGGATCGTCCAACATGACCATGGCGATGATTTTGTTCTCGCAACAGGGCGAACTGAGACGGTGCGGCGATTTGTTGAGCTGGCCTTTAGTCAAATTAATCGGACGATAAACTGGCAAGGCACGGGGGTCGACGAAGTCGGTATCGACACCAAAACGGGTGAAACACTGGTCCGCATTGATCCACGCTATTTCCGTCCCACCGAAGTTGATCTGCTGATTGGTAATCCGGCTAAAGCCAAACAATTGCTCGACTGGGAGGCCAGTACGGGCCTCGAAGATTTGGTTGAAGAAATGGTGCGAATAGCCTTGCACAACGCCAAACAACCGAAGCCCGATCTCAAATTGGCTGATTTCTAACTGAAAGCGAACTGGCCACGCAAAACATGATTTATGACATCTCCCATAAACGTATTTTCATTGCGGGGCATCGCGGCATGGTGGGCAGTGCTGTTGCACGTGCGTTACAAAACGAAAACTGCACAGTATTGACCGCTGATCGATCAAGCTGTGATCTCGTCGACCAAAACCAAGTCCAGACCTGGATGATGTCGAACAAACCTGACGCCGTTATCATATGTGCCGCCAAGGTGGGCGGCATTCTCGCCAATGACAGCTATCCTGCGGATTTCATCTATAATAATCTGATGATCGAGAGCAATCTGATTCATGCCGCTTATCAGGCCGGCGTCGAAAAGCTTCTTTTTCTCGGCTCAAGTTGTATTTATCCAAAATTTGCTGAACAGCCGATTGTCGAAGATGCGCTCCTCACGGGCAGTCTCGAGCCCACCAATGAGTGGTATGCTTTGGCAAAAATTGCTGGCATCAAACTATGCGAAGCCTACCGCAAACAATATGGCTGCGATTTTATCTCGGCTATGCCAACAAATTTATACGGGCCTGGCGATAATTACGACTTACAAACCAGTCACGTTATTCCAGCCCTGATACGTAAAGCACACGAAGCCAAAACAAGTGGACAGCCGCATATGGAGGTTTGGGGCACGGGAACAGTGATGCGTGAGTTTTTGCATGTCGATGACTGCGCCGCTGGTATTTTATTTTTGCTCAAAAACTATTCTGATGCCCAGCACGTTAATCTCGGCACCGGTGTCGACGTGACGATACGACAGCTCGCCGAAACAATTTGTGCCGTCGTCGGGTTTGACGGTAAACTTGTTTTTGACAGTAGCAAGCCCGATGGTACGCCGCGCAAATTGCTTGATATATCGAGAATAAATGCCATGGGTTGGCAAGCGCAGATAGACTTGCGGCAGGGTTTAGATGGTGCCTATCGGGCCTTTCTGGAGCAGTCGTAATGGCGCAATCTCAGACGATCCTGATGGTGTCGCTCGACTATCCTCCCTCCCCTGGCGGAATTGCCGCGCATGTCTACGAATTATGCCAAGCCTTAGTCGCGCAGGGGCATATCATTCACCTGCTGACCAAGGCAGGCGGCCTCGATCACGGACAGAAAAACCTTACCTTACATACCCTGCCCCCGCGTCTCATCGGCCCAGTTTACGGTCTGACAATCAACCGCCACATCAATCGGCTTGTCGGATCCCTCAAGCCCGACATTATTCATATTCATGGCATGCGCCCGCTCGAGTTTTTATCTCCTAAGCCGGTTCCGATTGCTTATACCAACCACACCTCGGGCTATTTAAAGCGGATCAAAAAAGGGGGATACCGCATTACAAAGCTTATGCGCCTGTTCCAACGACCCGATCTGTTTCTGGCGCCCAGCGAAGAGCTTCTCGAGATACCTTTTGACATCCGCGCACCCAAAATATTCATTCCCAACGGGGTGGTGGCCGAGCGGTTTACGCGAAATGCAGCGGCCCGCACAAAACTACGGCGCGAACTCGGTTACAGCGATAACGACATCGTCGCGATCGTGACGCGGCGTCTGGTCGAGAAAAATGGCGTGGTCTTTCTCGCCAAGGCGACAGCGGCAATCAAGAACCCAAGGCTCAAACTTTTGCTGATCGGCGACGGTCCCGAAGCAGAGACAGTGGGCAGGCATCTCGAACAAAATTTCACAGGCCGCTACAAAATGCTCGGCTCTCTGACGCATGACGCAATTGTACCTTATTATAGTGCTGCCGATCTTACGATTTTACCATCGCTGATGGAGGCCACCAGCATCAGCTGCCTCGAAGCCATGGCGGCTGGTCTGCCAGTTGTGGCAACCCATGTCGGCGGTTTGCCGGTACTTGTTCAGCCCCATGAAAACGGTTTATTGTGCCCCCCAGCGGATCCGCAAGCTCTAGCGCAAACCCTTGACGAAGCGCTCAGCTTAGATCTCACTCACATGGGGGAAACCTCGCGCCAAAAGGTGGAGCAGGACTTCACCTGGTCGCGAATTGCTAGTATCACCGCAGATGCTTATAGGAGAGCAATGTGAAAAAAATACTCATCGTCTTTGGCACGCGCCCCGAAGCCATTAAAATGGCGCCCGTTGTTAAAGCTCTAAAGCTGCCGCACCTTGAGACGCGCGTTTGCATAACGGCGCAGCATCGCGACATGCTGGATCAAATTTTAGATATTTTCGACATTGAAGCAGATTACGACCTTAATTTGATGCGACCTGGACAAAATCTGTATGACATCACAACAGGGGTGCTAACAGGGCTGCGCGACGTGCTGACAGATTTCCGTCCCGACGTTGCACTCGTGCATGGCGACACAACAACGAGCATGGCAACCGCTCTCGCGTGTTTTTATGAGCAAGTCCCTGTCGCCCATGTCGAGGCGGGGCTGCGCACATATGACCTGCAAGCCCCCTGGCCTGAAGAGGCCAATCGGCAAATCACGGCACGCTTGACGCAATATCATTTTGCTCCAACCCAGACCAGTGCTGCAAACCTTAAGAGCGAAAACATCCCCGAGGATCGTATCGTGATCACGGGCAATACCGTTATTGATGCCTTGCTCATGATGCGGCAAAAAATTGATGCCGATGGCGCCCTCGCAGTGGGTGTGACGCAAAAAATAA
>JAYQUO010000019.1:0-37677 GCA_038147995.1 Rhodobiaceae bacterium | reverse complement strand
GATCGAGAGCATAACGCTCTGCTTCTCGTTGGTCGGCGGTTTTTGTGCTGACGATTTTATATCCGGTAGATCCCGGAATTTTCAATCGAGCTTGCCACTTCGGATTTTTGACATCATCCCTTTTGTAGAGAATTACACGACCGTCATTTTTGACATCAATACGGTCGCTGCTTCCGTCTCGCATACTCACTTTGACACCCACATAGCCAACTTATTGATAAATCGAGCGTAACAAGAATGAGGACAAATGTGTAGAAAAAATGTAAATGATATGTAAACACTATATTTTTTTAAGTATATTGGGGTAGCGGTTACTAATATACTGTTTATATTTATAAATTATGGCGCACCCGAGAGGATTTGAACCTCTGACCTCTGCCTTCGGAGGGCAGCGCTCTATCCAGCTGAGCTACGGGTGCAATGGCGTTTTATATATCGCGTTTGGCAAGGTTTGGCTATACGCGCTCGGGATTTAAACTGTCCCCACGCGGTGTGCCCCCTCACGCCATCTGACAGCCATATAAGCCAAATTGCACGCGGGCGTGGTCGATAAAGCGGGCTTCGTCTTCGAGCGCTTCGGTCGCCACGCGTTCGTCGGCAAGCTGTTTTTGGGCCGCGGCGAGATCTGGGAAATGCACCGTAACAATGCCGTCGAGGGTTGTGCCCTGAAGCCCCGTCGCGGCGCTGGCCGCGTCGCCAATGACGGCATCGGCATGCGACTGCACATAGCTATAAGGGGGAATAAGACGACGGCCGACCTCGGCGTGATGCCCGCGCCAATAGTCCTGGAAAGCGTCCCGCGTCATGTCCGGTAAACGGCGAATACCATAATAAATCCGCACAGGCCCCCAGCCAGCTAGAATTTCGTAACGCCTCGCGCCAAAGACATAGGAGGCCTTGCTTTCGATATGCGGCGCGAGAAGGGGCGTCAGCTTCGCGCTAAGTGCAACGAGCTGCGATGGGTCGTCGGCACACAAGGAAACGATGAGATCGGGCAGGGTTTCTTGGCTGCCAACGCTATCGCCAATAGTGGCATCTTCGATCAGCAAGCCATGTGTTAGCTCCGTCGTGACCCCCCCATCACCGTGGCGGAGACCATCCCGCAGTGCCGCGATTGCTGCGGCAGTATCATTGGTGGCAAGGAGCAACTGAATTTCATGCCTACTCGGTAAGTTGGTATTATGTGACATGGATGGCTCTCCTGTTTACGCTGCGCGGGCAATACTGACCGTCTTAGCAACAGCCTAAGGGAAAATTCGCGCCCCAGCCAGTACAGAGAGCCTAATAAAAAAGGGGGGGCCGAAGCCCCCCCTTCCTGTAGGGTATCACAGTGAACCTAGAAGTTATAACTCACTTGCATGGTCAAAGTTCTTGGTTCGATTGGAGAGATCTCCAAGTCAGCTGGGAAGGCGTTGGCCGTACCCGTGCCGCCACCCGAGCCTGGCTGGTCGCGTGTCCACTGACCCGCATATTCGTCCGTCAGGTTTTTACCAATGATGGAGAACTGCCAGCCTTGCGCATAATTGCCAACCCGAAGGGCTGCATCCAGCGTACCATAGGCTTCTTGAGTGCCGCCTGGTGCGCCAAGCTCGCTGATCGAGTGGTCACCTTTGTAGATATAATTTGCGGCGAGGCCGAAATAGGTATCTCCTGAAACAGCGGTCTCATAGTCGAAGCCAAGCGAGCCCGAGAAATCAGGTGCCATCGGACGATCATAGCCCGACAGGTTCTGCTTCGGTACTTGCCCAGCTTGCAGGATAGTACACCCTTGAGCCGTTGACTGACCCGCATTACACGGCGCAATGAAGGTTCCGTATTGCGACTTCAGATAAGCAACCGATCCCATGAGCGTGAGGCCTGGTGAGCTTTCAGGTGAATAGTTCACTTGGATCTCGGCGCCTTCGGTATCAGCACTACCCGCATTATAGGTTACATAAGCAAACACAGGTGCGTTGAAGAAGTCGAGTTGCAGGTCTTTATACTCATAAGAGAATACTTCCGCTGCAACGGTCAGGCTGTTGTTCAAGAAGCTGCCTTTTAAACCAGCTTCAAAACCATCAACCGACTCTGGCTTAAAGGTGAAGTCCTCAACCGAACCCGAAATCACACCCAAGATACCACTGTTGGAGAAACCACCTGATTTATAGCCTTCTTTATAGGCACCATAAATCGAGACTTGATCATTCAATTCGTGGCGGACGGTAAATTCCGAGACCGTTTCATCGAATGATTGGTCAGCCGTTATTGTTCCTTGAAAGAACAAGCGGGCGAAATTGGGGTTTACATAATGCTGCGTAAAGTAGGAATCCTTGTCTTCCTCAATATACCGCACCCCATAGGTGACTTGTGTTGCATCGCTGACATCGTAACGAAGCTCACCATAAACCGACACAGTTTTATTATCGGTCGCAGAATCCTTGTCATAAGCGACATATTCATGCGCTGGATCAGCTGAGTTACGCGCGCCGGCAAACAGCACGTCTTGCAAGAAGCTACGCTCCATGTCTTGGTAATAGGCGCCCAAAACATAATTCAAAGGACCATCGCTTTTTGAGTTCATGCGAACTTCGATCGCTGTGTTGTCCATTTCGTTATGCTCGCCAGCAAAAGTTGCCGTGATACCACCACCATCATAGTCACCAACCCAGTTGGTTTCATTCTCGTGATAGTTCAAAACGGCCAAGAAGTCGTGCGTATCGCCTTCATATTTTGCCGACAGCGTCATCCCGGTTGATTCAAAATCTTCCCCTAGATGGCCGCCGAATGCACCCATACGTGAGTTCATTGCGGCAATTTCTGCAGGAATTTGGTTTTCAGCTTTGGCCCAGTCCTTGTTACATTCCTCACCAGCTGCGGCGACTGGAGCGCCATTTACAACCGTATGCGGAACACCATTCAAGGCATTACACACGCCGCGCTCACGACCACCAGTGGAGGAGTTGGTCTCGTAATCGCCCATTGCGAGTTTTAAGTTGAGGCTCAACCGATCTGTTGCTTGATAATCGAGCGTCAGACGGGCATAGCTGTTTTCCTCACCCGGCCAGTAAGCATCTGACCGTGTCGGGTTGTTAAGGACGGCTACGGCGTTGCCATTGGCCGCGTCGCGCGTCGTATAGGTGTCAGCAACGGCTGTATTTTTCATATAACCATCATTGCTGTCCAATGTCCGAATGGCGAGGCGCATGCCGAGCTTGTCGGATAAGGGGGCCGAGAAAATACCTTCGACGGAGAACTGCTCTTGTTCAACCTCGTAGGAAGATCGGATAATGCGCTCTACCGTATCGCCTGGATTATTGGTCTCGAGCGAGATCACACCCGCCGTCGCATTTTTACCAAAGAACAGAGCCTGTGGGCCTTTGAGAATGGAGACTTGCTTCATGTCAAAGGTGCCTTCGTTGATCACCCGTCCGTTTGGATAATAGACGCCATCGACGATCACAGCGACCGACTGCTCAATACCGATACTACTAAATGTTGGACCGATACCCCGCATGAAGATCGTGCCACCATTACCCGACGCACCACGCGCGAGGCTCACAGTCGGATCGACTTGGGCAATATCATCAAAAGAAACAACACCGTAATTTTGGAGTTTTTTCTCATCCATAACGGTAATCGCAACGGGAATATCCCGAATGCTTTCATTGGTGCCGCGAGCGGTGACCACAATCTCATCAACTGAACTTGATGATTGGGCGTAAGCGCTCAAGCTACCCGCTAATATTAAAAAGCCCGATAACAGGCCTAAACGTCGTCCCATAACTCCTCCTCCCTCTGAATAAGTGGCCAAAGCAGGGTTACGATGTTTCACAGTGCCCCACCGAGACCATTGGTTATTGAGAACATTAAAATCGTAACACAAAATTTGCTGAGAACAACAAAACTCGTCGCTTGCCTAATATTTCCGCTAAATCGGGAATTTTGTCTCTTTCCCGATCTCAGGGCAGGTGAGGCGCACAGATAAATTAACCAACCAAGCATAACTGGCTTGCCCCAAGGCCAATAAATCGCAACACTAGGCTCGCGCCATGTTGGTGCGGGGTACAGGAGGCCACATGATGAGCGACATTGCCGATTATATGAACACCGCGACGAAAAACGCGCGCACGATCGATGCTTTGCCGGAGGTCACACAACTGCGCCCCGTGTCGGCGGTTGGTATCATCGGTGCAGGCACGATGGGCGGCGGTATTGCGATGAATTTTGCATCAGTCGGCATTCCAGTGACGCTCGTTGAGACGACACAAGAAGCGCTCGATCGCGGACTCGCGGTTATCCGCGGTAACTACCAACGCTCTGCCGATCGCGGGCGCTTTCCACAAGAAGAAGTTGAGGCGCGGATGAGCCGTTTAACAGGCGTTCTAGACATGGCGGCGCTGGCATCTTGCGACCTGATCATCGAAGCCGTGTTTGAGGATATGGGGCTGAAGAAAACTATTTTTACCAAACTCGACAGTATCGCCAAGGCGGGCGCTATTCTGGCGACCAACACATCGGCCCTCAATATTGATGAAATTGCGGCCGTGACGGCGCGGCCGGCCGATGTTATCGGCTTGCATTTTTTCTCACCCGCCAATGTTATGAAATTGCTCGAGATCGTCCGCGCCCGCGAGACGGCCGATGATGTGGTCGCCACCTCCATGCAACTCGCAATAACGATTGGCAAAATTGCAACATTGGTCGGGGTTTGCCCAGGTTTTGTCGGTAATCGCATTTTAGCCGCGCGGCAACGCGAGGCGAATGCGCTGGTTAATCGCGGTGTCTTGCCGTGGGACATTGATGCCGCCTTCAATAATTTTGGCTTTAAAATGGGCCCGTTTCAGATGTCCGACCTTGCTGGCCTTGATATCGGGTGGAAAAAGGGCGCTAAAACCGCCAACCCAATCCGCGATGCTCTCTGCGAGCTTGATCGGCGTGGGCAAAAGGTCGGCGCGGGTTTTTATGATTATGATGCTGACCGCCAGCGGCGACCCTCGGCGGTGACTGAGAAAATAATTGCCGATATTACGGGCATACCGGCCGGCCAGTCAGGCCTCGGCGAGGCTGATATTCTGGCGCGGTGCCTACACCCCATGATCAATGAAGCCGTGTTGATCTTGGAAGATAATAAGGCCCAACGCCCGAGCGATATTGATGTCATTTGGTCCTACGGCTATGGCTGGCCAGCCGATACAGGCGGGCCGATGGCTTATGGTGATCTGATTGGCGCCGCGCCTGTGCTGGCGACCATGCAGGCCTTGGCGGCTGAAGGGGGCGACATCAAGCCCGCTGCGACGCTCGAAGCGCTGGCGCGCGACGGGGGTCGATTTGTTGATCTTGATCTTGGCGGCCTCAAGACAGGCTAATGCGCTGCTTGGGTATGCCGCAGAAAATCGAGCGTGGGGTCATAAACCTCGCTCCCGACTTCGACCAAGCCAAGAATGGCATGAAAAATATTGTCATGCGTTATCGCTTGATCTCGGTTGGCGCGCAAATTGGCTATCCCTAGGTCCTGATAATGCCGGCCTGCCCAGAGAATCAGGGGAACTTTACGTTGTTCGTCGGGGGCAACGAAATTTGGCATGCCATGCAAAAATAAACCAGCTTCACCCAGCGACTCGCCGTGGTCGCTGATATAGAGCATCGCGGTTTCAAAACGATCATCGTTCGTTTTTAAAAATGTAATCACTTCATTGAGAAAATAGTCGGTATATAAAATGGCATTGTCATAAGCGTTATTAACTTCGTCGAGACTACAATTCGCCAATTCATTGGTCTGGCAGGCAGGTGTAAATTTTTCGAATGCTTTTGGGTAGCGTTTATAATAGGCGGGGCCATGATTGCCCATTTGGTGCAAAACAATAACGATATCCCCAGCCTCCTGCGCATCGACATAATCTTGTAATCCCGCCAGCATGCCGACATCGCGGCACTCAATGTCGCAAACGGGGTTATTGTCGGGGTTTCGGAAGTCTTGATAATCAACGCGATCAGCGACGCCTTTTGAGCTGGAATTATTATCGCGCCACAAAACCTGGACGCGCGCATGTTTTAAGACGTCGAGGGCATTTTCAGTGGTTTTCGCCTCTCCGACATCAAAATCGCCGGCCTTTTCTGCCGCGAACATGCACGGCACCGAAATGGCTGTAAGCGTGCCGCAACTCGTGACATTGGTGAAACTCACGACATTTTGTGTTTGCAGCAATGGATTGGTGATGCGCGCATAGCCATTAAGCGAGAAGCGATCGGCGCGGGCCGTCTCGCCGACGACAACGATCACCAATTCTCGCCCCACATCAGTTTCCGGAATTTTGGCATCTGCCCCGATTTCGGCCAGCGGCGTTTCGCTTTGCAATGTGCGCATTGCATTGCGCGCGAGCTTGCCAAGGCCAAAAATATAATTGCCGGGGTTTGAATAATAACGCACTGATTTATGTTCCCGAAAAAACGATGCGCTGGTGGCGCTCTGTGAAAACAACAAAGCGAGGCTGGTTGCGAGTGCCGCTACAATAAACACGATCCGCGCTGCGACTTCGCGAAGCAGTGGCTGGTAGCGAATATTAAGCCGCGCCACCCCCCATGCTGGGGCCAGACCAAAAAAAATCACATAAAGGAATAGGGTCGGGCTAATAAGATCAGCCGCCTCTTGCGGGTTTGTCTCAAACACATTTTGGATCATCGAAGCGTCGATCACAACATTATAGGTGTCCATGAAATAAGCCGCCAAGGACGAGATGATCAGGAGGGTGATCAAAATTGGCTTTGTGGTCGGCTTGAAACATACAAGCGCAAGCAAAATGGCGATCATCGCCGTGAAGGTAAAGCTGATACTAAAGAGGAATAAGAGATTGTCGCTGTCAGGCGGATAAATATCGGTGAGTGCCTTATAGAATGAGAAATTGCCGACCGCCATCCACAGCCCCGCAATGCCAACAAATAACCATAGGCTATAAAGCCCAGATTTTTTTGCCGCCCGCATTAGCTCGCTTTTCGTGTCAGTTTTAAGAACACAGTTTCCAACTCAGCGCCGACGGTCGTCAAATCGCGAATGCCAATTTTGGCATCGGCGAGCTGGGCGAGAACTTGGCCTGCATCTGTCTCACTCGGGTTGAAGGTGATGCTCAGTTGTCCATCGGGACGACGCTCACAGCTGGCGCGCGTTAACGTGGGCGCCGTAGCGATGTCGCTACTTGGACGAATTAAGAGCGTTTTATTGTCGATTTGGCTGAGAAGCGCCGGCGTATCATCGCAAACGACTACTTGACCCGTATCGATAATGGCAATGCGGTCGCACAGGGCTTGCGCTTCTTCAAGGTAATGTGTGGTGAGCATGATGGTCACCCCGCGTTGGTTGAGTTCGACAACACGATCCCATAATTGCTTCCGCAGATCGATATCGACCCCCGCTGTGGGTTCGTCGAGAACAAGAATGGGTGGGTTATGAACCATGGCTTTGGCGACCAAGAGCCGTCGCCGCATGCCGCCCGATAAGGTCCGCGCATAGGCATGGGCTTTGTCGGCCAGGCCCATGGCGTCGAGAATTTCCATTGTGCGGCGTTCCGACTTTGGGACGCCATAAAGACCAGCTTGCATATTCATCGCTTCTGCTGGGGTGAAGAAGGGGTCAATGTTTAGCTCTTGCGGCACAACCCCGATCGAGGCGCGCGCTTGTCTTGGATTGCTGTCAATGTTGAACCCCCAAATCGATACATCGCCGTCCGACTTGGTCACTAAGCCCGCCAAAATATTGATAAAGGTGGATTTGCCGGCGCCATTCGGGCCGAGTAAGCCAAAGATAGAGCCACGCGGCACATCCAAGGAAATCCCCTTAAGGGCCTGTTTGGGTGGTTGATTATTGCTGGCTTGATAAATTTTGGTGAGGTGGCGGGCGCTAATAGCGCTTGGCTTACTGTCAGACATAGATGCTTCCTTTGACGCGATATTAGCACGCGGCGTAGCGCTCGCAAAGGCTGAGATCGACGGGCGATGCGTCAAATAATATGTGCATGGTGGTTCTTGAGCGGTTTTTTTGCATCGCGTGAACTGGCATGATGCGGCAGGAGGCGTGCTATGTCGGGTTTAGGAAAAAACGATCACATCTATCTGGTGGACGGCTCGAGCTACATATTCCGAGCCTATCACGCTTTGCCGCCCCTAACGCGCAAGAGCGATGGCTTGCCGGTCGGTGCGATCTCTGGCTTTTGCAATATGTTGATGAAGTTGCGCGATGACATGGAGGCCGCCGCCACGCCGACGCATTTGGCCGTGATTTTCGACCCGCCCGGCGGCTCTTTTCGCAATGATATTTATGATGCCTATAAGGCCAATCGCGGTGCCCCGCCAGAGGATTTGGTGCCGCAATTTCCGCTGGTGCGCGTCGCCACAGAGGCCTTTGGTATTCCCGCGCTGGAAGTGGCAGGCTTTGAAGCCGATGATTTGATTGCGAGTTATACCAAAGCGGCGCGCGCCAAAGGCGCGCAAGTGACAATCGTCTCATCTGATAAAGACCTGATGCAGCTCATCGAGGACGGCGTTGACATGCTCGACACGATGAAAGATCGGCGCATGGGGCATGACGCTGTCATGGAGAAATTTGGCGTTGGCCCCGCGCGGGTGATTGATGTGCAGTCGCTGGCGGGTGACAGCGTCGATAATGTTCCGGGGGTGCCAGGGATAGGTGTTAAAACCGCGGCGCAATTGATCAATGAATATGGCGACCTCGATAGCCTGTTGCAGCGTGCAGCGGAAATCAAACAACCAAAACGCCGCGAGAGCTTGATCGAATTTGCTGATCAGGCGCGTATTAGCCGCGAACTGGTCACGCTAAAATGCGACACGCCTCTTCCTGCTGATTGGGACGTGATGCGGCTTGGCACTCCTGAGCCCGAGAAGCTGATTGGGTTTTTAAAGGCGATGGAATTTACCACCTTAACCAAGCGCGTGGCATCGCGCTATGCGATCGACGCCGATCAGTTCAACCCCGCTGACAGCTTGCAAGCCCCAGCAGGTCAGCGCCCGCCCGAGACCGACGCTGTGCAAGCGGCCGCACCGAGCGGCGCGATACACGATCGGCGCCATGATTGGCCGCCGATCGCGCCCGAGACTTATGTCACGATTACCCATGCCGACGATCTTGCCGTGTGGATTGCCCGTGCCGAGGAGCAAGGTTTTTTTGCCATTGATACGGAGACCGATGGGCTCGATGCCATGCAATGTAATCTGGTCGGCATATCGCTGGCCACTGCCCCTGGTGAGGCCGCCTATATTCCTTTGTCCCATGGCAGCGGGAGTTTGAATTTAGACGGCGGTGTGCAGCAAATGCCATTACAGGCGGCAATCGACTTACTGGGGCCGCTTTGTGCCCGCGACGACATTGTTAAAATTCTGCAAAATGCAAAATTCGATTTATTGGTGCTGTCACGCTACGGCGTTCGCTTTCGCGCGATTGAGGACACGATGCTTATGTCATACGCCATGGCGGCAGGGCAACATGGGCATGGTATGGATGAGCTGGCACGCCTGTGGTTGGACCATGAAGCGATCTCAATCAAAACTTTGCTGGGGACCGGCAAGGCACAAAAAACATTTGACCAAGTGCCGATCGAAGAGGCAACGCGTTACGCCGCTGAAGATGCGGATATTACACTTCGCTTATGGATGACCTTGAAGCCGCACTTAGCCCAACAAGGCGTAACAAGTGTTTACGAGACCAGCGAACGACCCTTGGTGCCTGTGATTGTTGACATGGAAGCCAATGGCGTGATGGTCGATCGTCAACATTTGTCACATTTATCGGGCGAGTTGGCGCAAAAAATGGCGGCCATGGAAAGCGAGATTTATGCCTTGGCCGAGACCGAGTTCAATATTGCGAGCCCGAAACAACTGGGCGAGGTCTTATTCGAAAAACAAGCCCTGCCGGGGGGTAAGAAAACCAAGACGGGTGCTTATGCGACCGGCGCCGATATTCTTGAAGGGCTAGCCGCAGAGGGGCACGCCCTTCCTGCCGCTGTGTTGCGGTGGCGGGGCATGGCCAAGTTAAAGTCCACTTATACAGATGCGTTACCCGAGTTTATTAATCCGACCACGGGTCGGATTCATACCTCTTATTCTCTGGCGGCGACGACGACGGGGCGGTTGTCATCGTCGGATCCGAATTTGCAGAACATTCCCATTCGAAGCGAGGAGGGCCGTCGTATTCGTGCTGCTTTCATTGCCCCCGATGCGCATGTTCTTGTGAGCGCTGACTATAGCCAGATCGAGTTACGCATTCTGGCACATATGGCCGATATTGGGGCGCTCAAGACGGCTTTTGCCGAGGGGCAAGACATTCATGCCATGACGGCGTCAGAGATTTTCAACGTACCGATGCGGGATATGACACCGGAAATTCGCCGCCGCGCAAAGGCGATTAATTTCGGCATTATTTATGGCATTTCGGCTTTCGGACTGGCTAATCAGTTGGGAATTTCGCGTGTGGAAGCGGGCGATTATATCGCCGCCTATTTTGAGCGCTTCCCTGGCATTAAAGATTATATGGAGACCACCAAAAAAGCGGCGCATGCGCAAGGCCATGTGACGACATTATTCGGCCGCAAGGTGCATTTCAAAGATATTGATGCGAAGCAACCTGCGCTCCGCGCTTTCGCCGAACGCGCCGCTATTAATGCGCCTATTCAAGGTACGGCGGCAGATATTATCCGGCGGGCGATGATCCGCATGCCGGCGGCGCTCACGACCTTGCGCTTCCCCGCTAAAATGCTGCTGCAGGTTCATGATGAACTGATTTTCGAGGTGCCAGAGGATAAGGCAGAGGCGTTGATAAAAACGGTTCGCCACGTGATGGAGGGCGCCTGCGAACCGCTGATAAAGCTCTCAGTGCCGCTGGTGGTTGATGCGCGGGCGGCAAAAAATTGGGACGAGGCTCACTGAGCCTCGTCCCTAAAATAACGTTCCATTTTTACTTATTCAGCAGCAGGCGCGGCCGCGCGGACATCGTCGCCGACATGGTTGATAAATTTCTCAAAATTCGCGACGAACATTTTCACGAGTTTTTGTGCTTGCGCATCATAGGCGTCTTTGTCTTGCCATGTGTCGCGTGGGTTAAGAATCGATTGGTCCACATTCGGAACTGAAACGGGCACTTCAAAACCGAAATTCGGATCTTTGCGGAATTCAACAGCATTTAAGCTACCGTCCAGAGCGGCGGAGAGCAGTGCGCGCGTTTCTTTAATTGGCATGCGTTTGCCAATCCCATAGGCGCCGCCTGTCCAGCCCGTATTCACGAGCCAGCATTTTGCATCATGTTCTGCGATAAGCTCCCGCAACAGATTGCCATATTCTGATGGGTGACGCGGCATGAAGGGCGCGCCAAAGCAGGTCGAGAAAGTTGCTTCCGGCTCGGTAACGCCTTTTTCCGTGCCCGCGACTTTTGCCGTATAGCCAGACAAGAAATGATACATGGCTTGGCTCGGGGTCATGCGCGAGATTGGTGGTAAAACGCCGAAGGCATCGGCGGTCAGCATGATGATGGTTTTAGGATGACCAGCACAGCCCGTTTCCGATGCGTTTGGAATAAAGGAGAGCGGATAGGCGCCGCGCGAATTTTCAGCGAGACTATTATCGTTAAAGTCGAGCTCGCGGGTTTGCTCATCCATCACGACATTTTCCAACACCGTTCCAAAGCGGCGTGTCGTGGCATAGATTTCGGGTTCCGCTTCGGCTGACAGGTTAATCATTTTTGCATAGCAGCCGCCTTCAAAATTAAAGACGCCACTTTCCGACCAGCCATGCTCGTCGTCACCAATCAATGTGCGATTGGGATCAGCTGACAATGTTGTTTTGCCCGTACCGCTGAGGCCAAAAAAGACGGCGGCATCATCGTCTTTGCCGACATTGACGGAGCAGTGCATTGGCATGACGCGTTTTTCTGGCAATGTATAATTCAACATTGAGAAAACAGACTTCTTGGTTTCGCCGGCATAAGATGTGCCGGCGATCAGAACAATCTTTTTCGCAAAGTTAACGGCAATCATGGTCTCGGTCCGGGCGCCATGACGCTCGGTGCTGGCTTTGAAGCTCGGCAGATTGATGATCGTGAATTCAGGATTGAAGTCGTCGAGTTCAGACGCTTTAGGTTCGATCAACAAGTTTTGGATAAAGAGCGAATGCCACGCTAATTCAGTCACAACGCGGGTTGGCAGGCGATGGATTGGATCGGCGCCGCCAAACAGATCTTGGACAAACACGGTTTTACCATCGAGATGCGCCAGCATCTCAGCGTGCAACGCGTCGAACTGTTCTGTGGTGATAGACTTATTATTGTCCCACCACACAACATTTTCGGTGCTGTCGTCGCGGACAATAAACTTATCTTGTGCCGAACGCCCCGTATGCTGACCCGTTTTGACGCGAAGCGCGCCTTGAGCAGTTATTTCTGCGCCCTCGTTGGCAACGGCGAACTCGTAGAGACGGGCGGGGCGCAAATTCCAGTATGCTGCCTTGAGGTTGGTGATGCCTTGTCCATCAAGACCATGCTTGCTGATCTTATACCCTGACTGATCCATAAGAGTTTCCTTTCACGCCAGAACGTCGTCGCCATAGAGATTTGAAATGTGGCCGGACTATAGGCATTTCTGGCCTTATTAGCAACTTTAACCATCAAAAATTGCCTCATCTTCGCCATAATTATGCGGCGAGTTATCCACACCAAGCTTTGTCGCTAAAAATGCCGCTTTCAGCATGTTTTACGGCGCATCGCTTTGTGCTTTGATAGGCCGGAAGGGGAAGTAAAATGACGCGCGTAGCACTTGTCGATGACGAGACCTCAATTTTAACATCTGTCAAAATTGCTCTCGAGGCCGAAGGGTTAGGGGTGGATTGCTATTCCAACGGCCAGGATGCGCTTGATGGCATCCTCGCAAAGCCAGCTGATATTGGTGTTTTTGATATCAAAATGCCGCGTATGGATGGTCTGGAATTGCTGCGCCGCTTGCGGGAAAAGAGCCAAATGCCAGTGATTTTTTTAACCTCAAAGGACGATGAAATTGATGAGGTTTTTGGCTTACGCATGGGGGCCGACGACTATATCACCAAGCCGTTTTCGCAGCGCTTGCTGGTTGAGCGCATTCGCGCCGTCTTGCGCCGCGCCAAGTTGCGCGCCAGCGAGTCGAGCGAGGCGGAGAATGAAGCGCATCGCTTGAAAAGGGGGCGGTTATCAATCGACGGGGCGCGCCACGAAACCCTGTGGGACAACCAATCTGTGAACCTGACTGTGACAGAATTTTTAATTCTTGAGGCGCTGGCCAGTCGCCCAGGCTTTGTTAAAAGCCGCGATGCCTTAATGGATGCGGCCTATAGCGACCAAATTTATGTCGATGACCGCACCATTGACAGCCATATCAAACGGCTGCGTCGGAAATTTAAGCGTGTTGACCCGCAGTTTGACGCCATTGAGACCTTATATGGCGTTGGCTATCGCTTCAAGGAGGGGTGATGCGCGGATTTTTTCGGCTGTTTCGTAGCCGCCTTCTGTATCGGCTGATTTTCGTCAATATCGCGGGGATGCTCATCCTTGCCACGGGTATGTTGCTGGTTAGCGAGGTCCGCCAAGCTTTGGTGGAAGCCCATAAACAGAATCTGATTTCGCAAGCTAAGCTGACCGCCAGTGCGCTAGGCGATGCTGCCAGCGACGGCAAGTTTCAGTTTTTGCCTGGCCCATCTTTGCTGGGGCCATTATTCGGCGATCGGATGATGCCAGATTGGCGGGTGGCTGAGGCGGCCGAAATTATGCGCCGCTTGGCTTCGGGGACCAATAACCGGGTTCGCCTATATGCCCGCGACGGCCGGCTTTTGGTCGACTCGGCGGCAATTAGTCGTGACGGAACGGTGATCTTTCGCGACTTACCGCCGCTTCCAGAAGCGACTGATCACGGATCCGTTTTTGATCGGTTGACGCACTGGTTTGATCGGCTTGTGGACCGCAACCGCGCCCCCGTTCTTGATGAGGAAATGGCTTTGAATGGTAGCCAATTGCCGGAAATACGTGTCGCGCTGCGGGGGGCTATCTCGACAGCACACCGTGTCGATGAGGCCGGGCGCGACCTGTATTCGGTCACCGTGCCCGTGCAATCTTATCGCGCCATTATTGGCGCTGTTATGGTGACCAGCAAGCCAGACGAATTGCGCGAGATTATTGCTGCTGAACGCCGCAATATTATTGAATTGTTGGGCGTTGCGATTTTGGTGACGATTATTGTCTCTTACTTACTGGTTCGCACGATCAGTCTGCCAATTGGGCGCTTGGCGCAAGCGGCGCGTGCCTTCGCCAAACCGGCTGGCCAACTCCCACCGCTTGAGAGCATTCCCGACTTGTCAGGGCGATCGGACGAGATCGGAGAGTTGTCGGGTGATATCCGCTTGATGGTGATGCGTTTGCTCGAGCGGCTGAACGCCATTGATCAATTTGCTGCCGATGTGGCGCATGAGCTGAAAAACCCCCTCACGTCTCTGCACAGCGCTGTCCAAAGCTTGACGGTCGCGAAAAGCGCTGCCGATCGGCGTAATCTTATGGGCATTATCGAGCAGGATGTGGCGCGCCTGAACCGGCTGATCAGTGATATTTCGGCCGCCTCGCGCCTCGACGCGGCGCTGGCACGTGATGAGGTGGCGGCATTTAATCTATCGGATTTGGTTGCCGATATGGTTGAGGCGCGCGCTACGACCTTGGCGCAGCAGCGCGATATTAAAATGAAATTGGTGTGTGATGCGCCTTATTTCATTCGCGGCCAGAAACCGCAAATTTCGCAAGTCATTGATAATCTGTTGGCCAATGCAGTTTCATTTTCGCCCACTGGCGGTCTCGTCACCATTCACTTGCAACCTCTGCCCACGGATGCAGGACTACTCGCGCTAGATATTATTGACGAAGGCCCTGGTTTAGCGGTCGGTACCGAGGAGCGCGTTTTTGAACGATTCTATTCCGATCGGCACAAGGCATTTCATGAAGTGTCAACCAGTGGTCATTCGGGGCTTGGTTTGAGCATATCGCGGCAAATCGCCATTGGTCATGGCGGCGACTTGCAGGCCTCTAACCGGGCCGACGGCCTTGGGGCATTTTTTCGGCTGACCCTGCCACGGAGTAATGCGTGATGCGGCTGACAGCCAGTTGTGTTGCATGGCATGGCCAAGCGGTTTTGCTCCGCGGGGCAAGCGGTAGTGGCAAATCGGATCTGAGTTGGCGCGCCATTGTGCAAACTGAGGCCGATCTGGTGGCTGATGATGGCGTCCATATCGAGCGGCGCGGAGATAGCCTTGTCGCCTCACCGGTTTTGCCTGGATTGCTTGAATTGCGTGGCGTTGGCGTTATTAAAATGGCCCATGTGGCATCTGCGGAGGTCAAGCTAATTGTTGATTTACAATCTGATATGCCACGCATGGCGGCACAGCATTTTGAGGCGTTTTTAGGCATAACGGTGCCGCTCATAAAACTCGATGCCCTGCAGGCAATTGCTCCCTATCGGTTGAAAATAGCACTTGAGACCATTGGCCGAGACGGATTTGCAGACGAGGGCGTTTACCCTTGGCCGTGAAGTTTGATTAAGGGATTGCGTCGGGCTGCGGTGCGCGGCAATCTCGGATAAAGGAGAAAAATATGATTGGCATGGTTTTGGTAACACATGGGCGATTGGCCGAGGAGTTCCGGGCCGCGCTCGAGCACGTGGTTGGGGCCCAAGAGCAAGTTGAGACGATTTGCATTGGCGCCGATGATGATATGGAAAAACGTCGCGCCGATATTGTAAAGGCCATTCGGGCTGTCGACACAGGAGATGGTGTCGTTCTTTTAACCGACATGTTCGGCGGCACGCCCTCGAATTTGGCAATTTCTTTGTTGGAAAAAGATAAAGTCGAAGTGGTCGCGGGGATTAACCTTCCCATGCTGATCCGACTGGCGACTGAGCGCAACAAAGCGCCCTTGGCACAAGCCATTGCCTCAGCTCAGGAAGCGGCACGCAAATATATTTCTATCGCGAGCCAGGTTTTGGCTGGCGACAATAATTGATCATGCCTCAGCGTCGTTGCCGTATCGTAAACCCGCGCGGGCTGCATGCCCGCGCCTCGGCGAAGTTTGTTAATCTCGCCGATACTTTTATCGCCGATATTCATGTTGAAAAAGACGGGGAGCGTGTCGGTGCAACTTCGATTATGGGATTGATGATGCTCGCTGCTGGGATCGGTAGCGAAATCACAATCTCGGCTGAGGGAGATCAAGCTGAGATCGCGCTTGGTGCCCTTGAAAAGCTGGTCGCCGATGGCTTTGGTGAGTTGAACGATTAAATCGAAAACTCCGGCTTTGATTAAGTATTTGTTTGTATTTTGATTTATTATAATCTTTTTGGTCATATAAAGACTTCTTTATATGCTGTTGCTATTCTAGGCGCGGCTTGCTAAAAGGAGGCCAAAGTCAGAGGAGATAAGTATGACCAACGCCGCCCAAGATTACAAAGTTGCCGATATTGCTTTGGCCGATTGGGGTCGTCGCGAAATCGCGATTGCTGAGACAGAAATGCCTGGTTTGATGGCGCTGCGTGATGAATATGGCGCGTCGCAACCGCTTAAAGGGGCGCGTATCACAGGCTGCCTGCACATGACCATTCAAACCGCAGTTTTGATTGAGACCTTGACGGCGCTCGGGGCTGAAGTGCGGTGGTCGTCGTGTAACATTTTCTCGACGCAAGACCATGCGGCAGCCGCCATTGCTGCCACAGGTGTCCCCGTGTTTGCCTGGAAAGGCGAAACCGAGGACGAATATTGGTGGTGTGTGGAACAAACCATTACGGGGCCCGACGGGTGGCGGCCAAACATCTTGCTCGATGATGGTGGTGACCTGACGCTTTTACTGCATGACAAATATCCCGATCTTCTCGACGATGTTGTTGGCGTCTCGGAAGAAACCACAACGGGTGTTTTGCGTCTCTATGAAATGGCCAAAGCGCAAACGCTCAAAATTCCGGCCATTAATGTGAATGACAGCGTGACCAAGTCGAAATTCGATAATCTCTATGGTTGCCGCGAAAGCCTTGTCGATGGCGTCAAACGGGCGACAGATGTGATGATTGCTGGCAAAGTTGCCGTCGTTTGCGGTTATGGCGATGTCGGTAAAGGATCGGCGGAAAGCCTACGGAGCCAAGGTGCCCGCGTGATGGTAACAGAGATCGACCCGATTTGCGCTTTGCAAGCGGCGATGGAAGGCTACGAGGTCGTCACCATGGATGCGGCCGCCTCAGTCGGTGATATTTTCATCACAGCGACCGGCAATAAGGACGTCATTACCCTTGATCACATGCGGCAAATGAAAGACCGCGCGATCGTCGGCAATATCGGCCATTTCGATAGTGAGATTCAGGTCAACGCCTTGCGCAATTTGCAATGGCATAATGTCAAACCGCAGGTCGATGAAGTTGAGTTTCCCGATGGCAAACGGATTATTCTTTTGGCCGAAGGTCGCTTGTTGAATCTAGGCTGTGCCACAGGCCACCCCAGCTTCGTGATGAGCGCCTCCTTTACCAACCAGGTCTTGGCACAAATCGAGCTATGGACCAATAATGCGAAATATGAGTGTCAGGTCTATGTTTTGCCTAAACATTTGGACGAGAAAGTCGCCCGCTTGCACCTTGCACGCTTGGGCGCCAATCTTACTGAGTTGAGCGATGATCAGGCCAAATATCTGGGCATCGGCCAACAAGGCCCATTTAAGCCTGAGCATTACCGATACTAGTTCGACTTGCGGGTTCGGCAGTAGCGTTTTAAAACTCGCTTATGTCGTCGCGCCAGTTCCTGCTTGCTGATCTCTCTGCGACCCGTGCCTTGGGCGAAGCCCTGGCGGCGCGGGCGCAAATTGGTGATCTCATTTTTCTGTCGGGCAAAATGGGCGCTGGCAAGACGGCCTTGGCGCGGGCGATGATCTCGGCGCTGAACGAAGCGGAGATGCCGGTCCCGAGCCCGACGTTCACTCTGGTTTACCCCTATGAAACAGGTTTTAAGCCGGTCTGGCATGCCGATTTGTTTCGCTTGGGCAATGCGGCCGAGGTTGAAGAATTAGCCCTTAATGAAGCACGCGATCAGGCTATTGTTGTTATCGAGTGGCCTGAAAATGGTGGCGATTATCTCGAGCCCCCTTCTTATCACATCATTCTTGAGCGGTTGGAGAATGATACCCATCGCGCCACGATTGATGCGCCCGAGGAATTTTTATTGGCACTCGAGCGCTCTTTTAACCGACAGCTGCAGCTGGCGCAGTTTCTCTCTGCATCGGGCTATGGCGACGCGCATCGACGCCTATTGGCGGGTGATGCCTCGAGCCGTCGGTTTTTAAGATTAACGCATGCCCAACGCTCTTATGTCTTAATGGATTGGGAGGCCGGCGCTGATGGCCCAGCAATTTATGATGGCCAAACTTATTCGCAGCGCGCTTGCTTGGCTGAGGCAGCCCCACGCTTTAGCGAGATGATCCGCTGGCTTGATGCACAGGGATTACCAGCGCCGCAGCTCGCGGCGGAAGACGTGCAGGCAGGTTTTATTCTGCTTGAGGACCTTGGAGATCAGAGCCTTGATCGCATTGCGGCAGAGGAACCATTATCGACCATTATGCGAGCAGAAGCAGTGTCCTTATTGCGTTATTTACACAGCTTGCCCGCGGCGCCGTTTTTAAAATCCTACAGTGGTGATGTGCTTGAGTTTGAGACCAGCCTGTTTCTCGATTGGTACTTGCCGGCGCATGATCTTGCGCCCGCTGCCGACGCGCGGCAGGCCTGGCATGAGCTATGGCACGGGCTTTGCGCCGAGCACTTGCGGCTCCCTGCCGTTACGGTGTTGCGGGATTATCACTCGCCCAATATTTTGTGGCGTGCGGAGCGGCAAAGCTGGTATCGGGTGGGCCTGATTGATGTGCAAGATGCGCTTGCCGGTTCGCCCGCTTATGATCTTGTATCTTTGCTCCAAGATGCTCGCATTGACGTTGCTCTGGAGGAAGAACAAAATCTGCTGGCCCGCTATCTGACTGAGGCATCTGAGGTTCATGCCGCGCAGCTCTTGCGCGAATATCATTTGCTGGGATTGCAACGCAATTTGAAAATTGCCGGCATTTTTCACCGCCTTAATCTCCGCGATGGAAAGCCTGGCTATTTACGCCATCTGCCAAGGATCGAGGCTTATCTGCGCCGCGGTCTCAAACAGCCCCATTTGCACCCAGTCGCTGATTGGCTTCACCAATATGCGCCGTCACTGGATCTCTTGGAGGATCACCGATGACGGCGCCGCCGACCACGGCCATGGTGCTCGCGGCGGGTCTCGGTACACGGATGCGGGCAGGCGCCGCCGACCCGCCCAAGCCCTTGGTCACTGTAGGCGGTCAAACATTGTTGGGCCGCATGATGGAGCGGTTGGTTGATCACGGTGTCAGGCGCCTTGTTGTGAATGTGCATCACCGCGCGGAAGCTTTAGAGGCTTTTTTGTCTGACTGGCAGACATCGCATCCGGCAATTACCATCTTGATTTCTGATGAGCGCAGTGAGCGTCTCGAAACAGGTGGCGGCGTCAAGAAGGCCTTGCCGCTGATTGCAGATGACACTTTTTATATTTGCAACGCCGATATTTTATGGCACGAGCACGACCAAAATATCGCGCAACTTGCACAAGCCTTTGACGCAAGCCATATGGATGCTTGCTTATTGGTGACACGCCGCACCACGGCGATGGGCTATGATGGGAATGGCGATTTTGACATTGGTCCTGACTTTCGTCTGCGACGGGGGGTCGGCGGTGCCGCAATGATTTTTGCAGGCGTGCAAATTGCGACTTCGGAAGCAATCGCTGCGCTTCCTGACGGCCCCGTTTCTTTGAACGTGATGTTCGACGCGGCGATTGCGGCGGGTCGGCTCTACGGCCATGAGCTAAACGGCCAGTGGATGCATGTCGGAACACCCGAAGGACGAGCTGCAGCCGAGGCTTATTTACAAAAGGCATAATGGTGCGTGGGCGGCCAAATTATTGCTGAGCTCGGCAGATCGCGGAAGTGTGGTAAACTCTCGTTATGCATGATTCTGAATTGGGCCTTTTTACCATCGCGCCGGGAGCACCTTTTTTGCGCTGCATTGCGCGGGGCTTATGCGATGTCGAAACGCGCAACACCTTATTTGGTGATATACCGCTTCACGATTTTACAATTTTTCTGCCGACACAGCGTGCCGTGCAAGGCCTCGGTGATGCGATTTTCGAGGAAAGTCGCGCCAAGGCGGGCGCCATATTTTTGCCGCAGCTGGTGGCGCTTGGTGATTTTGATGCGTCCTTGAGCGATGAGGGTCTTTTTGCGCCGAAACAAAGCGCTGGCTTATTGCCCGCCATTGGCACCTATCATCGGCAATTCTTTCTCGCCCAAGCGATTTTGAAATGGAGTACGGTCCAAGGCCAAGCCATGAGCTTGCCGCAAGCTATGCAGGTCGGGCGCGATCTTGCCAGTTTTCTCGATCAAGCCCAGGCCGATGAGGTTGACTGGGCTGGACTTACAGATTTGGTGCCGACGGAAATGGCGCAAAATTGGGAGGCGACGCTCGATTTTCTGGCCATTCTGACACGGCAATGGCCTGCTTATTTACAAACCACGGGGCTGATGGATCCAGTACAACGTCGCAACCAAGCGATAGATGATCTGATTGCCTCTTGGCAATCGCTTCCGCCGCACCGGCCAGTCCTCGCGGTCGGTTCGACGGGGAGTGTAGCAGCAACCGCGCGCTTGCTGGCGGCAATTGCGCGCTTGCCCTGCGGCGCGGTGGTCCTGCCTGGTTTGGATGTCGCGGCACCCGATACAATTTGGCACGATATGATTTCTGATCCGACGCATCCGCAGACCTCCATGGCACGATGGCTATCGAGCCTCGGGGTGGAGCGGAAACAGGTTCGGCCTTGGCCCAATAGTCCGGCCAGCAATGCGCGCGCCGAGTTTTTAAATTGGTCGCTTGTGCCGGTCGACCATACGGGGGATTGGAATCATTTGGCGTCCAATATTGATCGCGACGCGGCAATTGCAAATTTATCCTTGTTGGAAGCCCCAGACCCGCGCGCCGAAGCTGGCGCCATTGCTGTTATGATGCGTGAAATCTTAGAGACAGCGGACGAGACTGCGGCTTTGGTGACCTCGGATCGCAATTTGGCGCGGCGCGTTGCCTCGGAATTGCGGCGATGGAATATTCAGGTTGACGACTCGGCCGGCGCAGCTTTACGCCAAACCGAAGCCGGCTCTTTGCTGCTCTTGCTCTTGCAGGGGGTTTTAGAGGGCTTTAAACCCGTGCCGCTTTTGGCGCTGTTAAAGCACCCCTGGTGTTGTTTAGATGTCGACCGAACCCAGCATTTACAAAACGTGCGGGCGCTAGAAGCCGTTGTTTTGCGTGGGCCAGTCGCCATATCAAAGATTGAGGATGTGATCAGCGCGCTCGCGCGGCACGATGCACAGCTACCGCTGAAAGCTCTGCCTGATGTAACGGTCGAGGCTTTACAAGACTTCCTGCACCGCTTGCGCCTTGCTGTGGAGCCAATATTATCGCTGCGGCGTGAGACCTTAACAGCCAGTCAATTATTCTCTGCCTTGCGCGCCGCCCTCGACGCATTGGGATCGGGCGACACTATGTCATTTGTGACCTTACAAGGGGGAGATGAAGTCCTTAGTTTTCTCGAAAAGATCGAAGCCGATGCCGAGATAGCGCCAGCGGCGACGCTTGAGGCCTGGGCTAAGCTTCTCGATTTATGGCTCGATGCAACTCCTTTTTACCGTAGCTCTGGACGCGAGGCACGTTTGTTTATTTGGGGCCCGCTCGAAGCGCGCCTGCTAACAGCTGATCTGGTTATTTTGGGGGGGCTTAATGAAGGCTCGTGGCCGCCACAGGTCGAGACAGGACCGTGGTTGTCGCGACCGATGCGGTCGGCGATGGGTATGAACCAACCTGAGCGGCGCATCGGGCTTGCGGCGCACGACTTTGTCCAAAATGCTTCGGCACCTCGCGTCGTGCTCAGTCGCGCTCAAAAAGTAGATGGCGCCCCGACTATTGCGGCGCGTTGGTTGCGACGCATGACAACCCTGGCGGGTGATTTACCGCGCGACTTTGCCGCTCAACGCTTGTCGTGGTGGCTCGCGCTCGATCATGCCGATCGGCTGACACCAGCGGCGCGTCCTAACCCGAAGCCAGATCTTGCCGCTCGCCCATCGGGTTTGTCCGTGACACGGCTTGAAGCCCTGCTTGTTGACCCATATCGAATTTACGCTTCCCATATTTTAAACTTGCGCGAGTGGGAAGATGTCGGTGCGTCGCCGCAAGCGCGCCACCGAGGTAGTTTTTTGCACGATATTCTTGAGAAATTTGTCGATCGCTACCCCGACACGCTGCCGGAAGATGTGGAAGCGGAAGTAATGGCGATTGCCGAGGATATGCTGAGGGACCCCTTGCTCGCCTCGGAAGGTATGGCGATCTCGCGCGCTCGTCTGCGCGCGGCAATTTCGTGGATGGCGGCATATGAGACCTCGCGGCGACATGATTTGCGCAAGAGCTATTCCGAATTGACCGGGCATATGCAGCTGCCTATTGCTGGCGCGCCATTTACAATTTCGGCTAAAGCCGATCGCATTGACGCGTTGCAATCGGGTGGCTACCGCATTTTGGATTATAAAACCGGTATCCCGCCATCTGATAGCGATCTGGAAAATCTATTCTCTCTGCAATTGGTATTGGAGGCTGCGATCTTGCGGGCTGGCGGATTTAAAGATTTGCCCGCAGGCCTCGCGGAGCGGCTCGATTACATCCGCCTTTCTGGGGGATTTCCGCCTGGTGAACTGCATCCCCATGATGTGGACGCCGCGATGATCGACAAAGCGCTTGCCGGTGTTGAGAATTTAATCACGCTCTATCGTGATCCCGAACAGGGCTACATATCGCAGTTACGGCCGAAACGAATATCCTTTCCGTCGGCCTATGATCATTTGGCGCGGGTCGCTGAATGGTCATCGCAAGGCGGAGGTGATGAATGACAGTGTCGGCTGCCACCTCGGCGCAAATGTCGGCTTGGGTCAACGCCAATGCGGGATCCGGTAAGACCTATGTTTTAATTTCGCGTCTTGTCAGCCTGATGTTGTCGGGGGCTAGCCCTGATAAGCTGTTATGTCTGACCTATACGAAGAGCGCGGCCGCTGAAATGCAGAACCGCCTCTTTGCCTTGCTCAGCGACTGGGCGGTGATGGATGATGCGACATTGCGCGAGGCGGTGCAAACGCGGATCGGCGTAGCAATCGACCAGCCGCAAGACCTCTATCGTGCGCGCACTTTATTTGCCCGGGCACTCGAAACGCCAGGCGGTTTGAAGGTACAAACCATTCACGCATTTTGTGAGGCGCTTTTGCATCGCTTTCCGCTTGAGGCAGGCTTAACGCCAGGTTTCGATCTGATCGATGAGGCTGATGCCAAAAGCGTGATCCATAACCTCGTGGCGCAAATCATGGGGCGCGAAGAGCCCGATTTTATTTTTCTCAGTCGACAATTCTCGGAGCAGGATTTTACCGCGCTTATGCAGCGTATGGTGGCCAGCCGTAGCCGCTATCACAACCGAACAGGGAAGGCGCTTGAGGCCTATTTGACAGAAAACTTTGGCGCCGAGGCGGTGCAGGACAATGATGCCGCGCGTGCCGCATTGAGCTCTGAGATATCGGCTTGGGCGCCTCTCTATTTCGAACAAGCGCTGGCTGTGGGTACCGCGAACGATCAGAAGGCTGCGCGCCGCTTAAGCGCTGCGATGTCGGACGCCATGTTAAGCGATCCTTGGATAGGCCTACGTGTATTGTTTGCAACCGAAAAAGGGGAGCCGCGGGCGCGGCTTTATACCAAAGCCCTAGCCGAAGGTGCACCCGATATGGCTGAGGCACTTGATCGATATGCCGAAATTTTTCATCCACTGGAAGCCCAACGCCGCCGGCAATTTGCGCGTTACGTCACGGGTGCGCTGCACCGTGCGGCAGCTCTGCTGCAGCACGATTACGCTGCGGCCAAGGTCGCGCGCAATTGTCTCGACTATGACGATCTCATTGGCTATGCCGCGTCTTTGCTTTCGCATCAGTCGGCGACAGCCTGGGTATTATATAAAATCGATAATGGGCTGGATCATATTTTGATTGATGAAGCGCAAGATACGAGCCCCGCCCAATGGCAGGTTATAGCCGCATTGGCAGAGGAGTTTTTTGCTGGCGCCTCGGCCCGCAAGGTCACCCGAACGATTTTCGCGGTTGGCGATGAGAAACAATCTATTTTCTCCTTTCAAGGCGCCGATCCGACGTCATTCGATAAAATGCGCGATTTTTTTGCCGCCCGTGTGCGGGCTGCCGCCTTGGGGTTTGAGCCCGTCGACATGATCAAATCCTATCGCTCGGCGCCCGATATTCTGGGACTGGTCGATAAAGTATTTTCGGCACCCGAACGAGCTAAGGGGTTGACGGCATCTGGCAAGGCGACCCAGCATGTGGCGCATCGTACTGCGGCTAAAGGCTATATCGAGCTGTGGCGGCCCGAGGTGAATGCTGGAAAAGCGCCGGAAGATATTTGGTGGAAGGCGGACGGGATCGAGGCCGCCGCCGCTCCCGCCCGTCAGCGCATGGCAGAGCGCGTGGCGCAAAAAATTAAAGATCTGTCTCAGAGTTCCGACCAGGCCGTGACAGCAGGTGATATTCTTGTTTTGGTGCGGCGTCGCAATGCCGTGTTTTACGATCTCCTCCGCGCCCTTCATCAGACAGGGGTTGAGATTGCGGGGGCTGATCGTATGAAGCTACTCGATGAATTGGTCATCAAAGATTTGCTCAATCTAGTTGAGGTCGCTCTCAACCCGATCAATGATTTGGCGCTCGCTATATTTTTACGGGGCCCTCTTGGAGGGCTAAGCGATGAGGCTCTCTGTGACCTCGCCTATGGGCGCGCGGAGAGTTTATACGCGGCCTTACAAGCGCAGGCCAATGCGCCCGCTTTTGCGGGCGCTTATAGCGATGTGACTTGGTTGATTGCCAATGCCGCCTTGACGCCGTTTGATTTCTTTTCTCGTTATTTAAGTGGCCACCAAGCGCAACGCCGGCTGAAACATCAGCTCGGGAACGAGATTGACGATGCGGTTAATGAGTTTCTGCGCTTGGCTTTGAATTTCGAGCGGACACACGCCGCGACACTACAAGGCTTTATGCATTGGATCCGCTCGCATGCCACGGAAATTAAGCGGGAGATGGAAGAAGGGACCGATGCTGTTCGTATCATGACAGTGCACGGCGCCAAAGGCCTCGAGGCGCCGATTGTTTTTTTGATTGATGACTGTGTTCCGCAAGGGTTGAGCCAGCGTGACTCGCTGATTTTTGCTGACCAGCATTTGATCTGGCGCCCGCCAGCGAAAGACCGCCCGCGCGAGCAGGACCCGCGGCTGCAGGCTGCAGAGGCACAGGCTTTTGCCGAATCGCAGCGCTTGCTTTATGTCGCTCTGACGCGTGCCAAAGATCGCCTCTATATTGCGTCTTATGTGGCGCGCGGCAAAACGCCCGCAGAAAATAGCTGGTACGGCCAGCTTGCCGCCTGCCAGCCAGATATTGGCGAGATCGATAGGGTGTGGACGCTTGGCGATGAGGCTGGTGCCTTGCCCGAGCGAACGTCTGACAGCACAACGGTAACAATTTTGCCAAATGCCGGCCCAGATTGGCTTCAGGAGAAAGTTGTTGCCGAAGCAGAGCGTCCCTCTGTATCAGCCACGCGGTTGGCACGGCGACAAAGCTTGGTGAAATCGCCCCGCACGTCGCGCGGCTTCGCCTTCGGGACAATGGTCCACACTGTTTTACAATTTCTGCCTGCCGTTGACGCGGGAGATCGCTATGCGCGTCTGCAGGCTTATTTAGACGAACAGGCTGCTGACCTTACAGCCTCGCAGCGGGCGTCTGTTTTGGCGCAAATTCGTCAGGTGATAGATTGCGCTGACTTCGCCCCATTGTTTTCAAGTCAAGCACGCGCCGAATGTCCGATTCGCGGCATTATTGTCGGTGCTGACGGCCGCGAGATCAGTGTTTCCGGTCAAGTTGACCGCTTCTATCACGACCGAGAACAAGATTTTATCTGGGTGGTCGATTTTAAGACCGGACAGCGTGAAGCGGCAGATGATACTTATTTGCGCCAAATGGCGATTTACCGGCATCTCGTTACCGAGGCGACGGGCGTCACCGATATTCGCTGTTCTTTAATTTGGCTGACGGGGGCTGAGGAGGAGCGTTTCGCGTCGCAGGCGCTTGACCGGGCCTTCGGCGAAATTATCGCCGCCCCCCTTGATCGGATGCCCGACGCTACCTAGATTGAGAGTAAGATACCAATGCAGAGGAGTTCCTAATGTCCGTAGATCACGCCAATGATGCTGAGTTTAAAGCCAAAGTTCTCGATGCTTCGGGGCCTGTGCTGGTGGATTTTTGGGCCGAATGGTGCGGTCCGTGCAAGCAGATCGCGCCTGCGTTGGATGAATTGTCGGAAGAGTTAAAAGGTCAAGTGAGCATCATTAAGGTCAATATTGACGAGAACCCAAAAGCGCCAACCGACTATCATGTCCGCTCTATCCCCACTATGATTTTGTTCCAAGATGGTCTGCCGACAGCGACTAAGGTCGGCGCGGCACCCAAAAGTGATATTAAGTCTTGGATTGAAGAAAGCCTGTAAGCGTTGCGAAACTAGCCAGGCTACGACGCTTGGCGCAATACCCAACCCGCCAGATATAATGAGCCGCAGATGACAAGCCGTTGCGTGTCTGGCGCGATCTGGGCCACGGCCTCGAGGGGCGTTTCAAAGCCTTGCATATCTAGCCTCTGCGATATCTGCGCTAAGCCAGGGCCCGAATGGCTATTTTCTTGATCCGGAATACTCGTCGTCAAGATTTGTAAGTTCGGAAGCGGCGCAAAGGCGGCGAGAAAATCAGTCGCTGATTTCGTTTTAAGCAAGCCGCAAATTAACGTTGTTTTACCGCCCTTGCGCGCTGTTTCTGCCGTCAGCCAGCTGGCCAGAGATTGCGCCGCGGCAGCATTGTGACCGCCGTCGAGCCATATGTCGGCTTGCGGTGCGCGGTCTCGAATAGCATCGACCAATTTTCCTTGTGTCAGGCGTTGTAGACGCGCTGGCCAATCGGCTGTCGCAACGCCTTGGTGGAGCGCCGTTTGCGGCAAGCCGAGCTGGCGGGCTGCCGCCAGCGCTGTACCTGCATTGATAATTTGATGTGGCCCGTGCAAGCGCGGGATCGGCAGGTCCAATAGACCCGTCATGTCCTGAAAGACCAAGCTGTCACTCTCGAGGTCGCTGCGCCAATCGCGCCCGCCGAGCTGCACAGTTGTTTTGTGTTGGAGCGCAACGGCATCGAGGATGTCTGCAACCGCTTCGGTTTGGGGGGCGGCGATAACCGGTACGCCAGATTTGATAATCCCTGCTTTTTCGCCTGCGATGGTTGTCAGTTCAGCGCCCAGAAACTCCTGGTGGTCGATGCTGATCGGGGTGATGATACTAAGCGCGGGCGTGATAACATTGGTTGCATCGAGCCGCCCTCCGAGACCAACTTCGAGCAATAACCAGTCGGCCTTTGTTTCAGCAAAGGCCAGGAAAGCTGCTGCCGTGGTGATCTCAAAAAAGGTGATTGGCGCCCCTGCATTGGCCGCTTCGCAGCTTGCCAGATGGCGTGCCAAATCGGGCTCTGAAATTGGCGCCCCTGCAAGCGAAATTCGTTCGTGAAAATTAACCAGATGCGGTGAGCTATAGGCATCAACGCGCGCCCCCGTCGCCGCCAACATGGCACGCAAAAACGCCAGCGTCGAGCCTTTGCCATTGGTGCCAGCAATGTGAATGATCGGTGGGCAGTTGCGCTCAGGGTGGCCGAGGGCCGCCAATAAGCGATGCATGCGGTCAAGTGACAGGTCGATATATTTTGGATGCAGGCCGAGCAGGCGCTTGAGAAGAAAATCACTTTCGCGCATGGCGCGTCGTTATTCGGCTGCGACGGCGTCCGGTCCGTTCGGGTCTGTCAGCAATCCGATAATGCGTCCCAGTGTCTCGCGCAGTTGGTGGCGGTGCACCACCATATCGACCATGCCATGTTCGAGTAAATATTCAGCGCGTTGGAAACCCTCGGGAAGCTTTTCACGGATTGTATCTTCGATGACACGCGGACCGGCGAAGCCGATCAAGGCGTTCGGCTCGGCGATTTGGATATCCCCCAGCATGCCATAACTTGCGGTTACGCCACCCGTTGTTGGGTCGGTAAGAACAACAATATAAGGCAACCCACGCTCGCGCATTTCTTGGATCACGACGGTTGTGCGCGGCATTTGCATCAGCGATAAAATGCCCTCTTGCATCCGCGCGCCACCTGCGGCCGCGATCAAAACCAGTGGTAAATTCCGTTCCAATGCCGTTTGACCTGCAATCACAACAGCTTCGCCAGCGGCCATGCCAAGTGATCCGCCCATGAAACTAAAATCTTGCACCGCAACCACGCTGCGATGGGTTTCGATGGTTCCCACCGCCACGGTCACAGCATCTTTGCGCCCCGTCTTAGAGCGCGCTTCTTTCAGCCGATCCGCATATCGCTTCTGGTCTTTAAACTTGAGCGGATCATGCGGTACATCTGGCAAGTCAATTATTTCATATGTGGCTTCGTCGAAAATTTGATGTAGGCGTTCCATCGTATCCATGCGCATATGATGGTCACATCCAGGGCAAACTTTTTGTAAAAGCTCGACATCGCGATGAAAAATCATCTCGCCGCATTCCGAGCAATTCAGCCATAAATTATCTGGCGTCTCCTCTTTTTGCGAGAAGACTTCCGCAATTTTCGGACGAACAAAATTTTTGATCCAGTTCATGACGGCCCCTCATCTAGCGCGCGCTAGGTTGCCTAAAATTTCATAACTTTATCTCTTTACACCCGCAGCAAGGTCCGAGGCAAGTGCCAAGACGTCAGAAACGCATATGTCAGAGGCCTGCCCATTGCTGTCAAGATGCGAAGCGATACGGTCTACCAAGACAGAGCCAACCACCACGCCATCACCCGCAGGAGCCATTTCTGCGGCTTGATCTGGTGTTTTGATGCCAAATCCGATCGCAATAGGCAAGGCGGTATGGTTACGGATGCGCTGAACGGCCTCAGCCACCTTATTGGCTTCAGGACTTGCGGAACCCGTAATTCCCGTGATTGAGACATAATAGACAAAACCCGAGGTGTTCTTCAAAACCGCGGGCAGGCGACGATCGTCGGTGGTCGGTGTTGCCAGGCGAATGAAATTTAACCCCGCTTGCATCGCAGGCAAGCAAAACTCAGTATCTTCCTCAGGTGGGAGATCGACGATGATGAGACCATCAACCCCAGCCGATAAACAATCAGCGATGAATGTCTCTACGCCATAGCGATAAACGGGGTTGTAATAACCCATCAGCACAATCGGCGTCGCGTTATCTTGGGCGCGAAACCGGCGAACCATAGTGAGGGTTTGCGCCATGGTTTGGCCAGCGGCGAGGGCGCGCTGGCTCGATTTTTGAATGGCTGGGCCATCCGCCATGGGATCGGTAAAAGGCATGCCAAGTTCGATAACATCGACCCCAGCGCTGGGCAGGCCGTTCATAATTTTCTGTGATGTTTCAAGATCGGGGTCGCCCGCCGTGATGAAGGCAATGAAAGCTTTCTCATTCCGCGCTTTTAAATCGGCAAAGCGTTGTTCTAATCGGGTTGTCATGACTTAGCTCAGCCTCACATTCAAATGCTCGGCAACCGCGAACACATCCTTGTCACCACGGCCGCATAGGTTCATGACCATCAGGTGATCAGCGGGCAGTTTGGGCGCGATTTTGGTCACATGTGCGAGGGCATGCGCTGGCTCGAGGGCGGGGATAATGCCCTCAAGCTTGGTAATTAATTGAAAGGCCTCTAGGGCTTCTGCATCGGTGACAGCGACATATGAAACGCGTCCCGTATCGCGCAGATAAGCATGCTCTGGCCCGATGCCCGGATAATCGAGTCCAGCCGAGATAGAATGTCCTTCGACGATCTGACCATCATCATCTTGTAGGAGATAGGTTCGGTTGCCGTGCAGCACGCCGGGTAAACCGCCTGCCAGAGAGGCAGCATGATGTGGCGTATCAAGCCCGAGCCCGCCAGCCTCAACGCCAATAATGTCAACCGATGGGTCGTCGAGGAACGGGTGAAACAACCCCATCGCATTCGAGCCGCCGCCAATGCAGGCGACCAGGCTGTCGGGCAGACGGCCTTCAGCTTCTAGCATTTGCTCGCGGGTTTCCTTGCCAATTACGGATTGGAAGTCACGTACCATGGCGGGGTATGGGTGCGGGCCTGCGACTGTACCGATAATGTAAAATGTGCTGTCGACATTGGTGACCCAGTCTCGCAAGGCTTCGTTCATTGCGTCTTTCAGTGTCCCAGCGCCAGATGTTACAGGCACGACTTCGGCCCCCAGAAGCTTCATGCGGAAGACATTGGGTTTTTGCCGCTCAATATCGGTTGCGCCCATAAAGACGGTGCAGGGAAGTCCAAAGCGGGCTGAGACAGTGGCAACAGCAACGCCGTGCTGGCCGGCGCCCGTCTCAGCGATAATCCGTGTTTTTCCCATGCGCTTGGCGAGCAAAATCTGCCCAAGGCAATTATTGATTTTGTGGGAGCCAGTATGATTAAGTTCATCGCGCTTGAGGTAAATTTTAGCGCCACCGAAATGTTCTGTGAGGCGCGGCGCAAAATAAAGCGGCGACGGGCGACCAACATAGGTTTTGTGTAAGTCCGACATCTCAGCCGCAAAGGCGGGGTCTTGTTTGGCTTGCTCATAAGCGGCTTCCAGATCAAGGATCAAAGGCATCAGCGTTTCGGCAACGAAACGGCCTCCAAATATCCCAAAGCGGCCATTTTCATCGGGTCCGGTTCGAAAAGAATTTGTTCCTGTCACTCTTGCATCTCCACTCGCTTATGCTGTCGACTTAGCGTTGGCGACAAACCGCCGAATAAGGTCGGGCGATTTTTGGCCCGGTGCATCTTCAACCCCCGAAGACACGTCGACCATGGCGGCGCCAGTTTGCACGATCGCCTGTTGGACATTATCCGCCGTCAGCCCGCCCGATAACATCCAGGGTCGGCTACCGTCATACGCATCGAGAAGGCTCCAGTCAAAAACTTTTCCGTTGCCGCCGGGTAATTCGCGGTGTTCGGGTTTGGCGTCGAAAAGATACCAATTGGCGCTTGCCGCATAGGCACCGCAGGCGGCAAAGTCGGACTGCCTGCCAATCCCGAATGCTTTAATGATAGGTCGATTGCTGCGCTTGGCTATTTCCTCGACGCGGTCGGGCGTTTCGTGGCCATGCAATTGGATCCGATGCGGGCTCACGGCGGCCAGACAACGTTCAACACGATCATTGTCTGGATCGACAAGTAGCGCGATACGCTCAATGTGAGGCGGGCATTGGCGCGCTAGTTGAATGGCTGCATCATCTTCGAGATGGCGCGGCGAGGGGGGGTAGAAAACAAAGCCGATCATGTCGGCGCCAGCCTCGATCGCTGCCTGTAAGGCGCTTGTATCGGAGATGCCGCAAATCTTTACTTTGGTCATAGACCAAGCTCCGCCGCAATGGCCGCTGCCGCGGCGGCTGGGTCTTGTTGTTCGGTGATTGGGCGACCAATAACCAATATATCGGCGCCCGCGGCCATGGCTTGGGCGGGCGTCATCACCCGTTTTTGATCAGCGACAGCACTCCCTGTTGGGCGAATGCCAGGTACGATTAGATTAAAATCAGCACCAAGGTGGTCGCGGATGGCGGTGATTTCGTGGGCCGAGCAAACGATGCCATCGAGCCCGCAGGATTGGGCTAAGCGCGCCAGTGCGATCACCTGATCTTGCGTCGACCGTTCAACCCCAATGTCACTGAGGTCCGATGTATTGAGGCTGGTGAGCACACTAACGCCGATTAAACGTGTTTTTGTATCCGCCGCATCAATCGCTTTCCGCGCCGCTAGCATCATTTCACGGCCGCCAGCGATGTGAACATTGACGATCGCCGGACGCAAATGCATGAGCGCGGTGAGCCCTTGCGCCACCGTATTCGGAATATCGTGAAGTTTAAGGTCGAGAAAAATTGGCAATCCAATTTCGGCCAACGCCGCATAGCCGAAAGCGCCGTTACGATAGAAAAACTCCATACCAAGTTTGAGCCCGCCAACATGGGGCGCAACGGCGCGCGCCAGCTCGGCGGCTTTCGGAATATCTAGCGTATCTATGGCGCAATATATTGGGTTCGACGTCATCGCTCTTTCTGGATACCTAAGAGTAAAAGCTTCGCGGGATATAGCACTAAAAGCCAGTTATGGCGAGCCTCGCAAGGCTAGAGTGTGTCCTCTTGGCGGTGCGTCCACCAGCTGTAAAAACGTCCTGCAGCAAATCCGATGATCAGTCCCAAGAGCAAACAGAGTAGGATTAAGATAAACAGGGGCATGTGAATCGCCGCCTCGTCATTGCCCAAAGACCATGGATCAATGAATAAGGCAACATCATGCCGGTTCATGAAAGCAAGCGGAATGATCAGCACAATGAGCTGAAACAGAATAAAGCGTCTTAGAAAAGCTGGCATGGTTAACCACCATTTAGGCGATTACGCAGCTCCTTGCCGGTTTTGAAAAGAGGTGTCCGTTTCTCCGCAACCGCGACCGTTTCTCCCGTCCGCGGATTGCGTCCGATGCGTGCTGCTCGGGTCTTGGCGGCAAAGGCACCGAACCCACGCAACTCAACGCGGTCGCCGCGCGCTAGAGCATCAGAGATTTCATCGAAAACAGTGTTTACAACGCGCTCGACATCGCGCTGAAACAGATGCGGATAACGCTCCGCAATCTTTACAATCAATTCAGATTTTATCATCGCACACTCCCCAAGCCTCATAGACTGCCAAAACAAGCTTTTTTTGACAAGCTAAAACCCGCTCAAATGGCCATAAAAAAAGCCCGCTCTGCGAGCGGGCTTTTTCATGATTGTGACGGTTTAGCTGTCTGAGCTATCGCCTTTATTCAAGGCAGCTCCCAGAATGTCACCGAGGGATGCACCGCTGTCCGAAGAGCCATATTGTGCGACGGCCTCTTTTTCATCGGCAATCTCGAGCGCTTTGATTGACAGGCCGACCCGACGGGCGCGATTGTCGACATTGGTGATCATCGCGTCGATCTTGTCGCCAACATTGAACCGCTCTGGACGCTGATCTTCGCGGTCACGCGACAAGTCACTACGGCGGATGAAAGCAGACAGAGCGCCATCATCGCCGAGGTTGACCTCAAGGCCACCATCATTGATGGCGGTCACGACGACAGTAACCCGGTCGCCACGACGCATGCTGCCTGCCGTTTCAAAGGGATCGCCGCCGACTTGTTTGATGCCCAAGCTGATACGCTCTTTATCCATATCAATATCGAGGACAACGGCTTCGACGATTTGACCTTTGCTGAAGTCAGCAATGGCTTCATCACCCGAACGGTTCCAGTCGAGGTCGGACATGTGAACCATGCCATCGACTTCATTATCAAGACCCACAAACAGCCCAAACTCGGTAATGTTTTTGATTTCGCCTGAGACTTTGCTGCCGATCGGATGTTTTTCGGCAAAGCTCTCCCAAGGATTGTCGATGCATTGTTTCAAGCCTAGCGAAATACGCCGCTTGGCAGGATCGACTTCCAGAACCATGACTTCAACTTCTTGCGAGGTTGAAACGATTTTACCCGGATGAACGTTTTTCTTGACCCAGCTCATTTCTGAGACGTGGACCAAGCCCTCTATCCCATCAGACAATTCAACAAAAGCACCATAATCGGTAATGTTGGTAATGCGGCCTGAGATTTTCGAATTGAGCGGGAATTGTGCGATGACGTCTTCCCAAGGGTCGTTCTCGAGTTGCTTCATACCAAGGCTGATGCGCTGGGTATCAGGATTAATTTTAACAACTTGTACTTTCACGGTTTGACCAATGGTCAACACTTCCGCAGGGTTGTTCACCCGACGCCACGAAATATCCGTGACATGCAACAAGCCATCGACACCGCCAAGATCAACAAAGGCACCGTAATCGGTGATGTTTTTGACAACGCCCTCAACAATCTGACCTTCTTCAAGATTTTGTACAATCTCGCTACGGGCCTCGGCGCGGCTCTCTTCCATAATCGCACGGCGCGATACAACAATATTACCGCGGCGGCGATCCATTTTGAGAATTTGGAATGGCTGCGACATGTTCATCAGCGGTGTGATATCGCGGATTGGGCGGATATCAACTTGGCTGCCAGGCAAAAAGGCGGTTGCGCCATTAAGGTCGACCGTGAAGCCACCTTTGACGCGGCCAAAGATGACGCCTTCGACGCGCTCTTCATTTTCAAATGATTTCTCGAGTTTCGTCCAGCTTTCCTCGCGGCGGGCACGATCGCGCGAGAGAACAGCTTCTCCCATCGCGTTTTCAATGCGCTCGAGATAGACTTCGACGCGATCGCCCACTTTAATTTCAGGGGCAGCGCCGGCTTTAGAGAATTCTTTTAACGGGATACGGCCTTCGGTTTTTAGGCCAACATCAACGATGACCAGATCATTCTCGATGGCGGTAACACGACCATCAACAACAGTGCCTTCGACAGCAGCGTGTTCGGAAAAGCTCTCTTCCAAGAGAGCGGCAAAATCTTCAGTGGATGGGTTCATCCCAGTGTTTTCGGTTGCAGACAAGTTTAAGTTCCAAAATAAAATGCCAACTGGATATCCCAGCGGACGTCCTCTGCCCCGAGCAAACCCTCAGCCTAGCCGACGGTTGTCTGCTCGCGGTCAAAAGCAGTTTCGTTTAACAATTTTGTGCGGGACCGATTATTCGTTTTCGGTTCCAAGCGGAGTAAATTTCTGGCTAATCCTGTCGGAGCAGGTCCAGAGCCGCTGTCACGGCCTCTTCTATAGACAAATTAGAGGTATCAAGCAATAGGGCATCTGCCGCTTGTCGCAATGGCGCAACGGCGCGGTTCTGATCGCGGGCGTCGCGCTGTTCGATGTCATCCAAGACCTCAGCTAATGCAAGCGACGGATCGTTTTGCACCAGCTCTTTCCAGCGGCGTTCGGCGCGAATTTCAGCCCGCGCTGTAATAAAGAGTTTATGCGGCGCATCGGGACACACAATGGTGCCAATATCGCGCCCGTCGAGGATACAGCCAGGCCTTGAGCGGGCGGCAAAGTCGCGCTGAAACTGCAAAATGGCGGCACGTACGGCAGGCATGGCGGCAACAATAGAGGCGTCCTTGCCGGTTTGCGCGGAGCGGAGTTCGGCTTGTAGATCGGCTTTGTCGAGCTGATCGGGTGCCAGGCGCGTGGCGGCGGCAATGGCGGCGGCTTCGTCGGCAACATCACAGCCAGCCTGCCGCGCCAAAACGGCGACGGCGCGGTAGAGCGCGCCCGTATCGAGATAAGCATAGCCAAAATGCGTCGCCAAGCGCCGCGCTATGGTGCCTTTTCCTGAGGCGGCTGGCCCATCAATGGCGATCGGGGAGCTAATATCGCGGCTCATCCGCGGTCGCCTCTGTCGAACACAACCCCGAGGCTTTGCATCAGAGATATAAAATTCGGGAAGCTGGTGGCAATCATGCTGCCATCATCAACCGTGATGGCCGACTGGCTTGCCAGCCCAAGCAGTAAAAAGCTCATAGCGATTCGATGGTCGTGATGCGTCGCCACGACGCCGCCGCCAGGAATAAGGCCCTTATGATAGATGTCGGCGCCGTAAACGATTAGGCTGTCCTCTTCAATTTCGGCAACAATTCCATTGCCGCGCAGACCATCGCAAATGGCGGCAAGCCGGTCGCTTTCTTTCACCCGCAACTCGCCCAGCCCGTGAAAAACACTCTTGCCACGAGCGGCGGCGGCGACCATGGCGAGCGCTGGATATTCGTCGATCATCGACGGGGCAATCGCCGCTTCGACCTCCAGCCCTTCTAGGGCTGTGGCGCTGATCGTCAGATCGGCCACACTTTCACCGGCCGCGTGGCGCTCATTCTGCCAGACAATCTCGGCGCCCATGCGCGCCAACACGGCAAACAAGCCCTCGCGATGTGGGTTGCGCATGACATTGCGGATGGTCACCCGCGAGCCAGGCACCAAAAGCGCGGCGATCGCTGGGAAGGCTGCCGAAGAGGGATCGCCTGGCACGTCGATGTGGCAGGCACGTAATTGCTTTTCGCCACGCAGGCGGATATGTATCCCATCTTTCTCGACTGCCGTTTCGAGCGCGGCCCCAAACAGGGTTAGCATGCGCTCGGTGTGATCGCGGGTCGGATGTGGTTCGATTACAGATGTTTCCCCGGGCGCGCTCAAACCAGCTAACAGAACGGCCGATTTGACCTGCGCCGAGGCCACGGGCAACCGATATTGCAACGGGATCGGTCGGTCCGGCCCGGTCAGGGTGAGCGGCAGGTGATCTTGACGATCGGGGGCAATGGAAAGCCCCATTTGTCGCAAGGGATTGAGAACACGCTGCATCGGGCGTTTTGAGAGCGACGCGTCACCGATCAAGGTCACGCTACAGGGGCTGCCGGTCAGCAGACCCATGGTGAGGCGGCATCCTGTGCCGGCATTGCCAAAATCAACTGGCTGTTCGGGCGAGATAAAATTGCCGAGACCACGGCCCTCGACATCCCAACTGCCATCGGCGTTACGCTTGATCTCTGCACCAAAGGCTTGCATCGCGTGCGCTGTGGCCAACACGTCATCGCCTTCCAACAGGCCTGTAATATGCGTTTTGCCAAGCGCGATGGCGCCGAGCATCAGACTGCGATGGGATATTGATTTATCACCCGGAATGACAATATCGCCGCGCAACGCCTGCGTTGGCTGACCGCAGCGTACGGGACCCGTCAACATGTCTTGCTCTGGCGTCACCAAATTGCTCTCCTCACCAGCTTTTGGCGGTATTTTATAGCTTTGTCCACAGTCGATCTAGGGATCATTCGTTTTCAGGACTTGCGTTGACAAAATAAATCACTTTGTATCATTTTTGCTTTTGACAGACGCGGGTTCTCATGGCAAGGGAGCTTAACACTGGTAGGGAGGTAAAGCGTGGCTGATCCAAAACTTGGAACCAAGCGCCTTTGCGAAGGCTGCGGCGCAAAATTTTATGACCTGAATAAAGATCCGGCGGTCTGTCCAAAATGTGACACGGTCTTCGATCCTGAAGTGCCGGCGCGCAAGCCAGCTCCCGAACGGGCCTCGAAAGCGCCCAAAGCAGCGCCCGATGATGACGAAGACGAGAACGAGGAACTCGACGACGAGGATATCAGCCTAGAAGATTTGGCCGATGAGGAAGAGATCGAGGATGATCTTGAGGATGATCTCGGCGAAGAATTTGCCGATGATGACGACGAGGATGTCCTCCTCGAAGACGATGATGATGACGATGTCGATCTCGACGATGACGACACCTTGCTTGCGGATGACGACGAGGACTAAGCGAAATTCGCTTGATCCCAAACGCGCTTTGCGTGTAGAAACGCCGTCATAAATGGATTGGGGCTATAGCTCAGCTGGGAGAGCGCTTGCATGGCATGCAAGAGGTCGGCGGTTCGATCCCGCCT
>JAYQUO010000018.1:0-38419 GCA_038147995.1 Rhodobiaceae bacterium | reverse complement strand
TAATCGATTAACTCATCGGCTCCACCGCAAGCGGCTAAGGGAAGAGCAAAAAGCAAGGCTAACAGGAGATTATTGAGTTTCTTGAACATGGCTGAACTTTACCCGACTCTACTAAGATCTCAAGCCAAATTTAGGCCGTCAAAGCCCGAAAATAAAAAAAACAAAGGGTAAGGTTTTACTCAGCCGCGATGGCTACAGATTCTGAGCTTACCAGCTCGAAACTGCCGGCTTCCATGAAAAGTGCATGCAGGAGTTTGTTGTGCAACGCATGCCCGGATTTAAAGCCACGGTAACGACCGATAATGGGCAAACCTGCCAAATACATGTCACCGACCGCATCCAAAAGCTTATGGCGTACAAATTCGTCCTGCTCACGCAGTCCTTCTTCATTGATGACACCCTCATCGCCAACCACAACCGCATTTTCCAATGACCCACCAAGGGCGAGGCCAACACGATGCATCGCCTCGACTTGATTGAGCATGCAGAATGTGCGTGATGACGATAATTCCGACACAAATGCGTCTGGGGTTAGGTCGAGCGAAAACTCCTGACGACCAATTGTATCGTTCTCGAAATCAATCACGGCCTCAAAACAGGCGCTATCGTCGGGCAAGAGCTCGCAAAAAGCATCACCCATATCAATGCGAACTGGGCGCAGGATACGCAAATAACGACGCGGCGAAGACAGCGCAGACACGCCCGCTTGTTGCAATATTTGAACAAATGGCATCGCGCTGCCATCCATAATTGGAACTTCAGGGCCGTCCAGTTCAACGATCACATTGTCGATACCCAGTCCTGACAAGGCCGCCATGAAGTGCTCGACGGTACCAACGCTATAGCCATGCGCATTGGCAATGCGGCTTGACAGCGTGACATCGCAAACGCGGCTAAAAATAGCCGGAACCAGCCCCTCTTCGAGGCTTGGGGCATCGGTGCGAACGAACAAAACGCCAATATCGGCGCCCGCAGGCTTCAGCGTAACATTAACTTCGGTTCCAGAATGCAAGCCAACACCGCTGAAGGAAATGGCCGAGGCCAGAGTCATTTGCGGGCGGCTGAAGCCATCGGCAACAGACGCAGGCAAAGGCAACGCTGTAAAGCGCTCCTGAATTTGCGAAATTGTTGCAGGTGGTGGCGTCATTGCTTCCTTTTTCCTCTCGTGATCTTGTTCTACTAAAGAGAGGGTGGCTATTCAAATAACGCTTTGTTGCGTTTTGTAACAAAAAATAGGCTGGACTTCCTTAGAATAAACCAAGGAAATCCAGCCACTTATGAGCATTCAAGTTTTTTAACGGCGGAGAAACGTCGGAATGTCCAACTGATCTCCGTCGAAACCAGACGCCGTCATTGTCGGCGTCTGCATGGTCGTCTGAATAGCCGGCTGATGGCTCATCGTGGCCACGGCCGCGACAGGCGCCGCTGGACGCGGTGCACTGGCTGTTTCGCTGGCCGCGGGTTTAGCCGAAGCGACCATCTCACCGCCACTGCGCAAACGGCTTGGCTTTTCGGGCAAGCCCATGTCATCGTCATCTAATGGCAGCAGCGTTTCTTTATTTTCACGTGGCGTGCTGACGGGTTCGATATTTGCGACAGCTGGCACTTCAGGAACCGGTGCAGCAGCTGGCTCAGACCGCTCAACCCGCACGGGGACCGGCAAGCCGCCATCGGCGACCTCAGTCTCATGGCTTGCCGCTACCTGCTCAGCCTCAACGATAGGTGCCACTGCGGGAGCCGGCGGAACGACCGCTTCTTCCTTTTTACGAGCACCAAAAACCCGCTCGATGAAACTCTTCGAACGTTCAGGCATTTCGCGCCGTGGCGGCGTTGCTGGACGCTCTGTCATGAAGGCTGGCAGACTAGATGCCTCTTTGACCGGTGCTGCAGCTACTTCAGGGACGGCCTGATCCTCTTCTTGGTGGGCATCAACAACCCGGATATCGCGCTCGAGGCTCACAATATTGCCTTCATCTTGCACAAAATCGTCTTCGAGATCTTGATCGGCAACATCCATACCCGTGGCAAACACAGACACCCGAATGCGGCCATTCAGGGCTTCATCCAGCGACGAACCAATTTTAATATTGGCTTCTTTAGCGACTTCTTGACGAATACGGTTCGCAACCGACTCGACGTCATAAAGCGTCATGTCCTGACCACCCGTGATATTCACCAAAATACCGCGCGCCCCATTCATCGACACATCTTCAAGCAATGGGTTAGAAATCGCGGCTTCAGCGGCATCAATGGCGCGATTATCGCCAGTTGCCTCGCCCGTTCCCATCATGGCTTTGCCCATTTCGTTCATTACTGTGCGAACGTCAGCAAAATCGAGGTTCATTAATCCTGGACGTACCATCAGATCGGTGATGCCCGCAACGCCAGAGTGCAACACTTCATCGGCTAAGGCAAAAGCCTCTCCAAAAGTGGTTTGCGCATTGGCAATCCGGAAGAGATTTTGGTTTGGAATGATGATCAGGGTATCGACTTCGCGCGCCAAAGCTTCAATACCTTCGTCGGCATGCATCATCCGACGCGAACCTTCAAACTCGAAAGGTTTGGTTACGACGCCAACCGTCAAGACTCCGTTTTCACGAGCCGCGCGCGCGATAACAGGTGCTGCGCCCGTCCCCGTGCCACCGCCCATACCGGCCGTAATAAAGGCCATGTGTGCGCCTTGTAAAATATCGATAATATCGCCGAGTGCTTCTTCAGCCGCACCGCGACCAATTTCGGGATCTGATCCCGCACCAAGCCCTTCAGTGAGCTTGGTGCCCATCTGAATTCGCCGATCGGCCTTACTGAGCGTCAAAGCTTGTGCGTCGGTATTCGCAACGACAAATTCGGCGCCATCGAGGCCAGCTGCGATCATATTATTGACCGCATTTCCCCCAGCCCCGCCAACGCCGACGACGACGATACGGGGCTTAAGTTCACGCTTGGAAGGTACTGTTAGTTGAATGCTCATAAGATTCTCCTCAACTCGTGATGTATACCAGGCTGGACAAAAAAGCAGACAAAACAAAACCCAGTCCGGTTTCCATTTTGTTTGTCTGTAACAGAGAGGCTGACGGTCGGGTAACGCGACCGACTTCAACCATCCATGTATTTCGATACGAGCGCATGATCTAAAAATTCCTCTTCAGCCAGCTTTTCAGGCGTTCCAGGCGGCCATAACCCGCGGCTTCGGCTTGCAGGCGAAATTGATCGCGTTGGCGGGCATAGGCAATCAAGCCAGCGCTCACCGAAAATGCGGGACTGCCCGCCATCTCGGGCAAGCCGTTCAAACGCATCGGTGTTGCCACCCGCACATCGCGATTTAAAATTTGTTGTGCGAGCTCACGAGCGCCCGATAGTTGTGCCGCCCCACCGGCCAGTACAACACGCCGTCCAGCAAGCTCAGCAAGACCGCTCTCATCGAGCTTCGTCATAATTAATTCGAAAATTTCTTCCAGACGCGGACGAATAATCCGCGTCAACATGTGGTGCTGCACAATATGCGCGCCACCATGTCCTGTTGGAAGCTCGATATCCTCACTTCCCCCTTCAAGCGCGCTGCCAAATAAATTTTTAACCCGTTCCGCTGAAGCCACCGGGATATTCAGACCCAGTGCGAGGTCGCGCGTCACATTCATGCCGCCTGCGGGAACGACCCCCATAAACATCGGCTTACCCTCATAGAACAATGTAAAGCTTGTGGTTGTCGCTCCCATATCAATATGCAAGACGCCCAAATCCATTTCATCTTGACTGAGTGATGCGAGAGCACTGGCGTAAGGCGCTAAGACAAATTTCTCGCATTCGAGATGACACCGCTCGATGCAACTTCTGAGGTTGCGAAGAGCCGCCAGTGGGGTCGCTACGGTCAGCATATTGACCTGCAAAACGTCTCCCATCATGCCACGCGGATCGCCAATGCCATGGCTGTCGTCGACGCTATAATTAATCGGGATCGCATGAACGATTTCATGGTCTGGGGTTTCCAGTTCATAGGCTGCATGCTGTAGCCCGAGAGCCAAATGATCGTCTGTCACAACTTGATTTTGAATAGCAATTTCAGCGGTCGCCAGATTGCTAATCAAGCGGCCGCTGGCAACCCCGACAATGACCTTGCGGATTTCGGTTTCGGCCATGCGCTCGGCATGATCCACGGCGGCGCGAATTGACTCTTCCGCCTTAACCATATCGGTAATTGTTCCGCCGCGAATCCCCTCGGAAATTTGATGCCCAAACCCCGTGACAATCGCGCGGCCATGCTCGCCATCTGCATCCACGGGCAGATCAGCCAACAGGCAGGCTATCTTGCTCGACCCAATATCCAAGACGGCGACACTCGCCTTTTTACTGGCGGACGGTCGCGATTGAAATTGACTTGGGTTGACCGCTTGGTTCACGCGTTCGCCTCCTTGTCACGGGTCGGCTCCATAAATTTCGCTGGACGAAGCAAAACGCGATCATCGAGCCGCAAATCAATAGTTTGGTCGCCGACAGCCAATATTCGGCGCTCCTGCTCTAACTGCATGAGGCGATCAAGCGCATCTGCGATTTGAAGTTCTGGCAACAACACGCGACCACCATGGTCCAGCGTCAGCGTCCAACGCCGCCCTTGCACCCAATGCGCCGCTGTCAGGCGATTGCGAATAACGGGATAAGCGTCCAACAGATCGAGCAGTGCGGCGGCTTGATATTCAGCTCCCGCGCCGCGCATAATCGGTAAATGCCGAAAGCCATCGCCATTATCAGAAATAATTTTTTGCCCGCGCCGATCAATCAAACTGGTATCACCATCGCGCAGAAGCCGCGCGAAGGGCTCGAACTCAATCAGTTCTACATGCAATAAATTGGGTAGGCGACGAACAATACGGGCTGTTTTAACCCATGGTAGCAATTCCAGCCGCGCCCGCTTTTCAGCCAAATCAATCGCCAAAATCGGCGCTCCGGGCGCAATTTCTAGCACCCGAATAATATCTTGCCTTTGTGTTCGATAGCGCCCCACGAGCGTTATGTCATCGACGGAAAAACCGATCTTTGCCATGGCGGTCGATAACTGATCTTGGTTTTGACTGGCGTAAATTGTTCCACCGACAAGCGCCAGCACCAGCCCCCCCAGAAAACCAATGCGCCGAATTTGCATGACCAAACCCACCACACGGCCTGCCCCGCGCCCTATGGTCGTGGCAAGGTGCGACGGCTTCGAACGCATTTTACTTTTCATCTTAGACATGAGGCATCCTCCACCAGCCATTTAACGAGATCTTGAAAACCAATATTTTTATAAGCGGCCATATCTGGCACCAAGGAGACAGGCGTCATTCCGGGCTGGGTATTAATTTCGAGCGCAACCAACCCGACGCCATCCGCGTCATATCTGAAATCTGTACGCGTGACGCCGCGACACCCAAGCGATTGGTGCGCCATCAGGCTATAGTCTTGCACGGCTTGCGCGATGTCGGCGGGAATACGCGCTGGCACTTCATGCACCGACCCACCCGTTTCATATTTAGCTTGATAATCGTAAAAACCGCGCGCGGTCGTAATTTCCAAAACGTCGAACACGACCTCGCCCATCACCCCGCAGGTCAGCTCACGTCCTGGCACAAAAACCTCGGCCATCATTTCATCGCCAAACGGGCGACAGGTTTCGATTACACGGTTTGGCACTGGTACACTGGTATCGGTAATCATTTCGATTCCAACGCTCGAGCCTTGGTAAATGGGCTTAATGACATAAGGCTTATCAAAAGCGTGGGTTGTTAGATCATCCAACCCAATGCGTTTATCGGCGGCGACAGGTATCCCTGCTTCGGCAAATATGATTTTACACCGCCGTTTGTCCATTGCGATCGCCGAGGCCGCCACACCTGAATGCGTGTAGGGTAGCTGCATCACTTCCAACAAGCCCTGTATGAGGCCGTCTTCGCCACCACTACCATGTAAGGCGTTGAAACAAACATCGGGTCTGAGCGCCGCCAGATCTTGAGCAACCGACCGCGTGACATCGAGCCGCGAAACGCGATAGCCGATCGCTTCAAGCGCCACGGCGCATTGTTCCCCAGAAACCAGACTAACTTCGCGTTCGGGTGACCATCCGCCCATGAGAACTGCGACATGCGTCATGCTGGCACCCCCACGCGTTTGATTTCCCACGAGAGATCTATCCCCGAGCTTTCCTTTACGGCCGCCCGTACGGCCTCGCCAAGTGCTTCGATGTCAGCGGCGCTTGCACCGCCATGATTGATTAAGAAATTGCAGTGTTGCTGCGAAACTTCAGCATTGCCCCGACGTAGGCCTCGGCAGCCTGCTGCATCAATCAACTTCCAAGCTTTTGGCCCTTCCGGATTGGCACCACCTGGGTTCTTAAACGTGCTTCCGCCGGTACGAGATTTAATCGGCTGACTGGTCTCGCGTTGCGCAGAAATCTCTGCCATATGCTGTTCGATGATTGCGCGATCGCCGGCTTCCGTGGCGAATAAAGCCCCAATAAAAATAAGGTCGCTGGCGCGCCGGTTTTGCCGATACGACATTCCCAGATCGTCGGCCGTTAAGCGCAACAGTTGGCCTTCAAGAGTTACCGCTTCGGCATAAATCAAACGGTCACAGGTCTCAAATCCATAAGCACCTGCATTCATCGCCAGTGCCCCACCTATCGTGCCAGGAATTCCACGGAAAAAAGCGAGGCCAGCGCGGCTTTGTTCCGCGCAATAACGGGCAACAGCAACATCGAGCGCGGCGGCGCCGGCATAGACAGCGTCATCTTCGCGCAAAGAGATAGACGCAAACGCTTTACCAAGGCGGATGGTCACACCCGGCACCCCGCCATCGCGCACCAAAGTGTTTGAGCCAGCCCCGAGAATTGTGAGGGGCACGTCACTCGGACGCGCCTGCAAGAAATGCATCAAATCATCGGCATCGGCAGGAACAAAAATCACCTCGGCGGTTCCGCCGACGCGAAACCAAGTCAAATCCGACAGAGCTTGGTCGAACAGATATCGCCCCCGCACCTGCGGCAGATCTACACGATGATCTGAGTGCATTGCCGTCATGCCTGGCCTCCCGTTTTGTCGCTATCGGGAGCAGCGAGGTCATAGGCCATTTGTGAAATACTGCCGGCGCCCATGCAGATAATCAAATCATCAGCTTCAACAATTTTGCTTAAGCTGTCGGCCAGTTGCTCAGGAGCCTCAACAAAGGTCACGTGCCGATGACCGTGCGTTTTTAACCCGCGTGCCAGATCAGTCGCTTCATAGCCCGCAAGTGGGCTTTCGCCAGCCGCATAAACGGGTAGCACGAGCACCTGATCAGCATCATTAAAACAGCTACAAAAAGCGGCAAATAAATCGCGAAGACGCGAGTAGCGATGGGGCTGGACAACTGCGATCACGCGTCCTTTGCTGACCGAACGCGCGCTTGACAGAGCGGCAGCAATTTCAACAGGGTGATGCGCATAATCATCGATCACGCGAGCCTCGGCAAAAGACCCGACCAAGGTAAAGCGGCGTTTGACACCCGCAAAACCAGCCAGCCCAGCTTTGATTTGCTCGATCGGGATAGATAACTCAAGCCCAACGGCAATCGCTGCCAGCGCATTTAACATGTTGTGATGACCTGCCATTGGCAACGCAACGTCCCGCAGGTGAACAACATTGTCAGTTTTCTTGTCGCGCATTTCGACATCAAATACTTGTCCGATATCGGTCGACCTATTATTGACCGCGCGCAGATCAGCCTGCTCATTAACGCCATAGGTCACGAGGCGGCGATCGGAAACCTGCCCGACCAGCGCTTGCACTTGCGGATGATCAAGACAAACAATGCCCACCCCGTAAAAAGGGAGATTTTCGATATAAGTGCGGAAGGCAAGCTGCAGCGCAGCAAAGTCGCCATAGTGTTCGAGATGCTCAGGATCAATATTGGTGACGATTGCTATCGTCGACGGCAAGCGCACAAATGTTCCATCACTCTCATCGGCCTCAACCACCATCCATTGCCCCAAGCCCGGACGAGCATTGGTGCCGTAGGCATTGATAATGCCGCCATTAATAACCGTGGGGTCGAGCGCGCCGCCATCAAGAACAGCCGCAACGAGCGAGGTCGTCGTGGTTTTGCCATGCGTACCGGCAATCGTGATACAGGGCTTCAAACGCATCAGCTCTGCAAGCATTTCAGCGCGTTTCACAACAGGTATGGCGCGCTCTCGCGCCGCCACAACTTCTGGGTTATCAGCCTTAACCGCAGACGAAATCGTTACGACATCAGCATCGACAACGTTTTCACCCTGTTGTCCTATAAAGACCTTGATACCCTTTTCACGCAGACGTTTGACATTGGCATTATCCGTCAAGTCGCTACCCTGCACACTATAGCCAAGCGCGTGCATCGTCTCGGCGATGCCGCTCATTCCGATACCGCCAATGCCGACTATATGCACCCGCCCAATGGGACGCAGGTGCCCTGTCTGATGCTCTTTATCGGAAGACGGGCCCTTCATTGCGCTATCCTCGAAGCCGACGCATGGGCCTCAATTTCAACGGGTTGGCGGTTGGCTAAGCACAATACATAGCGGCCGAGCTTGGCGACGGCATCATGGGTGCCGCAACTACGGGCCGCTTGCGCCGCGACCCGCAATTTATCGGGGTTGGCCATCAAGTGTGACAAATAAGCGGCCAAACGCGCGGGCACAAAAGCTTTTTGCTGCATTACCCAGGCACCACCATGGCCCACCAAATCTCGCGTGTTGTGCAACTGATCAGCATCTAAAGATCCCGGCAAAGGCACCAATATGCTCGGAGCACCAATGGCTGAAAGCTCGCTGACGGTGGAGGCGCCAGCGCGTGAAATGACCAAATGGGCGCGGCGAATGCGCCGTGGCATGTCGGTGAAAAAATCGCGGATCTCGGCATAAACGTCAGCCGCATTATAGGCTTGCAGCAGCGTCGTCATATCGTTCTTTTGCGCCTGATGCGTCACCCGTAAGCGGCGACGTTCTTCAACCGATAGCATGGCAATGGCTTGCGGCACGACACGGTTGAAGATCGACGCACCCTGACTTCCGCCAAAAATAAGCAGGTCAAATGGCCGCGACAAAGATAGGAAGCGATAGCCGCCCTGCATTTCAGCCCTCACCAAAGGCCGGATCGGATTGCCGGTGCGGCGCGTACGACGGCGCGCTGAACGCGGCAGCAACGCGGTGTCACTGAAACTTGTTGCTACATAAGCCCCGAGCCGCGCCAATAGACGGTTGGCCCGACCAAATACAGCATTTTGCTCATGCACCAAAACGGGGACGGCCAAAAGACGGGCGACTAAACACGGCGCGAAAGACGGATAGCCACCAAAGCCAACAACGGCGCGCGGGCGGGCACGGAGTAAAATGACGAAAGCGACAAAAATACCCAATACTAACTTGACCATACGCCACGGCAATTTTATCACGCCGCCGCCATAGACGGTCGCAGCCGGCAAAATATGAACATGCTCCGTATGCAGATCGTCAAAATAACGCCGCCCCCTCTGATCGGTTACAAAGCGGACGTCAAATTCCTTCGCCCGAAGTTCTTCCGCCAGCGATAGGGCTGGGAAGACATGTCCGCCCGTGCCACCTGCCGCCAACAAAATATAAGGGGCCGCACTCATGACACCACCTCGCGGCTCGCTACAATGCGAATTTCAGAGCGATAGGCAGAGGCCTCCCGCGCGGCACTACCGCGCCGACGCGACAATCCGATGATCATACCAAGTGTGATGGAGGTCGCGAGTAAAGACGAGCCGCCATATGACACAAATGGCAAGGTCATTCCTTTAGATGGTATCAAATTCAAGTTTACGGCTAGGTTAATACACGCCTGCAAACCGAATAAGCAGGCTAGTCCAGCGACGGCGAGCTGAACCCAATGCAGTCCTTCGCGATAAACGGCCAGCGCACAGCGCCACAACAAGGCCGCGAAGGTGGCAAGAATAGCAATGGCCAAAATAAAACCACCTTCTTCCGCCGCAACAGCGAAAACATAATCCGTATGTGCATCCGGCAAAATTGACTTCACATGTCCATTACCCGGCCCAACGCCTGTAATGCCGCCCGCGGCGATTGCATCCATCGCCCTATCAACTTGGTAGGTATCGCCTGAGCTCGGATCGAGAAAGCGATCGACGCGACTTTTGACATGGCTGACTTCGCTATACACCAAAAAGCCCAAGACCAAGCCGATACACCCTAACATCACCAAGAACCGTAAGGACGCGCCAGCTAGGAAATAAATACAAATCCAAACCAAAATCAGCAGCGTCATCTGACCAACATCAGGTTGCAATAGCATCAAGCCTGCCAGCCCGATCACCATACCAAAAGTATAGAGCGCGCCACTGCTGTCGAACTGCGTGTTCTGACGCGCAAAGAGCCAAGCGCAGACGACGGCAAAAGCGGGCTTCATAAATTCCGAAGGCTGAACTGAAATGCCCGCAATAAATATCCAACGCCGGGCACCATTAAGTTCGACCCCCCAAAGCAGTGTGCTCAAAAGCCCCACCAAACTGGCGGCAAACAAGACGAATGCGAAGCGTCGAATGTTTTGCGGTGACAAGCAAGAAATCGCAGCAATCAACCCACCGCCCAAAACCAAAAAGACCAATTGCTTATAGGCGAAATGATAAAGAGGTAATTTATGTTTAAGTGCTACTGCTGGGCTAGCAGCCAACGCCATCATCACACCGAACGAGATGAGCGCGACACAAAGACCCAATTGCCAGCGATCAACACTCAGCCACCAATCGGCCAAGAAATTGCGATTTGCGCGAGAGACGTAACTCATCGAACATCCTCCCCACGCATCATCGGCATCACATAATCACGGAAGGCATGACCGCGGGCCTCAAAATTAGCAAATTGGTCAAATGAGGCACAGGCGGGCGAGAATAAGACAACGGCATCAGAGCCATCGCGACGCGCATCTTGCGCCGCCCGCTCCACGGCACGGCTTAACTCTTTGCTAATTTCGTGCGGCACTTTTAAGGGGGCCAAGAATTCGGCAAAAGACGCTGCCGCCTCACCAATCAAATAAGCATGCGTGACGCGTTGCAAATCGTTTTCCAAACCCGACAAGCCGTCCGATTTGGGCCGCCCCCCTGCGATCCAATAAATATTCTCGAAAGCCCGCAGGGCATGACCACAAGCCTCTGCATTGGTTGCCTTGCTGTCATTAACAAAACGAACTCGATCAATCGCGCCAATAGTCTGCAGACGATGCTCGAGCCCCGCAAAACTGTTCAACCCATTTTGGATGTGATCTGCCGCCAGTCCAAGTGTCTGGCAGACCCCAATCGCCAGAGCCGCATTTTGGGCATTGTGCCGCCCTGGCAAGTTATCGCTGAGATGGAAGCGCGCACCATTGCTGGTTTGGATCATCGTGCCGTCGGCGCTGATGTCGGCATCGAGGCCTTGCGTGCTAACGCGCTTTATGTTGCGGTCTTTATGCGCATCGACAACTGCGCGTTCATATTTTCCATCTATGCCACTGACAATCGTGCCGTCTGTTGCCAACAACTCAAACAAACGCGCCTTGGCCGCGACATAGCCGTCCATCGATCCATGGCGATCAATATGGTCCGGCGTTAAATTGGTCAGAACGACAATATCTGGATGCAGGCGATGTAATAGATCAATCTGATACGAGGACAACTCCAGCACCAGAAGCGTTTCAGACGTCACATCCAGCTCAACGACCGGCACGCCGATATTACCGCCCATCACGGCGCTCAGGCCAGCATGCTGAAGGATATGCGTAATCAATGCTGTACAGGTCGATTTCCCATTGGTTCCTGTGATGGCAATAATCTTCTTAACTCGGCCTCGAACCGCATCGGCCAACATATCAATATCGCCTTCGACAGGAATATTGGCAGCCTGCACGGCCGCGACAACGGGGTGTGGCGCTGGATGCGTTAAAGCGATACCGGGGCTTAAAATCAGCCGCGTGATTGCCGTGATATCTTCAATCGGATTTTGCAGCGCAATTCCTTCGGCATGTGCCTGCGCCCGCGCTTCAGGCAGATCATCCCAAGCCACGACATCATTCCCCGCCGCCATTAGGGCCTGCGCGACGGCGCGTCCCGACCGTCCGAGGCCGTATACCGCTATGCGTCCGTCGTAATGAGGCAGCTGCACCATGGGTTACCTCAGCTTCAAGGTCGCAAGCCCGACCAAGGCAAGAATGACAGAAATAATCCAAAAGCGGATCACGACAGTAGGCTCCGCCCAACCGCGCAATTCGAAGTGATGATGCAAGGGCGCCATGCGGAACACGCGCTTACCGGTTAACTTGAAGGAAGCGACCTGTACAATGACCGAAACCGCCTCAAGCACAAACAAGCCACCGATGATCGCCAAAACGATCTCGTGTTTTGTGGCAACAGCTATGGTGCCGAGCGCCGCGCCTAATGCGAGAGATCCGGTATCTCCCATGAAAACCATGGCGGGGGGTGCATTGAACCACAAGAAACCCAAGCCGGCGCCAATCAAAGCGGCTGAGAAAACTGCCAACTCACCTACGCCCGGGACATAATGGATTTGGAGGTAATTGGCAAAAATAACGTTACCCACCAAATAGGCAATGAAACCGAAACTCGCCGCGGCAATCAGCGTTGGTACAATTGCCAAGCCGTCTAAGCCGTCTGTCAGGTTAACCGCGTTGGAAGCCCCAACAATCACGAAGGATCCAACCAACAAAAAGAGCGGCAGGCCCAGCATGACAAGAGCATCTTTGAAAAATGGGAAAGCAAAACCAGTGGCGAGCTGAGCCGGCATTTGGGCCGTCAGGGCAAATACGCTTATGGCGGCGAGCGCAAATTGAATGACCAGTTTAGCCCGCCCTGAAACCCCGCGGCTATTGCCATATTTAATTTTCGTATAATCGTCGATGAAGCCCAAAAGCCCGAAACTCAATGTCGTCAAAACAATGATCCAGGTGAACATATTGTTAGGATTACCCCACAAGATTGTCGCCAGTAAAACCGAGATTAAAATCATTAAGCCGCCCATGGTCGGGGTGCCCGCTTTTGCAACAATATGCGATTGCGGCCCGTCCTCACGAATGGGCTGGCCTTTGCCTTGCATCCGTTTGAGATACGCAATCAACCACGGCCCCATGACGAAACTCAGAACCAAAGCCGTGAGAGTGGCACCCCCCGCGCGAAAGGTGATGTAGTTAAACAAATTCGCCCCGGGCAATTCTGAGAAATAAGTCGTCATTAAATAATAAAACATTACGCCCCCACCTGACGCATATGAGGCGCACTCGGATATGCCGTAAAGTGATCGACAATCAGCCCCATTTTGCTCGCATTCGAGCCTTTCACCATAACCACGTCATGCGCCCTGATTTCCCGCTCGAGGAGAGGAATCAGATCGTTTGGTTTACTGACATGATCTGCTTGCTTGGCTGGCGTTACACAATCGCTCAGAGCTTGCATGAAGCGGCCCGAGGTGAATACCAGGTCAATGTTTTGGTCATTAATAACATCGGCTAAGTCTCTATGAAGCGCCTCGCTTAAGTCGCCCAACTCGGCCATATCCCCCAAAACGGCAATATGCCGTCCGCCTTTTTCTGCTGGCATTGCCGATAATGTGGCTAGAGCCGCCCGCATCGAGGCTGGGTTGGCATTGTAACTTTCATCCACCAAGGTAAAACTGTCGCCATTGGGCAAAACCAGCGCGTGGCGTTGCCCGCGGCCTGCCAATGCTTCCACTTGAGCCAGCTCAAGCCCCGCCAATGCTAAATCAGCGCCCGCCAGCGCCACCGCCGCCAAAACAGCAAGACTGTTCAGGATCTGGTGATCTCCCGCCTGCGCAATCTTATAGGTCATGGATTGGCCTAAAATATCTGCTTGAATACAACTACAATCGGAATGCGCTCTGGATTTTGCGACATATGCGCCAGCAGATATCACCGCCTGATCCACTCTGCGGCCAAATGGAACAACCGAGAGCTTATGGTCGAGGGCCTGCCCGACCAGCACCTTGAACTGCTCATTGTCGCTCGGCAGAATGGCAGCAGCTCCAGCTTCCATGCCGGCAAATATTTCAGCTTTCGCCAGGGCGATTGCTTCGAGCGAGCCCAGGGATTCAATATGCGCCGCACTAATGGTGGTAATGATCGCGATTTCGGGCTGCACCAATTTTGACAATGGTTCAATCTCACCCGCCGCACTCATGCCAATTTCAAATATCGCGAAATCAGCATCAGCGGGTAAGCGCGCCAGAGTGAGTGGCACCCCAATATGATTGTTGAAGGATTTTTCGGCGGCATGGGTTTTCCCCGAATGCGCCAAGACGGACCGCAAGCTCTCTTTGACACCGGTCTTACCGGCGCTCCCCGTCACGGCAATAATCCGCGCTGCAGATCTTTTGCGCGCCGCACGCGCTAAATCATAAAGCGCAGCCATAACCTGCGGCACGCGAATAAGTTTTGCCTCGGGGTGATCGGTAGCGAAAGCGTCAAGATGCGGATTTCCGTCCTCAACCAAAAACGCAACAGCGCCGTTGGCTAATGCATCATCCAAAAAGATATGACCATCGCGCTTGTCAGATAGAGCGATGAACATATCACCCGTTTCGATCTGGCGCGTATCGATGGATAGGCCAAAAATATTACCTGACCCCGCGCAAACGCCACCCGTTGCCGCAACAATCTCTTCAATCTGCCAGAGGGGAGATCGCGTCATACGTGCCCCCCTTCAGCAATGATCGCCTGCGCGACATCGAGATCACTAAATGGCAAAACACGATCGCCGATGATCTGGCCGCGCTCGTGGCCTTTACCGGCTATTAAAATAATGTCGCCAGCGCCTGCGGTTTGGATTGCTGTGCGGATGGCATCCTCGCGATTAGCGATTTCTGTCGCTGTTTCACAGGCCACCCGAATTTGACTACGGATAAGCTCGGCTAGCTCACCGCGCGGATTATCGTCTGTGATGATAATCCGGTCAGCGCGCAGAGCGGCGATGGCACCCATCATCGGACGTTTTGCCGTATCGCGATCACCGCCACAGCCAAACACGAGGTGAAGCTGGCCAGCACAGTGGGCACGAAGCGATATCAGCGCCCGCTCTAAGGCGTCAGGCGTGTGGGCATAGTCGACATAAATATGCGCACCAGCATGGTTCGCACCGACATAATGCATGCGTCCCATAGGTGCGCTCAGCCCAGCAATACTGGCTAAGGCTGCGTCGGTCTCAACGCCTGTCGCGCCTGCCATGGCCAGAGCAACAGCAAGGTTTTCACACTGAAAGGCGCCGACCAAGGGCAGGAAAGCATCGTGCCGCGCACCATCCCAAAGAATTTGTACCGCTTGACCGGTAGCCATCATTTCGCCGCCGATCACATGTACCTGAGCCTCAGATGTACCGACAGTCACAAGGTGGCGTCCTGCCTTTTGGAGGCGAGACGCTAGGCTCTGACCAATTTCCGAACTGATATTCACAACCGCGGTCCCATCGGGACTTAACACCTCCGTAAAGAGGCGGAACTTGGCATCGCGATAATCCGCAACAGAACCGTGATAATCCATATGATCTTGCGTTAAATTTGTGAAAGCTGCGCAGGCCAGCTGCACACCATCAAGGCGGTTTTGCGCTAGGCCGTGGCTCGACGCCTCCATGCAACAGTGGCTGACATTAAGAGCGGCAAGGTCCCGCAAAGCGGCGTGCAACCGCACGGGGTCTGGCGTGGTATGCATCAAATCAGCATGATAGCCCTCAGCCTCAACCCCCAGCGTTCCAATGCTTGCGGCTTTGTGGCCAGCATGCCGCCAAATTTGGCGCACGAGCGTAGCCACTGATGTTTTGCCATTGGTTCCCGTCACGGCGGCCATCGTAGCTGGCGCAAATTCAAAAAAATTTCGGGCACATAATGCCAGCGCCAGTCTTGGATTTTGATGCGTCAAGACAGGAACTGATTTTTGCCCCAATGTCGGCCCTGCGATAACAGCTTTGGCGCCGCGATCGATCGCCTGATCAACAAAAGCACTGCCCTTGAGCTTCACGCCGTCTAACGCAGCAAACAGGAACCCAGGTAAAACTTCACGGCTATCAGCGGTCAATCCCATCACCTGCAGCTCCGGCCCGTGAAGACCTGTATCCTTCAGCACATCATTGAGACGCATCATCGCCTCCCAACTGTATCTGCGGCATAGCCTCGGCTTGTGCGCTTAGGGCAGCAAGCTCTGGCGTTTGTGGCATGACACCTAAAATAGGTGCGACGCGCTCAATAATTCTGGCTGTCAGCGGCGCCGCATTCCAGCCCGCATAATTGAACCCATTGGTTCTCGGCGTGGCCTGGGGCTCGTCTAACATTACCATGACAGCGTAACGCGGACGATCCTGCGGGAAGGCCGCAACGAAGCTGGCAATAATTTTTTCCGACGAATAACCGCCCACAATCGGCTTGTCCGCTGAACCTGTTTTGCCAATGACATAATAGCCTTCGACGTCGCCATTTTTGCCTGTTCCCCGCTCCACCACTTGGCGCAACATGGCGCGTAAGGTGCCGCTGGTTTCAGGCGAAACCACACGATGGGCTATTGGTAAGTCGACTGGAAATAAACTTGGCGGATAATACTCCCCTCCATTTACAATTGCTGCTGCCGCCGACAAGAAATGCATGGGGGATGTTGAAATGCCATGGCCGTAGGAACTCGTGATTTGCTCTGCCTCACCAAGCCGGGCAGGAAATTGTGTGACTGTCTTTTCCAGCAATGGCAGACCTAGATCGTCGTATAATCCAAGCCGCGTCCAGAATTCACTAATCTGATCTGCCGTCGCCAATTTCGCTATTTTGGCCGAGCCAATATTAGACGAATAAATCAAAACTTCCGCTGGTGTCAGAGGGCGTCTTTGCGGATGTACGTCGTCGGTTTTAAATTTTCCAAAATATAGCGGCTCAGATGTATCGAAGGTCATATCGTTTGAAATCAACCCAAACTCCAAGCCCATCGCGACGGTAAATATTTTAAACACCGACCCCAACTCAAACCGACCTTGGGTGGCATTATTGAAATGAGCCCCCGTGCCCTCGCGATTTGGGTCATTCGGATCATAATCGGGGCCAGAGACCAACCCGATCACCTCGCCGTTTGCAACATCCATTATAATTGCGGCGCCGCGTTTAGCCTGAAACTCGCTCAATCCCCCCATCAACACATCATGCATGATCGTTTGAACGCGGAGGTCTATGGTTGTTCGAATAGGTAGCGACCAGTCGGTCAAATCATTGATGTAATATTCAAGTCCCGCCAGACCCTTTTGATCGACATCGACGAAACCTGTGATGTGGGACGTGGTTGCGCCGCTCGGATAGACCCGCACGGCAACGTCGGTAAACTGCAAATGTGGATTACCCAAACGCAACACCGCCTGCTTTTGCGACGGAGTCAGGCGGCTTGCCAAACGAACCGTACCGCCGCGTTTCATGGCGGGAGCAAACCGCGCCAAATTAATATCTGGAAGAAGGCTCTGCAGCTGGCTCAACACCTGCTCAGGATTTTCCATCTGAGCCGACAGCGCCAGCAAATTCGACAGCACGATATTGGTCGCCAAGACACGGCCATTTCGATCGACGATATCAGGTCGGGCATAGGTTGTGATTTGCGGCTGTGCGGCGGCACGCGCTTGCGCGTGCATAGAGAAAGTGAGGTCCACCAGTCGCGCAGCGAATATGCCGAAGACCAGTGTAAACATACAAATAGCCAAACGCACCCGCCGGCGGGTTCGCGCCACAGCGAGAGATTCGAGATTGGCAGCATCCAATCGCGCCAAATCCGATCGATAGGCCGCCCAATCGCCCCCTGGTTTAATAGTGGTGGGGCGACGTGCCATTACCGTAACTCCGCTGTTCCAAGGCGCAAGAGCTTAACCGTCTGGATGTTTTGCTCCTCAACCGCTGCCAGCAATTGCGCTCCCGACGCATGTTCGAGCTCTAAATGTTTTTTTGATAAAGCGAGCAAGCGTCTTGGGTCGGACAAACCAGAATATTCGGCGCGTAAAATTTGTGCCTGTTTTTGCTCGCTTAAAATTTTCGTTTCGATCTGACTTAAAGCTTCGGCTTCTGCTGCGACGCTATACCGAACGTGATACAAAACCGCCAGAAAACCGATCAGACACAAAACAGACAAAATATTGAGTGTCCGGATCATTGCACCATCTCCTGAACAGCAGCCAGAGGGGCTGGCAATATTTCAGCGGGCCAAGCCGCTTCGGCCGTACGCCGCGCAACCCGAAGGCGTGCGGAGCGTGACCGCGGGTTTGTCTCAACCTCAGCTTGCCGGGGCGCAATCGAGCGCGTCGCACAAAAACTCGCGGGAGAGCTGGGCGCCTCTGGCAAGTAGCGTGACCCCCGACCTGTTTGCCCCGCCCGTCCAGCAAGAAATTTTTTAACAATGCGATCTTCCAAGCTATGGAAACTTACGACCACTAAACGGCCCTCAGGCGCTAAAATTTGCTCAGCTGCCTGCAGCCCGCGCACCAACTCACCGACCTCGTCATTGACAAAAATTCGAATGGCTTGGAACGTCCGTGTCGCAGGATGCGCGCCCTTGCCGCGATGCGGCCCTAAGACGGTGGTAATAATGTCGACGAGCTGTGCCGTTGTCTCGATTAAACTCTTTTGGCGGGCCCGCTCAATGGCCTTGGCGATTGCCCGTGCACGACGTTCATCGCCGTAAACCGCCAGAATGCGGGACAGATCATCGACCTCAAATTGATTAATAACGTCGAGTGCGCTCAAGCCATTCCGACTCATGCGCATATCCAGCGGGCCGTCATTGCGAATACTAAATCCGCGATCCCCCTGATCCAATTGCATAGATGAAACGCCGAGATCCAAAACAACGCCATCAAGCGCGTCAACATTAGCCGCGCTTAGGAGTTCAACAAGATCTCCAAAGGCGCCCGCAATAAATTGAAACCGATCGCCATATGTTTGTTGCAAGCGCTGCACATGCGGCAAAACATCGGGATCGCGATCAATCGCAATCACCGAGCAATCAGCTGACTGCAAAAACGCCTCGCTATAGCCGCCGGCGCCAAACGTAGCATCAACATAGGTTTCGCCAGCCTGCGGCGCCAGCACCTCCAAAACCTGATCCAGCATCACGGACAGATGGGGGCGCTGCGGCGACACGGATACTTCGCGCCGCCCTGCCATTACTGCCCCTCCCTCTGCCCTGCCGACAGGGAACGCAAAAGGTTACGGTTTTCGAGTGCGGTGCGACGCGCATCCGCGCGGAAAGCGGCAAAGCGGTCAGGCTCCCAGATCTGAAACTTCTCCCCGAGGCCGACAAAACACATATGCGTCGTAATCACAGCATGGTGCAACAGCGGTTCCGGTAAACTGACGCGGCCATCAGCATCAAAGGCCAAATGATAGCTATCACCAAATAAAGAGGCTGCCAGGGCATCGCGTTCTTCGCTGAAGGGATCAAGCTGATCGACCATCGCGTTTAAATTCTGCATTAAATCGCGGCCACCGCCTTCAATCGCCTCAAGGGTAAAGGAGGGATAGACAAAAATGCCAGTCTGCCCACTCGCCTCTGGCGCTTGTGACGCGATCACGGCACGCAAAGCTGCTGGCACAGAGACCCGCCCCTTGGCATCAATTTTTGCCGTCACCGTTGACATAAACATCGTCTTAAGCTCCCACAGCTTTGCCCATATGGGTCCAATCACACATATGGGTATTTATGGGATAGCATGGGCATATATGGGTGTCAACGGGAATATGCCATCCAAATCTGGGAAAATCGCGGAATCCTGCGGCCTGCAAAGCCGTCCCCGCTCGCCATGATGCAATCCAGTTCGATGATTGAAATTATGTCAGAGGGTCGATAAGCCGGGTTCTGTCACGCGTAGCGCGGGCGACCATTCATCTTGGCTAATCGTTACCGACTAGCTCCAGCGACCTACCCGAACAGCGATCCGAAAATAGATCATATGCCGTTCCTATTTGGTCTTGCTCCCGGCGGGGTTTACCATGCCATCAACGTTACCGTCGATGCGGTGCGCTCTTACCACACCCTTTCACCCTTACCCTGCACGCAAGGCGGTTTGCTTTCTGCGGCACTTTCCCTCGGATTGCTCCGGCCGGAAGTTATCCGGCGCCGTATTTCCGTGGAGCCCGGACTTTCCTCACCTCTTGCGAAGCGCGATCGCCTGACCCTCTGACCTTTTCGTCCTAGGCCGTCGCGGCGCGCAGGTCAAGCATTGCGTAACAAGGCGGCCAAAATGTCTTGGGTTTCGCCATCGCCAATCCCATCAACCCGCTGCCCCCGAAAATGGCGTTGAAACGCGGTAACAACAGCCTCCGTTTCGGAACCAAATTGGCCGTCGACCTGCAGGCCATAGCCATAACGGCGAAGTTTTTGCTGAAACTGGCGAACAAAAGATCCGCTATCACCTCGCTTGACCGCCGCCGCCCCAGACATCGTAACGGAGATGGGCCAAGCGCCGATCCCCGCCTCGGCGAAGCTATGCCAAGGAAACCTATTGCCAGGATCCTGCTTGCGCGTTGGGGCAATATCCGAATGCCCGACGATATGTCGCGCGGGAATGGCGTGACGCCCTAAAATATCTGTCATCAAATCGCGGAGGGCCAGAAGTTGAACGTCTGGAAACGCCACAAATGCCCCCTGATCATCGATGCCGATATTATCAAGCTCGATGCCGATTGAGCGCGAGTTCACATCCGTATAACGCCCCCATTTTGCGACCCCCGCGTGCCAAGCGCGGTCTGCCTCATCGACCAGCTGATAAATTTCACCCGTCTTGGCAATCAAATAATGCGATGACACTTCGCTTGCCGGGTCGGACAAACGCTCTAGTGCGGCTTCCGCACTTGCCATAGCCGTGTAGTGGACCACCAATATATTAATGGGGCCCGGACTACGGCGGCCAAAATTTGGCGACGGCACTTTATGAATTTCCACCATCAAACCACCTCTATTTTTTAGTCTTATTGATCTTCACTGCCGTCACAAGGGCTGGCGTTTATAAATTTGCATTGACGGCAGGCATTTCTTTGCGTCGCAACGCAATCACCAGCACCCCAAACAGCGTAAGGACAGAGCCAAGCCAAAACCGAATACCTGGCTCATCACCCCACAACAGAACACCAAAGCTAATACCGAAGACAGGCGCCATCAATGTCAGAGGTGAAACGAGCGAGACATCGTAGCGCTGAACCAAATAATACATACCAGCATGGCCAACCAAACTCGCGCCAAGGGCCGTATAAAAAATACCGCCAATCGCCATCCAGCTTGCACCCATCAAGCTCGTGATTTGGTTTTGCTCAAACATCATAGAGAAGATAAACAGAAGCGGCCAACTAAAGGTAGCAACCCAAGCTTGCATCTGAAACACACCCGTATGCGTAATGCGTTTCATAATTACCATGCCGAAAGAACCAGCAAGAGCGGCCCCCACAACCATCAACAACCCTAAGCGTTCATCGATAATCGCTGGGTCGAAGCTGATCACCACCACCCCCAGAAAGGAAATTGCAATCCCCGACCAGCGTCGCCAGCCGACATGCTCCCCAAGAAAAAAGATCGACATGATCGTACTAAAGGGAACAGCCAATTGCGTTGCCACGGCGACAGCCGAGACATTCGAAGCCAAGGACATACCGCCATAAAACAGCGAGAAATGCACCGAGCCCATCAATAAAGAAATTAGAAAAATTTCGCGCATATAGCCGCGCACCGGCTTTAAAAAGGGCACCAGAACAAGCGACAAACAGAGAAACCGTAACCCGGTGAAAAAAATCGGGGGCAATTCGACAACGCTAGCTTTTCCGGCCACGAAGGTGAATCCCCAGACGAGACAAATGAACACGACAAAGATGAGATGTTGCAAAGCCATTGTGAATTCCGTGTAGCACGCAAGGACGGGCTAAGCTACAACTATGCGAAACTTTGATTCAGATGGAAAGCCTCATGCAGCCAAGCGCCTTATTATTTGATCTCGACGGCACACTTGCCGATACGCATAGCGACCTGCACGCGACCATGAATGTCATTCTTGAGCGTTACGGCTGCCCCAGCGTCGAGACCGATCGCGTGCGCCATATGATTGGCGGGGGCGCGCGGGCCATTTTACAAAGGGGATTTGCGGTTCACGATTTCGCGATAAGTGAAGCCCAACTCGACGAAGCCACAGAACAATTCGTTGATTATTACGATCAACATATTGATGATTATACCACGGTGTTTGATGGCGTTCGAGAAATCCTAAATACCGCCAAAGCCCAAAATATGCGGCTTGCGGTCATCACCAATAAACGCGAAAGCTTGGCTGCCAAGCTTTTATTTCGTCTCGACCTGCATCAGTTCTTTGACCTCTTGATTGGTGGCGATACGCTGGTCGCGCGCAAGCCCGACCCCCTGCCTATTACCACGGCGCTTGAACGCCTCGGCGTCGATGCCAGTCGCGCTATTATGCTCGGGGATAGCGAAGCTGATACGCAAAGCGCCCGCGCCGCTCAAGTCGCCTGCATCTGTGTCAGTTTCGGATATCGCCGCGTATCGCTCGAAGACCTTGGCGCCGACGCAATCATCGACAGCTTTCGAGACCTGCCCGCCGCCATTCAGATATTGAAAGGGGACACCATCCCCTCTCTGAAATTCTAAGAAGCGTCGGTCACTTCAAGCGTGTCGCGCAACTCGCGCTTCAAGAATTTGCCGCTGGCATTGCGTGGCAGAGGCTCTTCGCGCAACCAGATGTAACGCGGAATTTTGAACTTTGCGATAAGGCTGGAGCAATGATCGCGCAATTCGTCTGCGGTGACGCTTTCGCCTGGAGCGACCACAACAGCGGCGCCCACCTCTTCACCGAGACGATCGTCAAGCACACCAAAAACTGTACATTCGGCGACGGCGGGATGTTTGAAAATCGCTGACTCAACTTCTGCGCAATAGACATTTTCGCCGCCACGCAGAACCATATCTTTGGCGCGGTCGACGATATAAATGAACCCATCCTCGTCGATGCGCGCTATATCACCCGTGCGCAACCAGCCATGGTGAATGGTCTCCGCTGTCGCTTCAGGACGATTGAGGTAGCCCTTAATCACGTTACCACCCTTGACACAGAGCTCGCCCACTTCACCTTGCGCGACCTCATTGCCACTGCTGTCGATACATTTCACGTCGAGTGTCGGCACAGCTGGGCCGGCGCTAAAAGGACGATCAATGAAGTAATCTTGCGATACGGCCGAAATAATGCCGCAGGTCTCCGTCATGCCATATCCGGTTGCCGCTTTACCATTTTTGAGCGCTCCACCTATCTTGCCGACCAGGTCAGGCTGCAGCTGCGCTCCGCCACCGCCAAGCGCGGTCAGGCTTGATGTATCGTATTTATCAAAATCAGGGTGACCGATAATCTCACGCGACATGACCGGCACACCGCTCAAACCCGTCACCTTGTGTTGGTCAATAATCTTGAGTGCTTCTCCAGCATCCCATTTGTACATATGGATGACTTTGCCACCCGTCAGCGTCGCTGGCTGCATGACGCAATTATTAGCTGTTACATGGAACAAGGGGGTAGTTACCAATGTCACGGTCACTGGTCCTTGGCCCGGCGCGGGTAGGCTATCCTCGGTGCCGTTTTTACGCGCCAAGGCGCGGGTCACCACTAAATTCATGAAGGCAACGTTCATGACATTGAGAACGCACCCGCGCTGCGTCAACTGAGCGCCTTTTGGGCGGCCCGTGGTACCCGATGTGTAAAAAATACAGGCGTCGCTATCAGGATCAATGACGGCCTCTGGCATTGTGCCACCGGTCGCTTTGACTTCGCTGTGCGGTGTTACGCCCTCGACAGGTTTTGAGAAACGGACGCCAACCAATTTGAGATCGGCATATTTTGCCTTAATCGGCTCAAATACTGCCAAACGCTCCTCGTCGAGCACCAGCAGTTTAGGTGCCGAGTCCTGAAGGCCGTAATCAAGTTCGTCCGTCACCCACCATGCGTTAACCCCCACAATGGTGACGCCGATCGAAACCATCGCCCAATACCACAGGGTCCACTCTGGAAAGTTGCGCATCGCCACCGCGATGCGATCGCCGGCCTTAATGCCCTGCGCCTGCGCCCAATTGGCAATCGCCGCCGCCTCTGCATGGGCATCGGCGTAAGTCCAGATTTCGCTCTCATAGACAAGATACTCGCGCTCAGCAAAGCCCGCGGCCAGCATCCAAATATCGCGTAAACTATTTGGCGCCAGCGCAAAGGTTTTCAGCTTTTCACCCCGAACTTCGGTTTCGGTTATTGCGAAGAGACTGTCGGGCCCTGTCATTTCAGCCCATACTTGTCTTAATTCTTCATACATCTGCATCGCTCCCGTGTGTGTTTCTCTTTCTAGGCTCAGTAAGGCCGATCGCCAGAGATTAGTCAAAGCGTTTTGCGACACAAGACATCTTCTCGCCCTGCGACGAAATTGCCACAGTAGCCTTTTGACATTTTACGCCGACAGAATAGACTTTGGCCATGTCAGAGTTTCACATTAACGTTCTCGACCAGTCGCCCATTGCAACGGGTATGTCACCGACAGAAGCCATTCAAGAGACTGCCGAGCTTGCGCAATTTTGCGAAGAACATGGATATCATCGCTATTGGGTGGCTGAGCATCACAACACCTCGGCTTTTGCAGGCGCAGCACCCGAAATTTTGATGGCACATTTGGCTGCCCGAACATCGCAAATAAAAATTGGTTCTGGCGGGATCATGATCAGCCACTATAGCCCGATGAAAATAGCCGAACAGTTTCGCATGCTGGCGACCCTCGCACCTGGCCGCATAGATTTGGGCATCGGACGCGCCCCTGGCGGCGACGCCCGCACTAGCGCCGCCTTGCAAGCTGGCCCACAAGCTTGGCCGCCGGAGGTATTCCCGCAACAACTCGAAATGCTAAGGCAGTTTCTTGATGATGCCGAAGGTCTCTCTGGTGCCGATGGCGGTTGGCCTGACGATCACCCGTATCGCGCTCTGCATGCGCAACCCACGGGCAGTGCAGCGCCGCAGATTTGGGTTCTAGGCTCCGGCGGTGACAGCGCAATTTATGCCGCTCAATTCGGGCTTCCTTATGTCTACGCACATTTTATTGGCGGCGAGGATGGACAACACGCCATCGATATTTATCGCCAACATTTCAAGCCGGCGCGAAACTGCCCCCGCCCTGTTGTCGGCTTTGCCCTGTCGGCGCTTGCCGCCGAGAGCGAAGATGCGGCATCTTACTTTGCCGCCTCGCGAAATCTGTGGGCAGTACGTTTCTTACAAGGGCAAGGGGGCATCTTCCCGAGCCTAGAGGAAGCCAACGCACATTCCTACAGCGAGCGTGAGAAACTCATACTCGATCAAGTTCGAACGCGGAGCCTGTCAGGCACCGCGAGCCAAGTCGCGGATCATTTGATTGCACGTCAAAAAGCTCATGCGGTTGATGAATTTTTCTTGGTCACCATCACACCCGATGCTGAAGCACGCCGCATATCATACGCTCTTATTGCGCAAGAGTTGCAAAAGCGTAGCTTATTGGCCAAGCCCGAATTGCGACACATCGCCTAAGTGCCAAATTACCAACAGTAAATCGTGTCGCTTCGACTTGACCAAGCCCCCGGCCTATGCAGAAATCTGCGCAAACGCAGGAGGACAAAATGTCATTAGATTTCACAGGTAAAGTAGCAATCATAACGGGCGCTGGCGGCGGGTTAGGTCGCTCTCACGCTCTCGAATTTGCGCGTCGCGGCGCCAAAGTTGTGGTCAACGACTTGGGCGGGACATTAGATGGCTCAGGCGGCTCTTCAGATGCTGCCAATAAAGTCGTCGAAGAAATTAAAGCTGCGGGCGGTGACGCCATCGCCAACGGCTCGTCGGTCACGGATGACGCTGGGGTTGCGAATATGGTGCAGCAAGCCATGGATGCCTTTGGTCGTATTGATATTCTGGTCAATAATGCTGGCGTCTTGCGCGACAAGAGCTTCACCAAAATGGAAATTGGCGATTTTGAATTCGTCGTTGGGGTGCACCTGATGGGTTCTGTCAAACCAACCAAAGCGGTGTGGCCGATTATGAAAGAGCAAGGCTATGGCCGCATTATGGTCACGTCTTCATCATCGGGGCTTTACGGCAATTTTGGCCAATCCAACTATGGCGCGGCGAAACTCGGCGTTGTCGGCTTCATCAACACGTTGAAGCTTGAAGGCCAAAAAGACAATATTCACGCCAACGCCCTGGCCCCTGTTGCTTGGACGCGGATGACGGCCGATCTCATGCCACCCGAAGCCGAGCAAATGCTGACGCCAGAAAGTGTCACGCCAGCCGTCATTTATATGTGTTCTGAAGACGCTCCGACAGGCCGTATCATTTGTGCTGGTGCAGGGTCTTTTGCAACAGCTTACATTGTTGAAACGCATGGTAAATATCTGGGTCAAAATCCAACGGCCGAAGATGTGGCAGCGCATTGGGAAGAAATCTCGAAAATGGACGAGCGCACGCGCGTTCCGGTGATGGGTGGCGAACAAACACGTCACTTCTTCGAGTTGAGTTCTGGTAAATAATAGACCAAGATATTCCAAGCGCGATGCGCAATGTCTGGAACATGTTTTGAGTGAGGGACAGATGAGGGCTATAACCGTTTCGACACTTTTGCTGTATGCATTGTGGCTTCTGTTGTCTGGGCATTACACCCCTCTCCTTCTGTCCCTCGGCTTCTTGAGTGCGCTCGGCGCATCCCTGATCGCGTCCCGCATGGGCATTCTTGACGATGAGGGCTTGCCGATATCAATTCTTTTCCGCTTACCGATGGTCACGGTTTGGCTGATTGGGGAAATCCTGAAATCCAACCTGGAAGTTATTAAGGTGATTTTGGATCCATCACAGGCAACGCCATTGCGGGTGGTTGTCGAGACATCGCAGCAGACGGGCGCGGGATTGGTAACACACGCCAATTTCATCACTCTGACGCCAGGCACCGTTTCGATAGCCGTTAATGGCAACCGCAAAACCATCACAGTGCATGGACTGACCGCTGACTTGGCGCAGGGCTGTCTCGACGGCACAATGGACCGCCAAGTGACTTATCTAGAAGGTGGGGAGGCCTCCTCGTGATTGAACATACCCTTCTCTCCGTTGTTCTTGTTGCCCTCGCAATTGCGGTGGGCCTAGCCTGTATACGGGCAATGCTCGGGCCGACTGCCTTTGACCGCGTTTTGGCTGTTAACTCGATTGGTACAGTCGCCGTTTTAGCGATCGCCGTGCATGGATTTTGGGCTGGTCGCCCGGAATTTCTTGATATTGCGATCCTTTACGCGCTGCTCAACTTCGTCGGCACGATCGCCGTTCTGAAGTTTTTCCGCTTTGGTAGCCTCGGCGAACGTGCCCCTCATTTTGACGACCCGGAGAACTAAGATGGATTTATTTGATCTCCTCATTCAAATCCTTGCCGTGATCTCACTTGCTCTTGGTGCTCTGGCGATTGTCCTAGGCGCGCTGGGTCTCGTGAGGCTGGGCGATGTGTACCAGCGTATGCATGGCGCTGGAATCGTCGACACGGGCGGCGCGGGCCTTGTCTTGTTTGGGCTTCTCTTGCTCTCGCCCGATTGGACGGTGGCCGTCCGCGTGCTTTTGATTGGTGCCCTGTTGGTGTTTACAAGCCCAACGGCAACCCATGCAATCGCCCGCGCGGCAGGGCTTGCTGGCGTTAAACCCGTTTTGGCGCGTGCGCCACGCCGCGCCAGCGCGGGCAATGCGGCGGAGGAAAAATCATGAGTGAGTTTATCGTCAATGCCAGCCTGATGGGGTTGCTCGCCATTATCGGCGTGCTGATTATCCAACAACATAGATTGTTTGCCGTCATTATTTTATCTGGCGCTTACTCGCTATCCGCTGCGGCCTGGTTTGTTATTGCTGACGCGGTCGATGTGGCCTTTACCGAAGCGGCCGTCGGCGCCGGCGTTTCAACCGTATTGGCGCTGGGCACGCTCAGCTATGTACCGCGAGAGGAAAAAGCGCGGTCGGTTGAGCCCCTAGCCATGACCATTTCTTTGGGAGCTGGCTTGCTTTTGCTGCTTGCCGTTCTTGACATGCCACATTATGGGTCTGACGCCGCTCCGATCCATAACCATGTTGCGCCCCATTATATTACGCAAAGTGGGAGCGAAATCGGTGTGCCAAACATTGTGACGTCGGTCCTAGCCTCCTATCGAGGCTTCGACACCTTAGGCGAGACAGCCGTTATTTTTACCGCGGCTATTGCCGTCTTTCTTATTCTGACGGGCTGGACCCGGAAGAAAAACTAGAACGAGTGAGTTAGAATATGCACGATGATCCCGTCATTCGCGTCGTCTCAAAAGTTTTGATCCCGTCCATCATGCTTTATGCGCTTTATGTCCAGTTCCATGGCGATTATGGTCCTGGGGGCGGCTTTCAGGCCGGCGTTATTTTTGCCGTTGGCTTTATTTTGAACGCAATTGTGTTCGGCGTGAACCGTGGCCGCCATGTCTGGCCGAGCTCACTGAACCTCCAATGTATCGCGCTAGGCTTGCTGATTTATGGCGGCACCGGCGTGGCTAGCTTGTTTCTCGACGGCAATTATCTCGATTATAACGTCCTCTCGGGCGACCCCGTAGCCGGACAACATCTCGGCATTTTACTGGTTGAACTGGGCGTTGGCTTGACCGTCTCCTCTGTCATGGTCGCGCTGTTTTTTGCCTTCGCCATGCGCGGCGAACATGTCCGATTGCTCGCACATGACGGCACAGAGGGAAAAGAAAAAGCGAAGACCAAGCCCAAAGCCAAGCCCGCGCGCAAACCAGCGGCGAAAGGGGCGAAGTCATGAACATTGATCTGCTTTTAACGCAATGGAATTATGTTCTCGTCATCATTTTGATGATGGTTGGCTTCTATACGGTCATTGCCCGCGGCAATTTGATCAAAAAAATGGTCGGGCTTAACATTTTTCAAACCTCGGTTTTCATGCTGTATATTTCGATGGGTAAACTCGTCGACGGTACAGCACCCATTTTGACGGGTGATGCGGCCACGGTTTACTCAAACCCTTTGCCGCATGTTTTGATCCTCACGGCTATTGTGGTCGGTGTGGCGACCACAGCGGTGGGTTACGCCCTCATCATCCGCATTCGCGAGTCCTTTCACACCATTGAAGAGGATGAAATCATTGATGCCGTAAATGCCGATCTGCAAGCGGAGGCTCAGTCATGATCGAACATGCGCCTATATTGCAAATCATCATTCCGCTCTTAGCGGCGCCCCTCGCCGTCCTGTCAGGTCGTCGCGATATTGCCTGGCTAATTGCAATGCTGGCAACAACGGCGTCTTTTCTGTTGTCGGTGCATCTCTTCTCGATCGTCCATATGCTGGGTGTATCGATCACTTATGAACTCGGCAATTGGCCAGCGCCGATCGGCATTGTCTATGTCATTGATGCCGCCAATGCCTATGTCATGCCCGTTATTTCGGGGATCGCTGTCGTTATGACCTATGCCGCGCGCACGTTGGTCGAACAAGAGATTGATCCACGCGACCAGACCCTCTTCTATACGGCTTGGCTGTTGACCATTGCAGGTATGATGGGACAAGTCGCGACAGGCGATGCCTTTAATATTTTCGTCTTCTTGGAAATTTCCTCGCTGTCCGCTTATGCCCTTGTGGCAATGGGCGCCGGGCGCGATCGCCGCGCACTGCCTGCCGCCTTCAACTATTTGATCATGGGGACACTGGGCGCAACTTTCTATGTCATCGGCCTTGGCTTGCTTTACATGCTCACGGGGACGCTGAACCTCGCTGATCTCGCCGCACGTTTGCCGATGATTGGCGACACGCATACGGGCTTTGCTGCGCTATGCTTTATCGCCCTTGGGCTGTTCCTTAAAATGGCGCTATTCCCGCTCCACTTCTGGTTGGTGCCCGCCTATTCAACCGCACCCTCTGCAGTTTCGGCCCTGATGGCTGCCACGGCAACCAAGGTTTCGGTATATGTTCTGATCCGGCTATTATTCGGTGTTTTCGGTGTCGATTTCCCAGGCATGCTTGATGTCGTCGCTGTTGTACTCCTCGGGCTTGGCCTGATTGGGGCCTTTGCTGGAACCATTGCTGCGATTATGGAGACAGATCTGAAGCGACTATTCGCGCAATCATCGATCGCACAGCTCGGCTATATGGCCATTGGCCTTGGCCTTGGCACCAAAGCTGGCGTCACGGCGGCGCTTATTCATTTGTTCAACCATGCCCTGATGAAAGGCGCCCTGTTTTTAGCAATCGGCGCCTTAGTGGCCCAGCTCGGCACAGTTACCCTCGCAAGCATTCGCGGCATTGGTCGACAAGCGCCCATGACCTCGGCGGCACTGTTATTTGGTGGCTTGGCACTGCTCGGCGTGCCCATGACCGCGGGCTTCATCTCGAAGGTTTATCTGATCAGCGCTCAGATCGATGGACAAGCATACATTGTAGCCGGCTTAACGGTGATCAGCTCGGCTTTGGCTTTGGTGTATGTATGGAAAATTGTTGAGGCGCTGTATATGCACGAGCGTCCCGCGCGCGCCGTTAAAGTCACCGAAAGCCCTGCCCAATGGCTTGGCGCTTGGATCTTAGTAGCGGCGACGATTTACTTCGGCGTGCAAGCAGAAACCGTTGTCGCCGCTGCCTCGCAAGCGGCGGGTGCCCTCATTAGCGGAGTTCAGTAATGGATTTAGACAACCTGATTATTGGTCTTTTGACGCTACCGCTGGTAGCCGCCGCTGGCACGCTTTTGCTCGGCCATTACGAAAACTTACGCGACGGATTCTCCGTCGCAACAGGGCTCGTGACAGCTTGGATGGCATTCCAATTATTTGCCGCCGTGCAAGATGGCATGACCACCTCCGTGGTCATCGCGCAATTAACACCATCGCTTGCGCTTGGGTTTTCGCCCGAACCTTTAGGGGCATTATTTGCATTGGTAGCGGGCAGCCTATGGCCGCTCGCCACATTGTACTCTGTCGGCTACATGCGGGGGGCACATGAGAAAAACCACACGCGCTTCTTCTTTTTTTATGCCATTGCCATTCATGCCGCGATGGGCATCGCGCTCGCCGACGGTCTGTTCACGCTTTTCATCTTTTATGAAATCCTAACTTTCTCGACCTACCCCCTTGTGACACATAAAGGCAACGCCGACTCGCTGCGCTCAGGCCGCATCTATCTGGGCATTTTGGTGTCGACTTCCATCGCCTTTTTGTTCTTGGCCATCTTCGCAACATGGACCTTGACGGGGTCGCAGAACTTTGTCCTTGGCGGGTTTCTCGCTGACCATCTAGACCCGCGTTACGCCCCTATTTTGCTCGGGCTCTTTGCCTTTGGTATTGGCAAGGCGGCCTTGATGCCGATCCATCGCTGGCTGCCAGCCGCTATGGTCGCGCCGACGCCTGTTAGCGCGCTTCTGCATGCTGTTGCAGTCGTGAAAGCCGGCGTTTTCTCGATTGTTAAAATCGTGATTTATGTCTTCGGCACCGACTATCTTTTGCAAACGGGAGCCAGCACGTGGTTAATCTGGATCGCCTGCTTCACGATCCTCGTCGGCTCATTCGTTGCCATGAGCAAAAGCAACCTTAAAGCGCGCCTAGCCTATTCAACCATTAGCCAACTGTCCTATATTGTACTCGGCGCCGCCATTGCAACGCCGCTGGCGGTACAGGGTGCCTCCGTTCACATCTTGATGCATGCGGCAGGCAAAATCACACTATTCTTCTGCGCCGGCGCCATTTATGTCGCACATCATTTGAGTGACCTCAAAGATATGGATGGCTTGGGACGGCGAATGCCGATTACCTTTGCCTGTTTCGCCCTCGGGGCCTTGTCAATAATTGGCATCCCACCGCTCGGCGGCAGTTGGACCAAATTGATGTTGATGCTAGGCGCGCTCGAGGCTGACGTCATGGCCGTTGTCTTTGTTCTCATGTTGTCGTCCCTCTTGAGCCTTTACTATCTTGGTCAGCCCGTACTTCGCGGCTTTTTCGCCAAAGCCCCAGACGGTGACGAGAGCTATGCCGAAGCTCCTTTAACCATGGTGATCCCGCTGGCCGTAACCGCGCTGGCATCGATCGCGTTATTTTTCTACGTCGATTACTTTATTCCCTCGTTTGACATCCCCGCACTTGACGGAGTTCTGCCATGAGCAAAAAAGAGTCTGAACTCGCTGTAATGGGACGCAAAGCAAGCCGCGTCATCCTCGCGATTTGTATCCTGCTAGCGGTGGCCGAGTTTATCATCCACCGACATAGTTACAGCGACGCCGAAGCCTTCCCGCTTTTTTATAGCCTGTTCGGTTTCATCGCTTTTATCAGCGTCGTCATCGGCGGCATTTTACTGCGCGAATTCATTATGCGTGACAAGGATTATTACGATGCTGACTAATATTCCACCCGGCTTGGTTATGATCCTCGGGGCGGCTCTGGTTCCACTCCTCACACATACGCCGCGCCAAATTTTCATGCTGGGATTGATTTTACTGTCAGGCCTGCAAGCATGGCAATTGGATCCTGGCGTTCATCTCACAACAACGATTATGGGGCTCGATCTAACCCTAATTCGTGCTGATGCGCTGACCAAGCCGTTTGCCTTGGCCTTTCATATCATGGCCGCCTTGGGGGTTATTTTTGGTATGAACGCCAATTGCCGCGTGACGGAATCCTCAGGCCTTGCCTATGCTGGCGCTGCGATCGCAGCCCTCTTTGCTGGCGATTTTATTACCTTGTTCATCTTTTGGGAGCTGACCGCCTTCACATCGGTATTCCTGATCTTAAAAGGTAATCGTCCAGGTAGCCTCGGCGCCGCCATGCGCTATCTGGTTACGCAAGTGTCCTCGGGCGTGGTGTTGCTCGCAGGCGCGGCTCTCCTGTACAGCCAAGGCCAAGGTCTGACTGTCGGGCCACTGGATGCGACTACACTACCGGGCTTCTTGATCTTGTTAGCTTTTGGTGTCAAAGCCGCCTTTCCCTTCCTGAACGGTTGGATGCAAGATGCCTATCCTGAGGCGAGTATTTCGGGCACCGTGATGCTGAGCGCCTTTACGTCGAAGCTCGCCGTCTTTGTTCTGGCACAATGTTTCTTGGGGCTCGAATGGCTCGTTTACATTGGCGCCGTGATGATTGCTTTTCCAGTGTTCTTCGCCGTTATCGAAAACGATTTACGGCGCGTTTTGGCCTTTTCATCGAACAACCAGATCGGCTTTATGGTGATCGGGATTGGCATTGGCACTGAATTGGCGCTGAACGGAGTCGTCGCCCACGCCTTTGCCCATATTATCTTCAAGAGCTTGTTGTTCATGACCATGGGTGCGGTTTTGCTACGGACTGGCACAACCAAGGCCAATGAGTTAGGCGGGCTGTGGCGTTCGATGCCGTTGACCACATTATTCTGTCTCGTCGGCGCTGTGTCGATCTCGTGTTTCCCGCTCTTTAGCGGCTATGTCACCAAAACCTTAACTGTCGCGAGTGCCATCAAAGAAGGCTATTTCTGGGTCTGGATGGTTATGATTTTCGCCTCCGCGGGTGTGCTTGAACATAGCGGTATCAAAATCCCATATTTCGCCTTTTTCGCTCATGACCGTGGCTTTAAAGTCAAGGAAGCGCCCCGCAACATGCTTGTCGCCATGGGTATTGCCTCGCTTCTAAGTGTCATTATTGGGGTCTATCCAAACGCGCTATATGGCATCTTACCTTACGCCGTCACCTTCGATGTTTGGGAGGCTGGCCATTTATTGGGCGAACTCCAATTGCTCAGTTTTGCGATACTCGCCTTTGTCTTCTTGATGGTACGCGGTCTGTATCCGCCTGAGATCGACTCGACGGTTTTGAACACAGACTGGTTCTTTCGGAAGCTCGCTCCAAAAATCATTATGGGCATTGTCCGGCCACTTTGGGCCGTCTATTCGGTCACAGTGAATGGCTTGAAGCTCATACTGCTCGATCTCATGGACTTTGCTGGTGGGCAAATCAACAAGTCATCGATCGGCGCAGGCGCTATGAGCACGAGCGTCGCCGCGGGGATTTTCCTCACGATCTTCGCTCTGCTCTTAGCCTTACGGTTTTTGCTGGTTTAACAACAGGCTTTAAAAACCAAGGACAGCTTTTGTCATGATATTACGCTGGATCTCATTTGATCCGGCATAAATCGTGGTTTTGCGCGTGTTGAAATAGCGCGGCACGATAATCGCCGCACCATCGCCACCAATATCGCTCTCATTGTCCTGCGCCATGGTATCTTGCTTGAAAGGAAAACCGTAATAGCCGATGGCTTCCGCCGACAGCTCGGTCACAGCCTGCTGCAATTCGGTACCGCGCGTTTTCAACAGTGAGGAAACTTCTGGCCCGACATTCTGACCCGCACTAATCTGCGAAAATAAGCGCAGTTCAGTATATTCCATAGCCATGATTTGACGTTCCAAATCGCTATATTTGGCTTTAAAATCAGCGTCTTCAAACAAGCTCACCCCATCGCTCGAGGTTGTTTGGGCAAGCGACTTCAGTTTCGAAAGGCTACGCAACAGGCCACCCGAATAAGGATTGCCGCGCTCGAATTCGAGCAAATATTTAGCGCAGGTCCAGCCTTTATTTTCTTCACCGACCAGATTTTCCTTCGGCACTTTAACGTCCTCGAAAAACACCTGATTAATCTCTTGTCCGCCCTCGGCTGGCCCGTCCAATGTATAAAGTGGCGCAACGCGGACACCCGGGGTTTTCATATCGATCAGCAGGAACGAAATCCCTTGTTGCGGCTTATCAGATTTTGCCGTCCGCACGAGACAAAAAATCCAATCGGCGTGTTGCGCTGTTGATGTCCAGATTTTTGAACCGTTGCAGAGATAATGATCACCTTTATCTTCTGCCTTCATTTGCAATGAGGCCAGGTCGGACCCTGATCCCGGCTCTGAATAGCCCTGACACCACCACACATTACTGGCCAAAATATCCGGCAGAAACTTTTGCTTTTGCGCGTCGGTGCCGAATTTCATGATCACAGGTGCAACCATTGTAATGCCAAAAGGCACAATATGCGGGGCACCAGCAAGCTCCAGCTCATGGATAAAAATAAATTTCTGAACCGGCGTAAATCCTGCCCCGCCGAATTCCTGTGGCCAATTTGCCGCTGCCCAGCCACGCTCGTAAAGGCGCTTTTGCCAGGTGACATGCGCTTGCTTGCTCATATAGCCATTTTTTGACCGCGCCATTTCATGTTGGATATCTGGCGTTAAAGCCTCGGCAAGAAATTGTTTCACGTCAGCCCGAAAAGCTTCGTCTTCTGCATTAAATTTCATATCCATCTATTTATCCTATTCGTCGTTGAAAGAGGGGTCGCGTTTTTCAATAAAAGCGGAAACGGCTTCCATGTGATCTGCGGTCATGTGCATGACGGCCTGCGCAGCCGCCGACATTTCCATCAGCGTATCAAATGACACAGATTGGCCGTGGCGCAACAAACGTTTTGCGGCACGCAAAGACTCGGGGCTTTGTTTGATGATTTCTTCAGCCGTTTTACGCACTTCATCCATGAGGCTATCACCCGGCACAACACGAGAGACCAGTCCCCATTGTTGCGCCTCCTCGGCCGAGATGGTTTTACCCGTGAACAGCAGCTCAGCCGCCCGCGCCATCCCGATGGTGCGAGGCAACAGCCAAGCTCCCCCATCACCGGGGATCAGACCAATTTTAAGAAATGTCGCGCCAAAAATTGCGCGGTCACTGGCAATCCGCATATCCGCGAGACAGGCGACATCGTTGCCCAAACCAATAGCGGGGCCGTTCACAGCGGCAATCATCGGCACTTCGATGGACCAAAGTGCTTTCACAATTTGGTGAATACCGAGGCGGTACCCATCGGCGATATGCGGTGCTGCGCCAGCAAAATTGCCCTCGCGGTTCTGCATCGCTTTAATATTACCGCCAGCCGAAAACGCTTTGCCAGCTCCCGTCAAGATCACACAGCGAACCGACCGATCGGCAATAATGCGCTGGGCGGCGGCTTGAAAGGCTGCGCCATCGCCCGCTTCGCCTAAGGGATTGCGCATATCAGGACGGTTGATTGTCAAAGTGACAATATGGCCGTCCTGTTCATAAAGCAGCACATCACTCATAGCTTAGGCATTCGCTGCGAAACGACGCAAATGATGATCAACATTCCCGAACAGCGTATCAATCATTGTCAGACGCTTGAAGTAATGCCCGACATTGAGCTCTTCCGTCATGCCCATGCCGCCGTGCAACTGCACGGCTTGCTGGCCAACAAAGCGGCCGGATTTCCCGATCTGCACTTTAGCGCCCGAAGCCGATTTCACGCGCGCATCGCGCGCTTCACCGAGTTTCATGTTCACCATATAGGTCATGGAAACGGATTGTTCATATTCCATAAACATATCAACCATGCGGTGTTGCAGAACTTGGAAGCTGCCAATCGGCACGCCAAATTGTTTCCGCGTTTTACAATATTCAACCGTTGCATCGTGCAAGCACTTCATTTGACCAATAGCCTCGCCGCACAACGCACCAATGCCATAGTCAACGGCCTCTTCGAGGATGGCAAAACCCGTTTTCGCGTCACCAATAAGGGCTGAACTCGAAACACGGACATTCTCAAGCACGATCTCACTCGCCCGACCACCATCGACCGTGGGGTAGTCTTGCGCGCTGACGCCCGCCGCTGATTTATCGACGACGAAGAGGCCAATGCCGTCTTGATCGCGTTGCTCGCCAGATAGGCGTGCCGAAATGATCAACATATCGGCCCATGGACCACCAACAACAACAGCCTTGGCGCCGTTCAACACATAATCATCGCCATCTTTCTTGGCGCTACATTGCACATCGGCGAGATTAAAACGACTTTGCGGCTCGGCGTAACCCAAGGCCCAGACCTTGTCGCCGGTCAAAAGTGAGGGGAGATGCTCTTCTTTCTGCGCGTCGGACCCGTGCCGGTTCAAAATGCCACCGCATAAGACCACCGTTGGAATATAAGGCTCGGTGACCAGGCCACGACCAAACTCTTCCATAATAATCATGGTTTCGATCGGGCCTCCATCAAGGCCACCCAAGGCCTCTGGGAAAGGAGCCGCCAAAAGACCAAGTTCGCCAAACTGCTTCCAGTTATCGCGGCTCCAGCCTTCTTCACTGCGGATAATTTTCATCCGTGAGTCAAAATCATAATTATCCTGCACAAAGCTTTGCACCATGTTCCGCAAGAGTGTTTGTTCTTCGCTAAAGCTAAAATCCATAGCTTTTTCTCCTCTGTTTATGACGTGGACTTTAAAGCCCAAGTACCATTTTGGCTATGATATTGCGCTGGATTTCGTTGGAACCCCCATAAATCGACGTCTTACGCATGTTGAAATAGTCTTGGGCGACGCCTTCAGCATAATCAGGGCCGATGGCAAAATAATTGTCGCCGCGATCGAGCTTTGGTGTCCACGGAGCGGCATAAGTGCCGACCGCTTCCATCGTCAGCTCGGTAATACGCTGCTGAATTTCGGTGCCTTTAATTTTTAAGATCGAACTTTCTGGCCCCGGCCCTTGGCCTTTACTTTCTGCCGCCAAAGTGCGCAATTCGGTATATTCGAGTGCCGTCAGATCAATCTCCAACTCGGCGATTTTACGGCCAAAATCTACTGTTTCGAGCAGCGGCGCGCCATCCATTTTTTCGCTTCGGCAAATATCTTTGAGGCGTGAAATGGCTTTTTTTGAGCGCGCCACGCCGGCAATGCCCGAGCGCTCATTGCCGAGCAGAAACTTGGCAATCGTCCAGCCTTTATTTTCTTCCCCGACCAGATTCTCAGCCGGCACCCGAACGTCTTCAAGGAATACTTCGTTCACCTCGTGGCCACCATCAATTGTAATAATCGGGCGCACCGTAATACCAGGTGTCTGCATATCGATCAGAAGAAACGAAATGCCTTCTTGGCGCTTACCATCGGCAGCGGTACGGACAAGGCAAAACATCCAATCGGCATGCTGCGCCAAGGTGGTCCAAATCTTGTGTCCATTGACCACATAGTGGTCTCCGTCTTTAACAGCGCGGGTTTTGAGCGATGCAAGGTCGGAACCAGCTCCCGGCTCTGAGTAACCTTGGCACCACCAGTTTTCGGCCGACAAAATGCCTGGCAAGACCCATTTTTTTTGTGCGTCATTCCCAAAACTATAGATCACGGGGCCAAGCATTTGCACACCGAAGGGTAAGGGTGGAATGGTGCCAAAACGCGCGCTTTCTTCTCCAAAAATGTAACGTTGCGTTACTGTCCAGCCAGTACCGCCATATTGCGTCGGCCATGACGGAGCGACCCAACCTTTGGTGTGCAGAATTTTATGCCAGGCTAGAAAATCGTCACGCGTCAGCTCGG
>JAYQUO010000017.1:4257-44533 GCA_038147995.1 Rhodobiaceae bacterium | reverse complement strand
AGGGTATCTAATCCTGTTTGCTCCCCACGCTTTCGCACCTCAGCGTCAGTATCGAGCCAGTGAGCCGCCTTCGCCACTGGTGTTCTTCCGAATATCTACGAATTTCACCTCTACACTCGGAATTCCGCTTACCTCTCTCGACCTCAAGACCAACAGTATTGAAGGCAGTTCCGGAGTTGAGCTCCGGGCTTTCACCCCCAACTAATTGGTCCGCCTACGTGCGCTTTACGCCCAGTGATTCCGAACAACGCTTGCCCCCTCCGTATTACCGCGGCTGCTGGCACGGAGTTAGCCGGGGCTTCTTTACCAGGTACCGTCATTATCTTCCCTGGCGAAAGAGCTTTACAACCCTAAGGCCTTCGTCACTCACGCGGCATGGCTGCGTCAGGGTTTCCCCCATTGCGCAATATTCCCCACTGCTGCCTCCCGTAGGAGTCTGGGCCGTGTCTCAGTCCCAATGTGGCTGATCATCCTCTCAGACCAGCTACAGATCGTCGCCTTGGTGGGCCATTACCCCACCAACTAGCTAATCTGACGCGGGCTCATCCAAAGGCAATAAATCTTTCCCCTTGCGGGCTTATCCGGTATTAGCCATCGTTTCCAATGGTTGTCCCGAACCTCTGGGCAAATTCCCACGCGTTACTCACCCGTCTGCCACTGTCCACACCCCGAAGGGTGCTTCTCGTTCGACTTGCATGTGTTAGGCCTGCCGCCAGCGTTCGTTCTGAGCCAGGATCAAACTCTCAAGTTTGATTCTCGCAATCATCACTTTTGCTAAAACGTTCAAAATTTGCCGTTAAAAAACGGCAAATGACGAGTTCCCACTCAAAATTGCCGGTCAATGATCTGCAATAAGATTGCTCTTAAGGCTGATCCGCAACCGGACTTGAGTGGCGAAACGTGAACACAACAAAAGTTATTGCGTTGACTTATCGTCAGTCACCTGCAAGCAGGGCTGACCGCTAGGACACCGCCGTCCACGTTTCTCTTTCCATATCAACAATGTCAAACAGCACAACCACAAAACGGCTAGCAAGGTCCTTGGGATAACCCAATATGTGAACCCTGAACCAGCTATTCAGCGGTAAATTTTGGCCAAGTTCTTTTCCACCGTGTTTGCCGAGACCAGATAAACTCGCCTGGCAACCGGTATGGTAGAGAGACCATACACGACCCCGGAGCTCGCCCCGAGAACGTTCGGCGGTTATATGCGCCCGACCGAACGCTGTCAAAGGTTTTTTTTGCCAGTTTTCCCTTTTTTGTTGGTTTTTGTTTAACATGCTGTATTTATAGTGGAAATAGACCGACAAGCGCACCCCGAAGTGGCTTCTTTGTTTCGGTCGTCGCGCATTTATTTGATCACCCTTGGGGCTTAGTTTACGACGAAAAAATGGCTCAACAACCACAACCAAACACCCAGATCCCATTTTTGACCCGCCGCAGTCGTCGGCGTGTCAGGCAAACGGCCATTCGTTTCATCACCTTCGCTTTGCTGTTAACTGGGGTCATTATGTACTTTGCCCGCACAGGCTTAACACCGACGCCGAGCGATCCCCATTTAAGTGCTCAGCCTGCACCGCAGCTCGCACAACAAGATCCGCGCTGGTTAACCTTACCGGCGATGAACCGAAGCTTCACAACCCATGCGATTGGGCGCGGCGAAGCACTTATTGATCTGTTGCGCGATAATGAGGTGCCTGCCAATGAAGCACATACTGCGGTAGGCGCGTTGAGCAAGGAGTTTGATCCAAGACGGCTGATGCCAGAGCAAGAAATTCGTATTTTCTGGGAAAGCCCAAGCGATCTCAATGCGCCCGACTTAAAACGCTTCGCCGGCTTTGATCTCGTTCCCGAACCAACGCGCCACATTGTTGTGCGACGCATGGCGAGCCAAGTTTACATTGCCAGTAGCTTTCAACGAAAATTAACCGAGCGACATTTTCTCGCCCGCACGCTCATCAACAGCAGTGTTTATGAAGCGGCCCGCGCCAGCGGCATGGCTCCGGCAACAGTTATTCAACTGATCCGCATGTTTTCCTATAATATTGATTTTCAGCGCGATATTCGCGAGGGCGATCAATTTGAGGTTCTCTATACGCGTTTATTTGACAGCGAGAATAACCTCGCCGAGGAAGGGGATATTCTCTATGCGGCTCTCACCAATCAAGGACGAAAATTCGCCATGTGGGCTATCAAACAAGCCGATGGTGGGCTTGCCTATTACGATGCAGAAGGGGTCAGCGCGCGCCGATTATTAATGAAAACACCGGTTGACGGGGCGCGCCTATCCTCGCGCTTTGGCAAGCGGCGGCATCCGATCTTGGGCTATACCCGCTTGCACCGCGGGCTCGATTTTGCGGCCCCGTCTGGAACACCAATCTATGCCGCGGGCAATGGTCAGATTGTTGAAATTGGCCGCAAAGGCGATTTCGGAAATTATATTCGCATACGCCACTCAAATGGTTACGAAACAGCCTACGCCCATATGCTTCGCTTCAGCCAAGGCCTCAAAAAAGGCGGGCGCGTCTCACAGGGACAAATTATTGGTCGTGTCGGCGCCAGCGGTCTCGCAACTGGGCCACATCTGCATTACGAAGTGATCCTCAATGGCAAGCATATCAACCCACGCACGCTCGCCCTACCCGCTGCCACAGCGCTCGACACAGCCGGCCGTGCACGCCTCAATTCTATCCGCAGCGAGGTCGAGCTTCGTATCCGCACCCTATCTGTTGCCGCCGATACACGACGGGCGGCTAAAGCATCTGGTGGCGATCTAAACTAAACTGGTTAATGTAAATTCTTGGCTACCCCGTCATTCTCAAATACCAGCATATCGGCACCAGCTGTGATGGTGACATGCGCCCCATCATTCAGACGTCCTGCCAAAATTTGCTCGGCGAGTTCATCTTGAACATAACGCTGGATCACGCGTTTTAGGGGGCGCGCGCCATAGACTGGGTCATAACCTTGCGCGGCCAGCCAGCTGCGCGCGGTGGGGCTCAAATCAATCTGCAATCCCCGAGCGGCTGCAAGTTTCTCGATCCGCTGCATTTGAATATCGACAATGGCATCCATTTGATCGCGCTGCAGACGCTCGAACAAAATAACTTCATCGATTCGATTCAAAAACTCGGGGCGGAAATGACTGCGGACATCCTGCATGACATCGTCGCGCACATCCTCCACATTCCCCCCGTCGGCGAGCGCCGCGAGGTGATGCGAGCCCAAATTTGAGGTCATAATGATCAGTGTGTTTTTAAAATCAACAGTTCGGCCCTGACTGTCCGTCAGCCGGCCATCATCCAAGACCTGCAATAAGACGTTGAAAACATCGGCGTGCGCTTTTTCAACCTCGTCGAATAATACCACCTGATAGGGCCGCCGCCGAACTGCTTCTGTCAGGGCGCCACCCTCTTCATAACCGACATATCCAGGAGGTGCTCCGATTAAGCGAGCAACAGAATGCTTTTCCATATATTCCGACATATCGATGCGGCAGATTGCCGTTTCATCATCGAATAAAAAATCTGCCAGCGCTTTGGTCAGCTCCGTTTTACCCACACCTGTGGGGCCCAAAAATAGGAACGAGCCGATCGGTCGGTTCGGGTCTTGCAACCCTGCGCGGGCGCGCCTGACTGCTTTCGAGACTGCGCTAACGGCGAGGTCTTGACCGACGACGCGGCGGTGCAGAGCATCTTCCATCGCCAAGAGTTTGGCACGCTCTCCCTCTAACATTTTTTCGACCGGAACTCCCGTCCACCGCGATACGATGCCCGCTATATGATCTTCATTAACCACTTCTTCGAGCATCATTTGGCCGCCAGTGCTGGTCTCGCCTTGAGCTAATTTTTTCTCGAGCTCGGGGATAATGCCATAGGCCAATTCACTGGCGCGTTCGAGATTACCTCGACGCTGAACCTGCTCGAGTTCGTTGCGAGCAGCTTCAAGCTCGCCCTTAATCTTTTGCGTATCCGACAGGCGTTCTTTTTCACTTTGCCAGCGCGCCGCCAACACCGACATTTTTTCCTCTAATTGCGACAGCTCTTTATCGAGTTTTTCAAGCCGCTCGCTCGAGGCCTTATCGTGCTCCTTGACCAATGCCGCGCGCTCAATCTTCAGCTGAACAATACGCCGATCAAGCTCATCGAGCTCCTCGGGCTTGCTGTCCACCTGCATGCGAATACGGCTTGCCGCCTCATCGACCAAATCAATCGCTTTGTCGGGCATAAAGCGATCTGTAATATAACGATGCGATAAGGTTGCAGCGGCAACAATTGCAGCGTCAGAAATTCGTACACCATGATGCACTTCATATTTTTCTTTCAGGCCGCGCAAAATCGAGATCGTGTCTTCAACCGAAGGTTCGTCAACAAAAACCGGCTGGAAACGCCGCGCCAGAGCGGCATCTTTCTCAACATGTTTACGATATTCTTCCAAGGTCGTCGCCCCGATGCAATGCAGCTCGCCGCGCGCTAGGGCCGGCTTCAAAAGGTTGGAAGCATCCATCGCGCCATCGCTAGCGCCCGCCCCCACCAATGTGTGCATTTCATCGATAAACAAAACCACACCACCATCGGCCGACGACACTTCTTGCAACACGGCTTTCAGTCGTTCTTCAAATTCGCCGCGATATTTGGCACCCGCAATTAAGGCTCCCATATCGAGCGACATCAGGCGCTTATGACGCAAACTTTCTGGGACATCGCCGTCGACAATGCGCAGGGCCAAACCTTCGGCTATGGCCGTTTTGCCAACCCCCGGCTCACCGATCAATACGGGGTTATTTTTTGTCCGCCGCGACAGCACTTGCATTGTTCGCCGGATTTCCTCATCGCGACCGATCACTGGATCAAGCTTACCGCTAGCTGCATCGGCCGTCAGGTCTCGAGCATATTTTTCAAGCGCTTGATAACTCTCTTCGGCGCCAGCACTGTCGGCACGACGGCCTTGGCGCAACTTTCCAATCGCGCTTGCCAAGGCCGCAGACTGCACGCCGGCTTCGGTCAAAACCCGATGAGCCGCACCATTTTTGGTCATCAGGAGAGCCTGCAAAAGACGCTCAACACTGACAAATTGATCGCCCTCTTTTTGGGCCAAAACTTCAGCCTCTGATAGCGCCTTAGCGAGATCATTTGCCAATCCCATCTGCGCGGCATCACCGGAGACGCGTGGCAGTTTAGCAAGCTCAGCCTCATTAAGCTGTTGCACCCGATCGGGCATACCCCCAGCGGAGGTGATTAAAGACGCAACCAGACCATCCCGATCTTCGAGCAAGGCCTTCAAAACATGCACGCTTTCCAGCCGTTGGTGATCGTGGCGCAGGGCCAGTGACTGTGCCTGTTGGATCACAGATCTGGCTTTGTCGGTAAACTTTGTGAAGTCCATATTCTTCTCCAGTTTGACTGTCTAGAGAAGATATGGGGACAGATGTGCTGGACTACAATAGCCGGGATTTATTCTCCGACCGCACTCTCAAGCGCTTCGCCGCCGTCCTCGCCATTGGCTTTGCTATCTCGACGGCGACGTAACGGCCCCCTGCGGCGACCACCTTTGGCCGGCTTATCAGCGTCGTCGTCTTCAGATTTCTCGCCCCGTGACAAGACCAATGGCTCATAAGCCGCATCGCTATCGCCATCATCCTCTGGTTCCGCGACCGTCGCAGTCAGCTCAACTGCATCGTCGCCATCCTCTTGATCATCACCATCCTCATCATTTGCTTGGTCTTGGCGGGGTGGTTGGATGGTCAACAAAATACGGTAATAGTGCTCTGCATGTTGCATCAAATTTTCAGACATCACGCGATCGCCAGAAGATTGAGCGTCGCGCGCCAGAGCTTGATATTTTTCATAAATTTGGCTAGCCGATCCGCGCACACGCACCTCGGGCCCGTTACTCTCATAACTGCGATTGGCTGGATTAGACTGACGACGACCACGTCCGCGCGAGCGTTTCATAATATTTTTCCCTGTGCGTGACACAACACATTTTGTGCGATCGGTTAAACCGAAGTTAAAATTTTAATTTAAGCTATTTTTATCCGCTCAAAGCAGAATGACTTCTCGGATCGAAAACGTAACATGGTGGTCACGATGTCCACCTGCCGTTATTTATCGGCTCAAAGTCAAGGGCACCCTAACCAAATTAATTACAGATATCAAATATCTTTTTAGCTTGACGTGCATTTTATTTTACGCCCGCGCAAACACCAAACAACGATCATGACCTGCTAAATCTTGCCGACAAGCTTCAAACGTCCAGCCCGCGGCGGTGAATATAGCGGTCACATCACACCTTTGATCATAGCCGACTTCCAAGACGAGGCGGCCACGCGGCGCCAGATAAGCCGCAGCCTGGGCAGCGATCAAGCGATAGGCCGCCAGACCATCGTGTCCCCCGTCCAATGCGCGGCGCGGATCATTTTTTAGAACTTCGTCGCTCAATCCGGCGAGATCATCAGACGCGATATAAGGCGGGTTAGCGATAATTAAGTCATATTGACCTGTTACAACGGCAAACCAGCTACTTTGGCGAATGGTCAGACGCGGGCTGAGATCGAAGCGCGCCGCGTTAATCCGCGCCATCCGTACCGCTTGCGCAGACAGGTCGACGGCCAATCCATGCCAGCCTGCGCGCTCTACCAAAAGGGATATAATCAAGCAACCAGACCCTGTACCGAGATCCAATACGCGGTGAGGCTGATCTGAAAACAAATCAAGGCAGGTCGTCACCAAGACTTCACTATCGGCGCGTGGATCGAGAGTTGACGCATCGAGCTTGAACAAGAGGCCATAAAACTCGCGGCCACCAACCAGTCGCGACACCGATCGACCTGCCAAACGGGCGGCCGCCAATCGATCAAATTTTTGCTGATCGTCAATATTCGCTGGCAGAGTTTCAAGGGCCACAATATCGGCGAGCGAGGCGTTCCAAACATATTGCGCCAAAACGCGAGCATCGAGGGCCGCGGTTGTCAGTCCCGCCGCTGCAAACCGGTCTTGCACCTGCCGCCGCAGCACAGCCCGCGTGAGCTCTGGTGTCTTAGTCACCGCTTTGGGCCGCCAAACGACGGAGTTGATCTTCGCTCACCAAGGCCTCAACCAATTCGTCCAAGGCCTCGCCCTCGAGGATGCGATCAAGTTTATGCATGGTCAGATTGATCCGATGATCGGTCACCCGACCTTGAGGGAAATTATATGTCCGAATGCGCTCCGAGCGATCGCCCGAGCCAACCTGCGTCCGTCGGTCGGCCGCCCGTTCATTTTCAACGCGAGCACGCTCGGCCTCAAACAAGCGCGCCCTCAAAACCTTCATCGCCTTGGCGCGGTTTTTGTGCTGCGATTTCTCATCTTGCTGCGAGACAACAATCCCAGTTGGAAGATGCGTGATGCGGACGGCACTATCAGTTGTGTTTACCGATTGCCCACCGGGGCCGCTGGCACGAAACACATCGATCCGCAAATCCTTCTCTTCGATCTGAACATCAACCTCTTCAGGCTCTGGCAGCACTGCGACCGTCGCCGCCGACGTGTGAATGCGGCCGCCACTCTCGGTTTCAGGAACGCGTTGCACACGGTGCACGCCGCTCTCAAACTTTAAGTTGGCAAAAACGCCGTTCCCCCGCACCGAGCTGATGATCTCTTTGAAACCACCAACATCGCCTTCTGAAACCGACATGACTTCGACTTTCCATCCCTTGGTATCGGCATAACGCTGATACATGCGAAACAGATCACCTGCAAATAAAGCGGCTTCATCACCACCCGTGCCAGCTCTCACCTCTAAAATTACATCGAGACGGTCGGCCTCATCGCGCGGCAGCAACATGATTTGCAATTCTTCTTCAACCTGCGGCAGGCGCTCCAGCAGGTCTGGTAATTCGGCTTCGGCGAGCGCGCACATCTCTGCATCATCGCCGTCGATCAAAGCTTCTAGATCAGAAATTTCGGCGCTGAGGTCACGATAAGACCGAATGACCCGCGCCACCGGATCGATCTCGGCAAATTCTTTCGACAAAGAGACGAAACGGTCAGGCGGACAATTGCCGTTCATTTCCGATTGTACTTTTTCTACCCGAGCCAAAATAGCATCGAGTCGCTCTTGCGGGATCATCGTTTTAATCTTTCATTTCGGATTGTTTTTCGACGACAGCCTTTTCGACGAGCTGCGCGAGGTGTTCCACCATCTGGTCATGCGGTAATTTATGATTTGGTCGGCCATTAACATAAACCATGCCTTGACCATGCCCACCACCTGTAAAACCAATATCTGTCTCGCGCGCCTCTCCCGGTCCGTTCACAACACAGCCGATAATCGACAGGGTGACAGGCGTTGCGATATGCGCCAAGCGCGTCTCGAGCGCCTGCACGGTCGAAATCACATCGAATCCTTGGCGGGCGCATGAAGGGCAGGAGATGATACTAACGCCGCGGTGCCGAAGCCCGAGGGATTTTAGAATTTCAAAGCCAACTTTCACCTCATCGACGGGATCAGCCGACAGCGAGACCCGCAACGTATCGCCAATCCCCTGGCGTAAAAGCCCACCAAGGCCAATCGCCGATTTCACGGTGCCCGTGGTGTAGCCCCCCGCTTCGGTTACACCAATGTGCAAAGGACAGTCCACCACTTGCGCCAACTGCTCATAGGCCGCAACGGTGAGAAAAATATCAGAGGCTTTCACACTGATTTTATAGGCGCGAAAATCATGCTCCTCTAAAATGCCGGCGTGATAGAGCGCGCTTTCCACCATAGCCTCGGGGCACGGCTCTTTAAATTTCTCCAGCAAATGTTTTTCCAACGAGCCCGCATTGACGCCAATACGCATTGAGCATCCATGATCCTTGGCCGCTTGCACGACCTCAGCGACGCGGGAACGGTCACCAATATTACCAGGGTTGATGCGCAGGCATGCAGCTCCAGCTTCCGCCGCTTCTATGGCGCGCCGATAATGAAAATGAATATCGGCAACGATGGGTACGGCGACATTGGCGACAATCTCGCGCAAAGCCAAGGTCGAAGCTTCGTCGGGGCAAGACACCCGCACAATATCAGCGCCCGCTTCTTGCAGCGCCTGCACTTGCCGGATTGTCGCTTGCACATCGGACGTCCGCGTATTGGTCATGGATTGCACGGCAATTGGCGCATCGCCCCCAATGGGTACATCGCCCACTTGAATTTGCCGTGTTTTCCGACGTTCAACCTGACGCCATGGTCTGATCATGCTTGGCCTTTTTGGCTAATCAAAGCCCGCTAGGGGCGATTTATATAACGCGAAACATCAAGAGACCGACGGGCCAAAATTTCTGCGTCTCTGCCCAGAGTGTCGACCACGACCCCATTACGCATAATCTCGATGGCTCCAGCGTCGCGAGACGCGATGTAATATATTTCGTCTTCATTTAGCTCGTAGACCGTACCAACGTCAACGATACTCGAAAACAATACCTTATCATCGCCATTTGAAATCCGCATCCATGTCTCGCGCGCGACATGTAAGCTGATACTTACTTTTGCTTCGGCCATTGCCGCCGCAGTTTCAAGGCTCTCCGGGGCGACCGCGATATCCGTATCATCGACCACAACAGCACCTTCTGCGAGAGGGTCTAAGGCTCTGACCTCAATATCTTGGTCGTTTTGTTCTTCTTGGGCTGGCTCTGTCTGCACCATGTCCTGCTCCACTGAGGCATCATCACCCCGGGACGATTGAACGGCTTCAGCTTGTGCGCCCAGACCGGCATCCGCCGGCTCGATTGTTGTCTCGTCGCGCGCCGCGGCTGGCTCGTCAAATTGACCGGAAGGCGCTAAACTCGAAACCCAAACTAAAAAAACAACGACAATAGCGGCAAACGCCATTGTCAAAACAACCCCCAGTGAGACCTCCGTAGGCTCGTCGAGATGGATAAACTCCTCTTCAACTTTGACAGCTGGCGCAACAAGGTCTTTCGCCGCATCCACAAGCGCGTCACTGTCTAGTCCGAGATATTTGCTATAGCTTCGTAAAAATCCCAGCGCATAGCTTTGATAGCCAATATCATCGAGCCGATCATCTTCCAGCGCCTCGAGTGTTTCACGATGAATGCGTAAATCAGCAACAACTTTCTCAAGCGCGACCCCGCGCGCCAGCCGCTGCGCTTTTAAAATTTGGCCTATCGATTCCATCATCTAACGAATACCACGCAACCCAATAAGTCATATAAGACAAGCTTTATTCTATACTTGCAACAGGGGTAAATTACAACTTAATGCCCTGTGATTGCGCGATATCCCGCAAGCCTTGCCGCATATCCGTCGGTCCTCTGGCGATCAAATCAGCGACTGCGTGCGACAGCCGCGCGTGATTGACCGAGCGAACCATACGCTTAACAGGCCCCACGGACGGCGCCGGCACCGATAATTCTTTAAAGCCGAGGCCAATTGCGGCCATAGCCTCCAGCGGCTGTCCTACCAACTCGCCGCAAATCGAAACAGGGACACTATGCGAGGCGCATTTTCGGCGAATAAAGTGCAAGATATTCAAAACCGAAATATCCAAGAAATCATATCTTTGCCCAACCCGCGCATTGCCACGGTCAACGGCAAATAAAAACTGCAGCAAATCATTGGTACCGATCGATAGAAAATCAACCAAGGGCAACAACGCATCTAATTGCCAAACCAAAGCAGGCACTTCCAACATGGTACCAATTTTGACCTCGGTTGGGAGCGTTTGGCCAGTTCGTTTGGCGCGGTCTAATTCACGAAAGACGGTCTCGCGGGCAGCCTGAAACTCGGCGACGGTCGCCACCAGCGGGAACATCACCCGCAAAGACCGGCCTGCCGAGGCCCCAATTAAAGCCCGCAACTGCAACCGCAAGAGGCCAGGGCGATCAAGCGCGATCCGAATGGCGCGCCAGCCCATGGCAGGGTTCTCTTCCTGCCCAACCCGCATATAGGGGAGAACTTTATCACCGCCGATATCAAGGGTACGAAATGTCACCTGACGGTCGCCCGCAGCGTCTAAGATTTGTTTATAAAATTTCTGCTGCTGCGGCGATCGCGGTAAGTTCGCCGCCACCATAAACTGAAGTTCAGTGCGAAACAGCCCAATATGGTCCGCCCCCGAGCTCTCGAGGTTTTCAACGTCAACAGCAAGTCCAGCATTTAAATTCAGGGTCACGGACATGCCATCGCGCGTTTCGGCCGGCAAATGGCGAATACGCGCATAGCGTTTTAACCGCTGCGCCCGCATCCGCGCCCGGTTGGCATAGGCGTCAATAAAATCCTGGGCGGGCGTTAAATGCACCTCACCGCCATCGGCATCGAGAATAATCTCATCGCCATCTTGGGCCGCTTCAACCACGCCGCGCACATTGCCCACCAACGGAATATTCAGCGCCCGCGCCACAATGGCGACATGCGCCCCCATGGCTCCTTCCTCGAGCACCAAACCTCGGAGTTTTTTGCGGTCATAATCGAGCAGCTCAGCAGGCCCCATTGTCCGCGCCACCAAAACCGCATCGCGGGGCAACTTGTCTTCCGAAGCCAAAACTGCACGCCCCGACAAAATCCGCAACAAACGATTAGAAAGATCTTCAAAATCATGTAGCCGCTCGCGCAGATATTGATCCCGCTGGCCCGTCAGGCGCGCCCTGATATTACTGATCACGCGCTCAACAGCGGCCTCTGCCGTCAACCCAGATCGAATGGCGTCATTGATCCGCCTGAGCCAGCCGCGGTCATTTGCAAACATGCGATAGGTCTCGAGGACATCAAGATGCTCGCCCGCGTGCGAGACGTCCTCGGTGCGCAACAGATCATCAATATTGCGCCGCAAGCTATAGACGGCTCGATCAAGGCGGTGAATTTCTTCCTCGACATTATCGGCGATTAACCGCGTGACCTCGACCCGCGGCTCATGCAAGACAACATGCCCAAGCGCCAATCCCTCGGTCAGCCCACTGCCCACAAAGCGCCGCTGGACATCGGGTTGATCGGCCTCTTGCTCAGGCGACAAGCCACTACGGGGAAACATTTCGGACAAGACCATGGCAACGGTCTGTAGGGCCTCAACCTCCTCATCAACAAAGCTCCGGCGGGTCGCATTCTGAACCACCAACACGCCGCTGACATAGCCGCCGCGAACCACCGGAACGCCGACAAAAGATATAAAAGGGTCCTCGCCCGTTTCTGGTCGATACGCAAAGCGTGGATGCGATGGCGCATCAGATAAATTTAATGGACGCGCATGCTGCACAATATCACCAACCAGGCCCTCACCAACGCGCAGCGTCGTCTTGTGAACAGCCAGCGGGTTCAGACCTTCGGTAGCGAACAGCTCCAACAAATCGTCGGGGCGGCGAATATAGATTGAGCACACAGCCGCGTTCATGCTCGCTGCGATCAAGCGGACAATCTGGTTTAAGCGCTGTTGGCGGTCGTCCTCGGTCGCCATCGTTTCCCGAAGACGGCGCAACAAAACGCGCGGGCCTTCTAGTGTCAGGGGCATAAGCCTCCTCCTATCGCCATGCGGTGATTATAAAATCAGCGCGCCTCGGCTAGATCAAAGGCATCGTGCAATGCACGCACCGCAAGCTCCGTGTAATCGGCATCAATCAGAACACTAACTTTGATCTCGGAGGTCGAGATTACGTGAATATTGATCCCTTTGTCAGCCAGAACTTGGAACATTTTTTGGGCCACGCCCGCATGCGACCGCATGCCAATACCAACGATAGAAATTTTTGACATGCCAGGTTTTTGATCGGCTTGCGAGTACCCGACCTCGGCTTTTGCCGCTTCGATCACGCGCATGGCGCGCGACAGATCATCATTGGCAACGGTAAAGGTGACATCCGTCTCCTGCCCATCGCTCGAGACATTTTGCACGATCATGTCGACATTCACCGCCGCCTCAGCCAGCCCGCCAAAGATTTGCGCCGCAATCCCGGGCCGATCGGGTACATCGCGCAAAGTAATTTTTGCTTCGTTGCGGGTATAGGCGACGCCGCTGACCACTTCCTGTTCCATAATTTCTTCCTCACTGCAAATCAGTGTTCCAACCAGCCCATCTTCTGGGAAATCGCTGTCGGGCGCGTCAAAACTAGACCGCACCTGCAGCTTAACACGGTGCACCATCGCCAGCTCAGCAGAGCGGGTTTGAAGCACTTTGGCTCCCGATGACGCCATTTCTAACATTTCTTCATAAGACACACGCGGCAAGCGGCGGGCACTCTCCACAATCCGCGGATCGGTCGTGTAAACGCCGTCAACATCGGTATAAATATCGCAACGATCGGCGTTTAACGCCGCTGCCAGAGCCACCGCGCTGGTATCGGATCCGCCTCGCCCTAGAGTTGTAATACGCCCTGCCTCAGTCACACCTTGAAAACCCGCGACCACGGCAACGCGACCTTCCGCAAATTGCTTTTCCATGGCGTCCGTATCGATATCGCGAATGCGTGCCGAGCTAAAAACATCGCTGGTCAAAATTGGCAATTGCCAGCCCAGCCAGCTACGCGCAGGAATACCGATTTCTTGCAAGGCAATCGCCAAGAGACCAATGCTAATCTGTTCGCCGGCCGCAACGATCACGTCATATTCGCGTGCATCATGCAGTGGCGCCAACCCACGCGCGAGGTCGACCAAACGATTGGTTTCCCCAGCCATCGCCGATACCACCACCGCAACCTCGTGGCCAGCTTTGACTTCGCGCTCGACATGGCGCGCGACATTGCGGATGCGATCAAGATCGCCAACCGACGTGCCTCCAAATTTCATCACCAAGCGCGCCATGATTTCCTTTCCGCTGGGAACAGTCTATATAACGCTATATCACGCCTATTTAAGGCTGTTCACTCCAGTAAGTTCTGGGCGCGGCATGAATACACGATTTTAACCCCTTTAGGCAATATCAAGGGTCAGACGCGATGACGAAGCAAAACGCTAAAAAACCTGCATCGGGCGCCCAAGGTGCCACCATGGACGCCGCGGAACTCGCCAAATTTGCGGCTATGGCGGCAGAATGGTGGGATCCACGAGGAAAATTCGCGCCCTTGCATAAATTTAACCCCACTCGGTTAGATTTCATCAAAAACCACATTGAGACGCATTTCGGCCTCGACCCCAATACGGGGTTTAAAGACCTGCGCCTGCTCGATATTGGCTGTGGTGGTGGCTTGCTGAGCGAACCGATGGCGCGTCTTGGCGCCACGGTCACCGGCGCCGATGCTGGCGAAGCCAATATCAAAACCGCTCAAATTCATGCTACCGAACAAGGTCTAACAATTAACTATCGCCATATCACAGCCGAACAGCTGGTCGAAGAAGGTGCTCAGTTTGACATCATTCTAAATATGGAAGTCATTGAGCATGTGGCCGATATTAACCTGTTTCTGGAGGCCTGCAGTGCTCTTTTGGCGCCCGATGGCTTGATGTTTATGGCCACGCTGAACCGCACGCTTAAAGCCTATGCTCTGGCCATTGTCGGTGCTGAATATGTTCTCGGTTGGCTGCCGCGTGGCACCCATGACTGGACGAAATTCATCAAACCAGCAGAGCTTGAGCACGCATTGGCCGCGGCAGGACTAACCGTTCATCATATGACGGGTGTGAGTTATAACCCGCTCAGCGATCAATGGCGGCTGAGCGGTGATTTGGCCGTGAACTATATGCTCACGGCGATCAAAGATTAGTTTTTTGCCCGATCTGGCAATAAAGGTAGGGGCGCCACTGGAACGCCCTCCTCGACAAGAGCGCGGGCATCGTCTAGCGACGTCTCGCCGTAAATATCGCGATCCTCTTTCTCGCCATAATAAATGGCGCGGGCTTCTTCGGCGAACTGATCGCCAACATAATCAAAATTCTCTGTCACATGGTCTTTCATTTTTTGCATCATCTGCATCACCGACGAGGGCTCAGGCGCTGTCGGGGCGGATCGGCTGGCATTGGATTTTTTCGGAATAGCTGGCGCCATAATGGCGCGCTCGACCTTGGCACTATTACAGGATGGACAGCGAAGTAAGCCATTTTCGCGTTGGCTTTCGAAACTATCGATATTATCGAACCAAGCTTCGAACCCATGCTCTTTGGCACATCGCAGATTATATTTAATCATGTCAGTCCTGTTTCATCACTCAACGCAACTTGCCGCCCGTGCTGCAGAGACGGAATTTGCTGTCGGGCTTGCGCCACCCGGCGGCGATCAATCTCAGCCATAACGAGTTCTACATCGCCAATATCGGTATTTTGCTCGGCTTCTGCAAGTATGTCGCCCCATGGGCTGATAATTAGACTATGCCCATAAGTGGCGCGGCCATTTTCGTGTAATCCATTTTGCGCGGGCGCAATGATAAAACAGCCCGTTTCGATGGCACGAGCGCGCAGTAAAACGTGCCAATGGGCTTGCCCCGTCGGGCGCGTGAAAGCGCTGGGGACAGAGATAAAGTCGGCGCCATGGCTCGCCAATAGGCGGTAGAGATAGGCAAATCGCATATCATAGCAAACGCTCATACCGAGGCGCCCATGCGCCGTATCAGCGATTACAGCTTGCTCGCCCGGACGATAATTTTGCGACTCGCGATGCGCTTCGCCGCTCGCCAAGGTGACATCAAAAAGATGAATTTTATCATAGCGGGCTGCGACCGAGCCATCAGGCGCGATTAGCAAGGAGCGATTGGCCGCGCGCTCCTCATCCGCGGCGCCCGCGTCGGCCTTAACGACGACCGAGCCCAAAAGCAAATGAATGCCGAGCTTTCCCGCAAGAGCCCGCATACCCGCCACAAAAGGATCCGCCTCTTCGTTTTGTAGTGTCGCAAATAAATGGTCACGGTTTTTTGCCATAAAATTACAGGTCTCAGGCAAGGCAACAAAGACCGCACCACGTTCCGCCGCGTCCTGCACAGCTGCCGCCATGATCGTCAGATTAGATATCGGGTCGGCTCCCGTGCAAGCTTGCACGCAAGCGAGTTTAAAGGCCTGATTGTCGTGCTCGTGTGTCACAGTTTCCCCTATCACTTAATGTAGCACCCGCGCCACACTGACAACACCAATGGACGCCGCCCCGCCGCGCTTCAAAACTTGCGCGCAAGCCTCAATGGTGGAACCCGTGGTGATCACATCGTCCACCAATATGACGGCGTTCCCAACTATAGTAGAAGCATATTTATCGACAATCGAAAAGGCACCGCGCACATTGGCACGCCGGCCTGGGCGCGACAGGCTGGTTTGGGGCGCCGTAGCCCGGTGACGGTTGAGAAGGCCGGGGATAAGGCACAAGCCGGACAGAGCTGCTAGGCGCTGTGCCAAGAGTGCTGATTGATTGTAGCGGCGACGAATAAAACGCCAATGATGCAATGGCACCGGAACGATCAGGCTATTGCGCGGCTGGTCGGCTGGCACCAAGCGCAGGAGCCATTGCGCCATTAACAATGCGAGGTCGGGCTCGTCGGAAAACTTCATTCGTCTGATCAGGCGTGCGAGCTGATCGCGATAAAAGGCGGCGCTGCGCGCCCAATCATAAGCTGGGGGATGTGCCAGAACGGCTGGAGAAACCATATCGGGCCCGAGATCATAGGGCATAGGAATACCCGACACAGAGCATATTGGCCCCGTGATCCATGCAATATCTTGCCAGCAAGATGCACACAGTGTCTGGTCGTCTCGCACGGGGGCACGACAGCCCGCACAGAGCGGCGGGATAATGATATCGATAATTTGGTGCCAAGGCGGCATGTCTTATTCTTGTGCTTTCGTCTTTTGCGTTTCATAGTGCCGCAAATGACGTCACAAGTCCCACAAATATTTGACTCGCAGCGGCGGCGCGCGCTGCAACAGCGGATCGCGTCGGGTCCTCATTTATTCGCCCTACAGTTTGCGGCCGAGGAATTATGCGATCGCGCCACGGGCATCAACCGCCACTTCGCTCATGGCCTCATCATAGCGCCCAAAATTTTGCACAAGGATTTTCACGAGCGCCTAAAAGAGCAATGCCAGACGCTAAGCTATATCGACACGGGCACTGACGATTTTGATCCTGAGGTTTGGACTTTTGCGGCGCAGCATTTCGACCTCCTCATTATCTGTGGCGTCCTACACTGCGTAAATGATCTGCCTGGAAGCCTCGTGCAGATCCGCGACCGACTGCAACCAGATGGCGTATTTTTAGCCGCCCTCGCGGGTGGTGATGGGCTATCGGCGTTACGACAATCTTTTATCGCTGCGGAGAGCGAGATAACCGGCGGGATCGGAGCCCATTTTCACCCGTCACTCATGTTGCCCGACCTTGCCGCCCTGATGCAGCGCGCTGGCTTTGCGCTGCCTGTGGTCGATATTGAGAGCTTATCCGCCAGATATCAAAATTTGCGCGATATTTTGCGCGATATGCAAGCCATGGGAGAAGCCAACTGCTTACAGCAGCGGCATCGACGGCCTTTGCGGCGAGATGTTTTACAGCAGGCAGAACAGCTCTACCGCGCGTCAACGCCTCAGGCGGATGATCGCTTAACAGTCCGCTACGATATTTTATTCGCGACGGGCTGGGCGCCGCATGACAGTCAGCCCAAAGCCTTGCGCCCCGGGTCAGCGCAACACCGACTGGCCGATGCTCTGGGAACGACAGAAATCTCAATTCCTGACGCGGATTAAAGCAGATCGCGCAACAAAGCGAGCATTGGCTCATCGGCTGGCGGCAGGTCAAGCGCGCGTAACTCGGACTGCGTGAACCAACCAATTTTTTGACCCTCGCGCGGTCTGATAAAGCCTTGCCATTTGCGGCACGCATAAAGCGGCATGAGGAGATGAAAATCGTCATAAGCGTGGCTGGCAAATGTCAGCGGCGCTAGGCAACTCGCCGTTACATTGATCGACAATTCCTCATGCAACTCGCGAATGAGGCAATCCTCTGGAGTCTCGCCAACCTCAAGCTTGCCGCCAGGGAATTCCCACAATCCCGCCATCGACTTTCCCGCTGGCCTTTGCGCCATGAGAATTTTCCGATCGCTATCGATCAGAGCACAGGCGGCCACCAGCACGAGTGGATTAGCTTCGATAGTCGGCATTGATCGAGATATACCCATGCGTTAAATCGCAAGCCCAAACCTTAGACTTGCCCTTACCCACGCCAACATTGACGGCAATATGCACCTGACGACCGCGCATGTGCTTGGCCACAGGCCGCTCGTCATAGCCAGCGACAGCGCGGCCATTGCGAGCCACTTGATGTCCACCAATGCGGATGGATAAGCGATCGCGATCGGCGCGCTCGCCAGATTTTCCAACCGCCATTACAATCCGCCCCCAATTTGCATCTTCTCCGGCAATAGCTGTTTTGACCAAAGGCGAATTGCCAATGGCGAGACCAATCCGCCGCGCCGCGGCATCATCGATGGCGCCAGCAACCTCAATGGTCATTAATTTTTGTGCCCCTTCGCCATCGCTGGCCACTTGCTTGGCCACATCTTGCATGACAGCGATCAAGGCTTTGCGGAACCCTGAAAGGCGCGGGTCATCGACGCGCCGCAAGGCTTCGCCTGTCACTGGCTTTTGCCCGCTGGCGCAAAACAAAACAGTATCGGATGTCGACATATCGCCATCCACGGTGACCGCATTAAAACTGTGATTGGTCGCATCCGCGAGCAAGGCTTGCAAAAGTTTCGGCGGCAGGGTCGCGTCGGTAAAACCGAAGGCCAACATTGTCGCCATATCGGGGGCAATCATGCCCGAACCTTTGGCAATCATATTTATCGTGACGGTTTGTCCAGCCAAGCGAGCCGTCCGACTTGCCGCTTTGGCAAATGTATCGGTCGTGCAAATCGCCTCAGCGGCATGGCGCCAAGACGATTGATGACCAGCCAAAGCGTTTTCAATACCGCGCGTTAAAGGCAAAGGGTCGAGATCTTGACCGATAACCCCCGTCGAGGCCATATAAACTCGATCTGCTGCAATCGCTTGTTTATCTGCCAAAAACCGACAAACCGTTTGTGCCGCTTTAGCGCCTGCGGCGCCCGTAAAAGCGTTAGCGATACCAGCATTCACTAAAATGGCACCAGCGCGGCCTTTACTCGAACGCAAATGGTCGCGGCACAGATCGACGGCCGCCGACGGCATGGTTGAGCGGGTAAACACACCCGCGATGGTTGTTCGCGGCGCAAGGCAGGCGAGCAGCATGTCCCGACGGCCCTGATAGCGCGATCCCGTTTCTACGGCATAAAGGGTAACCCCAGAAATTTCGGGAAGCTTTGGAAATGTCTTCGGCGCGAGCGGCGAGCGAGGTAGTTTCTTACCAGCCATAATATCCTCATTACTCCTCTGGAGTGACCATTTCAATTTTAGCCTGACCACGCCAGCCTTGATAGATCTCTTGTTGCGCTTGAGTGAACAGATCTTCTGCTATCTCGGCGGCCACCTCGTCATAACTTGGGATCGGCTGCGTGCGCTTGTCCTCAAGCTTAATAACGTGCCACCCAAATTGGCTCTGCACTGGCTCCGACACGTCTCCAGGCTCCAAATTAAAGGCCGCAGTGCTGAAGGAGGGCACCATTTGATCAGCCGTGAAATATCCAAGATCGCCACCACTATCCTTGCTCGGGCCGATTGAGTTGTCTTTCGCCAATTGCGTAAAATCTGCGCCAGCCTTGGCTTTCGTGGCCAGAGTTTTTGCCGTTTCTTCGTCCTTAACCAAAATATGGCGCGCCCGTACTTCTTCGACTGCAGGGCGCGATGTAAAATCGCGGGCATAAGCCTCGCGCATTGCCTCTTCCGATACGCGCGCGCTCAATAGCCGCGATATGTAAACCTCTTGCACCGCCTTATCACGATAGAGCTCCATTCGCGCCATGACCTCGGGGTCTTGCTCGCTGACGCCCGCCTTGGTCGCAGCCGCCACCGCCAAATCTCGATCGATCGCATATCCCAACAAAATTTGGCCTTTTTGTTGCGGCGTGACGTTGCCAATCATGGCGTATATTTCTTCCTCAACGAAACTGAGATCACTCAGATGGATCGGACGACCATCGACTGTCGCGACCACCACGTCCTCGGCGGCAGCCTCCTGGGTTACGCCCATCAATGTCAAAAGGCTCAAAACTGAGACCAAATAGATTTTCAACTTCATGCGAACCACATTCATCTCCTTTTCGCCAAACGGCGATCTGCGACCGATTTTCCTGATCTCGACGATTGACACCAAGAAGCCTGATGCTTACATCATTTTTATCGCTTTTGCGAATGGTTCAAATCCGCAGTCTTCTTCCGATCATCGAGGGCGGATATAAAGGGATATAAATGCTCAGTTTTAATCGCGTTCTAGGACAGATCTTTGGCACGTCCAATGATCGAAAAATACGAGGCTATACCGCCCGTGTTGCCAAGATCAACGCGCTTGAGGATAGCTTTCGTGCGCTTTCCGATGAGGCTCTCAAAGCCAAAACAGCTGAGTTCAAAGCCGAAGTGGCCGCGGGCAAGAGCCTTGATGACCTGCTTGAACCCGCTTTTGCGACCGTACGCGAGGCAGCCCGTCGCGTCCTAGGCCAACGCCATTACGATGTTCAATTAATCGGCGGCATGGTCCTGCACGATGGTCGTATTGCCGAAATGAAAACGGGTGAGGGGAAAACCCTCGTCGCAACCCTACCCTGCTATCTGAATGCGCTGAGCGGCAATCCTGTCCATGTTGTGACAGTTAATGATTATCTCGCCAAACGTGACGCCGAATGGATGAGCGGCGTGCATAATTTTTTGGGGTTAAGCGTCGGCTGTATCACGCATGATATTAGCGACGAGGAACGCCTTGCCGCTTATCGGGCGGATATTACCTACGGCACCAATAACGAGCTGGGTTTCGACTATCTTCGCGACAATATGAAATATAGCCTCGACCAGATGGTGCAGCGCGGGCATGCCTTTGCGATTGTCGATGAGGTCGATTCGATCCTCATTGACGAGGCCCGAACGCCGTTAATTATTTCGGGCCCGCTTGAAGATCGGACACATTTATATCAGCACGTCGATGCCCTCATTCCGAAACTCTCAGCAGACGATTATGAGCTCGACGAAAAAACCCGCAGCGTTACGCTCACAGATGCGGGCAACGAAACCATTGAAGTCCTATTGAAAGAAGCAGGTCTGCTCGACGCGGATAGCTCGGTCTACGATGTGCACAATATTGCCATTGTCCACCACGTTAACAACGCCTTGAAGGCACATAATATTTTCGTCAAAGATCGGGACTATATTGTTAAGGGCGCGGGCGATGCCGGTCGCGTTGTCATTATTGACGAGTTTACGGGACGCATGATGGAGGGCCGCCGCTATTCCGACGGTCTGCATCAAGCCCTAGAAGCCAAAGAAGGCGTTGCTATTCAGCCAGAAAACCAAACTCTGGCCTCTGTCACCTTCCAAAACTATTTCCGCCTCTATGACAAGCTTGCGGGCATGACTGGCACGGCTCTCACCGAGGCCGATGAATTCATGGATATTTATGGGCTAGATGTCGTTGAAATCCCGACCAATGCCGAGATTGCGCGGATGGACGATGATGACGAGGTCTATCGCACAGCGGCAGAAAAATTTACCGCTATCATTGCCATGGTCGAAGACTGCAAACAACGTGGCCAACCTGTTCTGGTGGGCACAACCAGCATCGAAAAATCAGAACTCCTGTCGGATATGCTCAAACAACGCAAGATTGAGCATAATGTTTTGAACGCCCGCTATCACGAGCAGGAAGCGCAAATCATCTCGCAAGCGGGGGTCCCAGGAGCGGTAACCATCGCCACCAATATGGCTGGTCGGGGTACCGATATTCAGTTGGGCGGCAATCTCGATATGCGCTGTGCGGAGGAAATTGACGAAACGCTCGATGCCCCATCGCAATCGGCGCGGCGGAACGAAATCGCTACGGAGATAGAAAGCGCCAAGCAACAGGCCTTAGAGGCTGGCGGCTTGTGCGTGATCGGCACCGAGCGTCACGAAAGTCGGCGTATTGATAATCAGTTGCGTGGAAGATCGGGGCGGCAGGGTGATCCAGGGCAGTCGCGCTTTTTCCTCAGCCTTGAAGATGACTTAATGCGAATTTTTGGTACCGATCGTCTCGATAGCATGTTGCAACGACTAGGCCTAAAAGACGGCGAAGCGATCGTCCATCCTTGGATTAATAAGGCACTCGAGCGCGCGCAGAAAAAAGTTGAAGCGCGAAATTTTGATATCCGCAAAAATATCCTCAAATATGACGACGTTATGAACGACCAGCGCAAGACGGTCTTCGAACAACGGATCGATTTCATGCAAGCGGACTCGGTCGAGGACACTGTCGCGTCCATGCGTCTCGACATCATCGACAATTTGATTGAACGACACATCCCAGAGCGCGCTTATGCCGATCAATGGGACATTGAGGGGCTGAATAGCCGCGTGCAAGAACTTTTCGATCTCGCCTTGCCCTTGGCGGAATGGGCGCAGGAGGAAGGGATCGCTGATGCCGAAATCAAAAGCCGTTTGATCGACGCCGTGACGCGCCAAGCAGCCGCGCGGGTCATCAATATTGGCCCCGACCTCATGCGGCAGGCTGAAAAATCAATTCTCTTACAAGTCCTCGACCACCACTGGCGAGAGCACTTGCACACATTAGAACATTTAAGGCAGATCATTGGTCTGCGCGGTTACGGCCAACGCGACCCGCTCAACGAGTTTAAGCTTGAGGCTTTTACTTTATTTTCTGAGTTGCTGGATCAATTGCGAGAAGATGTTTGTCGCATGACCATGCGGGTGCAAATTGAAACTGTACCCGACATGCCGCAAACCCCCGATATCGCAGACATGGATGCCGAGGGTGAAGCCGCCCGCGCCATCGCGGAAAAAACGCCGCGCAATGCGCCCTGCCCCTGTGGCTCGGGCAAGAAATATAAGCATTGCCACGGCGCTGTGCGTTAAGGCGTAGGCTTAGATACCGAGCCGCCCCATATCAAGAAATTTCTGCCGCCGCGATTTTCGCAACGCTTCGGGCGACAGGCTGGCCATGCGGGCTAATTCCTCGCCGACAGCCTGCCCCACGCCTGCAATCATGTCAGCGCGGTTGCGATGTGCACCGCCGCGCGGCTCTTCGATAATGCGATCAATCACATTTAACTCTGCCAAAGACTGCGCCGTCACCTTTAACGCCGTCGCCGCAGTGTTCGCTTTTTCCGACGTCCGCCACAAAATCGACGCGCAGGCCTCTGGAGAAGCAACGGTGTAAATCGAATGCTCGAGCATTAAAATCCGGTTGGCCGTTGCCAAAGCCAGAGCGCCGCCAGAGCCGCCCTCGCCAATAATCACAGAAACCATAGGCACACCCAAAGAAAGACACCGATCCGTACAGCGCGCGATGGCTTCGGCTTGGCCGCGCTCTTCCGCCCCAATGCCAGGGTAGGCGCCAGCGGTATCGACCAGTGTCACCACAGGCATATTGAAGCGCTCTGCCAGATCCATAATCCGGATAGCCTTGCGATAGCCCTCGGGCCGCGCCATGCCAAAATTATGTTTAATGCGGCCTTGCGTTGTATTGCCCTTTTCGTGCCCCAAGACAGCAACACGCTGGCCTTGCCAACGACCAATCCCTGCGACAATCGCATAGTCTTCGGCGTATAAGCGGTCGCCCGCCAAGGGTGTGAAATCGTCAACCAGGGTTTCAATATAATCAAGACAATGAGGGCGCGCTGGATGCCGCGCCACTTGGGTTTTTTGCCACGGGTCGAGGCTTTGATATATTTTCAAGACTTGCTGATCTACTTTTTGTTCAAGCTTGCCAATTTCGTCGGCGATATCGACGCCGCCGCGGCCGACAGCTCGCAGTTCTTTGATTTTGCCTTCTAGCTCAGCGATTGGCTTTTCAAATTCGAGATAGGTCTGCATGTCTCTGCCCTCTTTGCCTTATCTTTGCCCCGAAATGGTTGTTTTGGTCAATCCCTATCGCGCCGCGCCCGAGCCACGCTTTACTGTCGCGCCAAGGGATGGGCTTGCTGTAGCAAAGCTCGTTTATGGCGTTCCAAAATATGCGTGTAAATTTGCGTTGTCGAAATATCGGCATGCCCTAACATCTGCTGCACGGAACGCAAATCCGCGCCATTCTCCACCAAATGCGTCGCGAAGGCATGGCGCAAACCATGTGGCGAGATTTTCAGATGCCCAAGGCCGGCCTGTCGCGCCAAAGCGGTCAGCAATTGCCAGAAGCGTTGCCGCGTCATATGGCCGGTCTTGCCACGGCTCGGGAACAAATACAGGCTCTTTTCGTCATGGACATCGCGCCAATCGAGCCAAGCGACGAGCGCGTCCAAGGCAGGCTGGCTCAGAGGCACCAAACGCTCGCGTCCCCCCTTACCGCGAACATGAATAAATTGCCGGTCACCAGCAACAGCTTGTCGCGATAACCCGACCAATTCGCTGACCCGCAAACCGCTGGCATATAAAATTTCAATCATACAAATCATACGCCGCCGCGCCATTTCCCGCGCGGGCGTGTCATCAGGTAAATTTTGGGCCGCGGCCAGAAGTCGATCAACATCTTCGACCTGCATGGTATCTGGCAAGGGTCGCTGGGTTTTCGGCCGCGCTAGCATCAGGGCAGGATTATCGGCCCGAACACCATCACCCACCAGAAACTTATAAAAATGTCGGCAGGCTGACAAATGCCGCGCCACAGTGGCCGCCGATAGATGTCGCGCGCGCATGTCGCTGATATGCGCTGCCAGATCATCCGTTTGGGCTTGGCTCAGGCATGCGCCACGGTTTTGCAAGAATTGAGATAAGGCCTTAAGATCGCGCCCATAAGCAGCCCGCGTATGTTCGGCAACACCGCGCTCGGCCATCATCATATCGAGAAACAGACGGATTAATTTGTCATCCGCCGCGGCCATCTTATTGCCCTCCTTGCCCCTGGTTTTGCACCTTCGATACCAGCGCCACCTGAACAATAATTTCGCGCGCCGCAGCCTCTGCTTCATATGACAAGCCGAGAGCGGCCAGAGGCGCCACAGCTAAAACGGCATCAACAGTCGACCAAGCTTGCCAGCTTCGTCCATCTAACCCAGCCTGGATATGCAAGACCAAATCGCCGAGCCGCGCTTCCGAAACCAACGACCGCGCCCTCGAAATCCGCGGGCTAGAGGCGGCAAAACTGTCGAGTGCCTGCATCGGTTGGTAGATCGCCTGCGCTAAAACCTCAAGAAAAGTAGGCGCCGCGGCCAAAAGGTCTGTTGTCTGATTTTGCGGCAACATGGTGCGACCATCACCTTGCCAAAAACCGACAACATCGTGGATTTGATGATGTGTCGGTTGCACCGCAGCCGATACGGGAAGCCCCGCAATAAAGGCTGTCGCCTTATCCGGCCGCCCAATATCGAGTGCGGCGAGCGCTAGAATTTCGTTGCCCCGATCGTCAAGCGCTAGAATATCGCTTTCAATCAGGCGCACCGCGAGCGACCAATGGCCGAGCCGATAGGCCGCTAGAAGAAATTGCTCCGCCTGATCGGCGGACAGGCCTGTCGTTCGGGTCTCCTGCCATTGGGTTACAAGGTCGCTCAGACCAGATACAGCTGCGCCGAGAGGTTGATCCGCCGCTGCAGTTTCTGGTGCCGTTTCGGTCGCCAGCGCAGCAGTCCCAGTAGACAAAGCTACCTGCTCCGCGGTTATCTGAAAAAACCCAAAGGGCATAAGCAAGTCTTCAACCGACTGCGCCGCCGCTTGCAACCGCAAGGTCGAGGCGATAGCGGGATTGCTCGCCAAGAACGGATAGCTCGCGGCGGCATAGATCGCCCGATCGTTTGGCAGCGTGAAGTCCGTCAATATCATTAGGGCGAATTGCGTTGGCGATATGTGCGCCGGTGGCGTCACGCCAAAAGCGGGCGCATCGATCGCAAAGAGATAGGCGAGCTCGCGGAAAAAAGGATCGGCCTCAAACTGCTCGGCATGCAGATCAATAGCGAGCGCCGCCGCAGAGCGATTGCCTGCATGTAAATCGCATAAAACGCCGTATTCAGTTGCAAACAAACTTTCCTCGGGAAGCACTGCGGTGGCGCGCATTTCACAGGCACGCACCAAATCGCCGCTCAGCAAATAGGCTGAAATAGCGGTTTGCGCAGCGCCGGGATCGCGTCCAATGGCGCCCGTCACCTGCATTAAGTCGACCACGGATTGAGTATTGCCGAGATCGAGCAAACGATTCAAACGGGCGGCGAACCATGTTTTTTGCTCAATTTCGCCGACAGGGCCATAGGCCTGACCACGCAATAGCGAGACTTCCATTTGTTTTAAAATACGAATTGGGCTGACGACCGGCAGACGATCGAGTTGCGGAATGGTATAGGCTGCCCGCGACCCGCGCCAAATCTCCGGCCCATAGCCAGCTTCCAGCCCAACGGCGCTATTTTCAAGACCACCAAGACGATCGACACGAATGCGCCCCTCTGGCTTTGCCTTTAGCGGGATCGGCGCTCGATCATTCCAACCAGCCCGGTCACGGCTCTTATCATTGATTTGATCGAGTAGCGTCGGCGGCACGATGACAATCGGGCGCGCATCTTGCGCCACAGCCGCTGTCTCGCCAGCGCCCAGAAGCTGGAGCAAAAGGGCAGCAAGCCCAACGAAAGGTATTTTATTCGGCACGCGCCTCGTCCTAATGTCAGCGTTTGCCGAGATCAATCACATCGACCACAGTTTCTTGCTCGGGCGTTACGCCATTTGCGAGAAAGAAAATAGCCAGAATAGATATAAAGAAAACAACCATTCCAATAAGATAAGGCCGCGCAATCATGTTTTTTCCTCTCTCCGACTGTCCAAATCACGACACGTCTACTATTCTGCCAAAATAAGGCAAGATAGAGACCTATCGAAAGCTCCCTATTTTGGCCTGCGTCGAGAGTAAGGTCAAAGGCATTCATGACGGGTAAAACAAAGAGAACCGAGGCTGCGGCGCTGGTGACTGGAGATCCGGCGGCGACATCGCTTGCGCTGACAATCGCCAAGCCGATTGTTCTTGTTGGCATGATGGGCGCGGGCAAATCGTCCATTGGCGCTCGTTTAGCGCGCCAGCTCGATATTGCTTTTGTAGATGCTGATACCGAAATTGAAATCGCCGCCGATATGAGCATAGAAGAAATTTTTGCTGCCCATGGCGAGGCTTTCTTTCGCGATCGCGAAAGCCGCGTCATCGCGCGTTTATTGAAAAGAAAACCTTGTGTCTTAGCAACCGGTGGCGGCGCTTTTGTCAATTCCGAAACACGGCGATTGATTAAATCGAAAGCCTTATCAATATGGCTTCGCGTTCCGCTCAATGAGTTGGTTCGTCGCGTTAAACGTAAACCTGATAAACGCCCCCTGCTGGCTGAGACCGATATTCGCGCCACACTGAGCCGCCTGCTCGACGAACGAGGCCCTGCTTATGGCGAAGCGGATATTATTATCGATAGCGATCATGATGATCACGATGCCGTTGTCGATAAAATCCTCAACCAGTTGCGGGCGATACAAGGCCTAGACAATGACACGAAGTTTGCGTAAGTCGAAATGACCATGTCAGATCGCGCGACCCCAACCGAAACAATAGCCGTATCCCTCGGGAACAGGAGCTATGATATCCTTATTGGCTCTGATCTCTTGCCGCAGGCAGGCGCGCTCATTAGTCCTCTTCTCCGGCGCCCGCGTTGCGCCATCGTCACCGATGACATTGTAGGTGATTTGCATTTAAGCACGCTCGAAGCAGGTTTGGCGGCGAGCGGTATCGCAAGCAGTAGCAAACGCCTGCCCGCTGGCGAAGCGACAAAATCCTTCGACAGATTGCGCGAGTTATGCGCTTGGTTACTCGACGAAAAAATCGAGCGACAGGATCTTATCATTGCGCTGGGCGGCGGAGTGATCGGTGATTTAACAGGATTTGCAGCCGCCATTTTACGCCGCGGCACCCGTTTTGTACAAATCCCGACTACGCTTTTGGCGCAAGTCGATTCGAGTGTTGGCGGCAAAACAGGCATCAATGTCGACCACGGCAAGAATTTGATCGGCGCGTTTCATCAACCCGATCTGGTCTTGGCCGACCAAACCGTTCTGACAAGCCTACCAGCGCGCGACCTGGCAGCAGGCTATGCCGAGGTGGTCAAATATGCCGCGCTCGGCGATGCCGCATTTTTCACATGGCTCGAAACCCATGGTGGCGACGTATTGGCCCGCGAGCCAGCCGCCTTAACGCATGCCGTCAAACGCAGTTGCGAAATGAAAGCCGACATTGTTGCCCGCGACGAAACCGAACAAGGCGATCGCGCCCTGCTCAATTTAGGTCACACATTTGGGCATGCCTTTGAGGCACTAATGGGTTATGGGGACGCTCTGTTACACGGCGAAGCGGTTGCTCTGGGTATGGTTTTGGCGGCAAAATTATCGCGTGATTTAGACCTTTGCAGCGATGCCGACGTACAGCGCCTCGCTCGCCTACTCGATGCGAGCAAGCTACCGACGGAAATAAAGGATATTGGTGAGTTCTCAGCCGCGGCGCTGATCGACGTCATGCAGCAAGACAAAAAGGTCGAGGCTGGAACCATGCGTTTTATTTTGATGCGGGGCTTGGGGGCTAGTTTCATCAGCCGCGACGTCACACCCGACCTGTTAAAATCATTCCTGACACGCGAGGGTGCCAAAGCCTGATGCTCGAATTTATCGACAAAGATGTTATGCTGACGGGCGGCATTATTTTTATTCTCATCATCTGCTCGGGCATATTGTCTGGCTCGGAGACAGCCTTAACGGCAAGCTCGCGTATTCGGATGAGCCGGCTCGAGCAAGAAGGGTCGCGGCGTGCGCGATGGGTCAATTTTTTGCTCGACCGCAAAGAGCACCTGATCAGTGCCATTCTTGTTTGTAATAATTTAGTCAATATTCTCGCTTCGGTTTTGGCGACCGACCTTTTTCTTCGCATCGTCGGCGAAAATGGGCTGGTATATGCGGCGCTCGTGATGACCGTCATTGTTGTGATCTTCGCCGAGGTTTTGCCGAAGACCTATGCAATTTTAACTCCCGACATTACGGCTTTGCGACTTGCCGGCCTGTTGCGCGTAATGGTCTGGCTGTTGTGGCCGCTCACGCACCTGTTACAGGCAATATCGCGGATCGCGCTCAGACTGGCTGGCTTTCGGGGTGTTGATGAAGATTTCCTGCTAGCACCGCATGAGGAAATTCGGGGCGCCATCGACCTCCACCATCGCGAGGGCGGCGTTATCAAAAGCGACCGCGATATGCTCGGCGGTATTCTCGATCTGGCCAATATAACGATCGAGGAAGTGATGGTGCATCGCAACAGCATGTATATGATCGATGCAGGAACGTCGAGCGCTGAAATTATTCAAAATGTCCTCGAAAGCCCCTTCACGCGCATCCCTCTCTGGCGCAACCACCCAGAGAACATCGTGGGCATTTTGCACGCCAAGGACGTTTTGCGGGCGCTCGCGGCCCATCCGCAAGGTGCCGATGGCGTCGATATTGAAAGCCTGATGACACCCCCCTGGTTTGTGCCAGAGACAACCCCCCTGTCAGAGCAATTAACCGCTTTTCGAGCCCGCAAAGCCCATATCGCACTGGTCATCGACGAATATGGCGATTTGATGGGGCTCATATCGATGGAAGATATCCTTGAGGAAATTGTTGGCCATATTCAAGATGAGCATGACGAGCCCGAAAAAACCATCAAGCGCATAAATTCGCGCACTGTCGAAGTGCATGGCTCCATGAGTATTCGCGACATCAATCGGGAAATGGGATGGAACTTGCCCGACAACGAGGCGACCACCATTGCTGGATTGGTAATCCACGAAGCTCGGGCAATCCCCGAAATTGGGCAAGTCTTTGATTTTTATAATCTTCGGTTTCGAGTTATGACACGACAGCGCAATCAAATTATTAGCTTGCGCATCACGCAAGATATCACGACAGACAGTTAATCGGATGCCGCTGCGGCATGCTCTTCGGGCGTCAGGGTGCGCAGGGCAAGCGCATGGACGGGGCCAGCCAACTCCTCAGCCAAGACATCAAATACTAAGCGTTGTCGCGCCACCCGCGATTGCCCAGCAAACGCGTCGGCGACAACGAGAACGCGGAAATGCGTTTCGCCTTCGGGGCGGGCACCCATATGGCCAGCATGCTTATGCGACTCGTCCACAATATCGACAAGATGGGGCGCTAACCCAGCGCGCAATTTCGCGTCAATGCGTTGTGCAACCTGCATCATCAATCTCCGTTCATGAGGTTTATAACATAACCCGCCGATGCGGAAAAAAACAGCGGCACCCAGTAAAAGACTGGCGTCGAGTTAAGACGAAGTGTCACAGATCCGGCAAACCGATCTTTGAGTAGAAGAAACCCCGAATAAATGGCACCATAGGATTATGAAGTTAAATTCGAAATATTTCGACATGATCCGCATTCACAAACCAGCGGAGATTGTGCACGAGAAAACCACGCCCTGCGCATGGCCGGATTGCTCGGAAAGTGCCGATTTTCCGGCTCCCGCCAGTCCACGATCGCGCGAAAAGCGATTTTTTTGTAAGCAACACATTACCGAACATAACCGCAATTATAATTTTTTCGAGGGCATGAGCGATGAAGATGCCGACGCCTATCGGCGGGGCACGACCACGGGCCACCGGCCCACATGGGCGCTCGGAACGCGGCGGGCGCGCGGCAAAGCACAGTTGGATTGGCAATTCCATGACCCATTGGAGATTATGGATCCCACCTTCCGGAGCGAGGGCACTGAAGCAGCCCCGCGCGGCAAATATGTATCGCCAGGGCAGAAACGAGCGCTTGATCTCCTCGACCTCGACGAAAAAGCAGATGCAAAAGCCGTGCGGCAGAGTTACAAGCTGTTACTGAAACGCTATCACCCCGATATGAATGGCGGTGAGCGGCGGCACGAGGATGAACTCAATCGCGTTATTCAAGCATATAATTACTTGAAAGCTTCGGGCTTTTGCTAAACGCCTTTATTTGCTAACACTTCGGCCTAAGTATCACATCGTACCCTATCGCAGTGGAGAATTTGTACATGACCAAAGAAAACCAAAAAATCGCCGACGCGTCCATGCAAGCACAGCCAGATATCACCGTATCGGCGCGCGACCTCTTTGGTGTCGATATTGATGTGCAGGTCCCAGCCTTTTCACAAAAAAGTGAATATGTCCCCGATTTGGACGAGGATTATCTCTTCGACAAGCAAACGACCATGGCGCTGCTGGCAGGCTTTGCACATAATCGACGCGTCATGGTGCAGGGTTATCACGGCACGGGAAAGTCGACGCATATTGAACAAGTCGCAGCGCGCCTGAACTGGCCTTGCGTCCGCGTCAATCTCGACAGCCATGTCAGTCGGATCGATTTGGTCGGTAAAGATGCCATCGTCCTGAAAGACGGCAAACAAGTGACCGAGTTCCAAGAAGGTATTTTACCCTGGGCATTGCAAAATCCAGTCGCGCTGGTGTTCGACGAATATGACGCCGGTCGCCCCGATGTGATGTTTGTGATCCAGCGGGTGCTCGAGGTTGCGGGTAAACTCACCCTGCTCGATCAAAGCAAGGTGATCCGTCCGCACCCCTATTTCCGCCTTTTCGCGACAACAAATACGATCGGCTTGGGAGATACGTCGGGGCTTTATCACGGCACGCAACAAATCAACCAAGGTCAAATGGATCGCTGGAATATTGTTACCACCTTGAATTATTTATCACATGATGAAGAGACTAATATTGTGCACGCCAAAGCCAAAGGCTATGAAGGCGCGGCTGGTCGCGAGAAAATTGCCGCCATGGTGCGGGTAGCCGACCTGACGCGTGCCGCCTTCATCAACGGTGATATTTCAACCGTCATGAGCCCGCGAACTGTGCTCACTTGGGCGGAAAATGCCACGATATTTGGCGATGAGGCTTTTGCTTTCCAAGTTACATTTTTAAACAAATGCGATGAGCTAGAACGGCCAACTGTCGCCGAATTCTACCAACGCTGCATGGGCCACGAACTGCCGAAAAGCGCCGTCAGCGTCCTCGCATCTTGAGACAATAATGGCTGAGCAAGACATCGACCGCTTTAAACGTGCCGTCACGCAGACGATGCGTTCGATCGCGGAAGAGCCTGAGCTCTCCGTCGCCTTTGGCGCGGAAACGCCGTCTCTGATTGGCCTCAAAGCCCGTATCGGACAACCTGCGCGCGACTTGCCGGAGGCTGATCGTAAGATCATTCGCGGCCAAAGCGATACCATTGCTCTGCGTTTAGCCCATCACGATGAGGCGGTATCTGCCTCTTTAGCGCCGGCCGATCCTGCCGCCCGAGCCACTTTTCAAGCTGCCGAGACGGCCCGATATGAAGCGCTCGGGAGCCGTGATATGAGAGGGATTGGTGAGAATATCGATGCCATGCACAATGATCGCGTCAAGCGTCTCGGCTGGAGCGATGACACGAGCCGCGACGACGTGCCTCTGTCAGAAGCCCTCGGCTTTATTATTCGTGCGAAGCTCACGGGGCGCTCGGTTCCAGAAGCGGCAGAGGCTGCCATTGCGAGCTGGCGCGAGGTGATCGACAGCCAAGCTGGAAAAAACATCGACCGCCTAGCCGAAGTTATTCAGGACCAAACCGAGTTCAGTAAAATATCGCGCGATATTCTGGTTGACCTCGGATTACTCGAAGACGGCGCCCATGATGAACAGGATGGTGAAGACGGTGACGGCGAAAATGATGGCGATGACCTCAGCGACGGCGAGAGCGGCGAAGCCAGCCAGCAAGAAGGTGGCCAGTCCGAAGATACAGAATTTGGCGATGGCGATAGCGAACTCGGCGATGACGAGACCTTGCAACTCGAGTCCGACCAGACCGACGGTGATATGGAGGGAGATGACGGCGGCGAGACCACGCAAACCTCCTTGCCCGAAGGTAAAATAGACCCCGATAAATCTAATTACCGAATTTTTACACCGCAATTTGATGAAGTCATCGAAGCGGAAGAGCTATGCGACGTCGAGGAGCTGACCCGTTTGCGTAGCTATCTCGATCAGCAATTGCAAAATCTGCAAGGCATTGTCGCGCGACTTGCCAACCGTTTGCAACGTCGTCTGCAGGCGAAACAAAATCGCTCGTGGGATTTCGATCTCGAAGAAGGGTATTTAGATCCGGCACGGCTGGTGCGCGTTATTATTGACCCCACCCAACCGCTCTCTTACAAGCAGGAGCAGGATACGAAGTTCCGCGACACGGTGGTCACTATTTTGCTCGATAATTCGGGATCAATGCGTGGTCGCCCGATTACGGTCGCTGCCATGAGCGCTGATATTTTAGCCCGCACCCTCGAGCGGTGTAACGTAAAAACCGAAATTTTGGGCTTCACCACCCGCGCTTGGAAAGGCGGCCAGTCCCGTGAATTATGGATGGCCTCGGGCAAGCCCGCGCATCCAGGGCGCCTCAATGATTTGCGTCATATCATCTACAAAAGCGCCGATATGCCATGGCGGCGGGCGCGTCGTAATCTCGGATTGATGATGCGCGAAGGCTTGCTGAAAGAAAATATCGATGGCGAAGCTCTGATCTGGGCGCATAATCGCCTTTTGGCGCGGCCCGAACAGCGCCGCATTCTGATGGTGATTTCTGATGGCGCACCTGTTGACGACAGCACTTTATCGATCAACACGGGCAATTATTTGGAAAAGCATTTGCGCAACGTCATCGAAGATATCGAAACACGATCGCCCGTCGAATTAATCGCCATTGGCATTGGTCATGATGTAACGCGCTATTACCGTCGCGCTGTCACGATTGTTGATGCCGAACAACTTGGTGGGGCTATGACGGATAAGCTGGCCGAGCTTTTTGACGAAGCAATGGGGCAGCAAAGCCGTAGCGCGATTGCGGGCGGCACGGGTGCTCTGGCGCAGGCAAGTCGCGGACGCAGACCAGCCTCGGCGCCCGTGCGGCCATCATCTGGGGCGATGCGCTAGCGCAGCTAATTTAAGCAGATTTAGCGGAAATTTCTTTTTTAACGCGGATCGCGCGGTCCGACAGAACCGCGTCTTTTGCTTTCAGCAAAAACTTATCAATGCCACCAACATGCTCAACAGAACGCAGAGCTGCCGCGCTCACGCGCAGTCTTACAGAGCGACCAAGAACTTCGCTGGGCAAGCTTACTTGCTGCAGATTCGGCAGAAACCGACGGCGTGTCTTGTTGACAGCGTGGCTCACATTATTTCCGCTCATTACCGATTTACCGGTTAGTTCGCATACGCGGGACATGTTGTTCTCCCTAAATTCCTGCTTTCGAGATCCTGTAACCGCGCAGAAACCTTACGTCTCCGAGCAGTGCAGGGTGCTTTATAGTCACGCCTAACGGGGTCGTCAAGGCCAGAAATCGGGTCCGATCGGCCTATTGGCTGATAAACCCAAATAAGACCCCTGCAACCTTTCTGATCTGAATTTCTTCTGCCCCTTCCGTGATCCGATAGCGGCGGTGATGGCGATAGATATGCTCAAAAGGTTTATGCCGAGAATAACCGATCCCGCCATGCACCTGCATGGCCTGGTCAGCCGCCTCACACACCAGTCGATTGGCGCGATAGTTACACATCGATACCTTGTCAGACAGCTTCTTAGCCACTTCAGGCTTACTCATTTGATCCATTTGCGCCGCTGTTTTATAGACCAAATTGCGGATCATTTCGCATTCCGTATGCAACTCCACCAGCGGAAATTGTATTGCCTGATTGCTTGCCAGCGGCTTGCCAAAGGGCTTGCGATGTTTGGCATAGGCTACGCTTTCATTGATGCAATATTGTGCCGCCCCGACGCCTGAGGCAGCTTGGCGAATGCGGTTTTCATGAACAAAATGCTGGGCCAAGACCAAGCCGCTATCTAGCGGCCCAAACAGGGCCGTTTGCGGCACCCAAACATCCTTGAGCGACACGCGCGGGTGATCGGTTGGCATGTTAAAGGTCCACAGATATTCCTCGACTTTGAAGCCTGGCGCATCGGTTGGAACCAAAAAACAGCTTATGCCGAGTGCGGCACCCCGATCGCCCGATGTGCGGGCGAAAATCATATCGTAATTGGCAACATGCAGACCCGTATTCCACATTTTTTCGCCATTAATCAGCCACCCTTCGACACCGTCGCGGGTCTCTGGGACAGCCGTGGTGTCCATCCACGTCGCGTCCGAGCCATGCTCTGGCTCGGTCAACCCGAAGGCCACGCGGTGCGTGCCCGATAACATGCCATTGATAAATTCCTGCTGTTGCTCTGCGGTGCCGAAATCGCGAAACATCAACACTTGCGGCATATTGCCAACAATCGAGCTTTCATTCTGAAGATCATTGTGTAAACCAAGCCCTTTGGCTGCCAAATGCTCGCGGATTACAGCCATGGCTAAATTCGAGCCGTCTTGACCGCCAAATTCGCGGGGCAAGCCGAACCGCAAATGACCCGCTGCATCTGCGCGCCGGCGCATTTCGCCCAACAGGTCTTCCCATTCCTCGCGCGGTAAGCCGTGATTATCCCAATCTGTTCGTGCATGTTCGCGACGATGATCGAAGAAGCGAATATTGTCATTCTCCTCTTCCAGAGGTTTTATTTCTTTTTCGATAAAATCGTCCAAAACGGCCAAATAGGCGCGAATGTCCTCGGGAATTTCAAAATCCATGCTGCCCTCCAATGTCGCGGTAGACTAACACACCCTGCCAATTTGCCTATATCCCGATTGCGAGGCAGGTCGTCGCGGACGGGGGACAACACGGCCGGTCGCGCCCGAGCTACAAGATGTTGTGGAGAACGAAGGGTGAAATAATACTATGTAAGTGATTCGTACATTATCTGTTCCCCCCATGTTCTCGACATGACAAGTTTGCGTCGAATCGCGCTTGCCTTCTTCGCTCCCACAACCCAAATTAACCGCCATGCTAAACAGCCAACCGCCACAACAATGGTCGAACGATGTCAGCATTGTTCTGGGGCCAACCAATACCGGGAAAACGCACCTCGCACTGGAGCGCATGCTGGCTTATCCCACAGGAATGATTGGCCTGCCGTTACGTTTGCTCGCGCGCGAAGTCTATGACCGGCTGATCGCTGGCCATTTTGGCAAGGTCAATGCCGCTGATCTGGCCCTGATTACAGGCGAAGAAAAAATTATTCCACCGAAGCCGCGTTATTATATCTGCACGGTAGAAGCCATGCCCGTCTCAATATCGGTTGATTTTCTCGCCGTCGACGAAGTGCAATTGGCAACTGATCTGGAGCGCGGACACATCTTCACCGATCGCATTCTACATGCCCGCGGCACGCAAGAGACAATGCTTTTGGGGGCCGAAACGATGCGCCCTATTTTGAGCCTTTTGCTACCACGCGCGCGATTTGATACACGCAGTCGCTTTTCCGCCTTGCGATGGGGTGGTCCCAAAAAATTATCCCGCCTACCGCGGCGCTCCGCAATTGCTGCTTTTTCAGCACAAAATGTTTACGCCATCGCCGAATTGATCCGCCAGCAAAAAGGCGGTGCAGCCGTGGTTATGGGGGCTCTCAGCCCGCGAACCCGAAATGCGCAAGTGGCCTTATATCAATCAGGGGAAGTTGACTTTCTGGTCGCCACAGATGCCATCGGCATGGGATTGAATATGGATATTGACCATGTTGTTTTCGCTCAGACGCGAAAATTCGATGGTCGTCAGCATCGCGCCCTGACGGCTGCCGAGCTGGCTCAGATTGCAGGGCGTGCCGGGCGTCATAAAAGCGATGGCAGTTTTGGCGTTACTGGCGAAGCCGAAGCTTTCGACGAAGAAATAATTGCGCGGATTGAAAATCATGATTTCGAACCCGTCAAAAATATGATCTGGCGCAATGCCGAGCTCGACTTCACCTCGATCGACAGCCTCATTATATCTTTGGAAGCCCCCACCCCCATGGCTGGCTTGAGTAAAGGCCCGGTGGCCGACGATCATGCAGCGATTAATTTCTTGCGCCGCGTGCCCGACGTCATGGACCTCCTGAATTCGCGCGATGACGTCATGCGTTTATGGGATGTCGCGCAAATTCCGGATTTTCGGAAAACCATGACCGGTGAGCATGCAACCCTCATTGGTGACATCTTTGGTTTTTTGAGCCGCGGTAACGCTCAGATAGATCCAGATTGGATATCGAGCCGCATCGCGCAATGCGACAATATCGAGGGCGACCTTGATACGCTCGCAACGCGTATCGCGCATATCCGCACTTGGAATTATGTCGCCCACAAAAACAGCTGGCTAGCGGATCCCCGCCATTGGCAAGACCAAAGCCGCGACGTCGAGGATAAACTCTCCGACGCCTTGCATGCAAAACTCACACAGCAATTTGTCGATCGCAAATCGGCAGCGCTGTTGCGACGGTTGCAGGGACGTGAAGAGGTTACCGCAACGCTCGATGATAATGGCGATATCAGCATTGAGGGAGAATATGCAGGCCGTTTGGATGGTCTCGTGGTGCAGCGCGACCCCCGTCTCACTGGCGCCGCGACTGGCGCCGCCCGCCGCGCCGTTGAACACCTCGTCGCTCAAGAAATTCGCAACCGTGCCCACCTCATCCATGCCGCTGAGGATGAGGCCTTTTCGCTCGATCACGGCGGCGTGATTTTATGGCGCGGTATGCCCGTCGGTCGCACAAGCTTTACGAGTAACGACTCGGGCCCAGAGGATGTGTTCACCCCCTCTGTTATCTTGCGCGCTGATGAAACCTTAAATGGACCGGCACGCCAGATGGTCGATGCGCGTCTGCATAAATGGGTACGAGATCGATTGCGACAGAAACTTGCCCCCCTTGTCGGCTTGATCAATGTCGACGCGCTCGATGGTGCCGCGCGGGGACTGGCATTTCGGCTCCTGGAAGCCGGCGGTAGCCTGCCACGACAAGAGATAGCCCCATTACTCAAACAATTGGAGCAATCGAGTCGCGCGGGCTTACGACAATGCGGCGTGCGCTTCGGGGCGTTTAATGTCTTTCTGCCCGATCTTTTGCGGCCAGCAGCGGCCCAACATAATGTGATTGCCGCCAGCCTAGCAGCTGGCCGCGACCCGCGCGCCGACTTGCATTTCTTACCCCGTGCCGGCATTACCTCAGCACGCAAGGCAGATGAAATTCCGCCGCGCCTATATCGCGCCTATGGCTTTCATCCCTTCAAAAGCCGCGTGATCCGGTTTGACATGCTCGAGCGTCTGGCCGACCTGATTCGTAGCGCAGGCACTGCCCCATCCGGCACCGAGGCCGTCGCGCCGCAAAACGCAGAAAATCCAGAAGCCCAAAACACGAATGCGGGCCAGCATCCGGCAGGCTTTCAAATTTCCGATGCGATGTTGTCCATTCTCGGTTGCAGCCTCGTCGATATGGATGCCATTTTAAGCGAATTGGGGTATGCGGCCGCTGAAGCTGAAGATTTGCGAGACAAAATCTGGCAAAAGGCCCAAAAATCAAGATCAGCGAGCAAAGCCAAGTACAAAGCAGCTGGGCGGAAAAAACAGGCAAAGCCGAAGCCGCAATCTAAAAAAAATAAGCACCCTGAGCAACGCCCCGCTAACCCCGACAGTCCCTTTGCCGTTCTCGCAGGCATGAAAATCGGCACGCCGCGTTCCGATAGATGAGCGACCAATCTTCCCCGACTATGCGACTGGACAAATGGCTATGGCATGCCCGTTTCGTCAAAACCCGCAGCCTCGCGCAAAAATTGGTTGAAGGCGGCAAGGTCCGCTTAAATGGCGAAAAGCAAAGTAAAGGGAGTGCCAATATCAGGGTTGGCGACGCTATTAGTTTTGCCGTGCACGACCGGCTCCACACCCTCAGGGTCATGGCTTTGAGCGAACGCCGTGGCCCTGCCAGTGAAGCGCAGGGTCTCTATCAAGATATCGAGCCAGTCGTCAATTTGCGCCCGCCCCAAGGCGCCCGCATAACGCGCAGTGGAAAAGGACGCCCATCCAAAAAAGAGCGGCGAGCTTATGAAAAGCTTACAGCTCAGGACTTGCCTTTTGATCCCGAATTTCCTAAGGACGACCCATGTTAGATCGATTTAAAAAGATTTTCGCGGCGGACACGCCTTTGGCCGCACCACAGTTCACACCCGATGCGAGCCATCTTGCCGCTGCCGTTTTGCTCGCCTATGCCAGCCAAATAGACGGCGACGAGGCCGCCAGTGAACAAGCCCTGTTACATCATCTTGGCCAAAGTGCCTTTGGCCTGTCGGCAGACGAGGCCCATGCGCTCGTTGTTTTGGCTAAGCAAAAGGCTGCGGAAAGCACGGACCTTCACAACTGGACCCGCCAGATCAACCAATATTTTGAGCAGGACCACAAAATGCATCTGATGGAATGTCTGTGGAGCGTCGTTGATGCTGACGGCGAGGTCACGGATTTCGAAGCGAGCTTGCTCCAACGCATCGCTGGGCTTATATATCTGTCACCAAAAGACAACGCGCTTGCTAGGCAAGCGGCGCGATCACAAGCGGAAAGTTAAGAGGTAAGGAACCCAATGACTTATATCGTTACCGAAGCATGTATTAAATGCAAATACACAGACTGCGTTGAAGTCTGCCCTGTCGACTGTTTTTATGAGGGTGAGAATATGTTGGTAATCCACCCCGATGAATGCATCGATTGCGGCGTATGTGAGCCAGAATGCCCCGCCGAAGCGATCAAGGCCGATACCGAGAGCGGGCTGGAGAAATGGCTCGAAATCAACACCAAATATGCTGAAATTTGGCCGAATATCACCATCAAGAAAGATGCACCAGCCGACGCGGATGCTTTCGTTTCGGTAGAGAATAAATTTGCTGATCACTTCAGTGAAAACCCAGGCGAAGGGGACTAAAACGCCCCGCGTTGAAAATCGTGAAAAATCTGGTATACTGTTCAAGTCGCCAGATGCAGTCTGCATAGCGGCGTTTTTTTTGCGCGATTACCTGCTCTGACAAGAAACAGTGCGGTGTTAATGACGGCAGGACCGATATTTACCGCCCCATGTCGAAAAGACAGAGATGATCGTTAGGAGTGGAGACCTGAACCATGGCAACCTCAAAAAGTTCCGCCAAATCAAAAACGACAGCAAAAGCCAAAACAGCCGCTAAGCCGAAAGCTGCCGCTAAGCCAAAGGCAGCCGCTAAGCCGAAAACAGCCGCTAAGCCAAAGGCAGCCGCTAAGCCGAAAGCAGCCGCTAAGCCAAAGGCAGCCGCTAAGCCGAAAGCTGCCGCTAAGCCAAAAGCTGCCGCTAAGCCGAAAGCTGCCGCTAAGCCAAAAGCTGCCGCTAAGCC
>JAYQUO010000017.1:0-4157 GCA_038147995.1 Rhodobiaceae bacterium | reverse complement strand
CAAAAGCTGCCGCTAAGCCGAAAGCTGCCGCTAAGCCAAAAGCTGCCGCTAAGCCGAAAGCTGCCGCTAAGCCAAAAGCTGCCGCTAAGCCAAAAGCTGCCGCCAAGCCAAAAGCACCCGCCAAGCCAAAAGCAAGCAAGCCGGCACCCGCTGCAAGCCCTGTCAAAAAAACGCCGCCGCCAGCAGACCGGAAATCAGCGCTTGGTTTTCGGGTTAACGAGCATGTTGTCTATCCCGCTCACGGCGTCGGCCAAATCACTGAAATCAGCACCAGCGAAATTGCCGGCATCACTTTGGAGCTTTTTGTCATTAATTTTGATAAAGAAAAAATGATCCTGCGGGTGCCACTCGATAAAGTGAAGGCTAATGGCATGCGAAAGCTTGCTGATGCTGACATGCAGGAAGCGGCACTCAAAACATTGCGCGGGCGGGCGCGCGTTAAGCGCACCATGTGGAGCCGTCGCGCGCAAGAATATGACGCGAAAATCAATTCTGGTGACATTGTCGCTATTGCCGAAGTGGTTCGCGATCTCTATCGGAGCGAAACCCAGCCCGAGCAAAGTTACTCCGAACGCCAGCTCTATGAGCAAGCACTGGGCCGCATGGCGCGCGAATATGCCACCATCCATAATAAAACGGATGACGAAGCGATTCTGGACTTGGAAGCCATCCTCGCCAAGACCACTGCCGGTAGCGCCAAAAATAGCGAGCCAAAAGACGAATAAACCTATTTAAATCGGTATTTTAGAAGAATTTTCCGATAAATCTTATTGCGTCGTGTGAACCATTTACCGACTGACCTCGTATTCCTCAGTAGGAGGATGCGTTATGGCACAAGTCGAAACTGGGGCTTTTGAAACAGCAAGCAGAGACTTCATCAAGCAAGCGATGAAGGTTCCCCTCCTTGAGCTCGAATACGAGCAAGACCTCGCGCAACAATGGGTAGAGAAGCGTGACGAGGCGGCACTTCATGTCCTCGTGCGGGCGCATATGCGGCTGGTTGTAGCTATGGCGGCAAAGTTCCGCAATTATGGGCTGGCCATGTCCGATCTCATCCAAGAGGGCAATATTGGTCTTATGCAAGCGGCGGAACGATTTGATTATGAACGTGGTGTTCGTTTCTCCACTTATGCTGGGTGGTGGATTCGTGCCTCGATCCAGGATTTTGTGCTCAGAAACTGGTCTATCGTCCGCACAGGTACCACGGCGGCGCAAAAATCACTGTTTTTCAACCTGCGTCGGTTGCGCGCCCGCATCAATGATGGCGGCAACCACATGACCGAGGAGGCGCGGGATTATGTCGTAAAACAATTGGGCGTGCGCCGCGAAGATGTTGCACTGATGGAAGCGCGGCTGTCGGGGGGCGATCGCTCGCTGAATGCCCCTTTGAGCGATGGCGAAGACGGGTCATCCGTCGAGTGGCAAGATTTATTGATATGCGACCGCGATCAGCCCGAGGCTCATGTTGCGGGTCGGCTCGATACCCATAAATGCACGCTTGCTCTGCTCGATGCGCTGCAGACACTGTCGCCACGCGAGTTAACCATTATTCGCGCGCGCCGCATTGAAGATGAGGCCCGCACACTCGAGGACCTTGGCAATGAACTTGGCCTATCGAAAGAGCGTGTGCGTCAGATCGAGCATGAAGCCCTCGGCAAACTGCGCGATATTTTGCTTGCGCGTCAAGACGGGCAGGCCCTGCGACAGACCGTAATGGCCGCGGAATAAGGTTCTGCGCCGCGCTCTACCGTATAAGCTTTACTTTTGAACCGGCGGCTAATGTATCGCCTGGATATAAGCCATTTAAAATCATAAACCGCTCGAGATGATGGTCGGGCACCGCCATACGATCGGCTAAAGCGCTCGACGTATCGCCCGACTTCACCGTCACAACGATGACGCGATGGCCATCGGCCTCATCGCCATAGGCAAGATTGGCGATGGCTTGCAAATGTGCATCGCGACCCTGCCGAAAGGTGCCGCTATCAATGCGATAAGGCAAAGCGATTTGACGCGCGCGCTGCACCCGCTCGGTCGTATTGGGGTGGGTTGAGAACCAGTCCGCCAAGGGTGAAGCGCGGCGATTACTTAGCTGGGCTCGAAAGGCGCTCTCGCGACCGAGGCTGGCAAGAAACTGCGCCGCCGCCTCGGGCTGGTAGCCGGCTTTGGCACTGCTGCGTACGCCAATATCATCGGCTTCATATTCCTGCCCGCGACTATAGCCCGCCAATAGCGCGCCACCGCCCAGCTCGGCCGCCCGGCCAACGACATTTTCGGTTCCTGGTGCCTGCGCGCGAGCCACAGCGCCCAAAATATTAGCGACAATATTAGCCCCCACCGCCGCCGTATGGCGCTGGGCCGAGTGCCGCGCTGTCACATGGCCGATCTCATGGCCAATAACACCCGCCAGTTCCGCCTCACTATTGGCCAAGGCCAACAGGCCGCGCGTCACATAGGTATAGCCACCGGGCAAGGCAAAGGCATTGATGATCGGCGTATCGAGAATAAAGATTTGGTAGGGTATATCGGGACGGTCAGAGGCTTGCGCGACGCGCTTCATGATCCCATCAACATAGGCTTGTAAAGCTGGTGACTGCAGTCTGCCGCCATACTCCTCTATAATTTTGCCATGCTGTTGCTTGCCAATAGCCGCCTCTTGGCTTTCGCTGATCAGCGTCATTTGCGGTCCGCAGGCGGATAACAATAGAACAATCGCCAGTGTGGGCGATAACAACAGACGTCGGCCTAGGTCACGCATTATCGGGATCCTTTGTCTTCTCATTGCTATAATGTCGCGACAAAATTATGGCATGATTAAGATAGGCAACACCAGATATTTTCCGGCCGATGGCCGACCAATCTGTGTTTTGACTTACCGCCCGCGAAGCCGCTATTGTTGGGGCGTGGTCCCGTAGCTCAGCAGGATAGAGCACCAGATTCCTAATATACGGGTCGCACCTCAAATGATTGATATTATTATTTTTTATTCACCTATTTTTTATGTGTGAATGGTTTGTGAAATACGAACACACAGCGTTTTGTGAAGGTTTGGGGGTAAACCCATACCCGATTGATAAGGAACACCCATTAGAACTCACCTGTAGTCTTTTTGGGATGGTTCTTTAACCCTCTTTGACTATATTAGGACTGTCAGTTGATGGGGCTATAGCTCAGCAGGATAGAGCGTTGGATTCCTAAAAACGGATTGGGTGCTTTGTTGGAAACGACAAATGTAGAATCCCTCAAAAACGGGGAAACCTGTAAAATGGCAATCCCGTGCCAAGCACCGATGCGGTGAAGGTGTAGAGACTTGACGGGGGACACCTAACTCAACCGATAGTTGATATGGTGAAGAGAAAGTCCAGCGCACAAACCATCATTAGATGGGCGGCGAAAGTCGTAGTGTGATGAATCCAAAGGTCGGAAGTTCAAATCTTCCTAGCCTCACCAACTGACATTACTTACGTCCACTACAAATCCTTATCATTGTACAACCAGTTTCTCTGTTTGAAATTTCATTCAGTTTCAATTTCTCCATCGTGATCTTTTTTCAATTTGGGGTTCAGACACAATGTCTTGGGATACTTGAGGCGACAAGTCGATTCCACCTACAACTCCCAATGTCCGAAAGTACGGTGCCAAATCTAACGGGTTGTCTAATTCGTGATGAGGCGTAAGAACCTTTATTTCTGATGCTACGAAACTAGGAGACCACCTCGCATAAAGACCTTCAACAGTGCTTAATCTAATTGGAAATTTTGTAATTGTGTTATTCCGAACCAATTCGACGAGTTTTCTGAATTTTTCTTCCTTAAAAGTTATCTCTAATTGAAGGAAATCGGGTTGTGTTTCAGTTAAAAAATTTGCTCCTTCGTATGAATATTGCGGAATACCGACTAATCGACAGGACTCCTGTTTCCCAACACTTATTCGAACTGATAAATCCGACAGTGTTCTTTTCGTCCCGAACATCGAAATACAATCAAGGTGTTTATCTGGATCTATCTGCATTGTCCCGAAGACGTACTCATCCTCAACGTAATCGCCGTGAAAATCTTTTTCGTTCATTTTCTTCTTAGATTTAGTCGTTTTCAGAACTTCTTCTTTATCCTCAACATCAATCAATACTGAAGAAAATTTCCAATTCGGGATATAAC
>JAYQUO010000016.1:0-46665 GCA_038147995.1 Rhodobiaceae bacterium | reverse complement strand
GGCACGCAAAACAGAACTGGAGATCTTCAAATCGCCTATTGCGGGGCCAATAAAATTAATATGCGCTGTCCGCAAAGGGGGTAAATCCGGGAAGCTTTTCTTGACGGCTTCATACATGACGGCCGCCACAATGCCACCAAAAGCTGTTCGCCCTTGCCCCCAATCTAAGGGAATAGTGACGTTCCAATCATTTTGATCCGGCGCTAATGACGCAATGAGACGGGTGTATGGGGTTTGCTCCATGATGTGGGCTCTCGTTAGTCTTTATGGATTGTCGATCGACGACTGGGATAGATAGTGAGTTAACAGAGATTGGCGTCGAATACGATCTTTTTTCAATGCATATTCGGCTTGCATCGCTTCAGAACGGGTTTTGAATTGCTCTGAGTGGATGAGCGTCCAATACCGTCCGCGCGTTGCCTTGGCACCTTTCGATGAATTATGGGCCGATAGTCGACGCTCGAGGTTGGTCGTCCAGCCCACATAGGTTCTGATATTTGGACCGGAAAGATCGGCAATCATATAGACAAAACAAGGCCTTATAGGCAAAGATACGGAATTTGTGGAAGCCCCTTGCATAGCGCACCATATTGTTATTTACAGGCGATATAAAAGGATTATTTTGTCTCGTCTTATGAGCCAGCGGGATCGCTGGGCAAAGAGGTGGAAGTGGAAAACAATCAGGATATTTACGGTTTATCGCGATGGGGCAGTGGGCTGCTCCAGGTTCTTGAAAATGGGAACCTCGGCTTGGTGGCACCGAACCAGCCTGAGTTTAAGCCGGTAGATATTATGCGCATCGTTCACGATCTCAACCAGCGCGGGATTACCGCGCCGGTGCTGTTGCGGATCGTTGATTTTCTGTATCACCGCATTTCGCAGATCAATGAGGCCTTTTCAACGGCCATTCGCGAAAATGATTATAAGGGGCGCTATCAAGGCGTATTCCCGATCAAGGTCAACCAACAAGCGCAGGTGATTGACCGCATTGTTGACCATGGTCGGCGTTATGATTTTGGCCTCGAGGTCGGTTCGAAAGCGGAGCTCTTGATCGCTTTGTCGCATGAATTGACGTCGCAAGCAGCGATTATCTGTAATGGGGTTAAGGATGAGGAATTCATTCAGCTGGCGCTGATGTCGCAGCGGCTTGGGTTTAATACGTTTCTCGTCCTGGAATCGCCACGCGAATTGGATTTGGTTTTGAGCGTCGCGAAAGACCTCGATATTCGTCCGCGTTTGGGTGTGCGCATCAAGCTCACCAATCAGGTTAGCGGGAATTGGGCTGCATCGAGCGGTGATCGTTCGAGCTTTGGCCTCACCATTGCGCAGGTCATGGAGTTGATCGAGCAATTACGACGCGAGAACTATCTCGATTGTTTGGAGCTACAGCATTCGCATCTTGGTAGCCAGGTACCGAATATTCTTGAGATCCGGTTGGCGGCGCAAGAGGCCTGTCGCTTTTTTATCGAAATTTTGCGGGAGGGGGCACCGCTGAGATATCTCGATCTTGGCGGCGGACTGGGTGTCGATTATACGGGCGAGCATGCGGCGACAGAAAACTCGACCAATTATACGCTCGATGAATATTGCGCCAACATCATTGAAACGGTGAAATTTGCGATGGATGAAGAAGATATCGCACATCCCACCATCATTACCGAAAGTGGGCGCGCTTGCGTCGCGCAATCCTCATTGCTGATTTTCAATGTGTTGGAGGCAACGCATTTCGACAGCGATGTGCCAGTCGATGCCGAGGCCGATGATCACCAACTGATCGAAAATATGTTCGGGATCACAGGCTATTTGAACGAAAAACGTGTGCAAGAATGTTGGAATGATCGGGTTTATTACCGCAACGAAATTCGGGCCCTCTTTCGACGCGGGCAAATGAGCCTGCGTGAGACGGCTAAAGCGGAGCGCCTTTATCTCTATATTATGAAGCGTATCAAAGCGCTTGTAATGTCGGAAGACATCTTAAACGATGAGTGGCGCGAGGCACTCGACCAAGTTGCAGATATTTATCATTGTAACTTCTCTCTCTTTCAAAGCCTGCCGGATGTGTGGGCCATCAACCAAATCCATCCCATTGCCCCGATCCATCGCCATAATGAGGTTCCGTCTCGGCGCGCAATTTTGAGCGATATTACGTGCGATAGTGATGGCCGGATTGATCGCTTTGTTCTCGAGGAAGGGATTTCTGGAACCTTGCCCGTGCATGAGCTTAAAAACGACGATGATTACTATCTCGGTGTGTTTTTCGTCGGTGCTTATCAAGAAACGCTTGGCGATCTGCACAACTTGTTCGGCGATACACATATTGCAACAATTGAATTGCGCAACGATGGTGGCTTTGACTTGCGTCACGAGCAAGAAGGCGACACGGTGTCGGAAGTCTTAACTTATGTTGAGTTTGATCCGCGCCGTATGCTGGATACGTTTAAGAGCATCGTCGATCGTGCTGCGGCGGGCGGCCAAATTGATCCGCAAGACCGCCGCGAAATGATCGCCGCATTTAAGGATAGCATTAACGGCTATACCTACTTTGAACATTAATTGAGGTCATAACTATGTCGAATGTTTTGGTTATTGGTGCTGGCGGGGTCGGTTCAGTCGCGGTTCACAAAATGGCCATGGCGTCGGATATATTTAAATCGGTGACGCTGGCAAGCCGACGGATTGAGAAATGCGACGCGATTGCGCAAAGCGTTGATCAGCGGACGGGGCAGAAAATAGCAACTGTTGCGCTGGATGCCGATCATGTCGCCGATACGGTTAAGGTGATCAATCAAGTGCAGCCTGATCTGGTCGTAAACTTGGCTTTACCATATCAAGATCTGGCAATTATGGATGCGTGTTTAGAGACCGGCGTCGATTATCTGGATACAGCAAACTATGAGCCGCGTGACGAGGCAAAGTTTGAGTATCACTGGCAATGGGCTTATCAGGAACGTTTTGTGCAAAAAAATATCATGGCGCTATTGGGGTCAGGGTTTGACCCTGGCGTGACCAATGTGTTCACCGCTTATACCAAGAAACATTTAGTGTCCGATATGCGCTATCTCGATATCCTCGATTGCAATGGAGGAGACCACGGCCAGCATTTTGCCACTAATTTTAATCCCGAAATCAATATTCGCGAGGTGACCGCGGCAGCGCGTCACTGGGAGGCGGGCGCTTGGGTTGAAACACCCGCCTTGTCGACAAAACATAGTTTTGATTTTCCCGAGGTTGGTCCGCGCAATATGTATCTCATGTATCATGAGGAGCTCGAGTCGCTTGCGAAGAACTTCCCCGAACTGAAGCGTGCCCGCTTTTGGATGACATTCGGCGATAATTATTTGAAGCATCTTGAAGTCCTGCAAAATGTTGGGCTGACATCGATCGAGCCTATTCTGTATGAGGGGAAAGAAATTATTCCGCTGCAATTTTTAAAGGCGGTTCTGCCGGACCCTGGAGATTTGGGAAAAACGACCAAAGGCAAGACCTGCATTGGTACGATTATAAGCGGCTCGCAGGATGGGCAACCACGCTGTGTCTATCTCTATAATATTTGTGATCACGAGGCTTGCTTTGCCGAAGTGGGTAGTCAAGCCGTCAGCTACACGACGGGCGTGCCTGCGATGATCGGTGCCGCGATGATGGTACAGAAAAAATGGCATCGGTCGGGCGTCTATAATATGGAAGACTTTGATCCCGATCCGTTTATGGACATGCTGAACCAGCATGGCCTGCCATGGCAATTCGTCGATTTGGACGGGCCGGCGGAATTCTAGAGATGCTCCCGACCCAATCTGCCGGCGCAGGTGCTTTTGCTGATTTTGACCTGACGCGTGTACCAAGTCCGTGCTTTGTGGTCGACGAAGTCAGCCTTGAGCGGAATTTGCAAATTCTCGACGATGTTCAAAAACGCGCCGATGTGAAGATTTTATTGGCGCTGAAGGCTTTTTCGATGTGGTCGTTGGCTGATACGGTTGGACGCTATCTGTCTGGCACCTGTGCCTCTGGCCTGTGGGAGGCTCAACTTGCCCGCCAGTATTATAGTGGTTCGCTGACAAGCTACGCGCCAGCCTATAAAGCGGATGAAATAGCTGAAATCGCTGCTCTGTCGGATCACGTTATTTTCAATAGGCCCGCACAAGTCACGCGTTTTGCGGAGCAAGCTTTAGCAGGGGGCGCAGATGTCGGCTTGCGGCTTAACCCATTACATTCAGAGGGGCTCGTGGCGCGTTACGACCCGTGTGCGGCCGGCTCACGCCTCGGTTTTCCGATCGATCGCGTGGGTGCGCAGTTGCCCGCACAGGTCAGTGGTCTTCATATTCACAGCCTATGCGAGCAAGGTTTCGAGCCTCTGGAGCGCACCATTGATGCAATTAGGCCGTATTTGGAGACCTGGCGGGGTCAGTATCAATGGCTCAATCTGGGCGGCGGGCATCTGATCACATCGCCAAGCTATCAGCGCGATCGGCTGGTGGATTTGTTGCGCGATTTACGACAGCGTTTGGATGTTGAGATTTACCTCGAACCCGGCGCGGCGGTGGCATTCGACACGGGCATTCTGGTGGGCGAGGTGCTCGATGTCATCGACAATGATGGCCCGATCGCGATTTCAGATATTTCGGCAACTTGCCATATGCCCGATGTTTTAGAAGCGCCGTATCGGCCAGCTCTGCTTGGGGAGGCAAGTGCTGGCGACGAGGTTACGATTGCCGGCCCGTCGTGTCTGGCAGGCGATACGGTCGGGCGCTATCGTTTTCCAAGTCGTGTGCAGACCGGACAGCGCTTTGCTTTTCTCGACCAGTCGCATTACTCAATGGTTAAGACGACAACTTTTAACGGCGTGATTTTACCGTCGATCGCGATTTGGAATAGCCAGAGCGATGACTTGCGCATGGTTCGCCGCTTCGGCTATGAAGATTTTGCACATCGCTTGTCGTGAGGAGCGCAATGGAAGACCAGTTTTTAGGTGAGGAGCTTACGCCGGCGGAAAATGATCCGATGACGGCGCGCTTTATTGTCGTCCCTTGTGGTTTGGAAAAAACCGTTTCTTATGGCAGCGGTACCGGCAAAGGCCCCGCTGCGATCATCGCGGCCTCGCATCAGCTCGAGCGATTGGTTGAGGGGCAAGAACCCGCGACGCATGGCATTTTTACAACTTCTGCCATTGATTGCGAGCAACCCATTGAGACGGTGATGGACGAGCTTAGGTCGCGCACCCGTGACATTGCCGCGCGTGGGCAAATCCCAGTTACCTTGGGCGGTGAGCATAGCTTGTCTTTCGGCAGTGTTATGGGCGTTGTTGATGCTAGCGACGCGCCCATTGGGCTGGTTCACATTGACGCTCACGCTGATTTTCGTGTGGCTTATCAAGGGCATAAACACAGTCATGCCAGTGTTATGCATTTGCTGGCGGGCGAGGGGCTGGCGATGTGCTCTTTCGGTGTTAGGGCGTTGTCGCGGCAAGAAGATGAAGACCGCAAAAGCCATGGCGTTCTGCATTATGATGCGCGCGACATTGCGCGTCAGCAGCTCTCGGAAATCACCTTACCGGATGATTTCCCGCAAAATATCTATGTTACTTTCGATGTCGATGGTCTCGACCCTTCGGTCTTGCCAGCCACGGGCACCCCTGTGCCAGGTGGGCTCGGGTTCTACCAATCGCTCGATTTAATTGCTTCGGCTCTGCGCGGGCGACGCTGTGTGGGTATCGATATTGTCGAGCTTGCACCTGTCGAGGGACAACCCGTTTCGGACTTTACGGCCGCTCTGATCGTGCATCACCTGATGGCGATGGCGTTACCGCAGCCACATTAAATCTGCTCTTGTCAAAGTCGGAACATTAAGTACTCTCGGGTGATAACTGGGAGGGGAATTATGAAGTTTTCTATTTTGTCTGGCGCAGTACGCGTTGCGAGCAGTGTGGCTATTTCTGTCTCGACTTTGTTGGGGGTTGCGCAAGCGGCGGGTCCAGAAGACCGCAATGTCTATTTCGGCGAAACCCATTTGCACACAGTTTTATCGTTCGATGCCTATATCATGGGAAATCGTAATGGTCCTGATGAGGCCTATCGTTACGCGCGGGGTGAGGCTATTCCCCATCCTGGTGGGTTTTCGATGCAACTGAAGCGGCCGCTCGATTTTCAAGCGGTTACGGATCATGCAATTTATCTCGGCATGCTGCCCGCGATGCATGACCCCAACCAAGCTGTCTCGCAGCACCCGATTGCGCAGGATATTCAAAAAGCCAAAACGCCAGCTGAGCGTCTTATGGCCTTCCAGAAATTATTTCCACGCTTAAATTCGGGCGTCACCGATGACCTGGTGGATGAAAATATTATGAAGGCAGCATGGCAAAAAATTATTACAGCCGCTGAGAAGCATAACGACCCAGGAAAATTCACGACCTTCATTGCTTTTGAATATACCTCCGGGCCCGAAAATCAGAATTTGCACAGAAATGTCTTTTTCCGTGGCAGCGAGGCGCCGACACTTCCCTATAGCCGGATCATGTCACCTAACCCAGAAGATTTGTGGCAATGGATGGACGGTTTGCGCGACACAGGCGTTGACACGCTCGCCGTGCCACATAACTCCAATGGGTCGAACGGCTTGATGTTTATGGACAAGACATTTGCAGGGCAGGCGATGGACGCGGATTATGCGGCGACGCGGATGCGCAACGAGCCGATTGTCGAAGTGACACAAGTTAAAGGTGACAGCGAAACCCACCCTGCTTTATCGCCAAACGATGAATGGGCCGATTTCGAAATAATGCCGTTCCGAATTGGGTCATGGACACCGAGCCAGCCACAGGGCTCCTATGTTCGGGAAGCTTATCTCAATGGTTTGAAAATGGATCAAAACGGGCGGGGTAACCCCTATAAATTTGGCCTGATTGGTGCATCTGATACCCATGTCGGTGCTGGGGCCTTTTCAGAGGATAATTACTGGTCAAAAGTCGGTTTGGTCGATGCTACGGGTCAATTGCGGGGCGCCGTTCCGCTTGCCGAGCCCAACCCAGACGGCAGCCCTCGCTATACGCCCAATTTTTTCCAGACCTGGAGTGCTTCTGGCTTAGCGGCGATTTGGGCAGAGGAAAACACCCGCGAAGCCTTGTTTGATGCAATGCGCCGTAAAGAAACCTATGCAACGACCGGACCGCGTATTCGCTTACGCTTTTTTGCGGGTACAAATTTCGATGCCGATATTGTTGACAGTGCCGATTTAACCAAACGCGCTTATGCGCAAGGTGTCTCGATGGGAAGCGATCTAGCCTTGCAAGACGGCGAAACCCCGGAATTTCTTGTTTGGGCTATTCGCGATCCTGACTCAGCCAATTTACAGCGTTTGCAGATTGTTAAGGGATGGATCGATGCCGGCGGCGACACGCATGAGCAGGTGATTGATATTGCCTGCGCTGGGGGCATTGCAGTGGATACGCAGACCAAGCGCTGTCCCGACAACAACGCGTCGGTGGATATTCAAACATGCGCCTGGCAAGCCGATACGGGCGATAATGAGCTTAAGGTTCGTTGGCGCGACGACGAATTTGATACCGCGCAGAAGGCCTTTTACTATGTGCGTGTGTTGGAAAACCCAACCTGCCGTTGGTCAACTTGGGACGCCATGCGAGCAGGTGTTATGCCACGTGCGGGGGTTCATGTTTCCATCCAAGAAAGGGCTTATTCGTCGCCGATTTGGGTTGATTAGGGGCGGCGCAGACCTTGTCCGAGAACGAGCGCGCTTGCGAAAACCGAAATCATCACGGCGACGATGACGGGGCCAGGTTCAAGCGCATAGTTGCTCGATAGGCTGAGCCCCATGGTAACGCTGATAGCGGCGATCACCCCTGCCAACGTGGCCATGTGTTCTGGCGTCTGGGCGAACAAACGCGCACAGGCAGCGGGAATAATAAGGAGCGAGGTGATCAGGAGTATGCCCACCAGTTGGATCGAAACAGCAACCAATACAGCCATGAGGAGCATAAGCAGCGCCTCGTAACGCTTCGTCGGAACGCCTTCAGCGAGGGCGAGATCTTCGCTGGTAACCATTAAAATAAGCCCAGGCCAAATCCGAACCAAAAGCGCAAAGCCCGCCAAAGCACCGATAATAAGGATTGCCGTCGAGGTCGGTGTGACGCCGTCCAGGCTGCCCAGCAAATAATCATGCATGTCGACATCACCGACGCCCATCAGCGCCATCGCAATAATGCCGAAGGCGAGCGTGGCGTGCGCCAATAGCCCCAGCAAGGTATCAATGGCCAAAAGTTTGCGTTGCCGCAAAACCACCAGAAAAAAGGCGAAGCCAATGCCGACCAGTAAAATCGAAATTTCGGACATAATGTCGAATACAATCCCGAAAGCAATGCCCAAAAGCGCACTATGGCCTAACCCGTCACCAAAATAGGCCATCCGCCGCCAGACGACGAAACACCCAAGGGGCCCTGCAATGATAGCAAGCGCAAGGCCGGATATCACGGGTAGGAGGGTTAAACTCATGCCTTGCTCTCCGGATGATGGTGGGAGTGATCGTGAAGCGTGTGGTCATGATCGTCGTGGCTGTGGTCGTGATCATGCGGGTAGACCGAAATCAACCGCGCCATGTCCTCGCCGAAGAGCGAGATGAATTCGGGATCGCGCGCGACAGCTTGCGGCTCGCCCGAGCAGCAAACATGTTCATAAAGGCATACGACTTTGCGGGTGGAACTCATCACAATATGTAGATCATGCGAGACCATCAAAATCGCAATTTTATGACGCTCGTAAATTTTTTGCATTAAGGCGTACAGATTAAGCTGTCCGCGCATATCTAGATTTTGCGCTGGCTCGTCTAGGATCAGGAGCTCAGGCTTGTGATGCAGCGCCCGCGCCAGCAAGACGCGTTGTCTCTCGCCCCCCGACAGAGCTGTCATGGGGACATCCAATAGCGTTTCAATGCTTGTTTCTTGCACAATATCGTCCTGCAAGGGCGCGCGACCTTTGCTCAATGTCAGGAAACGTCGAACACTCATGGGAAGCGATGGGTCGAGATTAATGGTTTCAGGAACAAAGCCGAGGCGCAGATTGGGTTTTTTGCGGACCACACCGCTGTCAATTTTCTCAAGGCCCAATAGCGCCTTCAACAACATCGATTTGCCGGCTCCATTGGGGCCGATGAGGGTCACGAAATCATCTTCTTCAAGCCGCAGAGATACATTGGAGAGGATTGTTCGTCCGCTCCGTGACAAGCAAATATTCTCGCCCTCTAAAAGGCTGTTTGGGGTTCCCATTTTTGGCCTCAGTCAATCTTAGGCGGATTTTTTTTGGGCGAGCATTTCGCCCATACGTTCCCAAACTAAATTAACCGCCTTGATGGGGCGTACCATAACTTTAAAATCGTCAATCAGTCCATCGTCATTGACATGAATCATGTCGATGCCGTTCACAAAAATCCCGTCCATCAGGCACGTAAATTCAAGCACGATGTTGGGGCCATCTACGACTTCGCGGACATATTGAAATTGCGTGTCGCTAAAAATACTATTGGCGGCTCGCAAGTACAGGCAGACGATTTCGCGTCCTTTTTGCGGCGAATGAACCACGGGGGAATGAAAAACGACATCTTCAGCCAGTAGGCTTTCGAGCTTCGACATATCGCTGCTTTGCATTTGATCATGCCATCTGTGCAACAGTGATTGTGCGGCAGAATGTGACATCATACTTTCTCCTTCGCGCTTTATTCCGCGGCTTGCTTCTGTTCTGCGGTCGGCGCATAGCTATAGCAACTGTCATCAAAGCGGCCGACATAGGTTTCATATTGATGCGGGAAATCAGGCCAATTATTGGTGATTTTGCCGTTTTCAAGCTTGTACCAACTGCCGCAATCTTGTGCCCATACCGATGTATCTAGGCGCCGCGTTACATAACTCATAAAGTCTTGCAGCTTACCTTCATGGACTTCCATGGCTTGTGCTTGTTTTTTGCCAAGCGATGCCAGAGCTCCCAAAATGTATCGAATTTGCACTTCCATCATGAAAATAATTGAATTGTTACCGAGATTTGTATTCGGCCCGTATAGCATGAACATATTCGGGAAATTGGGGACAGTGATGCCGAGATAGGCCTCGGCGCCCTCGCGCCAATACTCATTCAAATCCAGCCCTTCGCGTCCGGTAATGGTCATCGGTGCGAGAAAGCCCGTGCTTTCAAAGCCAGTGCCATAAATGATGATGTCGAATTTGTGATGTTTGCCGTCATTTGTGTTAATGCCATCCGCGACGATCTCTCTGATGCCGCTGGTTTCCAGCGTCACATTATCGCGCATCAAAGCGGGGTAATAATCATCCGAAATGACGACGCGCTTACAGCCCAATGGGTAATCAGGCTTCAGGACAGCGCGTAATTCTGGTTTGGTGACCTGCGTATCGAATTGTTCTTGGATCCGGTCTTCAATTGTTCCTGCAAGACGCAAGAATTTGACCACCATTGGAATTTTGGGCAACTCGTTGAACGGTAAGAAGTTGGTCTCGAGCATCCAGAAAATCATGCGGCGATAGAAGGACCGAAATCCTGGAACATATTTGAAGAGAAATTTTTGTAGGCTCGAATACGGCTTATCATCGCGCGGCACAATATGGCAGGCCGAACGCTGGAAGACAGTTAGCTGCTCCGCAATCTTTGCCATCTCGGGAATAAACTGACCAGCCGAGGGACCATTGCCGATAATGGCAATTCGTTTATTCTCGAAATCGTGCTGATGCTCCCAACGCGCTGAATGGAAAATTGGTCCCTTGAACCGTCCCTTGCCGGCAAAATCGGGGATTTTCGGACGATTGAGCTGTCCGAGCGCAGTCACCAAAATATCTGTCTCAAAGCGATCACCCGCGGTTGTTTCGACCTGCCAACGTCCGCTTGCATCGTCAAATGTGGCTGAGGCAATTTCAGTGTTAAAACGCGTCTTATCATAGAGGTTATATTTGACCCCAAGCTCCGTGATGTAATTAAAGATTTCATCTCGTGCTGGGAACATTTTCGTCCAGTTGGCACGTCCTTCGAAAGAGAATGAGTAGAGATGCGAGGGAACGTCGCAGGCGCATCCGGGATAGCTATTGTCGCGCCAAGTTCCCCCCAAATCACTCTCTTTCTCGATTATTTCAAAGTTCGAGTGTCCGTGTCGCAACAGTTGTATAGCCATACCGATGCCGCCAAAGCCGCTGCCAATTATCGTCACATGCTTGTCTTGAACAGATTGTAAATTCACGATTCCCCCGATTTCGCTCGCTACTGTTTGGAGCTTCAAGCAAACAGTTTAGCCAGACATTAAAACGGCGCAAGATACTAACTGTCGCAAGCAAAGGGCTTTACGGATTGCAAATTTATTTTACAGTATTGCCAACTGTAGGGAGAAAATTATGGGTCATCCAACACTGAACACAAAGCAAGGTGCAATCGCTAACATCGTGGCGCTCGGCCTTATTGTTGCTGGGGTAAGTTTAGGCCTTGGCGGTCTGTCGACGTCCGTGGATATGGTGCGGGGCGGTGGCGCATCGCCCAGCCATGATATTGGGCAAATTGATAGCCAGCGGATTGTTGAAGCCGATGCTGAGCCTGGGAATTGGTTGGCTTATGGCCGCACCTACTCTGAGCAGCGCCATTCGCCTCTGACCCAGATTACCAAAGACAATGTCGCGGAGCTGTCGCTGGCATGGTCAAAGGACATGTATACAAATCGCGGCCTCGAGGCGACCCCGATTGTTGTTGACGGCATCATGTATTTCACGGGGTCCTGGTCCATCGTGTATGCGGTAGATGCCAAAACGGGAGAAGAATTGTGGTCTTATGACCCTGAGGTTCCCGGTGAATGGGCTCGTAAAGGCTGCTGCGATGTGGTCAATCGCGGTGTCGCTGTTTATGAAGGCGCCGTTTACGTCGCCAGTTTTGATGGTCATTTGATTGCCTTGAATGCAGAAACCGGCGCTCCGATCTGGAAGGTCAATACACTGATTGATCGCAGCCGCGATTACACGATCACGGGTGCGCCACGGGTTGCTAATGGTCTGGTTTATATTGGCAATGGTGGGGCTGAATATGGCGTTCGCGGCTATGTCACGGCCTATGATAGCAAAACAGGTGAGCAAGTCTGGCGGTTTTACACCGTGCCGGGGGATCCCGGCGTGCCGGTAGAGAATGCAGCTCTCGAGGATGCTATGCCGACTTGGAAAGGCGGCGAATGGTGGAAAATCGGTGGCGGCGGCACTGTTTGGAACTCGATCGTTTACGATCCGGATACCAACCTCTTATATCTCGGCGTCGGCAATGGGTCACCTTGGACACGCTCGATTCGCTCTCCGGGTGGCGGCGACAACTTATATTTATCGTCAATTGTTGCGCTCGATGCGTCAACGGGGGAAAAGCGCTGGCACTATCAGACGACCCCAGGCGACACCTGGGACTATACCGCCGTTCAGGACATGATGTTGGCTGATCTCGAGATCGATGGCGCGCAGCGCAAGGTTATCATGCAAGCGCCGAAAAATGGATTTTTCTATGTTTTGGATCGTGCAACGGGTGAGTTGTTGCGCGCCAATCCTTATGTCACCGTCAACTGGGCGAGCCACATCGATATGGCGACAGGGCGCCCCGTCGAGAATAAGGACAAGGATTTCAACGCCGCCGGCGAGTCGAAGTGGATCCTACCCGGGCCGCTCGGTGGACATAACTGGATGGCGATGTCTTTTAACCCGAATACTGGATTGGTTTATATTCCAACCATCGAAAACCCACTGGTTTACGACGTTGATCACGATTTCAAGGCAACCGGAAAATTTAAATATCAGCCAGGTGGCTGGAATACTGGCATTGAGTTTGGACGGATTTTAGAGCTTCTCGGTGCGCATCCCGATTTGCCAGCGCCCAAAGGCTATTTGACGGCCTTCGACCCTCTTACGGGTAAAACCCATTGGGTTAAGGGACATGGCACGCATTGGAACGGTGGCACCTTGTCGACCGAGGCAGGGCTTGTCTTTCAAGGTAATGGCGACGGCTATTTCGTTGCTTATGACGCGGCAACCGGCAAAGAATTGTGGAAGGTCAATACCTATACCAGCATTATTGCGCCGCCGATCACCTTTATGGTCGATGGTGAACAATATGTGTCAATCCAAGTCGGCTCGGGCGGTGCCTCAATCGTCGAAGGCGCGGCTGGCATGCCAGCCTCGGCCAAATACGGGAATTTTGGCCAAACACTCGTCTTTAAACTCAATGGCGGCGGCACTATCGAGGAGCCTGCCTTGTGGCAGCGCGAAATTCCTGAGCCTCCAGTGATCGAGGCCAGCGCGCAGCAAATTGACCGCGGCATGGAGCTGTATCACGAGGTTTGCACCTTCTGTCACGGTATTGCCGTGATAGGTGGTCCAGCGATCCCAGATTTACGCAAAATGGGACCGCAAACCCATCGCATGTTTAGCGAGATAGTTCTCCAAGGCATGCTGGTCGAACGGGGTATGCCGAACTTCTCAGATCGATTGAGCGCAGAAGATGTGCAGGATATTTATGCCTTCATCAATGCACGATCATGGCAAGACTATCAGGCGCAGGAAGCGGCACGCGTTGAGGCTCAGAAAACCAGCCAGGTAACGCAGTAATTCGGCGCGTTACCGTTTCGGCGGTAATTCTGGACGGGGCAAGTCGCGGAATTCGAGAATTAAGCGTTCTTGTTCTCCGTCCGCGGCGCGGCTATCTCCGGCATCGCGGCGCGTTTCTCGCTCGTCGTCAAGTTTTGGTTGAGCAGCTTTATAGGATAGGTTGCCTTCGACAGTTTGGCCTTCCTCAATGCGTTTTTTAGCTTTGGCGATTTCTTGCGCCAACGCGGCTGAAAAAGGAATCTCATAGAGACGCGGTACTGCGCGCAATTCGCCATATTCGCCTAAAGCTTGCGCCAGCAAAAAAATACGCCCGTCTAAGCCGTTTACTTTGTCGGGTTCCTCAACGACGGCCCAGTGAAGCTTGAAGGGGTTGGGCGGCGTTTTTTGAATCGCCCAGCCGCGCAGTTCATTGGCGCCGATATAGCTGACGATATAAAACAATGATAGGGCCGCGATGATAGCGGTTTTAACGGCGGCTGAGAAACGCGACGACAAGAACAGACTGAGCGCGACAGCACCGAGCGCGACATAAGCGAGGGCAAGGGCAAGGCTCCAGCTCATTTTTCTGCTCCAGAGGCTTTATCGGTGGCGCGGATGAGGTATTTTTGCCGCGTGAACACATCGATAATCTCGCCATCTTGGGAAATCGTAAAACGCACCGCTGTTTGTTCGTCACCTGCGCCCGTCAGGATGACTTGGCCAGCAAAGCTCACGGCCAATGTAGGATTGATCTTTTCGACCTTGACCGAAACCGGCACTGGCGCGCTGGTGTTCGACTTGTAATGTAAAATATTGACCACATATTCACCGGGCGCTACGCCCCGCAAAGTAACGGTTTCTTGATTGATTGGGTTGTTAATTTGCTGACCATTGACGGTGATCATGTCCCCCACGCGCCCGCGATCATCACGATCGAGATGCATTAAGCCAGCTTCGCGCGCATTAAACCAGACCAACTGACCACGTGGGTCTTCGACAATCAGGTCGACATCATCAGGGTGATTATCGGGCCATTGAGCGGTGATAATATAATCTGCTTTTGGGGTGATCCGACCCTCGGTCGGCTTAGGTTGGATAAGGGCAAAAGCCACAACAAACATGAAAGCAAAACCCAAAAGCGCATTGAACAAGATGTCGGTAAAGCCATCTTCTGCTTCGGTTGGGCTTAATAGATTACGACCGGTCATCAGCGGCATCCGGCAGATGGTTGAGCAAAAGATGCATTTGGTCCGCCAGCAACTGATATTGCAACCGCAAGAGAATGTGGCAGGCGAGCCCCGCAAGTGTCGTGTAAAGGGCTACGGCCATGCCGCCACTCATGGCCTTTAGGGCATTTTGAAGATTAGCTGGATCAAAAGCGGTCAAATCGCGGATGGGAGACAGCATCAGAATAAAACCAACAATGGTCCCCAAGAGACCGATTTTTAAACACATATCGGCGGCAAACCAGCCATGGTTTAACCAACGTTCCATGCGGCTTTGCAGCCCTTCTTGGTTTTCTGACTGCGTCGGTAGCCCTTCACCCAACACTTGGCACCAGTGCAACAACCACAACCAACGCAAAGTCGCAAGCAACCAAAGGCTTAAAATGGCGTAGGAGAGGTAACTCTTATCACCTTGTAACAATAAAGTGACGAGACCATTTCGGTGCAGGATAAATATGCCGAAAAAAATTACGCCAAGTAATATGAAGCCCTTCAGGGGAGCCGACTGGCCAAGAGATTTAGTATCGCGCACCAGAAACTCCTGTTGTTTACGGGTTACATAAAGCGGGTGCGGCATTGCTGCCATTGGACATTTGCACCAAACACGCTTTCATAAACTCCTAGGTGAAAATGTGTTTATGGTGCATCATTTGAACAGACAATACGGGTTCATTTAGGTCTTGCCAAGTCGGAGTTCAGTTTGACAGATCATCACGCCACCATCGCTCATGACCAAGATAAAGTCTCTGCGATCACGATCTTTTTGTATATGTTGCCGCCGATTGGGTGTGGCTATATGTTTTGCCTGGTCAATTTATACATCATGAAATTTTCAACCGATGTGCTTTTGATAGCGCCTGCCGTGATGGGCCTGATATTTGGTGTTTCGCGCGTCTGGGATGCGATATCGGACCCGATTGCGGGCTATTTATCCGACAAAACGCAGACCGCGCTCGGGCGACGGCGCCCGTGGATATTGGGCAGTATTATCCCCATTGCCATTAGTTTTTTAATGATCAGCAACACCCCCGACGGGTTATCCGCAACCGAGCTATCATTGTGGATGGCCGCTGCCATCTTAGCGTTTTTTACAGCACAGACGGTCATGATCGTCCCGCATATGTCGCTTGGTGCTGAACTGAGCGTGAATACGCATGAGCGGAACAAGGTTTTTGCCGCCCGCCACGCTGGCTGGATTGCGGGCTATATTATCGCGCTGGGGACGATGTATTTGTTGATCGATGCCAAGCGGTCGGGATTAGAAGCTGTGCGCACACTGATGTCGCAGCAATCCTATATGGCTGTTTTGTTGACGACATTATGTCTCTCGGTTACGGCGATTTTTATTCGCGAGCGACCAGAGTTTCTCGGGCGTGGCGCGCGCAAACCCTATGGTGCCGCGCGCGATATTTGGAGCAATCCTCATGCGCGCCTAACACTCATTATCAATTTTGTCGAAAATTTGGGCGGCGCGACGATCGTTATTCTCACCCTCTATGTTGCGCAATATATCATGCATAATGCTCGCGCAGCGCCTTTGTTTATTCTGAGCTACATGGTTTGCTCATTTTTGTTTACACCATTATGGGCGCCCTTGGCGCGCCGCGTCGGCAAAAAGAACCTGTGGTTTATGTCGCTGATTTTGACGGGTGTGGCCTTCTTGCTGATGATAACGTTACGACCGGGCGACGAGCTGTATCTCTACTTGCTTTCGGCGCTGGCGGGAACGGCTGGTGGTTGCGGCGGTACAGTCGGCCCATCGATTAAGTCTGATGTCATAGATTACGACGAGTATTTAACGGGTGAACGTAAAGAAGGGTCGTATTTTGCGGCTTGGAATTTTATCAGCAAATCCTCGTATGGCGTGATGATGGCGATTACGGGCTTTGCTTTGTCGATTGCTGGTTTTGCTCCTAATGTTGATCAAACACCGCAAGTCGAGAATACGTTGCGCTTTTTATACTCGGTTGTCCCTTTTGTTTCTTACTGTGCTGGCGCCTTGCTGCTTCTGCGTTTTGATTTCGATGAAACCAAGCATTCTGAAGTCCGCCGCGAATTAGAGCGCCGGAACCAAGTCAGTGCTGAACCTGCCGCTTGATATTGATAGCGTTAAGGGGTTTCTCGACCCAAGCGAGGGCGAGATGCTCTACGCTTTAGCATCTGATTGCGCGCCGCGTGGCTTATGCGTCGAAATCGGCTGCTATTGTGGGAAGTCGACGGTTTATCTCGGGACAGCTTGCCAACGCGCTGGAGGTGTTCTCGTGGCGGTTGACCATCACCGAGGGTCGGAGGAAAATCAGCCGGGCGAAGCCTATTTTGATCCCGATCTAGCAGATGGTGACGGCATGTCGTCTTGGCGTATGTTTGAGAACACGCTCCAGCGCGCTGGCCTACAAGATAGTGTGGTGCCAGTTGTCGCGCCCTCGGCGCTGGCGGCTCGCGTCATTGCGCATAATATTGCGTTTGTATTCATTGATGGGGGGCACTCCATGCCAGCGGCTCTGGCGGATTACCGATTGTGGGCGACCCGTTTAATGTCAGGCGGCATTTTGGCTATTCATGATGTATTTCCCAATATCGCCGATGGTGGGCGACCGCCGCATGAGATTTATCTGAAAGCCTTGCATTCGGGGCTTTTTGTCGAACGTCGCGGCGTTAAATCCTTACGCGTGCTCGAGCGTCTATAGACGGAAAATATCGCGCGCCGGTGAGAGGCCGACGACGGCGTCGGTCGCCAAGATCACGGCCCCCGCCGTCCATGGCGGCGTTTCTTGCGGCCAAAAAATTTCTTGCTGTAATTGCCGCCCCATCCAATAGGCGCCTGTGGGATCGCGGAATTCATGCAGCCACCGCGCATGCGCGCGGGCTTGGTCGTCTTTATCATTCGCAATCAATACGAGGACAAATTCAGCGCTTTCTGCCGCCGTTACCCAAGGCTCTTCGCTGACACATTTTAAACCGATACCAGGCTCAACGAATATATCCCACTTGGCGGCTAAGCGATCCGTCGCGGTTTGTTGATCTAAAGCGCCGCTCAGGCACGGGTAATACCAATCCATCGAGAAACGCTCTTTGCTCTCCCATTGGCGGTCAAAACGCTCAGGCATATTACAAATGGCGTCGCCCAATTTACTACGGGCTTCGGCCCAATCTTGACGATCAATACCGCAAGCCGCCGCCAATTTAATGGCGCAGTCGAGGCTTTTGAAGATAGAGCTATTTCCCGTCAATAGGGCGTCTTCTTCTGGCGTGTCGGGGTCGCGTGCTGTCCACCGAAATTCACCATGGCTTGACTGAAGTGGAAGGATAAAAGAGATCGCGCGATCAATGCAGGCATAAGCTTGTTGCAAGAAGGCGCTGTCTTGTCGGATCAGCCAATAATGCCAACACGCGGTGGCACAATAGGCAATGAAATTGGTTTCGCGGATCCATTTTGGCGATTGCATGGAGTCGCGCGAGAAGTGTAACAAGTCTTCGTCGATCGGCGCCGCGCTGCCGAGCTGGCTCCACCAAGAGCCGTCCTCTTGTTGGGTGTCAAAGAGGAACTGGTAAGCGCGGTCGGCGGCGTGGTGGATGCCGAGTATGTTCAACCCCATAGCTGCTTCGAGATGGTTCCAAACATCAAAAACACCATTTTCAAACCATGGAATGGCGCCATCTGGGCGCTGGGTTCCGAGGATAGAGCTAATGGCACCATCAAAATATCCATCAGGCAAAGCTTTGCCATGCTCAAAATCGGGTGCCGTCATGCCGCGGCTCCAGGTTTATCAAAATACAGCACAACGGATTTGCCCATTAGCGGGTCAGCCAGTTTGGACAGCCATCTAATATACCAAGGGTTGTGTAAAATTTCGGCGACCAATAGACGGTGATAGGCGCGGACGAAAAAATTGCCATCGTTTTTCACACCGACAAGACATTTCAGCCACCAGTAAGGGCTATGGAGACCGTGCGCATGATGCTTGGTGACGAATTTAAAGCCGGTGGCTTCGAAGGCACGTCGTAATTTTTGAGCGTTGAATATGCGAACATGTCCGCCTGGCGCGTTATGATAATCCTCCGACAAAAGCCAGCAAATTTTTTCTGGCCAATTTCGCGGCACTGAAATGCCGATGCGGCTTCCGGGACGCATAATGCGCCAGATCTCGGCAATGGCGACCTCGAAATCGGGAATATGTTCCAGAACCTCTGAACAAATCAGACGGTCAAAACTCGCGTCAGGAAAGGGGAGCTGGGTGGCATCGCCAACCACAAGGGAGAAGCGCCGCATAGGGCCGGTTTGCGGTTCTAAATCGGGATGGTTTTCAAAGCCTTGGCGCGTGGAGCAAACATCTTCAAAACCCATGTCCAGCCCAACGGCATGACACCGACAATGATAATACATTCGGTGCATGTGCCGCCCACGGCCGCACCCCAAATCGAGCGCACGATGTTGGTCGGCGAGGTTAAGCAGGTCGAGCCTAATGGTTTGCATCAGCCCGCTTCCTGGTCGATTTGGCGAGCCATAGTTGCACGATACATGTCGGCAACTTCTTTGGCGGTTCTCTCCCAGGTGAAATTTTTAAGAATATGGGCGCGGGCAGGCTTGCTCATAGCGGCACGGCGCTTGGGATCTTCGAGAAGGGTGTGAATGGCCTCTGCCAGAGCGGCTGGGTTTGAATGCGGCACAACGAGGCCAGCGTCGCCGACGACTTCGGGCAAGGAGCCGCCATTGGTTGCGACCAAGGGAACCCCGCAAGCGAGCGCTTCGCCAGCAGGAAAGCCAAAGCCTTCATAAACAGAGGGCGAAATGGCAATTGTGGCTTCGGCATATAAATCGCGAATATCCTCAAAGCTCAAATCAGAAACAAAACGCACTCGCTCCAAGAGACCTCGGCTTTGCAGTTCTTTTTTGGTTTGCCCCTCGCGCAAACGGCCAATGATGAGTAATTCCAAATCTGGGTGCTTTTCCAACAGACTGTCATAAGCGCGGATTAGGTAGATCAAACCTTTAAGCGGCACGTCGGCGCTGGCGGTGGTAATCAGCAGATTGTTTTTGCGCTTCACCCGTGGTCGGGGGCAAAAAGTTTTATGATCAATGCCGTGGTAAATGCGTTGCATGCGGTCCGGGTCGACCCCGAAATCGCGTACGACGTCACGCTTGGTGCTGTCGGAGACAACAATCAGGGGGTCGAGCGCTCGTGCAACTTTCATTTGCATAGAAAGGAAGCTGTACCAACGCCATTTCAGAAATTTTATCCACGGGTTGGGTGCATGCGCTATATCGATGCGACGATCCATGGTGATCGGGTGGTGAATGGTGCCAACGACGGGAAGCCCCATGTCGCGCACCCGCAACATGCCGTAACACAATGTTTGGTTATCATGCATGATATCGTAATCATAAATCCGCGATTGCATATAATCGGCCAATCGCTCGCCGAATGTGTAAGGCTCGGGGAAGCCGCCCCAGTTGTGGCTCCACCACTCAAACCGGTCGATGCGGTTGGATAAGATATCCCAATTCAGGCACGCAATAGGATTGTCGCGGGCATACATATCAAGCGAGGGAAGCGAGATGAGATTGACGCGGGGGTCAAGATCTGGGTAAGGCGGGCCTGAGATGACATCGACATGATGGCCCAGATCAGCCAGCGCTTTCGTGATTAAGCGCATATAGATACCTTGCCCGCCTGTCAGCGCGTGACTGCGATAGCTCGGCATGATGATCTTGAGTGGTTCTTCCCCACGAATGACGGCTTTTCGGCGACCGCGTGCCGTTTTTCCTTGGGGTTTTATATAATTCATGAACTCTCTCAGGCCAGGGCGAACTTGGGTGATACTATGCTGATTACAGCCATAGCCTCAACCCATTGCATCCCCCTCAGACAAATCGTCGCGTTAGCCAGTCCGCAGTGATACGCGCAAGCGCTTCAGGTTGCTCGCTCTGCGTCCAGTGGCCACAATTCTCAATGGTCTGGGTCTCGAGATCTTGAATATAGGCTTGCATGGGCAGGGCCATCTCGGCGGGTAGAAAGGGATCGCTGTCGGCACAGACCATGAGACAGGGTAGAGCAATATGCGGATCTTGATTTTCGCTCCTCTGCCAATTGCGCGAAAAATTACGATACCAATTTATGGGGCCGCGAAAACCCGAACGCCGAAAGGCGGCTTCATAAACGGCTTGCTCTTCGGGTTTTAATATGAGGCTGCCCGGCCAATCGTCTTCGGACAATTCCAATATTTTGAAGAGGGCAAAATTAGACCATGGGCCTTCAGCGTTTTGGCCGTCACCACGCCGATAGAAAAGCCGGAAGCTGCGGGCAATATCGGCTTCGAGAGCGGCTTCGGGTGAGCCAAAATTTTGGAAGGCAACGATATACATGTCGTCCCCGAGCGTGGCGCGCATGGCTTCAATCGGGTCTATGGTGAGACGCGGTATGAGGGGCGTATTGACACCGATAATCCCTGCGACGCGGTCGGGGTGTAAATACGGCATTTGCCAGACAACCAACCCTCCCCAATCGTGACCACAAAAAATCGCTTTCTCGATCTCCAGCGCGTCGAGCAGATGAACAAGATCACCACATAGATGCTCCATGTCATAGAGGTGAATGTCATCCGCGTTGCCGCCATCATCAAGAGCTGGGCCGGTAAACCCATAGCCCCGCTGATCTGGCGCGATAACGTGAAAGCCAGCCTCTGCCAAAGCGGGCATCAAATGTCGCCAGCTATAGGCAATTTCGGGAAAACCATGGCACAAAACAATGGTCGGTCGCGTGGCATGTTTTTCGCCAGCCTCCCAATAGGCCATACGTAGGCCAGGCAGATCACAATAATTTGGTTGAGACCAGTTGAGCATCGTCTTCTCCTGCTGCGGTGCCACGGAGTTTAGCAGTCCTAGATATTAGGGCAACCACCCCAATGATGCGGGGCGAGGGGATGAATTTGATGTCCGTCATAATCGAGAGCGGGAGAACTGTCTTGCGCCAATAGAAGCGGGCCATCGAGGTCGACGAGATCCGCCAATTGCCCCAGTGCCACGGCGGGCGCCATAGCGAGCGAGCTTCCCACCATGCACCCAATCATGATTTTAAGCCCAGCGGCGCGGGCCGCTGCTGTCGCTTTCAGCGCCTCGGTCAGACCGCCGGCCTTATCGAGCTTAATATTGACCCACAAATAGCCGGGGTCGAGTTGCTTCATGTCTCCACTATCCATCAAGCTCTCATCGGCACAAAAAGGAAGTGCAAAATCGGCGAGGATGTGATTATGGCCAGCGGCCAGCGGCTGTTCGATCATGGTGAGGTTGAACTGCCGAAGAGCCTCGCCATGGCGGCGGAGGTCGGCCTCAGACCAAGCTTCATTGGCGTCGATAATGAGCTCATGATTGGGGATAACAGCGCGAATAGCCTGCAAACGATCAATGTCACCTAAAAAGCCATCGGGTGCCCCCAGTTTGACTTTGAGCAGTGGAAAATGGCGCGCTGCTGCCGCGGCTTGTGCCATTTTGCCAGCCGTGTCGAGCGATAATGTATAGGCGGTGGTCAGCGACCGAGGCGCGCTGATCTGGAGCTTTTCATATATGCTAACTCCATCAACTTTGCATTCGAGATCCCAAAGGGCGCAATCAACGGCGTTGCGGGCCGCTCCCGGATGCATGGCATCTTGCAAAGATGTGCGGGACAAACCTGTCGCTAGGGCGGGAATGAGCGCCTCAATACTGGCACTTGCATTCTCTATGGTCTCACCATAGCGGCCATAGGGAACGGCTTCCCCTCGGCCCGTCAGGCCATTATCCGATATTTCGACGATCAGCGTTTCGGCTTGGGTTTTCATGCCGCGCGAGATACGAAAAGCCTGTTTTAGAGCGTAGGTTTCGGCTTTGATGGATATTTGGCGCATAGCATTCCGTGGCGACTAAATATGATGCCTTCAGGCCTAACATAGTTGCGGCAGAATAGCCATTCTCCTGCGGCTATCTGTATCTTGTTCTGGCGATAATTTCGCGTATATTGTCGACAACTGAAACGATCCTTGGGGAGTTAATCATGGCAAAAATCACTTATGTCGAGCATAACGGCACCGAGCACGTGCATAATGGCGAGAACGGCATGACCGTCATGGAAGTTGCCATTAAAAATTCGGTCCCAGGCATTGACGCTGATTGCGGTGGCGCCTGTGCTTGCGCAACCTGCCATGTCTATGTGCGCCCAGAGTGGACCGAGGTTGTCGGTAAGCCCGAGCAAATGGAAGAAGATATGCTCGATTTTGCTTTTGACGTGCGCGACAATAGTCGTCTGTCATGCCAGATTAAAGTGCGCGATGATATTGACGGCTTGGTTGTCGATTTGCCAGAGAAGCAGTTCTAATCATTTTTTGTCGAAAATGGCGTATTCATGCTCAATGCTTAAGGCGATGAGCTTGCGCCATAACCCTTCCGCGATGGTCTCTGATAGTCCTTGGTCCTTCGCCTCTTGGCAGACAAGAGCAATGACCTCTTCGATACGGGGCTGGTCTACAACCATTGAGCGATCGGTTTTGAGCCTCCCAGCCGCTTCGACATATTTTTGTCGCTCAGCCAGAAGGGCGACGAGTTTGCGGTCAATGGCGTCAATTTCGGCCCGAACTGGTTCCATTTCGGCGCAGGGTAATGGAGCTCTTTGGGAAGTGTAATCGGTCATAGGGCCTATATAGAGTATTCAGGAGATGTTTTCTAGGTTTCGAAAATTTTCTTGCGCGCTAACGGAGAACTCTATATTACACACCACAAACGTATAAATATATATTATACACAAAAATATTGTATTATTATGGGAAGATAGCCGAGATGAGTGATCAAGTCATAGAAACAGATGTCGTTATCATTGGCGCCGGGCCTGTCGGATTGTTTGCAGTGTTTGAGCTCGGCTTGCTCGATATGAAAGCGCATCTCATTGATATTCTGGATAAACCAGGTGGTCAGTGCGCTGAGCTTTATCCTGAAAAGCCAATTTATGATATTCCCGGTATGCCCGAGGTTACGGGACAGCATTTGGTTGATGAGCTGATGCAACAAGCTGCCCCTTTTAATCCGCAATTCCACCTCAATCGTATGGTCACGGGGCTACAAAAATGCGCCGACGGACGCTGGCAGGTGACGACAGATGAGCAAGAGCAGTTTATAGCGAAGGTAATTGTCATTGCCGCGGGCGGCGGCAGCTTCCAGCCCAAGAAGCCTCCTATTCCTGGTATTGAGGCCTATGAGCAAAAGGATAGCGGCGTTGGTCTCGGCGTGCATTATGCCGTGCGCAAGATGGAAGCCTTCCGTGATAAGGATATTTTGATTTCAGGGGGCGGCGACTCGGCACTGGATTGGGTGCTCAATTTGCAACCTATCGCGCGGAGTATGACATTGGTTCACCGCCGCGACGATTTCCGCGCGGCCCCTGACAGCGTCAATAAAATGCGTGCTTTGGTGGCGGCGGGTGATGTTGCCTTACACATCGGTCAGGTTACTGAATTATTGGGCGATGACGGCACTTTGGCTGGCGCAAAACTCAAGTCGAAAGACGGCGACATTGTTGATCTGTCCTGCAATGCGTTCCTGCCGTTCTTCGGTCTGACAATGAAATTGGGGCCGATTGCCGATTGGGGGCTTAACCTCAATGAAAATTTAATCGCTGTCGATACGGCGCGCTTTGCGACCGATCAAGACGGTATTTATGCGATCGGTGACATTAACACCTATCCTGGCAAGCTGAAGCTCATCTTGAGCGGATTCCACGAAGCCGCCCTGATGGCGCACGACGCTTTCAAACGCGTTCACCCAGAGCAGAAACTCACCTTCCAGTACACGACATCGAGTACCAGCCTGCAGAAAAAACTAGGCGTTCAGTAAGCTATTCGCCGGCGCTGGCAATATGTGTGAGGCTGGTGCGAAGATAACCGAGGCCCGTCCATAGTGTCAGCAAGGCTGACGCCCAAAACAGGACCAGACCAATTTCCCATGCTTTGGCGAGGACAGCTGTTCCCGACGGAACGGAGAGCAGAAAGCCCATCGCCACCATTTGGATGACGGTTTTGTATTTAGCAAGCGCGGTCACAGGCAGGGCGACACGCGATTCCATTAAAAATTCGCGTAAGCCAGACACCATTAATTCGCGGCACAAAATAATAATCGCGGCGATCAAATGCCAACTGTAAATAGAACCGTCGGCGACCAGTAAGATCAAAGCGGTACACACCATGAGTTTATCAGCTATTGGGTCGAGCATGCGTCCGAGTTTTGATTGTAAACTATAACGCCGCGCCAGATAGCCGTCGAGGAAGTCTGAGGCACCGGCCAGTGTGAACACGGCGACCGCAGCCCAGTCACCGTAAAAACCGGGATTTAAATAGCAAATATAGATGACGGGCACGAGGCCAATACGAAGCAAGGTGAGAGCATTTGGTAGCGATTTAAACATAGGTGCCTTCATAGCTATACGAAACGAGGGCGATGCGCTGCTTAACTGAGGAGTGTATCGCCATGAATATATTCGTATATACGTTGCGCGATTCGGGCATTGATGCCCTCAACTTTTTCTAAATCTTGGCGGCTGGCGCGCCTTACGGCGGCGGCGGAGCCAAAATGGTGCAACAGTGCCCGCTTGCGTGTGGCGCCAATACCGGGAATATCATCGAGGCTGTTGCCTCGGATATCTTTGCGTCGTCGAGCGCGATGGCTACCAATGGCAAAGCGGTGCGCTTCATCGCGTAAACGTTGCAGGTAGTAAAGAACAGGCGAATTATCGGGCAGCATAAACTCTGCCCGCTGGCGCATAAAAAATTTCTCGCGACCGGCATTGCGGTCGGGGCCCTTGGCGATACCCACAAGCGGTATATCGCTGAGATCAAGAAGATCCATGACCTCGGCGGTTACATTTAGCTGCCCACGGCCGCCGTCAATGATAACGAGGTCGGGGCGTTTGCTCGGATCGCGTTCGATCTCACGAAGCAAGCGCGAAAAACGCCGATGAAACATTTCGCGCATCATGCCGTAATCGTCACCTGGCGCCGTCTCGGGGTCGCGCATGTTGAATTTACGATACTGATTTTTGATAAATCCATCCGGGCCCGCGACCACCATGCCACCAATTTGATTGGTGCCCTGTAGATGGCTGTTATCATAAATTTCAATGCGCTGGGGCGGGGCGTCGAGATCAAAGGCTTCGGCCAAAGCGACGAGTATTTTTTGCTGGCTGGCCGCCTCGGCCAGATGGCGGGCGATTGCTTCTTCTGCATTTTTTGTGGCAACGCCAACAAGCTTGGCGCGACTGCCGCGAATCGGATGCACTAAATTTACGCGGTGATCTGCCGCCAAACTTAACGCCTCGGTTAGGAGCTTGGCGTTGGCTAGTTTGCAGTTCACCAAAATAAGCTCGGGGACAGCGCGCTGGTCGTAAAATTGTCCCATAAAGGCCTCGAGCACATCTTCCGGCGCTGCATCGCGATCATGACGCGGGAAAAAAGCGTTATTGCCGAGATTTTGATAGGCGCGGAAAAAGAAAACTTGAATGCAGACCTGGCCCGCTTGTTTGGTGACGGCCATGACATCGGCGTTCGCGATATCATCGGACTGAATATTATTATCAGACTGAATATAGGTCAGAGCCCGAATGCGGTCGCGCGCCTCGGCTGCCGCCTCAAAGTCGAGCGCCGCGCTCGCTTGTTGCATTTTCTCCAGCAAGTTGTTTTGAATATCGCGACTTTTACCGCTCAAGAAGGCGCGCGCCTCCTGCACGAGTTGGCCGTAGTCGTTGGCCTCGATTTCATTGGTACAAGGCGCGCTACAGCGTTTGATCTGGTACAGCAGGCAAGGACGCTGCCGGCTTTCCAAAACGGAATCGCTACAAGATCGAAGAAGAAAAGCGCGTTGCAAGGTTTTCATAGCCCGATTGACGGCAGAGGCAGACGCAAAAGGACCAAAATAATGCCCTGGCCGTCGGTGTTGCCCGCGGTGTTTGGTGAGCTGTGGCACGGCATGGTCATCGGCGAGAAGAATATAGGGAAAGGACTTGTCGTCGCGCAGGAGAATATTGAACTGCGGCTTTAGTTTTTTGATGAGATTAGCTTCGAGTAAAAGCGCGTCCGTTTCAGTTGGTGTGCGCGTAAACTCCATATCACGCGTTAGTCCGATCATGCGTTGGATACGGTTCGAATGTCCGCGCGCGCGTGTGTAGGAGGCAACCCTATTTTTGAGGTTTTTTGCCTTGCCGACATAGAGAACAGTCGCATTGGCATCAAGCATGCGATAGACCCCAGGTGCCGATGGCAGGGTCTTGACCTTGGCGGCAATCAAATCGCGGCCTATCGGGGTCGGCTGATCTTCCATTAAATTTCAATCCTCTAACATCGCGACAGGGTGTGTCTCCTAAGAAATTACATAAAGCCGTTGCCGCAGGCCAGTTTTTGCGCAGAAAAGTCCCAAATTCTCTCCACGGGATATGTTGATAACTATGTGCATAAAAAACAATATGGCGGGCCAAGTTATTGTTTTTTAAAGCCAGTGACCAGTTTGCTCAATAATTAGGCATACTTATTAAGGTGTTGATTTAATACATAAAAACAAAATCAAGAGCCGTAAAAAAATTTTTTTTTCTTCATTTTTGCTACTTTACAAAAACGAGAAATTTTGGCAGGTCGCCTGTGCACAACTCACGGTAGGGCGAAAATATATATTTTTCAGTGGGTTATTGATTTTTGACCGACGAAAATTAACGCTGGTGGCGCTCAATTTCGACCCCGACAGCGGCCGCTTCGGCGATGGCGTCTGGCTTTTCGATGCTGACCCGAACCATTAAAATTCGGTGATCACGCAAAATTGTCCTGGCAATATCCTCGGCAAGCGTCTCGACCAGATCAATATGACCTGCATCGACCAAATCTCGGATCTGCCGACACAAGGTTTCATAGCACACAACCTCAGAGAGCTGGCTCGGCGTCGCAGCGTTTTCCTTGACCGCGACATTGACATCAATAGCAATCACCTGTTTTTGGTCGCGCTCATGCGGGTGAATGCCGATCGAGGCCATGAGTTTAAGCTCGCGCACAAAAACATGGCGTAATCCGCGTTGGGCGCAGGCATAGCTGAATGGGACTTGGGTCAATTGGTTCACCACGATCACTCCTTGACTTGCGTTACATCGGGGGTCTGCCAGGCAAGATGTTGCCCGCCATCAACCGCAAGCATTTGTCCTGTCACAGCGGGCGCCGTCAACAAATACTGTACGGCGTTAAAAATGTCATCGGGAGCGGCGCCGGCGCCCAGCGGCACCAGTTTGGTTTGCTTTTCAAATTCTGCCTGATCTTGCCGTGGATTGGGGAGCGTTGGCCCTGGCCCTATGGCGTTAACACGAATGCCCCGCGGCGCCAAAGCCTGAGCGAAGGTTTGCGTCAGCGTCCAGAGGCCAGATTTTGATACTGTATAGCTAATAAAATCTGGCGTTAGACGCCAAACGCGCTGGTCGATGATATTGATAATGCTGTCGCCAGCTGACGCCTGTTCCGCAAAATCACGCATTAACAGCGCTGGTGCGCGCAAGTTGGTATTCAGATGGGCGTCCCAGCTGGCAACCGCGAGATCATCAACCGTATCACGTTCGAATAGCGAAGCATTGTTAATGAGTAGATTGACCGTCCCCAAAGCGGCACGCGTTTCGGCCATGAGCTCTGTCGTGGCAGTGCTGTCGGCCAAATCGGCATGCAACAAGATGGCCTTCTGCCCCAGCGTCTCGATCTCGTGGCACAATGTCTCGGCCTCAGCTTTTGATTGGCTGTAATGAATAGCAATATCCCAGCCCTGTTCTGCTAGACCGAGTGCTAGACGGCGGCCAATGCGTTTGGCCGCGCCCGTAATTAAGCAAATATGAGAAGCATCATGCGTCATAGAATTCTGTGTACCAGAAGTTTTGAGTTGGGGAAATTGAATTGCGCGGCGTTAACGTTTCTGGCCGCGTCGAGATTTCGGACGCTTGCTCGCGTTCGGGTCAAGTTTATCGTTGATGGCGCTTTGTCGCGCAAAGGGGTCGTCGGCGATAATGAGTTCGGTTTCCTGTAGGCGGCGAATTTCATCGCGCAGACGCGCCGCCGTCTCGAATTCCAGATCTGCGGCGGCTTCCATCATTTGCTTTTCCAGGGTCGCAATATGGGTTCTTAAATTGTCGCCCATACGGGGGTCTTCCGCCATGCCTTCGAGCGGTTGGTATGCCCCAGGTGCAGTTATGTTTTGTGGCTGGGTGATGCCCTCAATAATATCGCTAACGGATTTCTCGATGCCCCGCGGTATAATGTTGTTTTCCTCATTATGGGCGATCTGGCGCTCGCGCCGTCTCTGTGTCTCCGACAAAGCGCGTTGCATCGACCCCGTTTCTTTGTCGGCGTATAAAATGACCCGCCCTTTGACATGCCGTGCGGCACGGCCAATGGTCTGGATCAATGATGTCTCGGAACGCAAAAACCCTTCTTTATCGGCATCGAGAATAGCAACCAGCGAGCATTCAGGAATATCGAGACCCTCGCGCAATAGGTTAATGCCAATCAAGATATCAAATACCCCGAGGCGTAGGTCGCGGACAATCTCAATGCGCTCCAGCGTATCAATGTCAGAATGCATATAGCGTACGCGCAAGCCTTGCTCATGCATGTATTCGGTTAAATCTTCCGCCATTTTTTTGGTCAGTGTCGTGACAAGGATACGTTCGCCGCGTTTGACAACCTGATGACATTCGTCAAGCAGATCATCGACCTGATGCCGCGCTGGACGAATATCGCAGACGGGATCAACCAGACCCGTGGGGCGGATGACCTGCTCAACGAAGACGCCGCCCGTTTGTTCAAGTTCCCATGGTCCGGGCGTTGCCGACACATAAACTGTCTGCGGCCGCATTAAATTCCATTCCTCGAATTTCATGGGTCGATTATCGACGCAACTTGGCAAACGAAAGCCATATTCCGCGAGTGTGGTCTTACGTTTGAAGTCACCGCGAAACATGCCGCCAATCTGCGGCACAGTGACATGGCTCTCATCGACAAAGACAATCGCCTCGTCGGGTAAATATTCAAATAGGGTGGGCGGCGGCTCACCCGTCTTGCGTCCCGTGAGATAACGCGAGTAATTCTCGATACCGGCACATGATCCTACCGCCTCGATCATTTCAATATCGTAAGAGGTGCGTTGCTCCAGCCTTTGGGCTTCGAGTAAGCGATTGGCTTGCGTAAATTCTTGCAAGCGGAGTTGGAGATCTTTTTTGATCTCTTCGGCAGCTTGCTTCAACGTTGGTCCCGGGGTCACATAGTGCGAATTGGCGTAGATACGGATTTTTTCTAAAGATGCCTTTTTTTCGCCAGTCAGCGGGTCGATCTCGGTAAGCGCTTCGACCTCGTCGCCAAATAATTCAATCCGCCAAGCGCGGTCTTCATAGTGCGCCGGAAAAATCTCAACCGTATCGCCGCGCACGCGAAAATCACCGCGCGCAAAGCCCAACTCGTTGCGACGATATTGCAAGGCGACGAGATCAGCGAGGAGCTGAGCGCGTGGTAGCGTGCCACCGCGCTTTACTTCAAATGTCATCGCGGTATAGCTCTCGACCGAGCCAATGCCATAAATACACGAGACAGAGGCGACAATAATTACATCGTCGCGCTCGAGCAGTGCGCGCGTAGCGGAGTGTCGCATTCGATCAATCTGCTCGTTGATGTTACTTTCTTTTTCAATGAATGTGTCGGTTCGCGGTACATAGGCTTCCGGCTGGTAATAGTCGTAATAAGATACGAAATACTCGACTGCGTTATTCGGAAAGAAACTTTTGAATTCGCCATAGAGTTGCGCCGCAAGCGTTTTGTTGGGAGCGAGGATGAGGGCGGGCCGGTTGGCGCGCGCAATGACTTGGGCCATGGTAAAAGTCTTACCCGATCCGGTAACGCCGAGAAGCACTTGATCGCGATCTTCCGCCGCAAGGCCCGCAAGTAACTCGTCAATAGCCGCTGGTTGGTCGCCAGCGGGCGCAAAGGGTGAGACAAATTCAAAGGCTTTGCCACCTTCTAATTTCTCGGGGCGCTCAGGACGATGCGGACGAAACCGAGCCAATTGCGTTGCACTAAGGCCAGGCTCCGCAATCGGCGGCATTTCGCGCATTCCTGTTAAACTCGACATGGATCTCTTTTGCACTCTTTTCGCTTCGATGATAGATTAGCATCAATCTGAGGCGGACAACAGATCGAGCCCGATCAAACCTATCTATCGTGGTGAGGGATGTAGCGCGCAAGAGGAAAACGACAATAAACGAGAGGCCGCCCAGAGCACTTATGACCAAAACCGCAGACGCAGATCGCATTATCAGTTTCGATGCGGAGCAGGCCCGCTCGGTTGAACGCATGTATCTAACGCCCGACGTGGTTCGCCAGCGTGGCCTCACGCTTGACAGTTTGGCCGTTAAGCCAGAGGAAAAAATTCTCGATATTGGCGTCGGGCCGGGGCTTTTATTACGCGATATCGCGCGCCTGGTCGGGCCGCTTGGCCGCGCCTGCGGGATTGATGTTTCTGCCGCTATGGTGACTATGTCGCAAACCCGCGTGGCCGATCTGACGCAGGCGGAGTGCAAAATGGGCGATGCCACGGCTCTTCCATATTCCGACGGGTATTTTGACGCTGTCGTGAGCACACAAGTGCTCGAATATGTCGACGATATTGATTTGGCGTTATCGGAGATCCATCGCGTTTTGCGCCCTGGGGGACGCTGTGTGATTGTTGATACCGATTGGAATAGTGTGGTGATGAATACAGCACGACCGGAACGCCTTGAGATGATGATGCGGGTCTGGGACCGACATCTCGTGCATCCGTTTTTGCCTTCGCGTCTGCCACAATATTTGCGACGTGCGAAATTTGATTTAATGGCGGCGCAAATCATCCCCATGTTGCAAATTGGCTGGCAGGGTCATGGCTATATCGGCCACATGTTACCTGCCATGATCAATTTCATTCGCAATAATTTGGACGGCACGGAGCTCGAGGCGGATCACGTCAATACATTTGTGAATGAGCAAGAAAAACTCAAGGAAAATGGCGGCTTCTTTTTTTCCGTTAACCGTTATCAATTTTTTGCGGTTAAAGCCTCTTAAAGGCGCAATTCCAGTTGAATTCGTTGGGGCTACTCGATAATCTCCAGTCGCATCGCAAAGGGAAAAACCATGTCTTTTATCTCAGATAGTCTTAACCGTGTGCAACCCTCAGCCACTATTGCTGTGACCCAGAAGGCGCGGCAGTTGAAGGCAGAAGGGCGTGACGTTATTGGGCTGGGGGCTGGCGAGCCAGATTTTGATACGCCTGATAATATCAAACAGGCGGCGATTGACGCCATCCAGCGCGGTGAAACGAAATATACAGATGTTGGCGGAATTCCTGAGTTACGGGCAGCGATTGCCAATAAGTTCAAACGCGAGAATGATCTCGATTATACGCCCGCGCAATGTTTTGTGGCGCCTGGTGGTAAACCAATTATCTATAACGCGATGATGGCAACCCTAAATGCTGGTGATGAGGTCATTATTCCGGCGCCCTATTGGGTGTCTTATCCCGATATTGTCAATTTAGCAGGTGGCACTCCCGTTATTGTCGAGGCAAAAGCGGAACATGGTTTTAAGTTGCAGCCGGAGGCGCTCGAAGCAGCCATTACGGCGAAGACAAAATGGTTCATTTTCAATTCACCATCCAACCCAACTGGCGCGGCTTATACGGCTGAAGAGTTGAAAAAACTCACCGATGTCTTGCTGCGTTACCCCGATGTTTGGGTCTTGACCGATGATATGTATGAGCATTTGACCTATGGCGATTTTGTTTTTGCGACACCCGTTCAGGTCGAGCCGAAGCTTTACGATCGCACCCTAACGATGAACGGCGTGTCGAAAGCCTATGCCATGACGGGCTGGCGAATTGGATATGCTGCTGGCCCCGATATTTTGATTAAGGCGATGAATAAAATTCAATCGCAGTCGACATCAAATCCGACGTCGATCAGCCAGTGGGCGTCGGTTGAGGCCTTGAATGGCCCGCAGGATTATATTGCTGATCGCAATGCTGTGTTTAAACGGCGCCGCGATATGGTGGTTGAGCTTTTAAATGAGGCGGAAGGTATTTCGTGCCAAACGCCAGAGGGCGCATTTTATGTCTATCCGTCTTGCGAGGGCTGTATTGGAAAGACGGCGCCATCGGGCTTGAAAATTGCCTCGGACGAAGATTTTGCAACGGCCTTGCTCGAGGCAGAGGGGGTTGCGGTTGTGCATGGCGCAGCGTTCGGCCTATCACCATTTTTCCGTATTAGCTATGCGACATCGGATGAAAATCTGACAGAAGCCTGTCGCCGCATTAAGCGGTTTTGCGAGAGCTTGGTTTAACGGCCAAGTTCACGCATGGCACCGTCCAGCCCCGTCAGGGTTAGGCCAAACATTCGATCAGAGAAAATTTGCTTGATCATCTGCAAACTGGGTGTGTGTTCCCAGTAGCGCTCGGGCGTCGGGTTAAGCCAAACAACATTTTCATAAATCTCGCAAACGCGTTGCAACCAGACACCGCCTGGCTCTTCATTCCAGTGTTCGACCGATCCACCTGCATAGCTGATCTCATAAGGGCTCATCGATGCGTCACCGACAAAAATAACTTTATAATCGGCCGAATATTTATGCAGGACGTCCCACGTCTCCATTTTTTCGTTAAAACGGCGACGATTATCTTTCCACACACCCTCATATAGGCAATTGTGGAAGTAGAAATATTCAAGGTTCTTAAACTCGGTTCGGGCTGCAGAGAATAATTCTTCACATAAGCGAATATGGGGATCCATCGATCCGCCAATGTCAAAAAAGACCAGAACTTTGACATTATTGCGCCGCTCGGGAATGAGCTTGATATCAAGATAGCCAGCATTGGCTGTTGATTTGATGGTGTCATCAATATCGAGAATCTCGGGATTGCCGTCACGAGCGAAGCGACGCAAGCGGCGTAAGGCAACTTTAATATTGCGCGTGCCCAGCTCGACGCTGTCATCGAGGTTTTTATATTCCCGCTTATCCCACACCTTAACGGCTTTACGGTGACGACTCTCTTTCTGTCCAATGCGGACACCCTCGGGGTTGTACCCGTCGGCGCCAAAAGGTGAGGTTCCGCCTGTTCCGATCCATTTCGACCCGCCTTCGTGCCGTTCTTTTTGCTCTTCGAGACGTTTCTTCAACTCTTCCATGATCTTTTCCCAACCGCCGAGCGACTCGATTTTCGCTTTTTCTTCTTCGGTCAGATATTTTTCCGTCAAACTGCGAAGCCACTCCTCTGGGATCTGAGCTATATCACCTTCCTCGAGCGAATCGAGGCCACGAAAGACATGGCTAAAAACGCGGTCAAATTTATCCAAATTCCGTTCGTCTTTAACCAATGTTGCACGTGACAGATAATAGAACTCCTCGACCTTACGCTCGATCAAATCTGCGTCTAAGGCTTCCATCAAGGATAAATATTCCCGCAAGGAGACTGGAATATTCGCTTGTTTGAGCTCGTGGAAAAAATTCACAAACATAGGATTTAGTTTCGCTCACGACGGGCAAGAAAGGCAAGTCGCTCAAACAAATGCACGTCTTGTTCGTTTTTAATCAGAGCGCCATGCAGGGGCGGGATGAGTTTGCTGTTATCGGACTCGCGCAATGTATCGGGATCAATATCTTCGTTCATCAACAGTTTCAGCCAATCGAGCAATTCAGAGGTCGATGGCTTTTTCTTTAATCCCGGAACGTCCCGCACTTCATAAAAGGTGTTTAGCGCTTGTTTGATCAAACGATCTTTAATGTCGGGGAAGTGAACATGAACGATTTCTTGCATTGTCTCAGCATCGGGGAAGGCGATGTAGTGAAAGAAACAGCGCCGCAAAAATGCGTCAGGCAGTTCCTTCTCATTATTTGAGGTAATGATCACCAAAGGCCGCTTTTGCGCTTTGATTGTCTCGCCAGTTTCGTAAACATAAAACTCCATGCGGTCGAGTTCTTGCAGCAGGTCGTTCGGAAATTCGATATCGGCCTTATCAATTTCGTCGATCAACAAAACCACGCGATCGGTCTGGTCAAAAGCCTCCCACAATTTACCGCGATTAATATAGTTTTTGACGTCCTTTACGCGCTCGTCGCCCAATTGGCTATCACGCAGGCGTGTGATGGCGTCATATTCATAAAGGCCCTGATGCGCCTTGGTTGTGGACTTGATATGCCATGTGATGAGCGGCATATTCAGCGCCTTTGCAACTTCTTCGGCTAGAACCGTTTTGCCGGTTCCGGGTTCGCCTTTGATTAACAGAGGGCGCTCGAGCGTGAGCGCAGCATTGACGGCGATCCTGAGGTCTTCGGTCGCAATGTAATTTTCCGTACCTACAAATTTCTTATCCATGGGAACTCTCTGTTTACCTTCCTTTAATGCCGAAATGGTTTCTTCAATCTGGGACGCAGACTATCCGTTACGCTCTGGGGCATCAAGGGGCGAGGCACGCCTTTTCTCTTAACCGATAGAGGGTTGATTTTCTGGTTCTAAGCGGGTAAAGCAGGGCAAATTTCGAGGACAAAAAATGGCAACGCGGCTTCCAAAAGACTACGTACCGACCGAAAAAGAACCGTTTATGAATGCGCGGCAAAGAGAGTATTTTCGCCGTAAGCTATTGGATTGGCGGGAAGAAATCTTTAAAGAAACGCGGGAAACGGTGATTGGCTTGCAAAGCGAAAGCATTCATCACCCCGATGAGGCTGATCGTGCAGCCGCAGAATCGGAAAAAACCCTCGAGCTCAGAACGCGTGATCGTCAGCGCAAATTGATCACCAAAATAGATGCGGCATTGCGGCGCATCGATGATAAGACCTACGGATATTGCGAGGAAACGGGAGATCCGATCAGCCTGAAAAGGCTTGAGGCACGCCCGATTGCAACTTTAAGTATCGAGGCGCAAGAGCGTCACGAGAAAAAAGAACGCGTTTATCGCGACGAATAAACACCACATTATCAGATAGTTATACGTCTTCCCCGAAAAATTGTTTTCGTTTTGTTCTTTTTTCTGGACATCAAGAACAAAATGAGTACAAATGAATCATTGCTGATGTTTTTTGGCTATGAAATAAGAGGAGAAGGTTATGGCGGACAATGTGGTGGGAATAATGACAAAAAGCGAAGATAAGAAAAAAGCACTCGAAGCGGCACTGTCACAAATCGAACGTAGCTACGGCAAGGGCTCGGTGATGAAACTCGGCGGCCCCGAAGGTATCGTCGAAATTGAAGCTATTTCAACCGGATCCCTAGGGCTTGATATTGCCTTGGGTATAGGTGGCCTGCCACGCGGGCGCGTGATCGAAATCTATGGTCCAGAAAGTTCTGGGAAAACGACTTTGGCCCTTCATACCGTAGCCGAGGCTCAAAAATCGGGCGGTATTTGTGGTTTTATTGATGCTGAGCATGCGCTGGATCCAGGCTATGCCAAAAAACTCGGCGTTAATTTGGAAGAATTACTGATTTCGCAACCGGATAATGGCGAACAAGCTCTCGAAATTGCTGACACGCTGGTGCGGTCGGGGGCGGTAGATGTTTTGGTCGTTGACTCTGTGGCAGCGCTGACGCCGCGCGCCGAATTAGAAGGCGATATGGGCGATTCCCTGCCAGGCTTACAAGCGCGGTTGATGAGCCAAGCACTACGTAAGCTGACGGCTTCGATTGCTCGTTCGAATACGATGGTAATTTTCATCAACCAAATTCGGATGAAGATTGGCGTTATGTTTGGTAGCCCAGAGACCACAACAGGCGGCAATGCCCTCAAATTTTATGCCTCTTGCCGTCTCGATATTCGCCGCATCGGTGCCATTAAAGACCGCGAAGAAGTGATCGGCAACCAAACGCGCGTCAAGGTGGTTAAAAATAAAGTTGCGCCGCCTTTCCGTGTTGTTGAATTCGACATTTTGTATGGCGAAGGAATTTCCAAGACCGGTGAATTGATCGACCTTGGCGTTAAAGCTGGTGTGGTTGAGAAATCGGGCAGCTGGTACAGCTATGGCGATCAGCGGATTGGTCAGGGCAAAGAAAATGCGCGTAAGTTCCTTGCTGAAAATGACGATATTGCCAAAGAAATCGAAGGCAAAATAAGATCCGAGGCAGGGCTGTTGCAAGTAGAAGCCTTAACGGGCGATGAGGTTTTGATGGCCGAAGGGCAGGACCAAGAGCCTGAGGAAGCCACGGGCTAAAAATACGCATTGCTAATGCCGCTAAGCGGCGTCACAGTGAAAACGGTCGTACTTTTGTGCGGCCGTTTTTGTTATTAATTTATTGGCTTAGGCGCGCGGTCGCGGTACAAACAAGCAATGGCTTAAAGCCTTTAGGGAGTTGAGAATGTCTACCGGTCTCGCCGATATTCGTCGCGCGTTTTTATCCTATTTTGAACAAAATGAGCATCGCGTTGTACCGTCGAGCCCCTTGGTGCCGATCAATGACCCAACCTTGCTGTTTACCAATGCGGGCATGGTGCCGTTTAAGAATTACTTTACGGGGCAAGAAAAGCCGATCGCGCCGCGGGCCACGAGTTCGCAAAAATGTGTGCGGGCTGGCGGCAAGCATAATGATTTGGATAATGTCGGCTATACCGCGCGACACCATACGTTTTTCGAGATGTTGGGCAATTTTTCCTTTGGTGATTACTTTAAGGAAGAGGCAATTCATTTTGCATGGCAGTTTCTGACCCGCGATCTTGAAATCCCTGAACAGAAGCTGTTGGTCACTGTTTATGCCGATGATGACGAGGCTTTTGGTCTGTGGCAAAAAATTGCCGGTCTGTCGGATGATCGGATCATCCGCATAGCAACCAGCGATAATTTTTGGTCGATGGGGGATACGGGACCCTGTGGACCATGCTCTGAGATTTTTTACGATCATGGTGATGCCGTGCCAGGGGGGCCGCCCGGCAGTCCAGATGAGGATGGCGATCGTTTTATCGAAATTTGGAACCTGGTTTTCATGCAGTTTGAGCAAAACGCCGATGGCTCGCGTGTGGCTCTACCCAAGCCATGTATTGATACGGGTATGGGCCTTGAGCGTATCACCGCCATTTTGCAAGGTAAGCATGATAACTATGATACGGATTTGATGCGGGCTTTGATCGAGAGCTCGGCGGCGTTTACGGGGCAAGATGCGGACGGCGCGTTGCGTGTGAGCCACCGCGTTATTGCGGATCACTTGCGCTCGGCTTCGTTTCTGTTAGCCGACGGTGTTATGCCGTCGAACGAGGGGCGCGGCTATGTTCTGCGGCGGATTATGCGGCGAGCGATGCGTCACGCCCATATTCTTGGCGTTAAGGAGCCACTGTTATGGCGTCTCGTACCAACTTTGAAATCCTTGATGGGAGAGGCCTATCCGGAGCTTATCCGAGCGGAGGCTCTTATTAGCGAGACCTTGCGCCAGGAGGAAGAGCGATTTCGGGATATGTTGGGACGCGGTCTGAAGTTATTGGATGAGGCCGTTGCCGAATTGCCCGCGCCGGCCAAAGATCTATCGGTCGTATTGCCGGGCGATATGGCATTCAAGCTGTATGACACATATGGTTTTCCTGTTGATCTGACGCAGGATGCCTTGCGCGAGCGCGGCTATGGTGTCGATTTGGCGGGCTTTGATACGGCGATGGAACGTCAACGCGCCGAAGCGCGTGCCAATTGGACAGGGTCAGGGCAACAAGCAACTGAGACGGTCTGGTTTGATTTGCGCGAACAACACGGAGCGACCGAATTTGTTGGCTATACGACTGAGGTGGCAGAGGGCGATGTGCTGGCCATAATTGTTGATGGCGACGTCGCCGAAACGGCGCAGGCTGGGCAAGAGGTCATGCTGGTTTTGAATCAAACGCCTTTTTATGCCGAAAGCGGCGGTCAGGCCGGAGATAGAGGCACCTTGACCTCTGAGGGCGGTGCCGTTGACGTTACGGATACCGTCAAAAAACTCGGAGACCTGCATGTTTTGCTTGGCTCGGTTGCGGACGGCAAAATTATTCCTGGGCAACGTTTCGTGCAAAAAGTTGACCATGACCGTCGTCAGGCAATCCGTGCCAATCACTCGGCAACCCACTTGCTACATGAGGCCCTTCGCCAAGTTCTGGGGCCGCATGTGACGCAAAAAGGATCGCTGGTGCAAGATGGCTATTTACGCTTTGACTTCAGTCACAATAAGCCGGTTAGCGATGAAGAGATCCGCGCGGTTGAAACATTGGTCAATGCAAAAATTCTCGAAAATGAAGCTGTCGAGACGCGACTTATGTCGCCCGATGATGCGGTCGCCGCAGGTGCGCTGGCTCTGTTCGGCGAAAAATATGGTGATGAAGTGCGCGTCTTGTCGATGGGCGCGGCTAACCTCGATGGACGGCCTTATTACTCGGTCGAGCTGTGCGGTGGAACCCATGTTCGTCGACTTGGGGATATTGGCGTCTTTACCATCACGCAAGAAGCCGCTGTTGCCTCTGGCATTCGCCGCATCGAGGCGCGCACAGGTATGGGTGCCATCGCTTATTTGCAACTCCTGCAAGATACGGTGCAGGGGCTAACGGCGGATTTGAAGACCAGCTTAACGGATCTCCCTGACCGTATCCGTAAACTGCAAGACGACCGAAAGAAACTTGAGCGGGAACTCGCCGAGGCCAAAAAACGTTTGGCCATGGGGGGGGCAGCGCAAGGCAGCAGTGATGCGGATATCGTCTCTATTGCTGGGGTGAACTATCTCGCTAAAGCAATGTCAGACCTGCCAGCGCGTGAACTTCGTGGTCTGGTTGATGAGGGCAAGCAGCAAATTAAATCTGGTGTCGTAGCTCTTATTGGCATTGAGGGCGACAAGGCCGGGATCGCCGTTGGCGTGACTGATGACTTGGTTGATCGCTTCAATGCGGTCGATCTGGTGCGAGCTGGGGCTGAAATATTGGGCGGCTCAGGCGGCGGCGGACGGCCAGACATGGCGCAAGCTGGCGGGCCAGATATTGCTAATGCGGAGGCCGCGTTACAAAAAATAGCGAGCCTGCTGGACGCCTAAAGCAATTAAGCTTGATCCATTGCTTTTTTGAGATTTTCGTCGATCTTGTCGAGGAAACCCTCTGTGCTCAGCCATTTTTGTTGAGAGCCGACAAGTAGGGCAAGATCTTTGGTCATGAAGCCACTCTCAACCGTCTTGATGCATACACGCTCAAGCGTTTGGGCAAAATTGGCTAGATCTGGCGTGTCGTCGAGTTCGGCGCGCTTTGCCAAACCGCGCGTCCACGCAAAAATAGAGGCGATTGAGTTGGTCGATGTTTCTTGCCCTTTTTGGTGCGCTCGGTAATGGCGGGTCACAGTACCATGCGCGGCTTCCGCTTCCATCGTTTTGCCATCGGGGGTCATCAAAACCGAACTCATCAGCCCAAGCGAGCCAAAGCCCTGGGCGACGGTGTCTGACTGCACGTCGCCGTCATAATTTTTACACGCCCAGACGAATTTGCCTTGCCATTTCAGCGCTGCTGCCACCATATCGTCGATTAGACGGTGCTCGTAGCCAATCCCAAGCTCGGTAAATTTGGCCTTAAACTCCGTTTCGTAAACTTCCGCAAAAATATCTTTAAAGCGCCCATCATAGGCCTTCAAAATGGTGTTCTTGGTAGAGAGATAAACCGGCCATTTGCGATCGATGCCATACATCATGCAGGCGCGCGCAAAATCACGGATCGAATCGTCGAGGTTGTACATGCTCATGGCGACGCCGCCGCCAGGGAAATTAAACACTTCATGCTCGATTGTGTCACTGCCGTCCTCGGCTTCCCATTTGATCGTTAATTTTCCTTTGCCTGGGACTACGAAATCTGTGGCGCGGTACTGATCACCAAAGGCATGACGCCCGATGACGATCGGGTCGGTCCAACCCGGAACCAAGCGCGGCACATTGCGGCAAATAATGGGTTCGCGGAAGACTGTACCGCCAAGAATATTTCTGATAGTGCCATTGGGCGAGCGCCACATTTTTTTCAGCCCAAACTCCTCGACGCGCGCTTCATCGGGGGTGATGGTGGCGCATTTTACGCCGACACCATGTTCTTTGATGGCGTTGGCGGCATCAATGGTGATTTGGTCCTCGGTCTCGTCACGTTTTTCCATGCCGAGATCGAAATATTTTAGATCAATGTCCAAATAAGGGTAGATGAGTTTGTCTTTGATCAGTTGCCAGATGATGCGTGTCATCTCGTCACCATCGAGTTCAACAACTGGATTTTTGACTTTTATCTGAGACATTTATGTTCCCTCCAACGTTCTTGCTTGTTCCTATAGCAAATAGCGCTTGTAGAAGAAAGGTGGCTATGCAACTAACTGGTCGTAATGAGTAAAAAAACAGCACAATTTAGGTCAGATTCGACTGCTCCCGCCATCATTCTCGTCGGTGCACAGCTCGGAGAAAATATTGGGACTGTGGCGCGGGCGATGCTGAATTTTGGCCTCACCGACTTGCGCTTGGTGCAGCCGCGCGCTGGATGGCAGTTGGAACGGGCGATTAAAGCGTCTGCAGGTGCCGACGCCTTGATTAACAATCGGCGCGAATTCCAAGACCTCGACGCCGCCATTGCAGATTTGGGCTATGTTGTCGCCACTTCGGCGCGCCCGCGCGATATGGTCAAACCTGTCATGTCACCGGCCCGAGTTGCGGTTGAAATCCAAAATAAGGCTAAAATCCGCTCGAAAACAGGCATTGTCTTTGGTTGCGAGCGCACCGGGCTCGATAACGAGGATATTTCGCGCGCTGATGTGTTGTGCCAAGTGCCGATCAACCCTGATTTTTCGTCTCTTAACTTGGCTCAAGCGGTTTTGCTGCTGAGTTATGAGTGGTATCAGCATGCCAATGACGCCGTCGATGAAAGCTTGCCTTTGCCAGACACGCGACCAGCCCAACATACTGAAATTACAGGCATGTTTACGCATTTTGAGGCGGCTCTCGACGCCTCTGGATTTTTGGCACCGCCAGAAAAAAAACCTGCGATGATGCGTAACATTCGCAATATGTTTTTGCGCGCCAGTCTGACCGAACAAGATATTAGGACATTTCGTGGCATAATTAACTCGCTGTTGCGCTGGCCGCGCTCGGAGGACCATAGCGAAATCAAGCGGCGGGTAGGGCGCATAGCCATGGGATTGCCTGACAGCGAGACAACTCAAGACAACAAAACGACCCCGACAGAGGGGGATTCCCAAGCCGCGAAATAACCGCAGAATATGATGGCTTTATAATTGACAAGCGGGTCGGCTTGGCTATACTCCGGCCAAATTCGAGGCGGTGCCTGTGGTGTCGACTCCTTGTCTCTTGTTGGTCGCGAAGGTGTTGCGAGCGGTAAGAGGTAAGCAATCTAAAATAGGTTTAAACGAGAAAGTGGGACCACCGCATGAGCAAGCGGATTAGCACAAAGTACAAAATTGACCGTCGTATGGGTGAGAATATTTGGGGTCGTCCCAAAAGCCCCGTAAACCGCCGTGATTACGGTCCAGGACAGCATGGTCAGCGCCGTAAAGGAAAGCTCTCTGACTTTGGTCTGCAGCTGCGTGCTAAGCAAAAGCTGAAAGGCTATTACGGGAATATCACTGAGAAACAGTTCCGCGGTATTTATGCGGAAGCCTCGCGCCGCAAAGGCGACACCTCGGAAAACCTGATTGGTTTGCTCGAGTCGCGCCTTGATGCGATCGTTTATCGTGCCAAATTTGCTCTGACTGTATTTGGCGCGCGCCAGTTCATCAACCATGGCCATGTTATGGTAAATGGACGCCGCTGCAACATTTCAAGCCGTCGTCTGCGCGTTGGAGACGTGGTGGAAGTCCGTGAACGTTCGCGGACCCTGAATATTGTGCTCGAAGCCATCCAAAGCGCAGAGCGCGATGTGCCGGAATATTTGACTGTCGACCATAATAAATTGTCAGCTTCTCTGAGTGTAACGCCGAAACTGTCCGATGTGCCCTATCCGGTACAAATGGAACCCAATTTGGTTGTCGAGTTTTACTCACGAAACTAGAAAAAAACCCGCCTTTCGGCGGGTTTTTTATATCCATCTAGGCTTCTAGCGAAATGCCCTTCTCGTCGAGATAGGGACGCAACTCACCTTCCTCAAACATTTCGGTAATGATATCGCAACCGCCAACGAATTCGCCTTTGACATAAAGCTGCGGGATGGTTGGCCAGTTGGAAAACTCTTTAATTCCTTGCCGCAGGTCGTCGCTATCAAGCACATTGATTCCCTTAAACGGGGCACCAATATGCGACAGAATTTGCACAACCTGGCCCGAAAAGCCGCATTGTGGAAAGACAGGTGTGCCCTTCATAAATAAGACAACATCATTATTGTCGATTTCGTTTTGAATAAACTCTATGGCCGTTGTCATGGGGTCCTCACTCAGGGGTAGCAGTTTGTAGGGCGAGGGCGTGGAGGGCATCTCCCATGCCGCCGCGAATAGCGTCGTAAACAAGTTTGTGTTGCTCGATACGCGTTTTACCAATAAAGGCAGCGGAGACAACACGCGCGGCATAATGATCGCCATCACCGCGAAGATCTGAAATTTCGATCTGGGCGTCGGGAAGCGCCGCGCGAATAAGAGCCTCTAATTCACCTGCCGACATTGCCATGGTTAACCGCTTTCTTGTTTAGCCTTGCTTCGTGCTTAGTCGGGCCGTCCCATGAAATCTGGCATCCAGCCTTCATGTTGCGCCCCTAAATCTTCTCTAGATATGGAAACGCCATCGGCAAAAGTCAATTCCCGACCCAAGGATTGCGCGATTTTTTGTACAGCGACGCCAGCCTTAGCAGCCAGTGCCGCAATATCGCTTCCAGCCTTTACGGCTATCAAATAGCGGCCCTGATCTTCGCCAAACCAAAAAGCAAAAGGAGCATCTGGCGCGACGCTGATGGTGGCGCCAACCGACCCGCTCATGATCATTTCTGCCAGCGCCACGAGAAGGCCGCCATCCGAAACATCATGTGCGGCGCAAATGGTGCGGTCAGCTATAGCGGCGCGCACAAAATTGCCGTTGCGTAGCTCAGCGTCAAGATCGACAGACGGCGGCGGCCCTAAATCCTCGGCCTTTAAAATATCGCGGAGATAAATTGAGCACCCCAGATGGCGACCGTCATTGCCAACGAGATAGATATCCAACCCCTCCTCGGTCAGGCCAGCGCCAATCGCGCTGTGATAATCGTCGATCAGCCCGACGCCGCCGATAGCAGGTGTCGGATGAATGCCTTTGCCATTGGTTTCATTATAAAGTGACACATTACCAGAAATAACGGGGTAGTTGAGGGCGCGGCAGGCGGCATCCATGCCTTGAATGCAGCCAACAAATTGTCCCATAATTTCGGGGCGCTGTGGGTTGCCAAAGTTGAGGCAGTTGGTAATTGCCAAGGGTTGTGCGCCGGTCGCCGTAATATTACGCCAGGTCTCCGCGACGGCCTGTTTGCCGCCTTCGAACGGATCGGCATAGCAATAACGGGGCGTGACATCGGTTGCAATGGCGAGCGCTTTTTGCGTCCCATGAACCCGCACCAATGCCGCATCGCCGCCTGGCCGAGCAATGGTATCACCCATCACCATATGGTCATATTGTTCCCACACCCACCGCCGACTAGCCAAATCCGGCAAACCGAGCATGGTGACGAGGGTTTCGGCAATACTGTTCGGGTGTATTAGATCATCGCTACGAATTTCAGCCCGCGGTGGGGTCGGGACATGCGGCCGATCGTATAAAGGCGCCCCATCGGCCAGTGGACCCAATGGCATGTCGGCGACGATCTCGCCCTGATGTTTAATGACCATACGTTGGCTATCCGTTAGCTCGCCAATGACAGCAAAATCCAGCCCCCAACGGGTGAAGATTTTTTCTGCTTCGCTCTCGCGCCCTGGTTTCAAAACCATGAGCATCCGCTCCTGGCTCTCGGATAACAACATTTCATACGCCGTCATGGCGGTTTCGCGGCATGGTACGTGGTCGAGATCAAGGAGAATGCCGACCTCGCCTTTTGAGGCCATCTCGACCGATGACGAGGTTAGGCCAGCCGCTCCCATATCTTGGATGGCGATAATCGCGTCTGAAGCCATTAATTCAAGGCAGGCCTCCAGTAAGAGCTTTTCCGTAAACGGGTCGCCGACTTGAACGGTTGGTCTTTTCTCGTCTGAGTCGTCGTCAAATTCGGCCGACGCCATCGTCGCGCCATGGATGCCATCGCGACCTGTTTTCGAGCCGACATAAACAACCGGTGACCCGACGCCAGATGCCTTGGCGTAGAAGATTTTGTCCGTGGTCGCCAAGCCAACGCACATGGCATTGACGAGAATATTGCCATTATAGCTGGCGTCAAAATTGACCTCGCCGCCGACCGTTGGCACGCCAATACAATTGCCGTAGCCGCCGATCCCAGAGACGACACCAGCCAAAAGATGGCGTGTTTTAGGGTGGTCGGGACTACCGAAACGCAGGGCGTTCATATTTGCGACGGGACGGGCGCCCATGGTGAAGACATCCCGCATAATGCCACCGACGCCCGTTGCGGCCCCTTGATAAGGTTCGATAAATGATGGGTGGTTATGGCTTTCCATTTTAAAAATAGCCGCCTGACCATCCCCAATATCGATAACGCCAGCATTTTCCCCGGGGCCTTGGATAACGCAATCGCCAGATGTCAAAAGCGTGCCCAGCCATTTCCGAGAAGACTTGTAAGAGCAATGCTCCGACCACATAACCGAAAACACGCCGAGTTCGGTGAGATTTGGTGTCCGCCCCATATGGCCGACAATAAGGTTATATTCGTCTTCGCTTAAGCCATGTTCAGCGACGATGGCTTTCCAGTTGTCAGTGTCTGCCTCTGTACTCATCACGACCGCCCCAATGTCTGCACTAAACTGTCGAATACGCCGCGGCCATCCTCGCCACCGAGAACGGCTTCTGCCAAGCGTTCGGGGTGTGGCATCATGCCGATAACATTTCCTGCTTTATTGCGGATACCCGCAATATTAAGCTGAGCGCCATTTGGATTGCCGCCTGCATATCGCAGGACAATACGATCTTCGTCTTCGAGGCGCTGCAATGTATCCGCATCAGCGAAATAATTGCCCTCGTTATGGGCAATCGGCATGGTGATGTGCTGCCCGCGCTGATAAGCGTTTAAAAAAGCGTTGTCGGTATTGCCAACTTCGAGGGCAACGTCGCGGCAGATAAATTTGAGGCCACTATTGCGCATCAATACACCCGGGAGCAGGCCACTTTCGGTCAGAATTTGGAAGCCATTGCAAATACCAAGAACCGGCACGCCACGATTAGCGGCTTCGATAACCTCGCTCATGATCGGGCTTTTTGAGGCGATTGCCCCACCGCGCAAATAATCACCATAAGAAAAGCCGCCGGGTAAAATGATGGCATCAACTTTCGGCAAGTTGTGGTCGCCATGCCAAGCCATGATCGGGGGCTCGCCGAGGGCTGCTGCTAAGCAAACAGCAACATCACGATCGCAGTTAGATCCAGGAAAAACAATAACGGCAACTGACATATCAGCTCACCAGTTCAATGTCGTAATTTTCGATAACGGTATTTGCCAATAATTTTTCGCATATTTGCGTCAGTTGTTGGCGGGCTTTTTCGGGGTCTGTTTCGGCCAGCGACAGTTCGACGAGCTTTCCTTGCCGCACATCATCAACGCCTGAAAAACCAAGCTGACCAAGCGCTGTCTCGATAGCTTTTCCTTGCGGATCGAGAACACCATTTTTGAGTGTAATACGAATAACTGCTTTCATTTTGTCCTCAACTCACCAGTACTGGGC
>JAYQUO010000015.1:0-49141 GCA_038147995.1 Rhodobiaceae bacterium | reverse complement strand
ACGCCAGCGAAGCAATAAAAGCCAAGCTACCACCATCTACTTCTGAATAGCGCGTCTTGATATCGAACATAGATGTATCTTTCGGTTCGATAATCATGCGACCAACAAGACCAAAATCTCTGAAATCAGTCTCGCAACCATCGCACTTTAGATAGGAGTTATATGCATAGCCATCTTCTTCCATAAAGTGATAGCGCAAGCTCGCCCTCACCTTATCGTTGATTGGGCCACCAACTCCAAAACCACCTTTAACTTTATTATTATTGCCAAAACCAACTTCGGCAGATGCGGCGAATTCCTCTGGAGGAAGTTTGGTTGTTAAAACAATGGCGCCAGCAAGCGCATTCCTACCGTAAATAGCGCCTTGCGGTCCTTTAAGAACCTCAATCTGCTCCATATTGTCCATCTCTTGGTTCAATGCATTTGGGTTCGTGACCAAAATGCCATCAATAACCAAAGCAACACTGCTTTCTGTATCGCGACCAGAGTTAATGCCCCTGATGTTCACTTGCATGTCGCCAACCTCTAGCGTTTGGACCTGCGACAAGCCAGGTGTCATCATTATGAAGTCTTTCGGCCGATCGATGGCGGCATTCTCAATTTCTTGCGCTGAGAAAGCAGCAACGGTAGCTGGAACTTCCATCATGCTCTCAGATTGTTGCCGCGCTGTGACAATTACTTCGTCAATAGCTTGCGAAATTGCCTTTCCCGGCGCCATTACCGAAAAAACGGTCAGTGCTAGGACACCTAACGCAATAGATTTTAATTTTGAAACATAAGAAGGGTAACTTCCCGGAACCACGAGATTCATAGTTTTCACTCCCAAAAAACCTAAACCAATTCGAATATAAGACAGGGAAATAAAATGTCAACGAACGTTCAATTGAACCAATGAAATCGCCTACGGCGGACTTAGTCAAATTTTATTGTTCATTTACAGTTGCTTGAGACAAAGAAGGCTCGCAACTGTCAATGCGAGCCCAGTTGGTAACTCAGGAATATTTGCCTTATGTTGCATTTTGGCCACAAACGAGACAAAAAGACCGAAATAAGCGCTGAAAAAGCTAAATTTCTAGCTTTTTGAAGCTTTAAGACCGCTTTTGCATAACCTCTTGCCGCAATCAAGCCGCAGGATAAGGTTTTAGGTAAAGCTTAATTTGTATTTTGATTGCCGCGGAACAATTTTAGCCAGGTGATTATTGTATTTTTTTATGTCTGTTACGATGGTGGTCTCGATGTGCCGCACGCCATCCATCGCCAATATTTTATCGCTCCCCGTGCGGCGTAATTGTTCTAGGCCGGAAAATAGCCCGATCGCTAATATATCGTAGCGGCCGAGCAATATAATAACGGCATTAATCTCATCCATTTCCGCAATTTGTGCGGCTGTTTGCTTCAGCAAGCTTTGTTCGGTGTGGATGCCGATAAAGGCGAGCTGCGGCTTTTCCATATAAGACATGTTGGTAATGGCGGTGATGCGAATAAAATTATTCTGCTCCAGCCATTTAATGCGCGCGCGCACAGTTCCCTCGGTAACATCAAGTTGGCTGGCGATGCTGCGATTGGAGATGCGTGCATCCTGCGCCAAAAGCTCAATGATACTGCGGTTCAGCTTATCAATATTTTCGCTTTGCATCATATCGGCGCCACATCAAAATCAAATTTAACGATATCAACCGCCACGGCACTTTCCAGTGAGCGCACGCCTTTGATTTGCGTGAACTTATCGAGCAGGAGCGGTTGCAAATCATCCATGCTCTCGAGCGTCACCAAAAGCTCAATATCATGTTTGCCCGCACATAATTGAACCACGGCGACCTGTTCTATCTGGGCGAAGTCGGCCGCAACTTCACTGGCTTCCCGCCCCTTCACATCGACGCCAATCGGTAACAAAATATTATAATTAAAGGCCGAGAAATCAGTGACGGCGACGATGCGCATTGCTTCAGCTTTATTCATGCGGCGAATACGGGTCGCAACTTTAGACGTGGTCACGCCGAGCGCAGTGGCAATTTTTTGATTGCTCATGCGGCCATCGGCTTTCAGCAGCTCTACAATTTTGAGATCAAGCTCGCTGAATTCATAACTCATAAAATAATTTCCTTTGCCGCCGAATATCCGCCATCAACAGGTAACGCGGCCCCCGTCACATAGGAGGCGGCATCAGATAACAAAAACACAATGGCGCGCGCAACTTCCTCGGGTTTCCCAGCGCGCTTAAGCGAATGCATCGCAACAAAGCGGTTTCGGAAAGGCTCTGCCGCGTCGCCATCGAGCATAGTCGTCATCGGCGTCTCGATATAACCCGGCGCAACACAATTGGCCCGAATATTCATCGGCCCATAATCAGCCGCCAGACACCGCGTCATTTGCACAATGCCGCCTTTAGCCGAATTATAGGAAAAATTACCCGTCCCGCCGATCAAGCCATAAGTAGACGCAACATTAACAATGGCGCCAGATTTTTGTTCCAGAAAAAGCTCGAGCGCTTTTTGGCACAAAAGGAAGGTGCCCGTCATATGCACCGAGATGGTTTTCTCCCAACTCGCTAGAGGCACCTGATGCGCCGCGCCCATGCCACTAATACCGGCCGAATTAACCAAACCGTCGAGTTGCCCGTAGGTTTGTTTGACCTGCGCCATCGCCGCCGACACACTGGCTTCATCACTGACATCAACTTGCAGCGCCAGATCACGATCGGACAGAGACAATGCCGCCTTAATATCATCAGGCGTGCTGAGATCCGCCGCCACGACTCGGGCGCCAAGGTCTTTGCACAAGAGGCTCGTCGCCTTGCCAATGCCCGACGCCGCACCGGTTATGAAAATAATCTTATCGTCTAGCGTAAAAATAGCTCTCTCCATCCCCGCGCATCAAACATAAACTACCCGAGTCGGCCGCTTAACGCGACAACTCCAACTTCTGAATTTTTTTGTCAGCGCCGCCATCATCCCATTCGGCGTAAAACTGTGCAAAGAAGCTACGGAACTGCATAATCGGCCCATCACCATCGCAAATCGTCGGACGGTGCATATATTTCTGCCGATCCCAGACGACCTTATCTTGGTCGAGCTGTTTACAAATCTCTTTCCGCATGGCCGTCGCCAAACCCGCCAAAGGCCCCTCGGCTTCTTCTTTAGGCTGCGTAAAAGCAAAACGCACATGCGTTTTATCGCGCGCGATAGGCGTAATACCAGCAACCAATAAGGTTTCCGAAATGCCGCTGAACTTGGTCCAGCTTTGCCCTGACCCGACAGTGCCATAAGCAATCTCGCCATCAACTTCACCTTTTGGCGTTCCCATTTTTGCTTTCACCGAAGCGGTGCGCCGATGACCATCAAAGCTGAAATCATAATTCGGCATATTCGGTGTGCCGTGGATATATTTAAAATGTGCGGCATCGACACCGTTCTCGGCCATATTCTGCACGGGGCCATGCACAATCCACTCATAGCGGTCATAGTCTGTCCAGTCAGGGTCATGCACTTGCGCAAACTCTTCGACCTCATAAGTCGGCGCCGCGCCGAAGGGGTGGTACCACACCCAAATAAATTTGTTCCGCTCAACCACGGGCCATGTGTGTTCGCATGGACGCGCGCCCGATGGCGGCACCCGCTCTGCATAGGGCACACCTGTGACCGCCCCTGTTTCATTATAGGTCCAGGCATGGAATGGGCATTCGAGATCATTCCCTTGCACGCGCCCGCCATAGGCCATATTGGCGCCCAGATGCTTACAATAGGCGTCTATCACGCGAGGCTGCCCATCTTCACCGCGCCACAACACCAAAGCCTTATCAAAATAATTCAGCGGCTTAACTTCACCGACTGCCAGATCGGCAGCATAGTCAACCACAAACCAGCCAAACGGCAGAGGTAATTGGGTCAAACCACGCTCCTCGAGCGAGGCTTGGTTTTTAACATCTGACATCCGCCAAGCGGTCAGATCATCGCCACGCAAGTTCTCGAGCATGCGCCAAACCGCGACGGGGGGCGTGCGAGCATCTGTAACTTCAGTCATAATTTTTCCCTTCAAAGCTTAAATAATTTAACTGCGTTTTCGCGCAGAAATTTGGGCCAGACATCGTCTTTCAATGGTACATTTTCCATGTCCGCAAAAATCCGATCAAGGCTCAAGCCCATCGGAAAATAGCCAGCATAGATAATCTTATCGCTACCACGCGTATTGGCGTAATCAATAATCGCCTTAGGATAATGCTTCGGCGCAAAGGCGCTGGTCGAATAATATAGATTTGGATATTTGAGCATTAATTTGACCGCCAGATCTTCCCACGGCTCAGCGCCATGACGCATGACGACTTTAAGGTCGGGGAAAAACCAGCAGACCTCGTCGAGGTGCTCGACTTTTTGCGTTAGCATGGGGATACGCGGCCCCGGAACTCCGACATTCAAGAGGATCGGAATATCCATTTCAACACACGCGGCATAGATCGGATACATTTGCTTATCATTGATGGCCACTTGCGGACAGGTTCCTGCAGGGAAGACACTCACAGAGCGAATATTATAGTCAGCATGTAAGCGCTTAAGGCGTCGCACCTCTTCCATCCCGAGGTTAGGATTGGCTGGGGCATCAAAAAAGAAACGATCGGGAAAATTTTTCAACGCCCGCAGCGAGGTTTCATCCTCGCCAAAGCCCACCATGGCGCGCTCGATGTTGAACTTGTCCATTTGCTCCACCGTCCAAGCGACAAAGTCATCTGGATTACCCGTATCGGGAATGTCCTTAAACATATATTGCGCTGGCATCTTGAACATTTGCCGCGATTGCTCGTCCATTAATAGCGGACGAAAACTGTCATACCAATCCGAGCGATCCTCTTGCGACGGAATGCCCATCATGGTGTCTATGATTGCTATATCTTTTGGATAAGCCATTTACGCATCCCCCAAATAGTTGCGCCGTAATTTATGTTTCTCCACCTTACCCATGGCATTATGTGAAAACGGTTCATGCTGAATGACAAAATCAACCGGAATTTTATAAGCAGCCATGTTCGACTCGGCGAAAGCACGCAGCGCCTCGCGCGTTAAGCCAGTATCCTCGCTATACACACAGGCGATCAGCTTTTCACCCATCCGATCATCGGGCACACCAAAAGTCACCACTTCTCGGATGGCCGCATTTTGGCTCAATAAACGCTCGACCTCGGCGCAATAGATATTCTCGCCCATACTGATAACCATGTCGGTTTTGCGATCAGAGATGGTAAGCAGCCGGGCCTCGTTCAAAAAGCCGATATCGCCCGTCTTGTACCAGCCGTCTTGAAAACTAGCCGCCGTCGCCTCGGGATTGTTGTGATACCCCTCCATCAGGGTCGCCCCCCGCACCCAAATCTCACCAGCCTCGCCCGTCGCAACGTCCGTGCCTGTTTCATCAACAATACGCACATCACACATGGGCAGAATCTGCCCCGAAGCCGTTGGGTTTTGCAGGAGCATGTCGCCATTGCCTTGCGAGACCGCACCGCATGCTTCGGTCATACCGTAGCCTGCGCCAAAAACAGCCTCAGGAAACTGCTCGCGCAATCTCTCGAGCAACCCTAAGGGTAAGCCCTGCCCGCCGCATGAGATCGAGCGCAACGACGATAAATCAGCTTGGCTTGTCTGCGCCGCCTCCAAAACATCCCAGAGCATGGCCGGCACGCCGCCGAGGGTGGTTACCTTTTCCTGCGCGATCAATTCCAATGCGTGTGCGCCATTCCAGCGATCCATCAAAACCAGTTTCCCGCCGCTCAAAAGGGACGTCAAAAATGTCGCCGTGCATCCACTCACATGAAACAGCGGAAATACCAGCAAGGAACAAGCCTGCGGCATGAACCCTTTTAAGTCTTCGAGTGAAATACCATAAGTTTTGGCGATCTTGATAAAGGCGGCGGCCATCGCCAATTTGGTGTTCCAAATGCCCGTCAGCAACGCGCGGTGCGACACGGCGGCAGCCTTGGCGCGGCCCGTGGTTCCGGATGTAAAAAACATGGCCGCAATGTCGGTGGTCGACCGCTCAGGCAGCGGCGCATCGCCGGTATAAGCTATAGCTGCATCCCACTCCGCGCTGGGCGCTATCAAGGTCGGCACAGTGCAGCCCGCATCGCTTAGGGCGCCCGCGCGCGCGGCATCACACAAAACTAAGCCCGCATCAGAATCCTCGATCGCGTGCCGCATGGTATCGCCCTCACCGCGGCTATTAACCAAAACAACGACACCACCCGCCAGCGCAATGGCGGCAAATCCCACCATCCACTCAGGGCTATTTTTCATCGCAATCGCAACGCTTTGCCCTGGCACCACAGCTTTTTCAACGATCAAGAAGCGCGCCAGCCGGTTCACCTGTTCAAAAAACATGCGATAGGTTAGTCGCCGTTCGCCCGCAACAATCAGATCGAGATCATCATGCGCATGCGCCATGGCATTTATGGCCGTCGCCAAATTTTTAGGTAGGTTTTTAAATAGCTTGAGGTCTCGCCCCGCCGCCGACACGGTTGCGATTTCAAATTCGGCACCGGCACTCATCAATTCATCTGTAATCGGGTCCGACATGTTGATCCTCTATTCTGGCCGTTGGGCGCGCCAGTATGGTGTTGTGACAGGATAGTATATTACGCAAAAACGTAATTCAATAGTCATATCTGTTATTTTGCGCAAATAATAGTGTTGTATATTACGCAGACTAAGCTATTCTTCGCTGGGAGGATTAAGCATATGGGAAAACTTTCAGGAAAAACAGCAGTTATTTCAGGCGGCAGCGATGGTATCGGCCTAGCCATCGCCGCTTGCTTTGTTGCCGAGGGTGCTAAAACATGGATTTGCGGGCGATCGCAGGAAAAACTCGATGCCGCAGCAGCCAAAATAGGCGGCGACATCCAAACGCGGAGCCTCGATGTTAGCGATAGTGCCGCCTATGGCGCGTTCATCGCCGAAGTGGCCGCCCAAGATGGGCTTGATATTCTGGTCAATAATGCTCCACATGTAGGCTATGGCATGCTGGCAGACACCCAAATCGATGACTTCCGTACCAACTTCCAAATTAATGTCGATGCCGCTTATACGGGCATGCAAGCCGCCTTCGCCGCCATGGCTGAAAATGGTGGTTCGATTATCAATTTGTCCTCGATAAATGGTAAGCGCGCCATGCAAGGCATGTCGGGCTATAGCGCCGCCAAGGCCGCCTTATTGCACTTAACCCGCACCGCTGCCATGGAAGGCGCGCGGCAAAATATTCGCGTCAACAGCATCACCCCTGGCCCGATCATGACACCAGGCACGGAAGCGTTTTTCAACGCCGCACCGGAGGCCGGAAGCAAAATCGAAAATGCCAACCCGATGGGGCGGATCGGTCGACCTGAAGAAGTTGCGCAAGTGGCGCTGTTTTTGGCCAGCGATATGTCGAGCTACGTGACCGGGGCTGACATCCCAGTCGATGGCGGCAAAGCCAATGAATTATACGTACCAGCCTAAAGGGGAGTGACAATGCGATTAGAGGGAAAAACTGTTGTTGTAACGGGTGCTGGTCAAGGGATCGGCGCAGCGATTGTGACCAAACTTGCACAAGAAGGTGCACGGGTCGCCGCGATCGACCTCAACCGCGATGCGGCGCAGGGCGTGATCGATGGACTTGCAAATCCTGACCAGCATTTGGCTTTGGCGGCCAATGTCGGCAAAAGTGTCGATGTCATCGCGGCAATCCGAGCCGCGCGCAAAACCTTTGGTCGCCTTGATTTTGCTGTCAACAATGCAGGAATTGGCGCCGCCAATAATGATGGCTCGGATAAATTTTACGACGCCATGGGCAAGCGAAACGCCGAGCTTGCAGAAGGCAAAACTCCAACAACATTTGTTGACCACCTGATCCACATGGAAGATGACGGCTGGCAAGGGGTCATGGACGTCAACCTAAATGGCGCTTTTTATGTCTGCCGCGAAGCTGTCCGTATCATGGCCGAAGATGGCACGCCTGGCTCGATCGTCAATATCTCGTCGACCTCAGCTCAGTCTGGAGAAGGGTCGCCGCATTACGTCACCTCCAAGTCAGCACTCATTGGTTTGACGCGGCAACTAGCGCGCGAATTGGCGGCGCGGAAAATTCGCGTCAATGCTGTCGCTCCTGGCCCGACCAATACGCCCATCATGCAGACCATTCCACCGGAGTGGATTACGTCAATGGAACAAGCCATTCCGCTTGGGCGCATGGCGCGGCCAGAAGAGGTCGCCAATGCCGTATCTTATTTGTTATCGGATGAAGCAAGCTTTGTGACGGGTAGCGTGCTCGTCGCCAATGGCGGCTCGTATTACTTCTAACAACGGGCATCGAGGGGCTCTAAGCCCCTCGCGTCCTAGCTGTTCTGACCCGTAATATGTCTGGCGGCAAGATAACCAAACGTCATGGCTGGACCGATCGTGGCGCCGGCCCCTGGGTATTTATCTCCCATCACTGAGCTCGACGAATTGCCAATCGCATAAAGTCCAGTGATCGGTGTATCATCTTCGCGGACGACCTGACCATTGGCGTTGGTGTGCAGCCCACCTTTGGTGCCAATATCGCCCGGATAAATCGGAATGGCATAGAACGGTGCTTTGTTCATCGGAGCGATGCACGGATTTGGTACATTTGTGCTGTCGCCATAGAACTTATCGTAATAGCTATCGCCACGACCAAACTCTAGGTCCTTGCCCGTCACCGCATAGTCGTTGTTTTTGGCAATCGTGTCGGCCAGATTTGTCGCGTCAATATTAAGGGCTTTGGCGAGCGCCTCAATGGTATCCGCTTTAACAAGAATTTCTTTCACGTCTTTCGGCAAGCGCTCGTCGGGAAAGGCCCAACCAGGACCGATCGGCCCGAGTGGGAATTTTTTACGGAACGTGGCGTCGAAAATCAGATAGCTCGGCACACTCACCTCTTGCGTGGTGTTTTCATACATAGACAAACCCGACTCCAAATAGGGGGCCGCCTCATTGGCAAATCGTTTGCCATGTTTATTGACAATGACCAATCCAGGTAGAGAACGCTCGGCAAATAAAATAAAGGGCTGCGGCCAGCCTGGGACTTTAATTGACGGCGCCCACCACGCATGTTTCATCAGGGTCGTTTTGGCACCAATCTCTAGACCACCGCGAATTGCATCGCCCGTGTTGTTGTGATTACCGCCAGACCATTTTTTATTGCTTGGCGAGGGTAAATATTTCTCCCGCATCTCTTGGTTTTTCTCAAAACCACCAGCACCCAAAATGACGCCTTTGCTGACCGAAATCTCTTCTGGCTTGCCGTCGCGTGATACAACAGCACCAACCACGCGGCCATCTTTTTCGATCAGTTTTTCAAATGCCGTTTCCCGATAGACTGGAATATTGCGCTCGCGCACCGACCACAAAAGCCGGCCGACCAATGCGTTGCCGAGCGTCAGCCGATAGTCGCGCTTACCTTTAAGGCGTGCAGGAATATCGAGATAATAGCGCAACATCATTTTAGCTGCTGTCAATTTCCACCCCGGCGCCTGCGTCAAGAAAGAGCGGCCTTCACTAAAGGTGATCGAAATCCCGTTCATCGTCGACTGCGCGGGCGTCGGTTTTAAATACTGCAGAAAATCCTTTAAGTGCCGCGCATTCATCGGCATCGGCGAATGCGTGCGATAGCCCGTCTTGCCGCCCGGCTCTTCGGGGTAATAATCGGGATAGTCATAGGGCTCGTATTTAAGACGGGTATTTTTATCAAGGAATTCCAGCATAGCTGGAGCGCCTTCAGCAAAAGCACGAATCCGATCCTCTTCGACGACATCGCCAATCACAGCCTTCATATAGGCAATCGCTTCTTCCGTGGAATCATCGACACCTTGCGCCCGCGCGTAATGAGAATTAGGAATCCAAATGCCACCGCCCGACATAGCTGAGGTGCCGCCAAGCTGATCACCTTTTTCAATGATGATGACATCGCTACCGTTAATATGCGCCGTGAGCGCGGCCACCAAGGCGCCAGCGCCGGAACCCACCACTAGAACATCTGTTTTCATTTCTTCCCCCTTGCCCTGAGCGCCCGCTTACGGGTGCTGACTCGACGTCGATATAACTTCGCCCGTCATGTAAGATGAATAATCGCTCGCCAAGAACACGATCACATTCGCCTGTTCCCATACTTCGCTGCCGCGCCCATAAGCTTCCCGAGCCTCAAGCTCAGCCAGTAATTCTCTCGACGTGACTTTGTGTAAAAATGGATGCAAAGCAAGCGATGGCGCAACGGCATTAACGCGAACACCAAACTCAGCGCCCTCTAATCCAGCGCACCGGGTCAAGGCCATTACGCCCGCTTTGGCTGCCGCATAATGCGCCTGGCCTTTTTGCGCCCGCCACCCCAAAACCGACGCGTTATTGACGATCACGCCGCCCGTGCCGCTATCTTTCATGACTTGCATCGCCGCGCGGTTGACCCGAAAGCAACCATTGAGGGTCACATCAAGCACCTTGAGCCACTCCTCGTCGCGCATCGCAATCAAGTCTGCGGTTCCGCCAAGGCCGGCATTATTAACAACAACATCAATGCCGCCCATCGCCTGTTTCGCCGCCGCAAATAGGGCATCGACCTGCTCTTGCTGGGTCACATCACACAGCGCAAAACCGACTGCGCCGATCTCCGTCGCCGCTTTCTGTGTCCGCTCTGGGTGCATATCCGATACAAAAACCGTTGCCCCTTCCTCAGCACATTTTTTGGCCGTCGCAAAGCCGATGCCTGTGCCCGCCGCAGCCGTCACCAAAACACGTTTATGCTTCAGCAACCCATGGCCTGGAACATAATCAGGAACAGTTTTTAAATTCATGCTTTCCCCCTCGGCTCTTTTGGCATTCCCAGAGCCCGCTCAGCAATAATGTTGCGCTGGATTTGATTGGTTCCGCCGTAAATCGTATCGGCGCGGGAGAATAAGAATATTTTCTGCAAACGGCTAAGCGTCCCGTCTGCCAATATCTCCCCAGCATCTCCCATGATATCCATCGCCAATTCGCCCAAGTCGCGGTGCCAACTGGCCCAAAAAATTTTACTGATCATAACTTCTGGGCCGGCTGTGCCGCGCAACATCCGTAAGGCATTCATCCGCATGACCTGCAACCCAGCATGCGCTTTGGCCAAACGAGCGCGAACACTCGGGTCATCAAAGGCACCATTTTGTTTTGCCAGGGCGACCATCTCTGCAAGCTCGCCGCGAAACTGCATTTGCTGGCCGAGCGTTGAGGCGCCGCGCTCAAAACCCAACAGCGCCATCGCAACTTTCCAACCATCGCCGACCTCGCCAATCACATTATCAGCATCGGTGCGGACATTATCGAAAAATACCTCGTTAAATTCTTTGCCGCCGCTCATCTGCCGGATCGGCCGAATATCAATCCCGTCTTGATCGAGCGGCACCAGAAGAAAGACCAAACCGTCGCGCCCTTTGGAGCCTTCCTCGGCCCGCGCCAGAACAAAAATCCAATCTGACTCATGGGCTAGGGACGTCCATATTTTTTGGCCGTCGATCACCCACACATCACCATCAAGACGCGCCTTGGTTCTGACATTGGACAAATCGGATCCAGCGTTTGGCTCGGAATAACCTTGGCACCAAAACGTCGTGCCATTCCGAATACCAGGCAAAAACTTCTGCTTCTGCGCCTCTGTGCCATGCACAAAAATTGTTGGAGCAACCAGCGTCTCGCCAATATGACCAGCCCGCCCCGGCCCGCCATGAGCGGCATATTCTTCGTTAAGCTCAACCTGTTCCATCAGGCTGCAATCGCGGCCGCCATAAGCCTCTGGCCACCCGATACCGATCCAACCCGCTTCACCCATTTTTTGTTCCCACTGCCGGCGTAGTTCCGCGTGACCATCCTCATCGCCTGGGCTTCCCCGCCAGCGGATTTGTTCAAAATCCCCCACTAGGTTTGTGGTGAGCCAGTCTCTAAATTCTTCTCGTAAACTCATTAGCCGTCGGTTCCCGTCAAATAATGTGCGAGTTGCAGATAGTCACTTTGCGGTGAGCCATAAAGGGCTCGATTATGGCGTGCCCGCTTGAAAAAGTAATGCAGCGGATAATCCCAGGTAAAACCAATACCGCCATGCAACTGGATGGCATCACCGGCAACCTTGAAATAGCTTTCGTGGCACCAGCCGCGGGCAATGAGAGACGCCTCTTGCGCCTCATGCGCCTCGGCGACCGCAAAATACAATGCCGCTGAGCGCGCCGACTCGAGGGCAATATACATATCGGCACAGCGATGTTTGACCGCCTGGAAACTTGCAATTGGGCGATCAAATTGAACCCGTTGCGCCGTATAGTCGAGCGTAATATCAAGGCAGCGCTGAGCGCCACCGACAGATTCGTGCACCAATGCGGTTTGCGCGACGCGCAAAACAGCATCGAAATCGGGCGCGGCACAGCGCGCAAAAGCGTCCCCCTCCAGCCCGTCATAAGCGATCGAGCAATGGTTTCGCAAACCATCCATGGTTTTATTTTGCACAATGTCGAACTGACCTGCTGGCAAAAGATAAAGCGCAATGGCATTAGCCTCAGGCACCGCCAAAAGAATTTTATCGGCAACGCTCGCATCCAGCACACCGGTAATGCGGCCCGCATTCAGCGCCCGTGCGTCAGCAAATGCAATAATCTGTGCACCTTGTGCGATCGCCTCAAGCTCACGCGCTTTGGTGGCCTCATCGGCAAAGGCCTCAATCAAATCCGCGGCCAGACAACAGGTTGAGAAAAATGGTGAGGCAAATAGATGGTAACCAATCTCTTCCATAATGACGGCGCGCCCAAGTTGCCCAAGCCCCGCCCCGCCATAAGCCTCTGGGATGCTAATTGCGGCAAAGCCTTGCTGCACTGCAAAATCTGTCCAAGCAGCAAGATCAACCCCTAGCCCGCCATCATATATCTTCGGCAATTTGGCCGCGGCGTCATACCATGTGCTCAACCAGCCGCGCGCTGAATCGCGAATAAGTTGGTGCTCGTCGGAAAATGGATATGTCATATCAGGTTCCGTAAACTTTCTGGGCTTTGGGGTGGCGTTGCAGCAAACCATCGATGACATCGCCAATTTCTTCGGCGTCATAACGCGCGCCCTTATCGTGCACATCGCCCGTTTTCCACCCCAAGGCGATCGACAATTTCCCGCCGAAGGATTCGAAGCAATGCCCGTTGATGTGGGAGGACTGAGCCGAGCATAAATAAACCACCAGTGGCGCTACATTAGCGGGATCGAAAACATCAAAACTTCCATCCTCGGGTTTTTTCATCATGTCGGCAAAGACCTCTTCGGTCATGCCGGTGCGTCCTTGTGGCGCGATCGCATTGGCTGTTATGCCGTAACGCGCGAGCTCGGCTGCTTGGTTCAGCGTCAAGGTGAGGATGCCACCCTTGGCGGCCGCATAGTTACTTTGTCCGACCGAGCCTTGTAGCCCCGCACCAGAGCTCGTATTGATGATGCGAGCCTGAGGGTCGACACCATCCTTGTTTAAATTACGCCAATATTTTGCCGCATGTGAGGTCACGCAAAAATGTCCTTTCAGGTGCACTGCGATAACGGCGTCCCAGTCCTCCTCGGTCAGCGAGGTAAACATACGATCGCGATTGTTGCCGGCATTGTTGACAACCGCATGCAAGCCGCCAAAGGCGGCAAGCGCGTCAGCAACAATATTTTCGGCTGCTTGATAATTAGTAATATCGTGCAAACTTGTGATTGCGCGGCCACCATCAGCCTCAATCATGGCTTTGGTTTCCAGCGCGCGTTCCGCATGAATATCATTAATAACCACATTGGCGCCGGCTGCGCCCAGAGCGCAAGCATAAGCCCGCCCCAAGCCGTAGCCACTCCCCGTCACAATAACAGTTCTATTTTCACAATACATTTTTAGAGCTTCTCGATAATGGTTACATTGGCTTGGCCACCACCCTCGCACATGGTTTGCAAGCCGTAACGGCCGCCCGTGCGCTCGAGTTCATGTAGCAAGGTTGTCATGAGTTTTGTGCCGGTCGCACCGAGCGGATGCCCCAGCGCAATGGCTCCGCCATTAACATTGGTTTTGGCGTGATCGAAATCCATTTCCTTCAACCAGGCCATCGCTACCGACGCAAAAGCCTCATTAATTTCCACCAAGTCAATATCCTTCAGCGACATGCCCGTTTTTTTCATGGCATATTCGGTGGCGGGCATGGGCGCTGTTAACATCCAAATTGGGTCAGCCGCACGGACCGACAAATGGTGAATGCGGGCCCGTGGCTTTAGATTATAGCGCCGCACGGCATCTTCCGACGCCAACAAGATGGCCGAAGCAGCATCGCAGGTTTGGCTCGATACACCAGCATGGATTAGCCCGCCCTCGGTCAGGGGTTGCAGGCTCGCCATTTGCTCAAGTGTTGTCTCACGGCGCACCGTCTCATCCATCGTGACCCCATCGAGCGGCACAATCTCGCGATCGAAGCGGCCCTCATCAATGGCCTGCGCAGCGCGGCGATGGCTCTCGAGCGCATAGGCTTCCATATCGGTGCGGCTAATACCCCATTTTTGAGCAATCATTTCGGCCGACTCGAATTGTGAAAAGGCCCCATTTTTGTAGCGTTCCATCCAGCCCTTGGAGCCGATAAAAGGTGTTTCAAAGCCGAATTGTTGGCCAGCGAGCATGGCCGACGAAATCGGGATTTGCGTCATGGTTTGCACGCCCCCGGCTACGACCACATCATTCACACCGGCCATAATGGCTTGCGCGGCAAAGTGCACGGCTTGCTGCGACGAGCCGCATTGGCGATCAACCGTCACCCCTGGAACCCCTTCATCAAGCCCTGCCGCCAGCCAACAGGTACGGGCGATATCCCCCGCCAAAGAGCCGATGGTATCGACACAGCCGAAGACAACATCATCATAGTCAGCGTCGGGGATTGGGTTACGTGCAACGATTTCTTTTAAAACATGTGCCCCTAAATCGGCGCCATGAATATGGGCTAAGCCGCCCTTGCGGCGTCCCGTCGGCGTTCTCACGGCGTCAATAATATACGCTTCCATTACCCGTCTCCTTACCTAAAGCTGATCCCCGGCCCGATTTCCATCGACCCGTCTAGAATTAATGTTTCAAGCCGATGCATATGATATGAGCGATCGCCCCAAACGCCACAAAGCGCCCAAGCCCGTTTCATAAATAAATGCAGGTCCACTTCAAACGTGTAGCCCATGCCACCAAAAATCTGAATGGCCGTCTCACTCGCCTGCATGGCCGTGTCGATGGCCGAAATTTTGGCGTTGTTGACGTGTGCTCCGCCCGTTTGAGCGGCCAGCCAAATCAATGGGCGCGTAAATTCGATTTGGGTATAGACGCTTGCCAATAAATGCTTCACCGCTTGGAATTGTCCAATTTTTTGCCCAAATTGCTCACGCTCTTTGGCGTAGTCGACCGCCATATCAATCATGCGCCGTGCCAAGCCAAGCAGCTGCGCCGCGGCCAAGACAGCACCCTGGTCTTCGATCGCAAGGAGCGTTGCCGCAGCGACGTCGGGTTTAACCAAATTACGCAGCGGGTCTATCGTCTTAACGGGCGTCGTTGCAATTTCAGCAGCCGGTACGAGCCTATCGTCGACAATAAAATAATCATATGACCGCGCCTCGAGATAAGGACGCAGAGCCGAGACAAGCCCGACCTTTACTTTTCCAGCCAAAGCATCGCGCAAGAGATCCTCTTGCTGCAAGGCAACGAGCCGTGGCAAGACCAAGCCTGCCTGCTCAACCAAATCCTCTGGTAGATTTACATAACCCGCACTCTCGGCGATGGCCGCCATGACGACGAAATCTTGCGCCAAACCACCTTGCGCTTCGGGGAGCAAAAGCGACGGCAGGCCCATAGCCGCTAGTTGGTCAGAGATATCTGTGCTGTCCGCACCCTGCGACAGGGCGCGCAAGCGGGTGATCGGGGTCTCGGCCAGCAGCATCTCATGCGTTGCTTGAATTAAGTCTTGTTGGTCAGGCGTAAATTGAAACTGCATCGCCATTCCTCACCGTGGCAAGCCGAGAACACGCTCGGCCAAAATATTACGCTGAATTTCATTGGTGCCCGCATAGATCGTTCCAGCCAACGAGAACATATACCCGTCAAGCCAGCGGCCATTCTCAATGGCGTCTAGGCCCTCTTCCAATTCGGCTTGCGCACCCATAATGCTCATTGCCGTCCGATGCATATGCTTGTCCATTTCAGACCAAAAGATCTTGTTTGCACTTGCCTCCGAGCTCACCGAAACGCCCGATTGAACGCGCGCCACCAGAGCGTAAGTCGCGGCATTAAAACGTTCGGTGTCACGCCACGCCTGCAAAACATGCTCGCGCACCCCGCTTGAAAGTCGATCTTGATAGGCCTTATACAAAGCGACCAAACGTTGTGCCGCCGCTTGAAACCGCGCGGGCGAACGCAACAATAAGCCACGCTCAAAGCCTGCCGTGGCCATTGCCACGCTCCAACCACCATGTTCTGGCCCGAGAAGATTTTCGGCAGGAACGCGGACTTCGTCAAAAAACAATTCGGCAAAACCCGGATCACCATCGAGCTGGGCGATCGGACGAATTTCCAACCCTTTGCTGTCCAATGGCAGTAAAATTTTCGACAGCCCCTTATGGCGCTGACTATCGGGGTCGGTGCGAAATAACCCAAAACACCAATCCGCAAACACCGCCCGCGATGACCAAATTTTATGCCCCGAAATCACATAGCTGTCGCCGTCTCGGACTGCTTTTGATTTTATGGCGGCCAAATCACTTCCCGCTTGCGGCTCCGACCAAGCTTGCGCCCAGATTTCATCGGCGGCGGCCATAGGTGGCAAAAAACGTTGCTTTTGCGCCTCGGTTCCATACTCCATGACCGTTGGCGCCAACAGAAAGATGCCGTTTTGGCTTACCCGCAACGGCGCGTCGGCACGATAATATTCTTCCTCAAAAATCAACCATTGGGTCAAATCACAGCCGCGGCCGCCATAGGCAACGGGCCAGTTAACCGTGCCCCAGTTGCCCGCGTGCAATTTTTTCTCCCATTGCCGGTGCAGATCAAATCCCGCAGCGGTATCGAGCGATGGCAAGCGCTCGCGAGGAACATTGGCGTGCAACCATTCACGCACCTCGGCGCGAAACTGGTCTTGCTCTGGGGTGTAACGAATATCCATTTTAATCTTCGAATTTTGCAGCGCTGCCCGTTTCGACAAAGGCGTCGCGCGATTTTTGACTGTCTTCGTTCATATACATTTCAAGGGTAAACCCCTGTTCCCAGCGATAGGCCTTGTCGACATCAAAGGCCTCGATGCCATTGAGCGCTTGTTTTGCGATCCGCAAGGCGTCACGGCTTTTGCCGGCTACAATCTCGGCAAAGGCGCGGGCTTCCTGATATAAGTCGGCTCGCGGCACGATCTTTTCAACACCGCCCAGACGATAGGCTTCTTGCGCCGTAATCTGGCCGCCGGTGAAAAATGCCGCGCGCACTTTTGGAAGTGGTAAAATGCGTTGCAAGTGAGCAGCACCCCCCATGGCGCCGCGATCAATTTCCGGCAGAGAGAAAAAGCAATCGTCGCTGGCAATGATAAAATCTGCCGCGCCGCACATGCCGATGCCGCCACCGATCACATAGCCATGCGGCGCGCATAAGACGGGGACTTCGCAGCCACGGATCGCTTTGAAGGTCTCATAATTTCCCTTATTCACCTCAACAATTGCACTGCTGTTATCGGCCAACTCTTTGATATCAACGCCGGCACAAAAACCGCGCCCCTCGGCGCGGATCATAATAATCCTAACATCTTGGCGTTGCCCGAGCTCATAAATCACCTCCGGAAACCTATTCCAAATCGCACCGCTAAATGCGTTGACGGGCGGATGATCCAAAATCAGCTCAGCGACATTCTTTTCAACTTCAATTTTAAAAGTCATCAATCAAACTCCCGCGCGAGGCCCGCATATGCGCCCTTCATAATGTCTTGAATGATTGCCTCACATGGCAGCAAGTCGTCGATCAGCCCCGCCACTTGGCCGCTTGGCAAAACTCCCGCGACTGGATCTCCGTGCACCATCGCACGTTGGATGATCATTGGCGCATTGGCCGACATCAGAGTTTGTGCGATCGTCGCGTCATCCTGCGCCATCATGCGAAAAGCGGTCATGACGAGCTGCACGCTGGTCATGCCGGTTTGCGATTTATAGCGGAACGCATTAATGACAGCTTCCTTCAACAATGCCAAACGAGAGGCTGTTTCGAGGCGTTCTAAGGTGGCATTCATGACCATGCGTTGGGGCAGGCCGTCGAGCTTGGTCGATACTGGAATATTAGTGACTTGCGCGGCCACGTAAGCAGCTTTGGTGGCGGCGGGAGTCGGGCTTTCGGCAGACATCATGAAGCGTGTGCCCATGGCAATGCCGTCGGCGCCAAAGGTCAGAGCCGCCGCTAAGCCGCGACCATCTTTAAAACCGCCACAGGCAACCACCGGAACACCGAGATCCATATCGAGCACTTGCCCGAGCAAAAGCCATGTTGGGGTTGCCCCTGTATGGCCGCCGCCTTCTTGGCCTTGGCAGACCAAAACATCCGCACCCATTGCAACGGCTTTTTTGGCATGTGCAGCGGCACCAATGGTCGGCACACATTTCAATCCAGCCGCTTTGACGCGCTCGATCAATTGGGACGACGGCCCACGCCCGTAGGACAAAGCCGCCACTTGATAGTCAATGCACATATCAACAATGCGTTCGACATCTGGCTGGAAGGCGTGCAGGTTGACACCAAACGGACGATCCGTTTTTTGCTTAATTGCTTTAATGCTTTGCTCGCATTCATCGGCAGACATTACAGCGGCCGCGAGAAATCCCATTGCGCCGGCAGAGATCGACGCTTGCACCAACTCATGCGTCGCCACCCAACCCATCGCGGTTTGGATGATCGGATATTGACATCCGAGTGCTTCTGTTAGCCGGGTTTTCATATTGCTCCTTATTTCCCTTGTTCTTTTTCGCGATTGGCCGCCGCCATTTTCTTGCCGTCAAAACCAGCGATATAGTCGCCCTTGACCAATGAATTCTGCGCATGCGCAAAGTGATGCATGTGATAGACAGCGTCCATGCCCGTGCGCTTGCCTTGCAAATCTTCAATGTGATTGCACGCCTGCTTGGTCAGCGATAGAGCCAAGCGCGGGTTTTGTGCAATGCGCGTGGCCCAAGCCTCGACCGCCGCGTCCAACTCGTCTCTTGGGACCACTTTATTCACCATGCCCGCGCTGTGCGCCCGTTCAGCTGACCAGCGCTCACCTAGGAATAAAAACTCTTTCGCGTGCCGGATATTTAATTCAAAAGGATGGGCAAAATACTCAACACCAGGAAAACCCATTTGGACAACTGGGTCTTGGAAAAAAGCGTCATCTGATGCGACGATCAAATCGCACACCCAAGCGAGCATAAGACCGCCAGCAATGCAGCCGCCATGGACCTGCGCAATGGTGGGTTTTGGAGCCGCGCGCCAGCGACGGCAAAATTCAAGGTAGACTTCCTGCTCTCGCACATAGGCCTTCTCGGCGCCTGGTTTATTATCATGGTTATAATTCATGCCCCGGCGATCGTCGCGCCCTCGGTCAAAATCGCGCCCAGGCGTGCCAATATCATGACCCGCAGAGAAATGTTTGCCATTGGCTTTCAAGACAATCACTTTCACATCATCGTCGGCTACCGCTTTATAAAATGCGTCATCGAGCGCATAGAGCAGGTCGGCATTTTGGCTGTTGTGATAGGTCACACGATTGAGCGTCAAATAAGCTGTCGTCGCCCGTACCTCATAGAGAACGGGTTGCTTTTCCTCATAGATAATTTCTGCCTCAACGCGATCTACAGTTTCATTGTCAGACATGACATGCTCCTTTTAGCGGCGACCTGCGGGGTTATCCTTAAAAATTGTCGCCCGCAAATTTTGGGGATCAAGCGCGGCGATCACATCAAGCTGTTCATCCGTCGGTACGGGGGTCTCGCCAAGATCATCTGGCCGCTCAAGCGGGAAGCCCGTATTATCCTGAACCTCGTCAAAACCTACACCCGGATGCAGACTGCGAACGCGAATGGCATGATTTTCGCCAGCAAAATCCATCACGCATAAATTGGTTACAATCCGTCGGAGGTCGAGGCCGGGCGGAAACTTGCCGTCTGGATATCGCGCTGGATTATACCCAGCGCCACTGACCATATCGACCTCGCCAGAGACAAAAGCGCGCGAATTGTGACTACCGACAAACATGCTGTTGCGATTATTCACCGTGTTACCGGGAAATCCGCGAACACCGAGCAAAGCCGATTTCGGGCTGGCATAGTCACCGATTGTCGACAGGTTCATCTGCCCGAAACGATCAATTTGCACCGGCCCAACAAAGGCATGGCGATTGCCCTTGGCGATTAAATCAAACACCCGCTCATAGCCACTTTGCCCTTCTTTTTTAGGCGCATAGCCGTTGCGCGGGCCGACCGGGACAGGCTCCGAAACAAAATAATATTCGCCATCGGTCATCATCAAACCCGGCAAAAAGGTTTTTTTAGCAAGCGATCCTGCTAACCGTGGCACCAAACCGATCAAGGTCGCAAAAACCTCTGGCGTCTCGTCACGGAAAATATCGGCGCCAGCGACGATACATAACTCGGCTAGAGAAAAATCTCGCATCAATCGCCTCCCCTAAAACACGGGCAATGGCAACTTGCCAATAGCATCGGCGCCGCCAACGCTTGCAAGATAGTCATCACTCTCAATATATGTTGCGCGATATTCCGCCCAAGCCTCGCCCGTCGCCGCCGAATAGGCCTTAAGATGCGCAACATCAATTCCATAATTCGGTGCATTGCTGGTTGGGTGTGCACCAAAGGGGGCTTCGGCAACGCCATGCACCAGATTGCGCTCAATCCGCATCCGCATAATCTTCTGATCGTCATCAAAGGCGGTGGTGTCGACAATTTTCTCGGCCGTCAAAAATGCCCGATCGGCAGCGCGACAAAACCATTCGTCGAAAAACATATCGGGGCCAGCAATAAAACTATTCCCCAAGCGATCGGCTTCACTGACATGGCATAGGGCAAGGTCTAATTTCAAAGCTGGCATCGCAACCAAATATTCGCCCTGATATGGGTCTTGAATAAGCTTAATGTGCGGATTATGCACCAGCACATCTGTTCCCAACCCAGCGCGGCACGGCAAAAATGGCAACTGCTGCGCCGCTGCCTTGAGGCCGAGTTGCAACATGCCTTCGTCAATCTCCATCACCTCAAATTGACCCGCCTGACGGGCCTGACGAAAATGCGCTTCCATCGGAATGACGTCGAGCGAAACGAACCCGAAAATCAGCTTCTTAATTTTTCCAGCACTCGCCAGCATGCCAACATCGCACCCGCCATAGGCAACAATGGTGAGATCCTTGACATCTGACTTTACGATCTCGCGGATCAAAGCCATCGGTTTACGGCGCGCACCCCAGCCGCCGATCCCGACGGTCATACCGTCGCGCAACTCCGCTACGATCTCCGCAAGTTGCATTTGCTTATTGCATACGTCCATCTAATCCCCCATCACAGGGAAATCATATTCGTGTCCCCAGAGGTCTCCAATCGTCGACTGGGTGGCCGTAAAACTTGACCAATCGGCAATTTGTCGTCCATCGAACCCGACCTCAAACCCAAAACCGCCTGGGGCGAAGAAGTAAAAGCTCACCATTTCATCATTAGCATGACGACCAAGGCTGGCGAAAATGTGCAGCCCAGCTTGCTTGACGCGATCCATACAGGCACCCACTTCGTCCAAGCTCGAGACCTCTGCCATTACATGCACCAGTCCAATCGGGTGCGGAAAATTATACAACCCCAAAGTATGGTGGCGCGGATTATCGGCGTGCAAAAAAGTAATCCGCTGGTCGGGGAGATCGGGTGCCGGCGGCGGCAAAGTCAAATCGTCGGACAGGCCGAACCCACACAGCTCGGTATAAAAAGCAATCGTCGCTTCATTTTCTGGCGCTGGCAAAACCAAATGCCCGAGGCCCATAGATCCCGTTTTAAACGCCGAAACACCCGCGTTTGGCGTAAAGCTGTCGCCCGCTGCGCGACCATAGCAAAGCTCGACACAATTGCCCGAAGGATCGGAGCATGTTGCATAGCCATCGACGGCACGCCGCGCGGCCTCTTCGGGCGTTCCCATCTCAATCGCGACGCCTGCCGATTGCAACGTCTCTACGAGGTCATTAAAGGCCGCCGCGTCTGTCAGCTCATAGCCAGCTGCAACAAAACGATCCGCGTCTCCAGCCTCGACGATGTAGCGAAATGGTGCCTGATCCATCCGTAAATATTTTCCGCCACGACCATCATCAATATTCGCGTCGCCAAAACCAAGGACAGTTTCTGCAAATTGCGCCCAGGTCGTAGGATCTGTTACCTGCAAGCGCACATAGGATAAATTTGATATTGCCATTAACTGTCCCTCTAATCATTCAGCAAAAAATCGATGGCGCCAGCATTGAACAGACGCGTATGTTCTATCATCACCCAATGCCCGCATGCATTGATCTCAACCAGCCGCGCGCGCGCATTGGCGTGCAGACAAAGCTGCTTACCTGCGGGTGGCATGAACAAGTCATCGGCCCCCCAGAAGGTTAAAATTGGGCAGGTCAACTCTGATAGGCGCGGACCCAAATTGGGCGTTTTCATTGTTTGCAGGACTTCTTTGGGTTGCGTCTCGGCAATTTTCCACCGCATCTCGAGCAGCTCTGGCGTGACATGTTTTGCGTCATAGACAAAATTTGCAAGCACCTCACCGAGATTTTCACGGGTAATACCATTGGCACTCGTCGCCATCATTTTCGCGATCCCTGGCATGGTAAAATAATTGGGCTGCTCATCGATACAGCCCGGTCCCATGAGAACAAGTTTCTCGACAAATTCGGGATGCGAAAGCGCTATTTGAATGGCGACACCGCCGCCGAGCGAATTTCCGACGAAATGGCAGCTCTTGATCCCGATCGCCTGAAGCCCCTGATATAAGGTGTCGCAAAATAGATCGAGCGTATAATCGCCCTTGTCGAGAGGCTTATCGCTATACCCAAAGCCAATCATATCAGGAAGGACAACGTAAAATCCCGCAGCAACAAAAGCGTCAATATTTTTATGAAAATTTGCATAGCCGCTATTGCCAGGCCCGGAGCCATGCACGAATACGACGGCTGGATGCGTTGGCTCGCCATAGGTGAGCATATGGAGTGTCACGTCTCCCGCTTTTACATAGTGACCTTCTGGCGGCATAGCGCAGATCTCCCTTTAGACAAATACGTCTGTGCTGTCCGCGCCCAATTGAACCGCACCGAAATTGCGCGCAAAAGAGACCGGGCTGTTGGCGACATGGGCGCGACCAATATGAATATCGTGCCAAATCTGTTGGATCGGCGAGTCATTAAACACACTGCGCCCCCCCGCAACATTAAACAGCAAATCGACAGCGCGCATCATATCTTCGATCACAAGAGACGCTTGATAACGATATTTGATGCGGTTGATCATTGGGATTTCAGCGCCTTGGCTCACCAAGTCTGTCATTTCTTCGAAATTGCGATACAGGATTGCCTCGGTGCTATCGATCAGATGTGCCGCCTCAGCAACACGACGCGTCACATCGGGATCGCCAGCCAAGCGCGTGGTATCGGTTGAGCTGGCGGTCGCGTTCTCAACAAATAATTTCAGCGCGTGGCGCGCCGCGCCAATGGCGGGCGCACAAACAACACGGACGAAAATCTGCGCCCATGGGATATTGTAGACAGGATTTTCCTGATCATTTTTACACTGAAAACCATCCATTTGATGATGCGTACGATGGATCGGCACAAATACAGGTTCGTCTATCACAATGTCATTCGACCCGGTTCCCTGCAGCCCCATCACATGCCAGGTATCTTCGATCCTATAATCGCTCATCGGCAGGAGGAAGGTTCGGTAATGGATATTGTCGGGCTGGTCGAAAATCAACCCTCCAAGCAAAGCCCATGTACAATGACCCGAGCCGCTGCTCCAGCCCCAACGGCCAGACAGCATAAAGCCGCCGTCGACGCTTTGTACCTTGGCACCAGCTGGATTGTAGGAAGATGATACCAATGTATCAGGATCATCGGCATAAACATCGAGTGCAGCTTGCTTGTCCATCAACGCAATCTGATAAGCATGCACCGCGATAATACCAGCTGCCCATGAGGTCGACATATCGCGCTCAGCGATCGCTATCGATGCCCGGAAGAAATCTTGCGGTAGCATTTCCAAACCACCATATTGCTTTGGCAAGAAGCTGCGGAAGAAACCCGTATCCTTAATCGCTTGTATCGCGCGGTCAGAAATTTGCCGATTTGCGCGCGTCTCAGCGGCTGTCTCACTAACGGTGTCCAGAGCAGGGGTGATGTCCATAATCATTTAAATGACCTCTCTCGTCTAAAACATGTTCGCCCAAACGCCATGAGCGTCGGTATCGATGAAAAAAAATTATATGAGAATTGCGTAATTCTCAACATTAATTTTAACGAAATTTACCATTTTTTATGGGTAATATAATTTAATGCGTATTTTATGGCGTTATTTATTGGCTTTTATCGAGATAACCAGCCAAAAGCCCGCCTCCGCAGTGGTGGGGATCGCCCAGCCGAGGCTAAAGTTGATATTTCAGGATTTTACCCGAGGCGTTGCGTGGCAGTTCGGTCAGAAACGAGATTTTCCGCGGAACTTTGAAATTAGCCATCTGATTACGCGCCCAAGCGATCAACTCCGCCTCATCGAGATCGGCGGCGACTACAAAGGCTTGTGGCACCTCGCCCAAACGCTGGTCCGCCATCGCCTTAACGGCAACGTCCTTAACCTTATCATGGGTAAGCAAGATCCGCTCGACTTCGGCGGGATAGCAATTAAAACCACCAACAATGATCATGTCTTTTTTACGGTCAGTGATTTTAATATAGCCCGCGTCATCCTGAACGCCGATATCCCCGGTTTTGAGCCAGCCATCGGCGGTAATCGTCTCGGCACTGGCTGCGGCGTCTTCGTAATAGCCGCGCATCACATTAAAACCGCGCACCCAAATTTCGCCCTCAGCGCCGCTCGCAACTTGCTCCCCAGCATCATCCACCAGCTTGACCTCTGTTCCAGGCAGGGGGCGACCGCACGTCGTTGCAATGGTCGCAAAATCATCACCCTTTTGACATAAGGTAATAACGCCACAGCTTTCGGTCATGCCATAGGCCGAGAAGACATGATCGATCCCGATCTCCTCATGCATCTGGCGAATAAGATCAACGGGGATCATAGCGGCGCCCGTGGTGGCAATGCGTAACGAAGAAATATCGCGCGTCGCCAAGGTCGGGCTTGCGAGCAGGCTTTGAAAAATTGTTGGCGCGCCCGGCATGACCGTGATGCGATCTTCCTCAATACGACGCAGAACCTCGTCAACATCGAATATGGGCAAAGGATAAATTGCAGCACCGCGAATAAGACAGGACAACCACCCCGCCTTATAGCCAAAACTATGAAAGAAGGGGTTGACCACCAGATAGCGATCTTGCGCGGTCATGCCGATCGCGCTCGAAAAACTGTCGAAAACGGAAATATTCTGACCATGCGCCGTCATCACGCCCTTCGGCAGGCCAGTTGTGCCTGAGGTATATAATATGTCACACAGATCATCGTCTGATGTCTCATCCAGAACCGAAGGATCTAGGGGCGTCGCCGCAGCTTGCAAAAAATCTTGCATAGCAGCGCAATCATCCTGCCCCGCGCGCATGACGATGATTTCCTGTAGCTCCGGCAAGTCATGCGACGCTAAAAGTTGCGGGTAGTTGGTGCCAAGAAAGCCGTTCACCGTAAACAAAATTTTACAGTGCGCGCGGCGCAAAATATCAGCCGCTTCGCCCCCCTTATAGCGGGTGTTGAGGGGCACCATAATGGCGCCCAAGGCTTGCCCAGCCAGACAGGCAATAATCCACTCAGCGCAATTCGGCGCCCAAATGGCAAAGCAATCCCCGCGCCCTAGACCTTTTTGACGCAACACTGCGGCCGCCTGCAAAACATGCGCCTGCAATTCGCCATAGGAAAGTCGCCAAGCGCCGTCTATAATCGCATCGGCGTTTGCGCATTGTTGCGCTTGTTGGCGTAACATTTGAGGGATCGTTGTCATTAATGCTCCTAAGAACCCGCTTATACAATAAAATATATGCGATTTTCTACGCATTTATGTATATTCATATCAAATCTTGTCGATATGCGTAAAACAATTGGAAAATACTGATGCCAGACTTTAGCACGAAAACCATCATTGTGACGGGCGGCGGTCGCGGTATCGGGCATGGTATTAGCGCTGCTTTTGCACGCGCGGGGGCCAATGTTATTATCTGCTCACGCAGTGAACCGCTGGCCTTTGACCCTGCGATTGCGTCACGCATCCATCATATTGAACTTGATATTCGCCAGGCCGAGGCGGCTGAAGCCCTGATTGATTTTGCGGTTGAGCGGACGGGTCGTCTCGACTGCTTGATCAACAATGCTGGTGGCGGGCCGCCGGTCAAATCCGAGGAAGCCAGCCCGCGGCTGACCGAGGCGGTCATCAAGCTTAACTTGCTGGCGCCGATTTATTTATCGCAAGCCGCCTATGTCAAAATGCGGGCGCTCAATATTAAAGGCAACATCATCAATATTTCCTCCGTATCGGCAACACGCTCGTCTCCCGGCACGGTTGCCTATGGAGCAGCCAAAGCTGGCTTGCTGAATGTCACAACCTCGCTGGCGATGGAATGGGCGCCCGACATTCGCGTCAATGCTATCATTGTTGGATTGGTAGAAACCGAAGCCTCGGCCGACCATTATGGAGGCCAAAAGGGCATGGATTTCTTGGCGGCGAATTTACCCATGGGGCGCATGGGTAAGCCGCAAGACATTGCCCATGCTTGCTTGTTTCTTGCCGATGAACAATCGTCCTATGTCTCTGGTGCTTGTCTCGAGGTGTTTGGCGGCGGTGAGCCACCAAGCTTCTTAAAAATTACCGCCGAGGCCGCCGCGCAAGGGCGCGACAATGACTGATCTCGAAGAGCGCCTGCAACGTATTGAAGCGGAGCTCGCCATCCGCAACCTGATCAATCTTTATGGTCTCGCGGCGGATTGCGGTGACATTACAACGGCGTTGCACTGCCACACCGAAGACGCCGTCTACATTGTGAGCAACCCAAATGCTGGCCGAGGCGATGCCAGCGCCGATCTGCAACTGCGTGGTCATGACGAGATTGCCGCCATGCTCCGCTCTGACTTGCATCAAAGCCTGCTACCGAACTGTGCGCATACAACAGGTCCCGTCACCTTATCGGTTGAGCGCGATGCGGCGCAGGCTGTCGGCTACTCGCGGCTCTACCATATCCGAGAAGGCGCGCCGACCCTGATGCGGCTGGCGGTCAACCATTGGCAATTCCGACGCGAAACCAGCGGCTGGAAAATTTGTCAGCGCACATCGCGCTTGGTCGGCGAAGCCGAAGCCCAGAACTTGCTCGCGACACATTTGCAAAGCTTTACGCTGTAGCCCTTTATCGAACGCGGATTTTGGGATCCGGCGCGCCAGCGCGCATGGTGTTGAGAAATTCCTCCAGCGGTGCTGGTGCTGCCACCTCGGGCGTCACCCCATCGCGCGGTGGGTTTTTCCAAAAATGCTCCCAGGAGGGGAACAGCTCGTGATAGGCGCCGTCATAAACTTCGCGATCAGGCCAGCGCATTTTCTGCTCGCCAACAGGTGGTTTGTTGAGGTCCGTTGCGTACCAATAACACGGCAAGCGACGGCGGAAATGCCATCGCCCATCGATCCGCTCGTAATTATCCCAATAAATCATCTGCATGATGACCCACTCATCGCCCCCAGCGCTGGGGGTTTCATGTTCATTTTTCGAATAGACGACGCCATGCGCATGATCGCGATCATCAAACTCAATAATGTGGTTTCCCGTCTGGTGCGATGTCCCCGTAAATTGCAAGCGAAGCGTATCGTCAAGCCACTTCTTCAGGGCCGCCCGGCCCGTTTCCTCGCGACTGACGCGAATATCGGGTGCGAATAGGTTCACATGCGCATCAAGGTCGCGCATGTCTAACGACAGCGCGTATTTGGCCACCAACTGACGAATTTCTTCAATCGCCTCCAGTCTCTCTAATCGCTGTTCTATGGTCATCATATTATCCTATGTATACCTGACCACCATCGAGGGCAATTGTCTGCCCCGTCAGATAGGCACTGTCGGGATGACACATGAGCGCAACAAAACGGCCAATATCAGCCTCGCACGACCCAATGCGACGAAGCGGAATATTGCGCGCGAAAGCCTCGGCCTGCTCTGGGTTCTCGCGGGCCCACCATTGCAAGGCCGGCGAGTCGGCATGCGGCATGATGGCGTTCACCCGAATACCATCGACACCCCACTCGCAGGCCGCAGCGCGGGTCAGTTGCTGCATCGCCGCCTTGGCAGCCGCATAGCCACCAAAACCCGCCATATCCCAGCGTTTCATCACCGAACTCAACACATTAATAATGTGACCACCATTTTTAAGATGGGGGTGGCACAATTTCATCAGGCGAAAACAAGCCAGCGGCCCCGACTCCCATCCCGCCTGCAGGGCGGTCTCCTCTAAATCAAGCAGCGGGCCATTGGCCACTGACTGCGCATTATTCACCAGAATGTCGACGCCACCAAAAGTGGCAACAGTTTGCGAGACGCTCTCCTCGATGTCTTGGGCTGACAAAACATCGGCCACGATACCGAGCGCCGCAACGCCAAGTTTTTTTATCTCATCGCATGTCGCATCGAGCTTGGCTTGCGTTCGACCCGTGATAACGATCTGCGCCCCCGTTTTTGCTAAGGCCAGCGCAATACCTTGCCCTACCCCTTGGCCGCCACCTGTGATCAGCGCCGTCTTACCTTGGTTTATCTTCGCGTTCATTTTTCTCACCTCACCCTTCTGCGTGGGCCGGGTAATCGCTGTAGCCCTCTGGACCCGGCGTGTACAATGTCTTGAAATTTATAGGTGCCAATGGCGCACCGCTCTCAAAGCGATCAACCAAATCGGGATTAGAGATGAAAGCCCGACCAAACGAGACGGCCGAACAGTCCTCTGCGGCCAACGCGGCTTCCGCTTCGGCAAGATCATACGACTCGTTGGCGATAATCGGACCAGTAAAATTATTTTTTGCCAGTGCGATAGCATCAATACCATTATTCATGCGGATAACATGCAGATAGGCGAGCCGCATGGGACCAATCGCATCCAATAAATATGTGTAGGTCGCCACGGGATCATCGTCATGCAAATCATTGAATGTGTTGCCTGGGCTAATACGCATACCCACGCGACCAGCACCCACTTTTTCAGCCATAGCCTGCAACAGCTCGATCACAAAACGTGCGCGATGTGCGAGGCTACCGCCATATTCATCCTGGCGTTGATTGGTGCCCGTCGACAAAAATTGCGCTGGCAGATAACCGCTTGTCGCATGCAACTCGACACCATCAAAACCAATATCGCGGGCGCGTTGGGCCGTCGCGGCAAAGGCTGCTATGGTGGCACGAATATCGTCAAGGCTCATTTCTTCTGGGGTTTCGAGTGGGGCCATGCCTTGCTCGGTAAAAATATCGCCAGCGGCGCGAAGCGCCGATGGGGCCAAAACCCGAGCAGGCCGCGTGCGGTTGAGATGCGACACGATGCGACCACAATGCATAATCTGCATCACTATTTTGCCACCATGATCATGCACTGCCGAGACGACATTTTGCCAAGCGCGCGCTTGCACATCATTGATCAGGCCCGGTGTGCGCGCATAACCCTTGCCTTCAAAGGCAGGGTAAACCCCCTCGGTTATAATCAGCCCAGCCCGCGCCCGCTGTGCGTAATAATCGACGGTCATGGCTAAAGGCTCGTCCTGCGCCCCGGCACGGGAGCGCGTCATCGGCGCCATCACAATGCGATTGGCCAAATCGATATCCCCCAATTGGCAGGGAGAGAAGATTTTTCGCATAATTTGTCCCCCAACTTGGCAATCGCGCCGGTAAAACCAACAAAAGAATAGCTGACTGCGTAAATATATAAGTTTTCATCAACACATTCACGGTATTTTCATAGCATATATCAATGATTGCGTAAAATTATTGACTTATTTCCCGTATTTCCTATAAATAGTGTTAGGTCAGTTTTGCTCGCCAGTCGCCCTTTCTCCCATCTATGGGCATGGGACGCAGTATGAACGAAACCTATATTAGTTCCCACCCGTGAGAGCGAGTGGACCGGTCTATAATGAGGAGGACTTATGTTTAAGCATAAACTGAAAGCTACGCTGCTTGCTGCAGCGAGCCTCGGCCTGTTGGCAAGCCCGTTGGCAGCACAACAGATCGACGAGGTTGTGGTGACGGCTGAAAAGCGTTCTGCATCTTTGCAAGAGACGCCGATTGCGATCACGGCCATCTCGGCTGAAACCCTAGAACTGCAAAAAGTTGAAAACGTGAATGACCTGAACGCATTTGCGCCAAACCTTGTTGCGCGTCCTGGGACAACCAACAAAAACGCATCCGTTCTGACCATTCGCGGCATTGGTATTTCGGGTGAGGAAATGCTGACGCAAGATGCCCCGACAGGCATTTATATTGACGGCTTGGCCATCACCAAAGGCGCCGCTATGTCGGTCGACCTTGCTGATATTGAGCAAGTCGAGGTTCTGCGCGGCCCACAAGGCACGCTGTTCGGCCGTAACGCAATCGGTGGCGCGGTGAGCTTTAAAACCCGCCGTCCGAGCAATGAAGCTGGCCTGACCATGCAAATTGGTGGTGGTAACTATGGTTACAAAAACGCCAAAGTGAAAGCCGATCTCGGCGATCTCGGCAATAATGGCATGCGCGTTTCCTTGGGCTACAGCAAAAGCGAACGCGATGGCGTGATCAACAACTTGCTGGTCGGAAACGACAAAGACCCAGGCGCTGACGAGACATCAAAATTCCGCGTTGCGATTGATTGGGATATCTCGGATACGGTGAACGCCTATTACACATTCGATCGCACCGCATCGGATAGCTATCAAAACTATTATCAAACAATGGTTTTTGATACGACACCATTGGCACCTGGCTATCCGTCTTATGCCCAAATATATGGGCCGCTCTTGGGCACCACAGCATACGCCAATCCTGGCGCAGGTTGTCCGACAGCGCTCAGCGCCAATCGTCTCGACAATGTTTGCATCAATGACCTCGGCAAGTCTGAAAACGACACGCAAGGCCATATGCTGCAACTCGAATTTGCCCTTAACGGCATGACCCTGCGTTCGATAACGGGTCAGCGCGAATGGGACTTTAACTCGGGCGTTGGCGACCTGAACGGTTACGGTGCTTTATTCGGTGTTAGACGCGGCTTCACTATCCCCACCATTTACACCGACACAATTCCTGCCAATGTCGCGAGCACTTTGTATTCGGCTGATAGCTATCGTCATCACGAGCAGTTGTCGCAAGAGTTCACCTTGATCTCAGACAGCAGCGGCAAGCTGCGTTGGGTTGCTGGTGTCTTCTTCCTCGACGAGGAAGGCGAAGAATCTGGCACGCAATATGTTTATTTGGCCCTTGGCAACCCTCGCGGCGGTGTACCAGCCAACTCTCTGATTACAGCGGTATCTCCGGCGTTCAAAATGGAGTCCGAGTCGCGCGCTATTTATGGTCAAATCGACTATGATATGAGCGACCGTCTGACGCTGAGTACAGGCATTCGTTACTCTGAGGACGAAATGGACGTTGTTCAGACTTTGCCGAGGGAAGCAGTTGGCACGCGGAGCGAGAAGTTCAGCGAACCAACAGGCCACATCACAGCGGCCTATGAAGTCAATGACAACATCAACACCTATGCCAAAATTGCGCGCGGCTATCGCTCGGGTGGTTTTGCCGCCCGTGGTGATGGCGATAAGTTTGACGAAGAAACAGCAACATCATATGAGCTTGGTCTGAAGACCCAGTATGATCGCGTTCGTTTCAATGCGGCGATTTTCTCGACCGATTATAAAGATCGTCAAATCACCCAGCCGGTCGTTAGTGCTGGTGCTTATGTGAACAAAATCGTTAACGCATCAGAGCAAACCATTGAAGGTGTTGAGCTTGAAGTCGACGTTGCCATGACCGACCTTCTGTCGCTCTCTGCGTCGTACGGTTATCTCGACATCGAAACAAAAGGCTTCTTGTGGAATATCGGCACGGCTGCCAATCCGAATATCCAAGATATCTCGGGCAATCTCGTGAACACAGAACCGCAAGATACAGGCAATTTTGCGATTACCTATGAGAACGATACCTCAATCGGTAAAGTCACAGCTCGTGTGAACGCGAATTACACAGCCAGCTATCACTCCTTCGCCAATACCTATGTGACGAAGCTTGTGAAAGACGTCGTATCGCAAAGCCGCACCTTGATCGATGCGCAAATTCGCATCGACAATGCCTTTGGTTCAAGCGCCTTTATCGATATTTGGGGTAAAAACCTCACCGATAAAGAATATGTCACCCGCGCGATTGACTTCCAGTCACTCGGCCACGCTGGTGTCTATTGGGGCGACCCACGCACCGTCGGTATCAATGTCGGGGTTAAATTCTAATCTCGATACTGAGCAGGTAAACAGAAAGGCGGCGAGTTCTTCTCGCCGCCTTTTTTGTTTATCTAGATCGCTTTGTCACCGATCAACAGATCAATCGGCTGCAACCCTGGGCCCTTGCAAATAATAAACGAGCTGAATTACAGAGCAGACCAGAACAGCCCCATAGAGCGGCACAGCGCCAGCTTGTTCCAAAACAGCACCAGCTAACCCACCGCCAGTCAAAATGCTGATGCCAAAGGCCGTCGTCACCAAGACAACCAATTTATTGCTGGGATCAAAACGGGCGATGGCCGCAGTTTGATATAAGCAGCCAAGGGTAAAGCCGAATTCCCAAACCCAGGCCGCAAGCATAAATTGCGTGAAACTCTGTGCTTGCCATAGCCCGACAACGCCGAGCGCCAACACCGCATAGCAATAGACATGCGTGCGCTTAAACCCCAACTTGATGCCCAGCATGGCACCAAGAAAACCAGCGATGCCCCCCAATAATTTCAAGACCGAGAACATGGTGCCGAGTTGCTCGCCCGATGGCGAAAATTTTTGCCCGATCGTCGCAAGGAACCCCCACATGCCGACATTCGCCGTGAGGTAAATGGTGAAAAAGAAAACTGCCAGCCAAGCGGGCTTGGCGGCCTGCCAGCTCGGATAGCTCAGCACCGCATCGGCCGCCGCGTCATGCGATGGCGATGACGGCATCAGGACAATCCCAAGGGCTAAGATCAGCACCGCGGCGGCGACACCATAGGCAGCGCCCGCATAGCCATAGCTCGCGATTAAGACAATGGGCAAGAGGAACAAGATGAGCGAGATGGTGATCAACTCGATACTGAGACGCATACCAAAAGCCTGCTCGGGATTTGGCATATCCGCCAAAATGCGCATGGTCAGCGCATGCATCAAAGCGCAGAAAAAGCCGAACGCAATCCACGATACATAGAGCGATGCGCCGCTGACATGTGCCGATGCAACAAATGCCGCCGCTGCCAAAACGCCAATTAGACTGGCAGATTTACGCCAACTGAATCGATCGGCCCAAATAGGACCCGATAAAGTTCCTGCCAAATATCCAAGCCCCGTACTGGAATAGAGAAAACCAAGCTCGACCTCACCCAGCCCCAAGCTTTGTGCCGCGCTGCCCAGCATCAACGGCATGGTGTTAAAGACAAGACCACCAATTGCCGAAACCAGGGAAACGGCAATAATTGTTACCAACACATTTGACATCGTGACCTCTAATAAACGGCTGCTGGATTGGGCGGGTTCGGAGACCCGAGCGCCTCACGATAGGATGGCGGTTGTTGGCCATCGCGATCGGTAATGTTGTAACGATCGCGCGCAACTTCGGCCGTGATCAGAGTGTGGCCTGAAATTTCTTCCGCTTTGGGATCCGTTGCAATTGCATACACAATATCGGCGATAAATTGTGGCGTCTCAGCCGTGGCAATGAACTCTTTATATTGCTCGGGATGGACCTCGGCTGCGATCAGCGCCCGCTCCGTGATCAGCGGACCCATCCATAAAGAGAGGGCCGTCACATTAAAAGGTTTCAGATCAACCGCCATGTCATGCGCCATTTTATCGAGACCTGCTTTTTGCGCGCCATAGGCTGGACCATGCATATAACAGCTGGCACCAAAGCTTGAGCCCATAGCAATCAAGCCTGATTTTTGCTTGGCCATGATTTGGGCTGCATACCAGCTTGCGACATAGGCCGATCGCAACCCGACATCCATAATTCCCTGTGCCGATAATTCCTTTTCCCAAAAAGGCTTTTGCGAAATCAATTCGTGATGAATAAAGGCCGCGTTGTTCACCAGAATATCGAGCCGCCCCTGCTCCTTTTGAATTTGACTAAACAAGGCCGCAACTTGTGCATCGTCGCTATGGTCACACATAACGGCAATGCCCGTTCCTCCCGCGGCGGTGATTTCGGCAGCGGTTTCTGCCACCGTCCCGGGCAGTGGTGTGCCGTCCCAGTTCTTGACCTGACCGGCCTGCGTGCTGCGGCCTGTCACATAAACAGTCATTCCTTTTTTGCCTAAGCCAATGGCTATGCCTTTCCCAGCGCCGCGGCTCGCGCCGGTCACCAATGCAACTTTTGCTTCTGTCATGGTGTTATCTTCTCCCTATTAATCGATCAAATTTATTGCCTCGTCATCAACGACCGGGTCGACGACTATTCAACTTTACGAATTGCTTGAACCGCCCGTCACCTGTTGCAAGAGGGTCTGACTATCTTCCGCCTGCGAACGCGACGCCCGCATCAAGCAGAAGAAACCGGGTACGCAGGCCAGCAAAATAATAATCAGAGCATATCGGATCGCTTGCGTGCCGAATTCGGCTGTAAAATAATCCGTTAGCAATCCCGTTACCTGCACGCCAATCACCATACCGCCAAAAACCATACTAAAGCCCCACAGCGATGTCCCGATGGCACGCAACTGCGCTGGCAAAATATCTTGCAACGCAGCTTGCGTGGCAACCACCCAACCACCGCCGCTGAGCCCGCCCGCAACGACCAATGCCGTCGCAACATTAATGTTTGGCGCCAAGCAAATGCCGATCATGGAGACCATCGACGCAAAGACACCAATCGCAGCCAACCGCAGCGGCCAACGCGCATCGCGTTGCGCCAGGCGATCGCAAATCGTCCCAACAATCACCGCGCCCGATAGACCAAAAATGACGGCTGTCAGTCCGTAACGCGTATTCGCCTCTAAAATTGACAGATCGAAAGCGCGCGCAAATAGGGTCGGCGCCCAAACACCAAAGCCATACCCAGCCAGCCCGCTAAAGGCAGACCCAAAAAACATAAAAACAAAAGAGCGCTTACTCCACAACAGACGCCAGGTCTGTCCGAAGCTCAAAGGATTGCGGGCATCAGCAACATTGCCCACATCGAGGCGTCCGCGCGCGGGTTCGCGAACCGAAATTAAAGTGAGGATCCCAAGCGCAACGCCAGGCGCGCCCAACACATAAAAGGCCATATGCCAATCATACGCGGCGGCGATTGCGGCACCACCCGACAAGCCTAGAATTTGGCCAAAATAAACGCCGAAGTTTAAGACAGCGAGCGCCAGAGCGCGGCGCCGCGGAGGGAAGTAATCAGCCAGAATTGACATGGTCGGCGCAATAAAAGCAGCCTCGCCGACGCCAACGCCAATTCGTGCAAAAGCAAAAAAACTCGGGGTCGTCGCATAACCTGATAAAACTGTGAAAACGCTCCAGATCAACGCCCCAGATACAATGATACGGACGCGATTATAGCGATCCGCAAAACGCGCAATCGGCACCGCAAGAAAAGTGTAAATCATGGCGAAGGCGGGGCCGACCAACAAACCCATATAGCTGTCAGAGACCTCGAAGTCCTGCTTAATCAATTCGAGCAATCCTGAAGCTACCCAGCGATCAGCCAAATTGAGCATGTACAGCAACATTAAGATAACCAGCACATACCATGCATAAAAGCGCGACGGCGTCGCCTCTGAATACTGATCGCTCATCTTGTCCCCCTCAGAACCACACCTTATTGTTGCACTTGCAACCTTGCACGCCTTATCGTCATATCTCGCAAGCCTTTATCCCCGACGCGTGCTGCCAGAGGGACAATCCAAGACCATTCACGGTGCCGAGTATGACCGATATTGCGTAATAATTATAGATTAATTCTGCGCAATCCGAACAATTTACAATAATTTATGCAACTTTTCGTATATTTATAGACTTTTTTCTTGATGCTTATATACTACGCTAAATTTCTTGGGGGCGATTATGGCACGCAAAAAACCAGAATCTTTCAAAGTTTGGAAGCTCGGCAAGTTAAAGCTAAAGAACCGGATCATCAAAGCGGCGACCTTCGAAGGGCTGACCAAGGGCGGTGAACCAGGCGAAAAACTTGGCAATTTCCATGAAAAATTTGCCGCCGGTGGCAGCGGTATCGTTACCGTTGCTTATGGCGCCGTCAATCAGGACGCGCGCACTTTTGACGATCAGATGTGCATGCAAGAAGATGCCGTCGTTGCGCAACTAAAAAAAATTACGGCACGCATTAAACGGCATGGCGCCGCGGCATCCATCCAATTGGCACATTGCGGCACCCAGACCAAATTCTCGCGGCTTTCGAGCAAGCCATTTGCACTCGGTGCCAAATGGGGCATCAACCCATATGGCATGTTTAGCGGCATTCCGTTCACCCGCCCCTTGCGCGACGCTGAAATCATGCAAATTATTGATGATTATGGACGCGCCGCCCAGCGTGCCGTTGAGGCGGGCTTTGACATCGTTGAACTGCATATGGGGCACGGCTATTTGTTCAGCCAGTTTCTCTGCCCCGCCGTCAATAAACGCAAAGATCAATGGGGCGGCCCGATTGCCAACCGCGCCCGCTTCGGACGTATGGCGATCCAAAAAGTACGCGAGAGCATTGGCGCGGACGTTCCTATTATCGTCAAATTAAATGTTGAAGATGGCTTCAAAGGTGGCCTTGAAACCGATGAAGCGCTCGAGGTGGCCAAAATGATCGAGGCCGATGGCGCGGCCAGCATGCTGGTGCTCACAGGCGGCTTTAGTTCGAAAAACCCGATGTTTTTCTTCCGCGGCCCCTCTTTCATCAAGCCCCTCATCGAGCAGCAAAAGAATATTGTTGGCCGCCTTGTCTATTCCCTGGCAGCGCGGAATTTCCCAGACCTGCCGTTTCAGGAAATGTATTTCTTGGAAAAAGCACGGCGCTTTCGTGAAGCCCTGACAATGCCGATCGGCCTTGTTGGCGGCATTAAGTCTTTGGCAAGCTATGAGACTGTTATTGGCGAAGGGTTTGATGCTATCGTTCTGGGGCGCACGCTGATCCATGATCCGAATTTGCCGAACTTGTATGAGAGCGGCGCACAAACCGAAAGCGGTTGCATTACATGCAATCGCTGCGTCGCTCACATTGATGGCGACGAAGGGGTAATTTGCCCGCGGCGACGGGAAGTGGAACAAGAGCAAGCCGCTTGATCCGTCGGTAAACGGGGCAGACAGCGAAGGAGTATAGTCGATGACGACAACACAAGAATATGGACTGGGTGAATTCACCTTTCCGCGTGGTTGGTTCATGGTCGCAGAAAGTAGCGAAGCCACTTCTAAGCCGACAGCCTTGCGCTATTTTGGCCAAGACCTGGTCATGTATCGCGGTGAGAGCGGTCGCGTTGTGGTGATGGAAGCCTATTGCCCACATATGGGCACGCATCTGGCTAAAAATGAAACCTCTTATGTTGTGCTCGACGGCAAGCAAATTGATGGCGACGGTATTCGTTGTCCCTATCACGGTTGGCGTTTCAACGCTGATGGTAAATGCGACGAGATTCCCTATTCACCAGCGCCGATCCCAGAAAAAGCCTGCATCAAGAGCTGGCCTGTTGCCGAGTGGGGCGGCTGCGTTTTTGTTTGGAACGATGCTGAAAATGGCGCACCCGATTATGACCTACCAGCACTTCCCGAATGGGAAGACGCATCCTGGGTGCATTGGCAAGTTGACCATCTCGGCGTACTGAATTGTCACCCGCAGGAAATTATCGACAACATTACCGATAAGGCACACCTGGCTCCGATTCACGGCTCGCAAGATATGGAATATTTCGAGAGCGAGTTCAAAGACCACATTGTGCGACAAAGACTGGCCGCCGGGCACCGCACCCTAGCAGATGATATTTTATATAATGATACCTGGTATACGGGTCCTGGTATTTTGATGTCGCGCATGGACGGGACATTCCCGTCAATCATGCTCATTACCCATACCCCTGTTGAGGACGGCACAGTGCGTGCTTGGCATGCTTTATTGGTGAAGACCGATGACGTTGAAATGGCCCGCGCCTACCAAGACGGTAGCCGGCAGGCTTTTTTACAGGACTTTGATATTTGGGCCCATAAACGCCCCTGCCTGCAAATCATGCAAGTGGTCGGCGATGGACCCTTTGGCAAAGCGCGCATCTGGTATCAACAATTTTATAACCCTCGGGCGAAAGCCACAGAGTATCAAGCCAAAGTTAATGGCAAGATGATTACCAAAGGCACCAAACGCGACCCGTGGGAGAGCGACCAAAGCGCCGCCGAATAATGGCAAAGCGATAGCGCCCCGCCGAGGATCCTTGGCCACGGCAAATAGAAGCATAGTAGGAAAAAAGACGATGGCGTTAACCACGGCCGACATTACAGCAGCAGCGGATTCACTGTATCAGGCGCATGCGTCGCATCAGGCTATCAGCCCTTTGCGCGATCGCTATGACATGACGATTGATGAAGCCTACCAAATTCAGAACTGCAACACAGAACGCTGGCTGCGCGAGGGGCGTCTGCTCTCGGGACGGAAAATCGGCGTCACGTCAAAGGCCGTGCAAAACCAACTCGGCGTCGACCAACCTGATTACGGCATGTTGTTTACGGATATGGCTTTTGCCGATGGCGAGACGATTTCCATGAGCCATCTTTTACAACCGCGCATTGAGGGCGAGATCGCTTTTTATTTGGCGAAGAACCTCGATCGCGATGGCCTTACCCTGGCGGAAGTTCTATCCGCCATTGAATATGCGGTGGCAGCGATTGAGATTGTCGACTCGCGGATTGCTGATTGGAAAATTGGTATCACAGACACCATCGCTGATAATGCCTCGTCGGGCCTCTATGTCCTCGGATCGCGTCCCGTAAAGCTCGATGCCTTTGACCATCTCGCTTGTAAGATGGAAATTGACCACCGGGGTGATATTGTCTCGAGCGGTGTCGGAGCTGCCTGTCTCGGCAATCCCCTTACCTCCTGCTTATGGCTAGCGCGCAAAATGTTTGCCGTCGGGCGCCCATTAAAAGCTGGAGATCTCATTCTATCAGGCGCCCTCGGGCCGATTGTCCCCGTCGAGGCCAATGAAACATATGAATTGCGGATTGAAGGCCTTGGCTCTGTCCGCGCCGAATTCACCGCCGCATAAGTAAGAGCGAGGACCACATGGCAAAAATAAAATGCGCGCTCATTGGATCGGGCAATATTGGCACCGATCTGCTGATCAAAATTCAGGAAACGTCAGACCTGCTCGAAGCGGCGATTGTTATCGGCATTGACCCAGAATCGGACGGGCTTCAAAAAGCCCGCGCGCGCGGTGTTGCCGTTACGCATGAAGGTATTGATGGCGCTGTCAAAATGCCAGAATGGCAGGATGTCAAAATTTGCTTCGATGCGACATCGGCAGGGGCGCACCAACACCACAACGCAATCTGCAAAGAATTTGGCAAGATCATGATTGATTTAACGCCAGCTGCAATTGGCCCGTTTTGCATTCCGCCGGTGAACGCCGAGGCTTATCTTGACCGGCAGAATGTCAATATGGTGACGTGCGGTGGGCAGGCGACTATCCCCATGGTTTACGCCGTTCGCCGGGTCAGCAGCTCGGTGCCTTATGCCGAAATCGTGGCATCTGTGTCGTCGCGCTCGGCCGGCCCCGGCACGCGCGCCAATATAGACGAATTTACCGAGACCACCGCCAAAGGCGTTGAAGTCGTCGGCGGCGCCGAAAAGGGCAAAGCCATTATTATCCTCAACCCAGCCGAGCCCCCCATGATCATGCGTGATACGGTCTACGCATTTTCGGTCGGTGGCGAGGAAGACAAAATTCGCGCCAGCGTCGAGGAAATGGTCGCCGAAGTGCAAAAATATGTGCCCGGCTATCGCCTCAAGCAAGATGTCCAGTTCGAGCGCTTTACCGGCAACAACAAGCTGCACATTCCCGGACACGGCACCTATGAAGGCATCAAGACCACGATCTTTTTAGAAGTCGAAGGGGCTGGGCATTACCTACCCAATTATGCTGGCAATCTTGATATTATGACATCGGCAGGCTTGGCAACGGCAGAGCGGATCGTGCAAGCCCGTTTTGGAGGTGCAGCATGAGCGGCGTCTTAAAAGATCCAACGCAGGAAAAAATTTACGTCCAAGACGTGACCTTGCGCGACGGCATGCATGCCATTCGCCACCAATATTCTATCGAGCATGTCCGCACCATTGCCAAAGCCCTCGATGAGGCGGGTGTTGATGCCATCGAGATCGCCCATGGCGACGGCCTCAATGGCGGCGCCTTCAATTATGGCTTCGGGGCGCATACCGATTGGGAATGGATTGAAGCTGTGTGCGACGTTGTTGAAAAAGCCCGTGTCGCGACGCTGATCCTGCCTGGCATTGCGACGATTAAAGAGTTGAAACAGGCCTATGATCTCGGCGTGCGATCGGTGCGGGTGGCCACCCATTGCACCGAAGCCGATGTGTCACGCCAACATATTGCCATGGCCCGCGATCTGGGCATGGATACGGTCGGCTTTTTAATGATGAGCCATATGACCGATCCCGAAACGCTGGCGCAACAAGCGCAATTGATGGAAAGCTATGGTGCGCAATGTATCTATGTCACGGATTCGGGGGGGGCGCTGGATATGGACGGCTATGCCGCCCGCCTGCAAGCCTATGACCGCGTCTTAAAACCGGAAACCGAGCGCGGCGTGCACGCCCACCACAATCTCGCGCTCGGCGTCGCCAATTCCATCGTCGCTGTGCAAAATGGTGCGCGGCGGGTCGATGCCTCGCTCGCCGCCATGGGCGCTGGGGCTGGCAATGCCCCGCTCGAAGTGTTTATTGCCGCCATCGACCGCAAGGGCTGGCGGCATGATTGCGATGTGTTCAAGCTGATGGATGCGGCCGAAGACCTCGTTCGCCCCTTGCAAGACCGCCCCGTACGGGTTGACCGCGAGACCTTGAGCCTCGGCTATGCGGGCGTGTATTCGTCGTTCTTGCGGCATGCGGAAAAGGCGGCCGAGATGTATGGCGTCGACACCCGCGCTATCCTCGTCGAAGTCGGCAAGCGCAAAATGGTTGGCGGGCAAGAAGACATGATCACCGATATCGCCCTCGATCTGGTGAAACAAAAAACCAGCCCGAGCGCTTAGGAAAACTCTGGACCGATATTCATTGCGGCGGCGCCATGACCACTGCTCGATCGATAGCGCAAATTTAGATTTTTAAGCATTTGACAACCATAGCCAATTGACTGAAGGTTGAAGGGCATATGGAGACGCCCGCTTGAAAAACCCATTGCTCTTTTTACTGGTTTCAGCGCTGCTTGTTCAAGCGAGCATCTTTGGTACATCGCGCCTATGTGATAAAGCCTTTGATCAGGCCGTGGCCAGCACGTCTGTACACCAGTCTCACAACAAAAATACAACCTATCACCCCTCTCCAGCTAAACATTTTGATGCATCCGATTGCGAAGCCAGCTGTGCCGCGAGCGTGATGTCGCTTGTTCCTGAAACCCCAGCTTTGACGCGGGTAGAGCCATTGCGACGTGGCTGGATGGCGCGCCACGACAGAGACGTCGATGCACTTTACAAAGTAGCATTACCCCCGCCAGATGCCGCATAAGAGGTCACGGCGTTCTGATTTAAGTCTAGCATCGGGGATTTAATATGCGACTTTTACTATTAGTGATTTTGTCTGCGTCGGCGTCTTGGGCGCATGCGGCGCCCGTAAAACAGACTTACCAATCTGCTTTTGAGGCCTATGAAACCTGGCAAGCTGTGCCGGCATCCAACTGGGTAGAGGCCAACCGTCGCGTGCATGACATTGGCGGCTGGCGTCATTATGCCAGCGAGCCCTATCAGATGGGCACATCTACCTCCAAGGGTAACGCACATCAACATCATTCTATGGCCGAGCAATGATGACAATCACAAAACTTTTAGTCATCTTATCGCTACCATTGGTTGCAAGCTGCAGTCGTTTTGACATGCAAACTAGCCTGACAGAGGTTAATGCGCAGGCCGCCATTGTCGCCACCAACAAAGTTGAGGTGGTAATGTCCAGTGCGCAGCAAGACGAGTTCAATCGGCGCAGCGCGGCCCTGTTGCAAAAGCCGATCGACCAAAACGCGGCGGTTGAGCTTATGTTATCGCGAAGCCCAGCATTCCAAGAGCTACTGTTGCGACATTGGCAGCAAAATGCGTCTTTGGCACAGGACGGACGCCTCACTAATCCGGTGTTTTCATTCGAGCGACTGGTGAGCGGCTCTGAGACCGAATATGGCCGGCTGTTTCGCTTCGGTCTTATGGATATTCTCACATTGCCGGCGCGACGCGCCGCCGTGAATTTGGCACTCGATCGCGCAAAAGTGCGCCTAGCCGCCGAAATTTTTGCCGCTATCCAGCAAGCCAAATTGGCTTGGCTTGCGGCCGTCGCAGCCGAGGCAAAGCTGGCCATCGAAGAAAAAGCGTTTATCGGCACATCGGCCGATGCGGAGCTTGCGAAACGGCTAAAGCAAACGGGTAACTTCACAACCTCGGATCGCGTTTATCGGCAATTGATTCATGCCGAAGCAGCCGTGGCTTTGGCCAATGCCCGACAGGCGCGATTGGCAAAGCGGGAACAGCTCATTCGCGTTTTGGGTTTAGAGGCTGAGGCAGCCGAACGGCTTATGCTGCCTCATGAGCTACCACAACTCGCCGAACAGCCCTGGTCGCTAGCTGAGATCGCACCAGAGATCGAGCAACGTTTTGATGTGCGGATGGCGCGCTTAGATTACGAAGCCTCGCTCAAGCGGCTCGGGATCGATAAAGTGAGCTCCTACACCGACATTGAATTTGGGCGACGCTATGACAGTATTAAAGATGCGGGGAGTAGCGCCCATAAAAAAGGCTACGAGCTCGACATAAAGTTGCCGATTTTTGACTGGGGCGATATGCAACGCGATGCCTTGCAGGCTAATCTGCTGGCCAAACAGCAAGCCTATCGAAATTCTGTATTAACGGCGGCGTCGCAATTACGCGAGAGCTATAACTTATACCGTACCGCTTTCGATATTGCCCAGCACTACCAGAAAGAAATCCTACCCATGCGGGAGATTTTGCTGGAAGAGGCGACCTATAATTATAATGGCATGATTATTGGTGTGTTCGAGGTGTTGCAGGTCGGGCGGGATTTGGCCATGGCGCAACAGTCCTCGATTGACGCCATGCATAATTTGCTCAGTGCCGAAATTGCGATGGACAGTGTTGTTATGGGCCGCCCCATCAGCGCCAGCACAGTACCAATTTCGACCACCTCAAACTCAGCCGGCGCAGGCCATTAAGGAGACAGCGATGGCGTCAAGACGAGATTTAATCCGACTATTGGGCATTGCGGGTGGTGCAGTGGCGGCCAGCGCGGTAAGCCAGCATGCCATGGCGAGACTGCCCGAGCCCGTTCTACAAAGCTCTCCCAATACGATGGATCCGTTAATACCCGAGACGGGCCGGCCCTATAACCCCGTCGTCACCTTAAACAGTTGGACATTGCCCTGGCGGATGAACAACAACGTCAAAGAGTTTCATTTGGTTGCGGAGCCCGTTATTCGCGAGCTCGGCCCTGGCATGACGGCTAATCTCTGGGGGTATAACGGACAAAGCCCAGGCCCGACCATTGAGGTGGTTGAGGGCGATCAGGTTCGCATCTTCGTGACCAATAAGCTCCCTGAGCACACCAGCGTGCATTGGCACGGGCAACGTCTTCCCAATGGCATGGACGGGGTTGCGGGTCTCAACCAGCCCGCGATCCAGCCTGGCAAAACCTTTGTTTATGAATTCGAAGCCAAGCGACCTGGAACATTCATGTATCACCCACACGCCGATGAAATGGCGCAAATGGCGATGGGCATGATGGGTTTTTGGGTCACGCACCCCAAGCAACCGCACCCATGGATTAATCAGGCCGATCGCGATTACTGCATCATGTTGAATGCCTTCAATATCGTACCCGGGGCGGCGACACCCAAAATTATGACGATGTTAGATTTCAACCTTTGGGCGTGGAATAGCCGCGTCTTTCCGGGCATTTCGCCCTTGGTCGCGCGGCAAAATGATCGGGTCAGGGTGCGTGTGGGCAATCTGACAATGACAAACCACCCAATACATATCCACGGCATCGAGTTCGAAGTCACCGGAACCGACGGCGGGCCGACGCGCCCCGAGAGCCGGTGGCCAGAAGTAACCACCGATATCGCAGTCGGGCAAATGCGTCAGCTGGAATTTGTCGCCACCGAAGAAGGTGATTGGGCAATACACTGTCACAAGAGCCATCATACAATGAATGCCATGGGGCATAACCTACCGACCATGATCGGCGTCGATCACCGAGGCTTAACCGAAAGAATACAGAATTTGGTTCCTGATTATATGGTGATGGGGGAGCGCGGCATGGCCGACATGACCGAAATGAACATGCCGATTCCTGAAAACACGATCCCGATGATGGCGGGTGAAGGTCCGCATGGTTCGGTTGAAATGGGTGGCATGTTTAGTTTGCTCAAGGTGCGCAAGGATCTTGCCCCCGGCGATTATAATGATCCCGGTTGGTACCAGCATCCGATGGGCACGCAAGCATATGAGTATACGGGGCAAACGCCGGCGGCCAGTTCGCATCATGGCGCCGGTGCGCATTTAATGTCGCGACGTCACACCCCCAATCCAACGGTCGAATTTTCTGCCGTTAAACCGACACAAGGCAAAAAATAGCCGGGCAATTTATAAAGGGATAATCATGATGAACCGATTTTTGAGCTTATGCATTTTAACCATGTCACTTGGTTTTGTTTTTCCAGCCCCCCTTGTCGCGCAAAGCGATCAGGGCCACATGTCGCACGGCGCGAAAACCATGACCATGACGGGTGAAGGCGTCGTCAAGCGCCTGAGCAACACGAGCGTCACCCTCAAACATGGTCCGATTGGCGCCACAATGCCGCCTATGACGATGGAGTTTGCCGTCGCTGACGCAGCGCTGTTACGAGATTTAAAAAAAGGCGATGAAGTGACCTTCACCATCACCTCGGACATGTTGATCATAGAGATTAGCGCAAAAAAATAAGACCAGATACCGGGCCCCCAATGGCGGCATGATTGCAATGTGTTCAAGCTCATCGATGCGGCCGAAGACCCCCCTTGCTAGACGGAAACCTACGGGTTGACCGCGAGACCCTGAGCCTCGACTATGCGGGCGTGTATTCGTCGTTCTTGCGGCATGCGGAAAAGGCGGCCGAGATGTATGGCGTCGACACCCGCGCTATCCTCGTCGAAGTCGGCAAGCGCAAAATGGTTGGCGGGCAAGAAGACATGATAACCGATATCGCCCTCGATTTGGTGAAACAGAATTAAAAAAAATGCGGCTTTCATAATTACATGCCCTCCATTTCTTAGGAGAGCAAGTCGTTCTGGTCTCTCTCTACAACAGTAAAATCGCTTAGCTTAGTTAACAGCTCTGAGAAGGACAATGGCTTGGATATTAGTGTGTAGTTGTAACTAAGCACGCGAAGAACCCTCACATTCTTAGGCTTTGCAACACCTTCGATATACGCGCACTGCACGCGCATTTTATCGATGAAATCAGGTGCTATATCTTTGTTTTTTACTTTTTCCCAAAAGTTTTCATCTTCAATATAAAAAGAGACGTTCTTAATCTTTGATGTACTACCCTGCCACGGGCGCTTGTGCTCTTTTTTCCAGTTGGGTGAGTGTACTTTCAAATCAACTGTATCTACCTTCCAGTTTTTCTCTTCTTCAGTTGTTTCTCGCTCTTTGGCGGTTAACTTTTTTACAATATAGGACTTAAATTTAGAGCGCTTAATAAGAAAATCATGTGAAGCATCAAAGCCTAAGCCTTGCACCTCTTTGTTACGGATACACGCCTCAAATAAACGATCTCGCGCAGTGCAAGCGGCACGAAACCTTTCTTTGCTAGGGCAAATTTCTTCAAGATATGATAGATCAATGGTGTCTTTTTGTAGAAATCCTATCACCATGAGCGCCAACAGCATTTTGCATACTTGGTTCATATCAACTTCAGAAAGTTTACGGATTTTTTTTCCGAGCTTACGAGCCCAATAGGTAGGTTTGTGGCCTGTAAGCTCTTTGACGAATGCTTTCCCTGGGTCTGACATGAAAATAGCCCAGAGAGGGGCACCATATTTCACGGCAATTTCTAGTAGTTCAATCAGGCCGCCCTGCTCGGGAGCGCGCACTAGAATCTCAAATTCGGTATCTGGTACTGAAAACCCTTTAATGAAGTTATCGATAATATCTTTAGCGCTTTTAGCAGAAACGATGAACAGGCTGAGCGGTATGTAATGTTCAGGCACATCAAAATGGAGCGTAATAATACTAGGGGAAGAGAGGGCTTTGTCGCTCATGTCGTCCTCCTTGGTAATAAAGGAAGGGGCCTCCAATTGTCTGAGAATTCAGTGAAGCTAGTCAACAAATCTTTGATCCCCTGAAGCAATTGTACAGTTGGATCATGAGCCAGCGATAATTTACGGCAGATTTCATGTCATTAAGTGCTTCTGTATTCATGCTCCCATAGCCTTTGAAGCCGTTTTGTTGCCCGTTCAGTAAACGAATGCACGACATTGACCACTGATGCCCTTGCTCTGCCGAGAGATGCACTACGCCAATAGCTCTATTAAAATATCGAGCACCTGCTTATATTTTTAGGAATACGCAATTCACGCAACGGACGAAACGGTGGCTGATCAATACTCGGCCCATCCGATTGGTTGCGGGGGTAGGATTTGAACCTACGACCTTCAGGTTATGAGCCTGACGAGCTACCGGGCTGCTCCACCCCGCGTCAATAATCTGATCAGCACTTTGGGTCTTAGCGAACCGACTGTTGATGATCAAAGCGACTGCGGGAGGACCCCGCTTGCGTGTGGCGGTTATAACATAGTCGACGCGGATTACTAGCCCTCGAACGACATAAAGTTATTTTTCACTTGCCCCAGCCTATTTGCCGTCGGCTTTTTGCGGATTGTCGATATCGGCGGCGCTGTGGCGCTCGGGGACAAACTCGTCGCCCCAGGCACGATTGACCAAACGGCCGCGGCGCACGGCGGGACGCGCCGAGATCTCCTGCGCCCAGCGCAGGACATGGGTATACTCATGCACTTGCAAGAACTCCGCCGCCTCATAGAGAATGCCCATCACCATGCCGCCATACCACGGCCAAATGGCCATATCGGCGATGGTATAGCTGTCGCCAACCATATAGCGGTGCGCCGCCAAATGGCGGTCGAGAACATCGAGCTGGCGTTTGACCTCCATGGCAAAACGGTCGATGGCGTATTCGATTTTGATCGGCGCATAGGCGTAAAAATGCCCGAAGCCGCCGCCGAGATACGGCGCCGCGCCCATTTGCCAGAACAACCAGTTGAAACATTGCGCCCGCTCGGGCTGGGTTTTGGGCAGAAACGCGTCAAATTTCTCGGCCAAATAGACCAAAAGCGATGCGCTTTCGAACAAATGAATTGGCTGCGCCGTCGAATGGTCGGCCATGGCGGGAATTTTGGAATTGGGATTGATGGCGACAAAGCCCGAGCCGAACTGATCGCCCTCGCCAATATTCACCAACCACGCATCATACTCGGCGCCCTGATGCCCCAAGGCTAAGAGCTCTTCGAGCATGACCGTGACCTTAACGCCATTGGGTGTGCCCAGCGAATAGAGCTGAAACGGGTGTTCGCCAACTGGTAACACCTTGTCGTGGGTCGCACCGGCTATCGGACGATTGATTTTGGCGAAGCGGCCGCCACTTTCCTTGTCCCATGTCCAAATTTTCGGGGGTACGTAGTCTTCGGCCATGTCGCAATTCCTCATTAACGCATCGGCCCCAAGGGTACGCTTAGCATGATCGACTAAGCAAGCGGCAAGTTTGTCGCGCCGGCAAAAAAACACGGTGCGACCCAATGCGCTGGTCGATCATGGATAGCGGATATGTTTGGGATAAGCTGTCGACATATGAAGAAGGGGATCTGATAAACATCCTGTATTCCGCAGACCTGGCAACGTCCTACTCTCCCACATCTTAAGATGCAGTACCATCGGCGCAAAAGCGTTTAACGGCCGAGTTCGGGATGGGATCGGGTTCAGGCGCTTTGCCATAGTCACCAAGTCGGCGCAATACAGAATGTAAGTAATTGGATGATCGCATAGGTGTTAATGAGCTTGTAGCTATTTCACAGCGCATGCTGGAAATGAGAACAATCAAGCCAATCGAACAATTAGTACCGGTAAGCTACATGCATTACTGCACTTCCACACCCGGCCTATCAACGTGGTGGTCTTCCACGGTTCTCAAGGGAAATCTAGTTTTGAGGGAGGCTTCCCGCTTAGATGCTTTCAGCGGTTATCCCGTCCATACGTAGCTACGCTGCAATGCCGCTGGCGCGACAACAGCTCCACCAGAGGTATGTCCATCCCGGTCCTCTCGTACTAGGGACAGCTCCTCTCAAATTTCCTACACCCACGGCAGATAGGGACCAAACTGTCTCACGACGTTCTAAACCCAGCTCACGTACCGCTTTAATTGGCGAACAGCCAAACCCTTGGGACCTGCTCCAGCCCCAGGATGCGATGAGCCGACATCGAGGTGCCAAAC
>JAYQUO010000014.1:0-52588 GCA_038147995.1 Rhodobiaceae bacterium | reverse complement strand
TGGTCGGAGTGAGAGGATTTGAACCTCCGACCCCCTCGTCCCGAACGAGGTGCGCTACCAGGCTGCGCTACACTCCGATTATGGGTCCCACGCCCCTATATACCGCTCTGGCCTTGTTTTGCCAATATTCCGGCCCTTCGATTTGTTATGCAAATTACGGATATCGCGTGGGCGTTAAGCAAAAGCTAAGATTCAGCGGCTACACATTCGGTTAGAAAGATGTAGGATGGGGGCTGTATTGTTTTAGCGTGAACCAATAGAGGGGTTAACATGGAACGCAATTCTGACATGTATTCGGCACGACGCTCAGGACCTCGGCTTCTGAGACTATTTATCCTCACTTTGCTGGCGGTGATCGCATGGTGGCTACTGCTATCGCCCGTACCTTTTGATCCGCACCCCATGTCGATGGCGCCTAACCCAGCAGGCGAGGCGCCTTATATTTCTAATAGCCGCCTCAGCGCCGCCGACCTGTTGACGACAGGAACAGGTCCTGAAGGGGTTGCTTTTGATCCCGATGGTCATTTGGTCACGGGGCTCGTTGATGGCCGCTTGGTGCGTTTGACAAGCGACGGCACGATTGAAGACCTCGGCAATACTGAGGGCCGCCCATTGGGGTTGGATTATGATGCGGCAGGTAATTTGATTATCGCCGATGCGTCCAAAGGTCTTCTTAAGCTGACGCAAGATGGAACGCTGTCGGTTTTGGCGGATCGTTATGACGGCAAAACACTAGGCTTTGTTGATGACCTCTCGATTGGCAAAGATGGCCGCATTTGGTTTTCTGATGCGTCGCAATTGTTTCCCTATGGCAATGACTCGCTCGAATTATTTACCGCGTTTCCTTCAGGCCGGCTTTTTGTCTTTGACCCGCGGGATAATAGCCTTCAGGTGATGCTGGACGATTTAGCCTTTTCAAACGGCGTGGCCTTGGCTCAGGACGAGAGCTTTGTTCTGGTCAATGAAACCTATCAAGCCCGCGTCACCCGCCTGTGGCTGACGGGTGAGCGCGCTGGTCAGCATGATGTTTTGATCGATAATCTACCTGGTTTCCCAGATAATATCACAGAGGCGCCGAACGGCGATTTCTGGATTGCATTGGTGGCGCCGCGCAGTGGTTTTACCGATCGTCTGATGAATAGTCCTTTTCTGCGCAAGGTTATATGGCGGATTATGCAGGTTTTCCCGAGCGAACTGGTCGAGCCGCATGTGTGGGCTGTGCGTGTTTCGAGCAGCGGCGAGGTGGTCGACGTTTTGGATGATCCGACCGAGCATTTGACGATGATGACGAGTGTCACGGAGAAAGACGGCAAGCTTTATCTGGGCAGCTTGGTTAAGCCTTATGTTGGGGTCGTGGCGTTGCAAAATTAATTTGCGAAATAATGCCCCTCGGGACTAGACCACGCGGCAAAAACTAAGTATTTTCCGAGCGGATTGGGGTGTGGCCAAGTGGTAAGGCAGCGGTTTTTGGTATCGCCATGCGTAGGTTCGAATCCTACCACCCCAGCCACTCTCACCCAGACTTAGGACGCATCGGGGCTTTGGAACCGATAAATCCCTTGCTTGTAGTTTTTGGCATTCTGGCAATAAAATTTGGCATTGAGCTGATTGGCCGCCGCGCAATCGCGCGTTGCAATGACTTTGGCAGGTGCTCCGGCAATAATCGAATTTTCGGGAAAAACCGCGTTCTCGGTGACAATGGCGTGCCCGGCAACGATCGAGTTTGCGCCGATGATACTGCCATCCATCAGCGTAGCATTAATGCCAATCAGGCAATTATTTCCAATCGTACAACCATGTAGCGTGGCGTGATGCGTTATCGAGCAATCATCACCGACCACCGTCGGCGTCGTAACACCGACATGGATCATCACAAAATCTTGGATATTGGTTCGCGCCCCGATTTGAATTTCATAAAGCTCAGCCCGCATGACGACTTGCGGCCATACCGAACTTTCTGGCCCAATCGAAATCTTGCCATAGAGATGGGCTGTCTCATGCAGATAAACCGATGGGTCTAGCGTAATATCGGGCCCAAAAATTGGCATGCGGTTGTCCTCCTCAGGATCAGGCGAGTTGCTTCCAGGCCACCACGATGCGGCCAAGGACAGAACAATAGACGATGGCTGCGAAAATATAGGCGAGCGGGGCGAAGTGAGCGGGCCATATCATGCAGGCGATAAAGAAAACGATGGTCTCGGTCCCTTCGGCGAGGCCCGCGAGATAGAAAAATCCCTTCTTACCCTGCGCTTCGCTTGTCAGCGATAATTTTTCTGCCATGACCGCAAAAGCGAGAAACACCGTCATCGACATCGCAAAGCTCGACAGCAACACAGCCGCGGCGACAGCATTGTCACGCGATAGGCAGATGAAGCTAAGGGGCAAGATCGACCAGATCAAAAAATCTGCGACAATATCGGCGTAAGCGCCAAAATTTGATGCCGCTTGTCGGTGCCGTGCCACGGCGCCATCGAGGCCGTCGGCAAAGCGGTTCGCCAATAAAAACAAGAGCGCCCACTCCATCTTGCCACGGGCAGTGGCAAGGGCGCTGGCGAGGCCACACAAAAACCCAAGAGCTGTGACCATATTGGCCGATACTGGGACGTGGCGGGCGATCCGATTTAAAGGCGGGTCAATAAAGCGCCGCATCATCGGATCGAGCATGGCGACCTCTTAGCTCGCGCGACCAACAAGGTCGCCAATGGCGGCCTTAAATTCCGTCTCAAGACCATCAACAATCTCGGCGATGCTTTGGACGCGCTCAATACCACCAATTCCCTGACCACAGCCCCAAATGTCCTTCCAGGCTTTCGAGGCTGTATTGCCGCCAGATCCGAAATTCATTTTCGATTTATCGGCTTCTGGCAAATTGTCGGGGTCGAGGCCGGCAGCGGCGATCGAGGGCTTCAGATAATTGCCGTTGACGCCAGTGAACAGCGAAGAATAGACGATATCATCGGCCGCTGAGGCTACCAGCATGTCTTTATAACCTGCCTCGGCATTGGCCTCTTCCGACGCAATAAAGCGCGAGCCGATATAAGCGAGATCGGCGCCCATGGCCAATGCGCCAGCGACGGCATAGCCATCGCCAATAGCGCCCGAGAGCAAAATCGTACCGTCAAACCATTGTTTCACCTCACGCACGAGGGCAAAGGGGCTGAGCGTACCAGCATGCCCGCCAGCGCCCGCGCACACCAAAATCAAACCGTCGACGCCTTGTTCGGCTGCTTTTTGCGCATGCTTAACATTAATCACATCATGAAACACAACGCCGCCATAGCTGTGCGCGGCCTCAACTAACTCGGCCGGCGGCCGCAGGCTCGTAATGATGATCGGTACCTTGTGTTTAACGCAGGTTTCCATGTCTTGAGCGAGGCGATCATTCGAGCCATGACAAATTTGATTGACCGCATAAGGGGCAACAATGGCGTTTGGATGTTCTGCTTTATACTGCTCGAGATCTGCATTAATGCGGATCAGCCATTCATCAAGCACCTCGGCGGGGCGGGCATTAAGGGCTGGAAAAGAGCCCACGATGCCTGCTTTACATTGGGCCGTCACCAGCTCTGGACCAGAAACGATGAAGAGCGGGGAACCAACAACGGGAACTCTAAGATTGCCCTGTAAAACGCGCGGAAGTGCCATATTTATCTCCTTTTTGACTGCGTCGGATAATAGTGCGGTAGACAGAATGGACAAGCAGATTTAGCATATTTTTTTTGGAGAGCGACATGGTGCATATTGAAAAATCGTCTGGTCCATTTGGTGCTTATGTGACGGGGGTTGATTTATCCGCGCCCTTGAGTGCCGCGGATTTGGCCACGGTTCGCGCCGCGTGGTTGGAAAACTATGTCTTGGCTTTTCCAGATCAACCTTTAACCCATGAGGCCTTAGAGGGATTTACCGCCCAATTTGGTCCATTTGGTGAGGACCCATTTATCGAGCCCTTGGCAGACCACCCGCATATTTTGGAATTACGGCGGGAGCCAACCGAAACGGTATCGAATTTTGGGGCCGCTTGGCATTCGGATTGGAGCTTTCAAGCGTCGCCACCCGCGGCAACGATATTGCATTCCAAGGTCACGCCGCCTGTTGGTGGCGATACGCTGTTTGCCGATGGCTATGCCGCTTGGGCAGATCTGCCCGACAGCCTGAAGCAAAAATTACTCGGATTGCGCGGTATACATAGCGCCATTTTACCGTACAGCCCGCGCGGGGTTTATGCACAGGATCAAGATCAGCGGAGCATGAAGTTTAAACTCAGCGAGGAAGCCGAGGATATTTATCTTCATCCGATCGCCCGTGTGCATCCCGAGACGGGTCGTGTCGCTCTGTTTATAAACCGCGTTTATACGATTGGTATTGATGGTTTGCCGCATGATGAAGCAATGAGCCTGTTAGACGAGCTATGCGCTCACAGCATTCAGGATAAATATGTTTATCGTCATAAATGGCAACCAAATATGTTGCTGATGTGGGATAATCGCTGTTTGCAACACTTGGCGGATGGCGGTTATGACGGTCATTTGCGCGTTATGCATCGTACGACGGTTGGTGGCGATGCGCCGATTGCCAGCGATCATCTCTAAGCGATCAGAGCACCGTAGACCAATTGTTGCAGTTGTGGCCGTATCGGGTAAGCACCGGATGGCATTAGCTGGGTTAAGAAAACCACCGATATTTGATTGACGGGGTCATTCCAGAAAAATGTACTCGCAAGGCCGCCCCAAGAATAGTTACCAGCAAAGCTGACAGTCGGAGTTTCGGCTGGGTTTGTGACGACAGAAAACCCAAGGCCAAATCCAGTGCCACCATAGCTGACCTCTGAGAATGTGCCGCGCGCGCGTTGCATCATGGTTTCATTATTTGGCAGATGGTTCGACGTCATTTTGGTTAGGGTGTGCGGGCTTAACAAGCGCGCTCCGTCTAGCTCGCCACCGCGTCGCAAGAATTCGCAAAACCGCGCATAGTCATTCATGGTCGATAACAGACCGCCGCCGCCAGACAGAAATAAGCGACCGGGACGATATATTGTGCGGTCTGGGCTATCGGCAAGTTTGATTTCACCCGATAGTGGGTCACGATTATAATTATGAGTCAGGCGGGAGAGCCTATCGTCATCAATCGTAAACATTGTGTCATGCATGCCGAGCGGCGTCAGGATCTGGTCTGAGAAATAAGTCGCAAGCGATTGCCCCGAAATGACTTCGATGAGACGCCCGCAAATATCGGTTGAAACGGAATAATTCCAGGCTTCGCCGGGCGAAAATACCAAAGGCATCTCAGCGACACGATCACAAAATTCCGCAAGATCATATTTCTCAGATCGAGCGCCATTGATTTTACTGTTGCGGTAGAGCGCGTCGACAGGGCTATCCATCATGAAGTCGTACGTCAGACCAGATTGGTGGGTCAGCAGATCATGGATTGTCATATCGCGATCTGGTTTTCGGACTGTGTAATCGCGCGATGTGCCGCCATCAAAAACCTGCACATTTTTAAAGCTCGGGATAAATTTCGCGACAGGATCGGTGAGCTGGAATTTGCCTTGCTCAAACAGCATCATCAACCCAACCGAGGTAATCGGTTTGGTCATGGAGTAGATGCGATAAATGGAATGACGATCGGGCACAAAGCCACCGTCAAAAGCGCTGGAGCCTTGCCAGTTTTCATAAATCACATGGCCATGCCGCAGAATGGTGAGGCCCCAATTTGGCAATTTGCTTTTGTCGAGATAGCTCTGCATGAACCCTTCGATGATGGCCAGTCGATCTGCGTCAAAGCCATAATCCTGAGGTGCCGCGGTTTTGAACTTATCCATGATTTTCTGTCCTATCTACATCGCAAAGTAAGATGAAGCTATAGACGAAAGCATTTTCTTTCAATTGGTTAAATCGTCCGGCCGGGCCGCCATGGCCGGCTTGCATCTCGGTTTTTAACAAGGTCAGTCGATTATCTGTACGCCGATCGCGCAAGCGGGCAATCCATTTTGCTGGTTCCCAATAGGTCACGCGCGGGTCAGTAAGGCCTGCCGTTGCCAAAATATGCGGATAATCATGTCGGCCGACATTCTCGTAAGGCGCATAGTCAGCAATTGTCGTGTAAGCCGATTTGCATGCCTTTGGGTTGCCCCATTCCGGCCATTCGGGGGGCGTTAGGGGCAGTGTCTCATCGAGCATGGTCGTCAGTGTGTCAACAAAAGGCACCTCGGCAACGGCGGCGCGAAATAAGTCTGGCGCCATATTAAGACAAGCGCCGACCAAGAGCCCACCTGCACTCCCACCGTGGATGGTGATATTGCCCTTGCGGGCATAGTTCATAGCAATGAGGTGCTTCGCCGAAGCGATAAAATCTTTGAAGGTATTTTGTTTGAGTGCCCCTCTGCCTTGTTCAAACCACTTATAGCCGCAGGCCTTACCGCCACGAATATGGGCGATCGCGTAGATAAAACCGCGCTCGATGAGGCTGAGGCGGGCGACCGAAAATGTGGCAGGAATGGTTATGCCGTAAGAGCCATAGCCATAGAGCAGAACCGGAGACGAGCCGTCGGTTGCTGTATCCTTGTGGTAGACGACCGAAATCGGAATTTGCGCTCCGTCATGCCCTGTCGCCCAAAGTCGCTCCGTCACATAATCATGCGGATCATGACCGCTCGGAACCACTTGTGATTTACGCAACCGCCGTGAGCCGCTTGCCATATCATAGTCGTAGACCTCTGCTGGCGTCGTCATTGAACTGTAGGTGAAGCGCAGCGCGTGGCTTGCATATTCGGTGTTGGCGTGGAGCACAAGGTCGTAGGCGGCTTCGTCAAAGGCAATATTTTGCGCCTCACCCGTGCTCATATTTATAATTCGAATATAAGGTAGGGCATTGGCACGGATCAGCATAACGAGATGGTTTTTGTAACTATTCAGATCCAAGATTAAATGCCCGTCTTGATGCGGTACGAGGGTTTTCCAATGCTCTTGTGCTGAGTTGTTTGCTGGCGTTGTGACAATTTGGAAATCATCGGCCCGACCTTGCTCCTGCCAATTGGTCAGAATAATCAGCTGGTCGCGTGCCGCATCGTCCTCAACAAAATATTGTACGCCCGCTTTACGTGGAACGACGCATTTAGGAGCCTCGTCGGGCGCGTGGGCATTAATCAGCCAGCTCTCTGTTGTCTCGTGATCATGCGCATCAATGGTAATATATCGGCCACTCGCGCAGGTATTGAGGGATAGAAAAAAACCCGCATCTTGTTCTTCATAAATACAGATATCGTCGCTTTGCGATTGACCAATTTGATGTCGCATCACCTGATAGGGCCGATGGTTATCATCAAGCAGAATATAGAATAATGCGCGGCCATCAGCCGACCAGGCCATAGCGCCAGCGGCACGTTCTAACCGGTCATCTAAAAACGCTCGTTTTTGTGTATCGCAGATGCGAATGGTCAGAAATTCGCCGCCACTAAAATCCATAGCGAGCGCTAGGTGACTGTTATCCTCCGTGTTTTCGGAAGCAATCAATTTGAAATAGGCTTGTCCCTCCGCCAAGGCGTTGCAATCGACAATGATATCGGTGTCGTCCGGGGCACAATCACGGGACCCGCGGCAAATGAGCGGATGCTCGTCATCGGCGCGATAGCGTGTGTTCCACGCATAGTCGCCGGAATTGGTGGGGACGCTTGCTGCGTGTTCTTCAATCCGCCCGCGCATTTCATTAAAAAGCGTCTGACGCAAGTCTTCCATCGGGGCGAGAATATGGTCTGTATAGGTATTCTCGGCCTCGATATGAGCACGGATATCGGCCTTTAGAACACTTGGATCATGCATCACCTGTTGCCAGTTATTGTCGCGCAACCAATGATATTCATCCGATTTTAAAAAACCGTGATGTGTCTCCTCATGGACAATCTGCGCAGGACGCGGGGGCTGCATCTGCTACTCTTTGGCAACAAAATGAAGTGCGGTTCCGTTAATGCAGTAGCGCAAGCCGGTCGGCTGCGGACCGTCTGGAAAAACATGCCCCAAATGCGCGCCACAGGCGCTACACAGGGTTTCTATGCGGCGCATGTTATGCGAGAGGTCTTCGCGGGTCGCAACACCGTCGACGGAGATCGGCTGATAAAAACTCGGCCAGCCACTACCGCTGTCATATTTGCTATCAGAGCTAAATAGAGGCGCATGGCAGCAAATACAGTCGTAGCGCCCCGGATCTTTGTTGTCCCAATAGGGGCCCGTAAAGGCGCGCTCGGTGCCCCCGCAACGGGTGACTTGATATTGTTCTTCCGACAATTGGTCGCGCCACTCATCATCCGATTTTGTGACTGACACTGTCGTATCGCCTTTACTCGACATAGACACCTTCGTTTACTCGAACATTAGCATGAGGCTCTCGGCAATGAGAGCAGGGCGATCCATGTTTTCAATTTCGATCACAACTTCTGATGTGAACAAAAAGCCACCAGCCTTAGGCTCACATTCTTTCAAGGTAAACTTGCCACGGACGCGTGCATCGACGGGCACCATATTGGTAAACCGCAATTTATTGGCACCATAATTGATAACGCGGGTGACCGAGTTGACGCGCGACACCTGTGCACCGAGCACGGGCAAAAGCGACAGCGTTAAAAACCCATGCGCGATGGTCGGCATGCCAAGTTCTTTTTGCGTCCGCTCGGGATCGGTGTGGATCCACTGATGATCACCCGTTGCTTGCGCAAATAGGTTGATTTGATTTTGATCGATTTTTACCCACTCGCTGTGGCCAATCTCTTGGCCGAGCATAGCTTGATATTCCGTAATATTTTCAAAAACGCGCATGCGCTGTCTCCTTTTCTCGTTTTCTGTTCTCGAGGTATTTGGTTATACGATTTTGCTATCCTTCTTACCCCAATAGCGGTCGCGGACTAAGCGTTTATATAGCTTACCTGTTGGGTGCCGTGGTAGCTCTGGATCGAAATCAATAGAGCGCGGGCACTTGATGGCCGACAGTTCTTTGCGGCAAAAGGCAATCAGCTCTTGTTCGAGGTCGGGACCAGCATCTGACCAATTGATAGGCTGAACAACGGCTTTTACTTCCTCGCCAAACTCTTCATTTGGCACCCCGATCACGGCGACATCAGCGACCTTCGGATGCGTTACCAGAAGATTTTCAGCTTCCTGCGGGTAAATATTGACGCCGCCGCTGATAATCATGAAAGCCTTGCGGTCGGTGAGGTAGAGATAGCCCTCGGCGTCAACGCGTCCGACATCGCCCAAGGTTGTCCAGTTTCCGTTTTTATGACGGCTATCGGCCGTTTTCTCGGCATCATTATAATACTCGAATTGTGGGCCTTCTAATTCGAAATAAATCGTACCCGCTTCGCCCACGGGCAATTCCTTACCGTCATCGTCGCATATGTGAATTATGCCGAGCAACGCTTTACCGACAGATCCCTCATGCGCCAGCCACTCTTCCGAGTTAATGGCACAAAAACCATTGCCCTCGCTGCCTGCGTAATATTCATAAATGATCGGGCCCCACCATTCGATCATTTGGTGCTTGATCGGTATTGGGCAGGGCGCGGCAGCATGGATTGCAACTTTCAGGCTCGAAATATCATATTTTTTTCGAACATCCTCAGGCAGCTTCAACATCCGGACAAACATGGTCGGCACCCATTGGCTATGGGTGGCGCCGTATTTTTCGATGCATTGCAATGCTGCCTCGGGGTCGAAATGGTCCATCACAATACAGGTGGCGCCTTTGTGCATCGCCGCCATGTTGTAACGCAGGGGCGCTGCGTGATAGAGCGGCGCAGGCGACAAGTAAATGGAGTTTTCATCGAGCCCATAGAGCATGGTGATCAGCAACATTAATCCGTCAGGTTCTTCAATCGAGCCGCTGGGCAGGTCACGGCGAATGCCTTTCGGGCGTCCCGTGGTTCCCGATGAATAGAGCATATCGATCCCGCGTGCTTCATCGGCAATCGGCGTTGCGGGTTGCGCGTCTCTTGCCGCAAGATAATCTTCGTAGCCATCAATGTTGCCAATCGAGAACTTGCCGGCTAGATCGGGTAAGATCGCATTTAATTCAAGCGCAACATCTCGTACATAATCCGACACGAAGAGTAATTTTGCATTACAGTCGCGGACAATATAGTCGACTTCTGGCGCCGTCAGGCGCGATGAGACGGCCGTGTAATATACCCCAGCCCGTTGCGCCGCCCAGCAAATTTCAAAGAAATGTTTATTGTTGTCCATAAAAATGGCAATGCCGTCGCCAACCTTTACGCCGCGCGCCCGAAAGAGTTGCGCCACTTGATTTGACAAATCATTTATTTCCCGAAAAGTGACGGCTTCGCCCGTATTGGCCATAATATAAGCGGGCTTATCTGGACAATTTTGGGCGTGAATATATGGATGCATAGACATCTCCCCTTATGCAAAACTTAGGCACTTGCTCGCTAGTCTATAGCTGACATATGGTATGCGACAAGCACCTGAACAGAAATTATCACCGTAAAACATCGGAGTAGTTATGGATTATCAAGAAATACAAATGGACATTGATCAAGACGGCATTATGACGCTGACTTTGCATCGGCCGGACGCGATGAATGCTTTTACAGCGACGATGATGCACGAGTTAATCGACGCGCTCGACCGCGCCGATGCGGATGATGCTGTGAAAGCTGTGATTTTTACCGGCCATGGTGATCGGGCTTATTGTGCGGGCGCCGATTTATCGGCTGGCGATAAAACTTTTGATTACGATAATCGTCCGGATCGGGCGGCGGCCGACTCGCCGGTAAGTGAGAGTGGCGAGATCAATTGGTCGCATCCAAAAGTGCGCGATGGTGGCGGGCTGTTGACCTTGCGCATTTACGAATGCGTCAAGCCCGTGATCGGTGCCATTAATGGTGCTGCCGTCGGGATTGGCGCTACCATGTTGTTGCCGATGGATATGCGGATTGCCTCCGATAAGGCCCGATTTGGGTTTGTTTTTGCGCGTCGGGGTATTGTTCCTGAGGCCTGTTCGAGTTGGTTTTTGCCGCGGATCGTTGGTATTTCTCAGGCCCTCGAATGGTGTTATTCGGGCCGCATTTTTAACGCCGAAGAAGCAGCGACTGCGCGCCTCGTGAATGCGGTCGTGCCGCATGATCAATTGTTGGACCATGCCAAGCAGCTGGCCAAGACCCTGGTGGCGGAGAGTGCCCCTGTTTCGATTGCGATGACGCGGCAGATGATGTGGCGCATGCTTGGTGCTGACCACCCGATGGAAGCGCATAAAATTGACAGTAAGGCCATTTTTGCGCGTGGCCGTCAGGCCGATGCCAAAGAGGGCGTTGTGTCATTTCTTGAAAAGCGGGCGGCAAACTTTCCGAACCAACCATCAAGCGATATGCCGGCTTTTTATCCGTGGTGGAACAAGCGAGATTACAGCTAGGCCGTTTCAATTTCTTGATCGGTTATACGCGCGATATTTGTGGTGGCGACCATGAAGAGCGTAACCAAAATAATGGCAAGTCCTGACAGGGCTGGGGCAAGCCTCTGGCCGATCAGGGGTGACAAGTAACCCATAGCGAAAGCTCCAATCGGTGCGCTACCGATAAAGCCCATATTGTAAAGGGCTAATATCTGAGCGCGGATGCGGGGCGGGGCAGCGGCCTGCACAATGGTGCGGCTCATGGTCATGTTAAAGCCAGCGCTCAAACCCCATATGGTGCAGCAACCGCACATCATGAAGAAGGAAGGCGCCAAGCAGGCGCCAATCAGGCCGAGCGAGCCAGCGATAACACCGAAGCACATCAGGGCGCCGCGCCGTCGGATTGAGGCGCGCCGCATCATTGCGAGTGTGGTCACAATTGTGCCGCCCCAAAAGGCAAGGCTCAGGACACTGATTTCGAGCTGACCGCCGCCAAAAATATCTCTGACGATGAGCGGGAAGCTGACCATGAAGGGGCCGACAAAGAATATCCCAACAGCAAAATTGAGGATTAAGGTTGGCCGCAAAAGGTCGGATTGCATGACAACCCTAACCCCACTAAACCAACTGCGCTCCGGCTCAGGGCCGTGATCGATGGGTGGCAAATTGGGTAATAGCGCAGCGGCAAATAAGCCAAAGGCAAGGACCATGGCATGCATCGCAGGAAGCGTCCAAGGCCCCGCTAGGGGTGCAGCTATGCCGGCGAGAACAAAGCCTGCTAGTTGCGCTGTGAACTGTGCGACCATGGAGGCCATGACACCGCGCTGGATATCGCTGGTCATAACGCGCGGCAAGAGAGCGTCGCGCGTCGGAGCTGAAAAGGCAAATAACGAGCCCATGCAGATGCCATAGACGATAATATTCCAGTAAGCGAGATTGCCACTATAGACGAGCCAAAAGGTCATGAAGGGCGGGATGACTGCGAGCCCATGTATGCCAATCAGCATGCGCCGCGCATTAGATCGGTCGGCGATTTGACCCGTGATAAAGAGCAACACCAATTGCGGGATGGAAATTGACATTTGCGCTATCGCTAATTCTTGCGCTGTCGAATGCAAATATACGGCTGCTAAGGTCGGGATGATGACAAATTGCAGCCCCATGCCTGAAAACCAACTCACAATGCCTGCGAGATAGGCCGATTGCGGCGACACGCTGAAGCGCGGCTTTAACGTTTCCGGTGCCGACATAAAATCCCCTTCACGCAGAGCGAGTGTGTAAAGCCTTATAGGCTTTTGCGCCCTGCGTCGGAAGGGTTAAAATATCTTCGTTAGGTTTTATTTATGGAGAATGTCAAACTTTTCCCCTGTCGCGTTGAGCGTCGTTTTTAATTTATCGGTTGGAACGTAAAGTTCGGAGCGGCCAATCCTCTGTTGAGATTCGATATAGCCGAGCTTTTCGAAACGCAGTAACGCCGCGCGCACAGTACCAAAAGCCCGCCCCGTAATTTCGACAATATTTTTGGTGACGGTCGCCCGCCCGATCGCCTCATTGTGAATGACGACGAGTAAAATTGCCCAATCCTCGGCGGTCGGAATGGTGGTTTGAAACAGCGACTGACCCGATTTGAAAATGCGAGCCAATGTTGAGACATAGCCGTGCGCTGCAGGTGTGAGGCCGTCGATGGAAAATTTTTCAAGATCTGGAAAATCGAGGGCGTGGACTTCAGCTTTGCGTGGCGGTGGCTCCAGCGATGGCAGTGGGTGTGATTGTTTTTTGGCCAAAATATGTTCCCCTTAAGAGTATTAGCCGGGACAAAGCCCGAGCTTTAAAACGGCAAAACGCGACAGCGATAAGGTGGAACGCAACACAATCCGAGGTGGCTTCCTCGTTATTATTCATCAGTAAGCTTAATATACCCTTAAAAAGGGGGCAGTTTCTAGTCCGCTGTTAAGACAAATACACGGTCTCGGGCGTTACTCAATTTGTGCTTTCTATCGGTTATGCAAAGCACTTTCGTTTTTAATCCTCTCGAATAGCTCAGTCTGCTACGGTGAGACATAACAATAAGAACGGACAACGACGCTATGACTTATCTGGGACGGAATAGAAAACACGCAACCAATTACAATCTGGCCGCTAAACTGCGTGAACACGAATTAGAGGCTAGTGCACAGTTCTGGCTCGTTTATGCGCTCATAGCCGCACAAGCGCAAATAAAATCAGCCTATCTTACCTCTGGTGAACGAAAGTCAGAGAAGGTGAGCCAGCTTCGCCATAAAGCCCAATATATATGCAATACAACATTTGGCCTCAAGACTGTTTTTATCGCTCAGCAACTCAACCGTCATCGCACAACAGTAGCCGAAGCTTTTCGCAAAGTCGAGGATATGCGCGACGACCCCAAGTTCGATAAATTTCTGAGTTTTACCGAGCTTGCTTTGCTTGCCATGTCTGAGAGCGTAAACGGAGAAATGCAATGACCCCTGAAGCGGACCGTATTTGGCGACAACATGCCAAACATCTCTTAAAGTTGGGTCGCTTCGAGCTCACAGCTTCGGCTGCAGGTGATTTGCCGGGCAAAAGCAAAACGAGGATCAAGTCGGTTTCATTCGATGCCCATATCGTAGAGGCTTGGCGTCGCGCCGAGCTCGTCATTCAGCAAGCCGATGGTAGTTGGCTGATTTCCAATCTGGGCTTTGCGTCACTGCGGCGGCATATTGGCGGCATCAGCGCCCAGCATCAAATCATTGAAGCACACCCAGATGCGACTGGCGCGATACAAAAGCGTAATGTCAGTGGATCAGCCATTGAGTGGTTGACCAGTAAAAAAGGCGGCCGATTTGCCTTAACAGCGAACGAGATTGAGGCCGCCCGCGCGTTTCGAGCAGATTACGAGCGATCGCATATGACAGGACGCACAACCATGGATTGGTCAGAGCGGGTAGGGCGCCGCAAAACGCGTCGACCAGCGGGGCATGATAGTTTGTCCCTTAAGGCCCTCGACGCAAGGCGCCGGTTGCACAAGGCGCTTGATTACGTCGGGCCTATGCTATCTGAAATGCTCGTCGAGGCTTGCTGTCATGAGCAGAGCTTGCAAGCAAGTGAGGCACAGTTTTCGCTACCAGCACGCTCGGGCAAAGTAATGTTAAAAATCGCTCTGGACCGACTGGCCGTATTTTATGGCTTTCAAACGACGCGCGAGGCTTCGGCGTCACGCCGAATGCGTTGAACCATGGAGGCAAAACCATTGGAGCGTTGCGGCGTGAGATGGTCTTTGAGCCCCAGCGCCTGAAAGGCGGCGGCGGCGTCGATGGCTAAAATATCATCGGCTGTCTTATTGTTATAGATGACGAACAATATCGCGATCAGCCCCTTCACCAAATGAGCATCGCTGTCGCCGCGAAACAGCAACCGCCCATTTTGTTCTTCCGTGATCAGCCAGACTTGGCTAACGCATCCTGGCACCTTATGGGGGTCGCTATGTTCCTCGGCCGATAATGGCGGCAGCGATTGTCCTAGCTCAATGATATATTTGTAACGGTCTTCCCAATCGTCAAAGAGAGCGAAGTCATCGAGCAATTGATCTAAAGTCATGTTTCATCCGTTCAACCCAAGCCTATCTCGTCCCGAACCTAATGCGTCGAGCCGGGAATCTCAAGCGTGGGTTTGTCATTGTCGACGATCATGCTAAGCAAAGGTCATGCATATCAAAGCAAAATTATGGGTCGACGCCTATCGGCGGAATGTTGAGTTGCAGGGCGGGCAGGTTACTATCGCACGGCATGGGGATGACAGTGCGGGCCTGATATTTTTGCGTATTTGCCTCACCGACGGACGCGAGGCCTTGCTCGCGCCCTACACGGCGATGACAGGGGAACGGCGATGGCGAATTATGCGTCACTTCCACCTTGGTCAGAAGCACGATACTGCCACGGCGGATGCGCCCGTTTTGAGTGAAATTGAGACCCTGCTTCGTCGCGAGATTGACCGCGACCCCGATTGTTGGATTATTGATGTTGAGACCCGTCGCGCTGAGCACTATTTGCTGGAGCCGGTCGATGGGCCCTTAGAGGAGGTGTCGTAATGGAATCCGTGCAAGAGTTAATGTCAATGCTCCTAAATGTCTGGAATGGACAAATGCTTGGTATGCAAGATTTCCTGAAAGCGCTGGGTGTTTTTATTGCCTTCGCTTTCCTGCGTGGTTTATTTTCACGCTTTGTGATTGCCCGTCTGAAAAAATTTACCGCCCAGACAGAGACCCAGGTCGATGATGTGATCTTCGGAGCGCTACAACGGCCACTTGAGTTTTTTGTTCTCATAATTGGCTTTTTTTTCGCAATCCAGATCTTACCGCTGGATGGCATGATGCGCGAGATCGCCAATAATCTTATTGAATCCATGGTGGCTGTAAGCTTTTTTTGGGTGCTGTATGGGTTGGTCGATCCGGCGCGGGTTGGGCTCGCCAAAATGGATCATATTCTCACACAAGAGATTGTAGATTGGTTTGCTGCCGTCGTGCATTGGAGCGTGATTGCCATTGGTATGGCGACTGTGTTGCAAATTTGGGGGATACAGATCGCGCCTATCATTGCTGGTTTTGGCTTGTTTGGTGTTGCTGTTGCTCTCGGCGCTCAGGATTTATTTAAGAATCTGCTCGCCGGATTATCCATTTTGATGGAGCAACGTTTTCGTGTCGGGGATTGGGTCGCTGTCGACGGCGTGGTCGAGGGCGTGGTTGAGCAGATTGGTTTTCGCTCAACCCGCGTACGCCGATTTGATAAGGCACCGGTGACTGTGCCGAATAATCTATTTTCAGATCATGCGGTAACAAATTTTTCGGCGATGACCAATCGACGGATTTATTGGCGTGTCGGCGTTGTGTATGCAACGGGCGTCGAGCAATTGCAGGCGATACAGACAGATATAAAAAACTGGCTTGAAACCCACCCGTCTTTTGTCGATCCGCCAGAATTACCTTGCCATATTTATATTGACGGACTCGGCGATAGCTCCATCGATATTATGGTTTATTGTTTTACCACGACCACGGATTGGGGAGCTTGGTTGCAGCTCAAGCAAGAGCTGGCATTTGCAATTTTGCAGATTGTTGAGCGGCATGGCTCGTCTATGGCTTTCCCAAGTCGCTCGCTCTATATCGAGAGCGGCGGCGGTCAGATCGAAGACGTGGTTGGCTAGGAAAACGATAAGCTATCAGCTTTGTCCGCGATGCCATAAAATACCGCGGTTGTCGTCACCCGCGGGTTGATAGGCATCGGGAAAGCGCGCAAATGCGTCCGTAAAATGGTTGCTGTCGAGTGATTTATTCTGCTCTGTATCAATTTCGTAACTCGAAAATCCACAGCGATGCATGAAAATTAATTGATCGATTAGAACTTCCCCCATGGCACGAAGTTCACCTGAAAATCCGAGATGCTCGCGTAAAATGCGTGCGGTCGAATAGCCGCGGCCATTGCGAAAAGCCGGAAAGTCAATTGCGATGAGATCAAGTTGGTTGAGGCGGTCAGCAATCTCTTCAACATCTTCGCCTTGTCTGCTGCCAGCATCGATACGCACACCCAAGGGGCCTGTGCGCTCGGCAAGGCTCGCCGCTTGTTCTTTAAAACGCGATAGCGAGATAATCGACGGCGTATCGTTTTGCAATGGCGCATCGTCGGCGACTTGCACCCAAATATCTTCCGCCAGCTGACCCTTATTAAAATAAAGTTTAGACATCTTGATATAACCGTTCTTTGAAGGGCGGCATGCCGAGGCGGCGGTAGGTGTCGATAAAGCGCTCATCGCTTTGGCGTAGCTCTAGATACGTGTCGACAATATTTTCGACAGCATCGACGATTTTATCTGCCGTGAAAGCAGGGCCCGTAATATCACCAATAGCGGCGTTTTCATCAGGGGCTCCCCCAAGCGTGATTTGGTAGAATTCGGTGCCTTTTTTATCGACCCCGAGAATACCAATATGACCGACATGGTGATGGCCGCAGGCATTGATACAACCGGAAATTTTGATCCGCAATTCGCCGATATCGTTTTGCCGTTGAAGTTCTGCGAAACGATTTGAAATATCTTGCGCGATTGGGATCGAACGGGCATTAGCCAAATTGCAGTAATCGAGACCCGGGCAGGCGATTTGATCACTGATTTTACCGATGTTCGCTGTCGCCAGATCCGCTTCTTTCAAGCCAGCATAGACGGTGGCCAAATCATCAAGTTTGACATGCGGCAAAACGAGGTTCTGTTCATGCGTGACACGGATTTCATCAAAACTATAGGCCTGTGCAATATCGGCAATGGTGTCCATTTGACGATCACTTGCATCGCCTGGAATGCCGCCAATAGGTTTAAGCGAGATGTTGACGATGCCATAGCCAGATTTTTTATGCGCCACGACATTGTTTTTAAACCAAGCAGCGAAATCTGGGTCTTGCGCGAGCGCCTGCGACAGGGTTTCGCTGTCGCTCGGTAGTTCAAGAAAGTCTGGGTCGCGGAAATACGCGCGAATACGCTCAAGCTCGCCCACCGGGAGATCATAATTCCCCTTACCATCAATGCGCGCAAACTCAGTTTCAACACGGGCTTGCATTTCTTCGGCGCCGATTTCGTGGACAAGAATTTTAATGCGCGCTTTGTAGGCATTGTCGCGGCGCCCCAAGCGATTATAAACCCGCATAATGGCCTCGAGATAAGCGAGCAATTTTTGCGCTGGAACAAATTCAGCAATTTTCTTTGCGATGAAGGGGGTGCGGCCAAGCCCACCGCCGACATGTACTTCATAGCCTACTTCGCCAGCCGCGTTTTTGCGCACCACGATTCCAATGTCATGGAAACGAATGGCGGCTCTGTCATTGGCATGCCCAGTCACGGCAATTTTGAATTTGCGCGGCAAGAATGAAAACTCGGGGTGGAAGGTCGACCATTGGCGAATGATCTCTGAAATAATGCGGGGATCCTCGATTTCGTCGGCAATGGCTCCGGCATAATGATCTGCCGTCACGTTACGAATGCAGTTGCCCGACGTTTGAATGGCATGCATTTCAACATCAGCCAGTTCTTCCAGCAGGTCTGGCATGCGTTCAAGAGCAGGCCAGTTATATTGAATGTTTTGCCGGGTCGTGAAGTGGCCGTAACCGCGATCGTAATCGCGCGCAATGCTGGCGAGTTTTCGCATCTGACGGCTGGAGAGGGTGCCGTAGGGAATGGCAACGCGCAGCATGTAGGCATGCAATTGCAAGTAGACGCCATTCATTAACCGCAAAGGTTTGAAAGCATCCTCGCTCAATTCTCCCGATAGGCGCCGTTCAACCTGATCGCGGAATTGGTCAACCCGCGCTCGTACCATTCGGTGATCAAACTCATCGTAGCGATACATTTAAAAAACGTCCTATCTTAGTTCGGTTTGTTTCCCGAGATCCGCGCGCACGGTGGGGCCAGCTGCCCGGATTGTCTCGCGAACACTCGCAGGTATTGGCTGTCCTGCGGCGTCCTTAATGACTTCAAAAGGATAAATATCCAGCACACCCGTCGCGCAAGGTTCAGCAGTGGCTTGAGCAATAAGCTGTTCAAGAGCCTCTGCACCCTCGGCAATAAGCGCATCTTTGAGATCGGCCACCCATGCCCCAGAAGCATCCAAATAAACAACCTCACCGTCATGCAAGCGGTTTGCTGTGATGACTTGAAATTGTGCGCCTTTGGCCGAATGTTGAGCCATATCAAACCCGTTGCCTGAGGAGTTGAAAACTGGGCGCAATCTGACCGCAAATTCTATTTACGTCAAGTTTCTAGGGTAATTTATTTTTCTACATATTAAAGTTGTAGAATTAGCCGTTACCCTGTTTTTGATAAGCGGGGTGCCATTTTCGGAGGCTTAACCATTCGGCTAAGGACAGCAGATAGAAAAGACCAATTCCAATCCCTGATAATAGTAAAAGACTGGCAAACAGGCCCGCTATATCAAGGCGATTACCCGTTTCGATAATGCGCCATGCGAGACCAGTACTATTGCCAGATCCTGCGACGAATTCGGCAACAATGGCCCCAATTAAAGCCAGACCGCCGCTGATTTTTACGCCCGTCAATATTTGCGGCAAGGCCGACGGCAATTCCAGTTTAAGTAAGGTTTGCAGGGGAGTGGCATTATAAAGTTTAAATAAGTCGCGGAGATTTGGATCGACTGCGCGTAATCCAGAGACGGCATTGGTAAGGATTGGAAAAAACGCCACAATCCAAGCAATTATGACCAAAGCGCGATTGACATTGTCGAAGCCGACCCAAATCAACACCAAGGGTGCGATGGCGACAACCGGGGTGACCTGCAAGATCACGACATAAGGGTAAAGCACCCGCTCAACGAGCCGCGCGCGGGTGAATAAAATAGCGAGCCCCAGCCCCAAGGTCACCGCCCAGAACAAGGCTTGGGCTGTAATTTGAATCGTGATCCATGCAGCGGCGCGTAATTCGGCCGCTTGCGATTGAGCCGCATGCAAAATCAAATGCGGCGCCGGCAGAACATAGGCCGGAACATCATAATGCGCGACCAGCCATTCCCAAAGACCGAGCAAGGCAGCACCGAATAGCAAGGCTGGAGAATAGGAACGCAACCACCTCATGAAACATCCTCGAGCTGGCTAAAGAGATCTCGGCAATAGCGTCTGAACGCATCGCTTTCGCGCCAATTTATATCCCTGACGGTCGGGCCATCAATATCGATGCTGGTTGTTATGACGCCCGGGCGCCGCGACATCACCAGAATACGGTCGGCCAAAAAAACGCTCTCGCTGACGCTGTGAGTGACGAAGAGGGCCGTCATCGCTTGGGTCGTAACAAGGGTCCGCAGATCTTCATCCAAGCGGTTACGAATGATCTCATCAAGCGCCGCGAAGGGCTCGTCGAGTAACAGGAGTTTGGGTTGGGCTATGAGTGCGCGGGCTAACGACAGCCGCATCCGCATGCCACCCGATAATTGATGTGGCAAATAATCTTGAAACCCGTCTAACCCCAATTGCCTTAAAATTTCATCTCCACTGCCGCGCTTGCCTCGCGATACGGCACCGCCCAGGGTGATTGGTAACATCATATTATCACGCACAGACGCCCAATCGAGCAGCGTCGGATCTTGAAAAACAAAACCGAGTTCAGAGGGGCTAAAGGCGTGTGTGATGTGACCAGACCGGGGTTTGCGTAGTCCGGCAACCAAGCGGAGGAGTGTGCTTTTGCCACACCCCGACGGCCCGAGGATTGCTGTTATCCCGCGGCGCGGAATTTTTATATTGATTGGGCCAAGAATGTTTGGGCCATCGTCATAAGCGAAATTCAGGTTAGTGATATCGAGCGCAACCATGGATTTATCGGTCGGCAGGTAGCCGCGCGGGCCCCTGATTAATGAAAGCAAGTGTATAGGCGTCACGCCAGTTGAGATCTTTCGAATAAATCCCCTGATCGGACATGATGGTAAAAAACGCCTGCCAGCGCTCATCGCTCATTGTTCCGATCCCATTTTTGTCGGCCTCGGGTGTTAAAACCAGTTGGCGGTCACGCATTTGATCGCGCGCAAAGGCCAATTGGGCATCTGTCATGTCGGGGTTAGAGGTCCTGATCAACTCATCGCCAAGGCTCGCATCGCCATAGAGATAGTGTGTCCAGCCTTCAATGCTGGCGGCGACGAAGGCGGCGACCAGATCAGGACGCTCGTTGATGAGGGCGGTACGCGCCAAGACCATGGCGGCATAGCCCGGATAGCCATAATCGGAGAGCAGAAAGACCTGCGGTTTGATGCCGCCCATTGTTTCAATTGTATAAGGCTCGGAGGTAACATAGCCCTGTTGAATGGCTGTTTTGTCGACCAAGAAAGGGGCGAGGTTAAACGTATATTTCCGGATTTGGCTGTTGCTGAAGCCGAATTTTGCGCGCAGCCACACCCAAAATGCGCCGATCGTCGCATCGGCAATCATGATCGGTTTGCCACGCATATCTTTGAGGCCCTTCACATCGTCGCGCGGGTGCGCGATCAGCACTTGCGGATCTTTCTGAAAGGCAGCCATGACGGCTTTTGCGGGCACGCCCGCGCGCACCATATTGAGCGGGATAAAGCTATTGGATCCCATGCCGAAATCAATCGCACCAGCGCCCAAAAGTTGCGGAATATTTATCCCTGGTCCGCCACCATGAATGCGGACATCGAGCCCTGCTTTTTCATAGAGCCCCATCGCCTTGGCCTGATAAAATCCGCCTTGTTCAGCTTGCGCTTTCCAGTCGGTTGCGAAGACAATGGGTTCTAGGGCTATGGCGAAGCTTGGGTAAACCCAAAATACCAATCCGAGTATGAAACGCGCTACGAATTTTTTGATACGCGCTCTAGACATAGCTTTGATCATGGTGGTGTTATGAAGCCCTGCTCAAAAAGGCACCGTGGCAGAGGGCTGTTCGGTGGTCAAGTCTTGGGGGATCAGTTTGACGCGATTTTGGGAACATAAATATTTGTCAGAAATGACGCGCGACGAGTGGGAATCGCTCTGCGACGGTTGCGGCAAATGCTGTCTCGTGAAACTGCAAGACGATGACACGGACGACATTGTCTATACCAACATTGCCTGCGCGCAACTCGAAGATCAAAGCTGCCGCTGTAAGAATTACGAAATGCGGTTTCAGCTTGAGCCAGATTGTATAAATTTGGCTTCGCTGGATCATCAACAGCTATTCATGATGCCGCCAAGCTGTGCCTATCGTCTGCTGGCTGAAGGCCGGCCACTTCCGGACTGGCACCCTTTAATTGCGGGCGACGAGTTTAGCACGAAGCGAGCAGGCCAGTCGGTTAGCGGCAGGGTTGTGTACGGCGAATTTTCGCTCATCGAACTCGAAGACTATGTCGTTGACTGGCCGCTCGCGACGCAATTTTAAGATCTGGCATAAGCGCCAGATTTTCCATCATTTATCCACGTCAGCCCTCGTCCCAAATGTTGTAAACCAATGAAACTAATGGGAATTATCTTGCCTGGCGTAACGCTGTGCGATACAGTTCAGGCAACATCCAGAAACTTACTTAAATCGCCTGCGTGGCTAAACAACAGAAAAAAAATGCAAACCAGCAAGCGGTTTTAGGCGAATTGCAGAGCAAGCTTGTGGAGGCTCTCGCGGCTTATGAAGCCGAAGCTGCTGTCTATCGGGAAGATTTATCGGACGGCCAGGAGCGTTATCTACGTATTTTGACCCTTATTATTAAATCGCTCGAAACCTTGAGCCGGCTCGATAAAAATATTGGCTCGACGGATATGGAACAAGAACATCGACAGCGCGTTCAGCAATTGGAAGATCTACAACGCCGTTTGGCTCGCATCGCAGCCGCCGGCAGTGCAGACAGCGTTTCTAGGCAGTCTGACGAGTGATGAACTAAACTTACTGTCCTGGTACTGGCCGTTTTGGGCCCGAAAAGATCAGCTGCCGCCGACAAACGACTGGTCGACATGGTTGTTGTTGGGTGGCCGTGGCTCGGGGAAAACGCGTGCGGGCGCCGAATGGGTCCGAATGCGGGTTTCAGATCCACGACCCGATCAGGCGGCCCGTCATATTGCCCTGGTTGGTGAAACGCTGGGCGCGGCTCGGGCCATTAAGGTTGAGGGCCCGTCAGGTATTTTGGCGATATCGCCCCCTTATGAGCGTCCTAAATTTATCAGCAGCCGACATGTGTTGCTATGGCCTAACGGGGCTCAGGCTAGTTTGTTTTCCTCGGCGCGTCCGCACGCGCTGCGGGGACCGCAATTCGACGCGGCTTGGTGTGATGAAGTCGGTAAATGGCGCAATGATCAAATGACTTGGGATATGTTACAATTTGGCCTTCGGCTCGGCAGGCGCCCGCAGCAAGTTTTGACAACGACGCCGCGCGATACGCAATTATTGCGTGACCTGATTGCCGATCCCAATTGCATCGTCACCAAGTCGTCGACGCGTGCTAACCGAGCCAATTTGGCGCCGCAGTTCTTGCGTGACATTATTGGTCGTTACGAAGGCTCGCGTTTGGGGCGACAAGAAATAGATGCCGAAATGCTTGACGAACGGTCGGGCGGGCTCTGGACACCGGAATTGATCGAACGGCAGCGTCGTTACGATGCGCCAGCTTTCAAAGATTATATTCTAAGTCTCGACCCAGCGATTGGCGCTGGCAAGCATGTTGATCATTGTGGGTTGATTGTCTTGGCGCTGAGCGAGAAAAACGAGGTCTATGTCATTGCCGATGAGACGCGCCAAGGCCAAACCCCCTTGCAATGGAGCCGTCATGTCAGTGACGTCTATCGTCAGTACAAGGCAACGCGGTTGGTCGCGGAGGTTAATCAGGGGGGCGAATTGGTGCGGGAGGTTATCTTGCGCAATGATCCTGCAATTTGCTTCTCGCCGGTGCGTGCGCACCGCAATAAATTGCAGCGCGCTTATCCAGTCGTTGCGCTTTACGAGCGCGGTCTGGTTTTCCACCTCGGTCATTTAAGCCGTCTCGAAGAACAAATGTGCCACTTCGATGGCGCTGGCGCGAGCCCTGACAGGCTTGACGCTCTGGTTTGGGGGGTGACCGATTTATTGCTGAAGCCGCGTAAGGCCCCACATTTAAGGGCGCTCTAACCTAAATTTATCTGAGCTGAGGATCTAACCAATGTCATTGCTTGATCGATTTCGTGGCCGCAGTCTCGCTTCGTCGCGGCACCGAAAACATGAGCCATTTGGGCCGCCCCAGTGGACAGGGCGTGGCGGTTTAGTAGATCCCGCGCCCCCAATTTCGATGCGCGCTGGATATCGCAATAACCCTGTCAGTTATCGTGCCCTGCGGATGATTGCCGAGGCTTGTGCCAGTATTCCATTGAAGGTTGATCGCCAGCAGGCACCGCATGGTGATTTCGCGCTAGAAGACGCTTTGCATCATCCAAATAGCTATTATTGTCAGAACGAATTTCTCGAACGTTTGTATCTCGACTTATTAGCTTTCGGGAATAGTTACGTCGAGGCGGTCCAAACATTAGAGCGCGTTGAGTTTTATTTGCTGCGTCCCGATCATGTCAGCATTGTGAGCGATACTGACGGGTGGCCAATTGCCTATGATCATCAGAATGGTGGACAGGTGCGCAGACTTAAAAACCATGGTGACCAACCAACTCTTCTGCATGTAAAGTTTCATTGCCCCGGAGATGATCACTACGGCTATGGGCCATTACAGGCGGCGCGCGGGTCGATTGCGATGCATAATGCAGCTATGGAGTGGAACCGGGGGCTTTTCGTTAACGCGGCGCGTCCTTCGGGCGCCTTGGTGTATAAAGGGACGGATGGACAGGGGCATCTCACCGATGAACAATTCGAGCGCCTGAAGCGAGAATTGGAAGACAATTTTCAAGGTGCTGGTAATGCTGGGCGTCCCCTCCTGCTTGAAGGTGGATTGGACTGGAGCTCGATCAGCCTCTCGCCACAGGATATGGAATTTATCTCGGCCAAGCACTCGGCGGCGCGCGACATTGCGCTTGCCTTTGGCGTGCCACCAATGTTGTTGGGCATCCCTGGCGATAATACATATTCAAATTATGCCGAAGCCAACCGGGCTTTTTGGCGGCAAACAGTCATTCCACTGAAGCGCCGCGTTACCAGTGCTCTGTCGCGTTTTATGGGCAAATATTATCCCGATGCTGAGATCGTGCTCGATCTTGATGCTGTTCCGGCGCTCGCCGAAGAACGACAGGCGCTGTGGACGAAATTATCGCAGGCTGATTTTTTAACGCGTGCAGAAAAACGTGCTGCCGCGGGATATCCGCCAGAGGAGCTTTAAGATGGGGTATTTCTTGAGCGGCTATGCGGCAGTGTTTTCGGAGCCTGATCAAGCGCGGGATCTTATTCAGCCGGGTGCTTTTCAAACCTCTTTGGCGCTGCAGAAACGATCCTTGCCCATGTTGTACCAACATGACCCGTTGCGTCCAATCGGGCGTTGGACGACGCTTCGCGAAACCAAATACGGCCTCTGGGTGGAGGGCGTATTGACCGCGGGCGTGGCGTTGGCGGAAGATGTGGCGGCCTTGATCGCAGCGCAAGCGCTCGATGGCTTATCGATAGGCTATCGTGTTCGGTCTGGCCAAGCTGGTCGCGGATCTGTCAGGCGATACTTGACGCAGCTCGATCTTGTCGAGATTTCGATTGTTACGTTTCCGATGCAGCTTGAGGCGCGGCTTTTGCTACCGCGCATCGACCGTCTGTCGCCTGCCGCAGCGCGTGGTCCAACCTAATCTTTGCGTTTAACTGCATAGCCGACAAGAAAGGAAAAATAATGTCACTCGAATATGCATCACTTCCCCTTAATCCATCACCTCCGCATGCCGATCCTGCAGTAGCTGCTTTGCAGCAGGCCTTAGAGGACTTTAAGCAAGTCAATGAAGAAAAGCTCGAGGCGCTAACGCAACATAATGATAGCGACATCCTGCTCACTGAAAAATTAGAACGTTTAGAGAAAAAAATTGCCTCTCTGTCGGCGCAAGTGGCGCGACCGCCTGTGTCTCAGGCCGTAGACTACGCCGAACGTGAAAATAAATCCGCCATATTGTCTTACATGCGTGGGGGCGACTATAGCCAGATTTCATCGCTCGAGACGAAATTCGACAGTGAGACCGGCGCCGAAGGTGGATATCTGGTGCCACACTACATGGAAGCGCGTTTAAACGAAGAAATTGCGCAAATTTCGCATGTTAGAAATCTGGCTACTCTTCTCGAGGTAAGCCGCGGCAATAGTGTCAAAATTATCCGCGATTTAGGCGAGTTCGGAGCGCAATGGGCAGGCGAGACCGCGGCGCGCCCCGAAACATCGACGCCGAGTTTTGCCGAAGAGCAAATTAACATTCATGATATTTATGCGCGGCCAGCTGCCTCGCAACAATTTCTCGAGGATGCAGGCATCGATATCGAAGCCTGGATTATTCGCAAATTAGCCGAACGGTTTTCCGAGGTTGAAGAGGCCGCTTTTGTCAATGGCGATGGTGTCAACAAGCCGCTCGGATTTTTGAAATCGAAGCTTCGTATTTTAGGCTCAGCTTACAGTGACGCGCTGATAATTCGGACAACAGGTGTCGCCGCGGCTTTGCCGGCGAAGCCGTTTGATTTTCTGATTAATTTGACTATGGGGTTGCCAGCCCGATATCGCGCCAATGCAGCTTGGCTCATGAACGCCTCGACCCTCGCGACCTTGCGACAGGTTAAGGATAATAATGGCACCTATTTGTGGCAGCCATCATCGCAAGTTGGCCAGCCAAGCCAGCTTTTGGGCTTTCCCGTTTACGAACACGCCAGCATGTCGGATGTTAAAGCAAATTCCTTGCCGATTGCTTTTGGCGATTTTCGCGCCGGCTATACGATTGTGTTGCGGCGTGGGCTCAGTATTTTGCGCGACCCTTATTCCTCTAAGCCTCTGGTGGTATTTTACGCCACGCGTCGCGTCGGCGGCAAGGTTACCGACTATGATGCAATTCATCTCGTTCGCGTAGGCGTCTAGTTATGACCAGCATTATTCAGCGGCGGCCACTGCACGAGCCAGTGACAACGGAAGAGTTGAAGGCCCATTTACGTCTGGAAGAAGAGGATGAAGCAAGCTTACAAGCTCTTATCGCGACTGCGCGTTTAATGGTCGAAGCGCAAACTGGTTTGCGGCTGATGACACAAATATGGAGCCAGGTTTTTCCCTACCAACTCCATGGTTCTGTGCGGCTGTCGCATTGGCCGATCCGACTTCTCAAAACTATTTCGATCTTGGGCGATACGCCTCTAGCACTTGATCTCGATAAGTTTGTATTTATGCGCGAGGGGCGCCCTGCGCGCGTGCGCCCGAAAACGGGTGACTGGCCGCAATTGCGCTCGAGTCAGTATGGCTTCAGCTTTGATATTGAAGTCGGCTTCGGTAGCGAGCGCAACGACGTGCCCGAGGACTTACGTTATGCGGTGCTGGTGCTAGCGGCTGAGTGGTATGAGAGTAATGATTGGAATGCGCATGCTTCAGCGGCCATTATTTCGCCACAGGTTATGAATTTGTTGCAGCCGCATCGACAAATCCACCTCTGATCATGCGCTGGCAACGATACATTTACGAGGTGCCCCATATTCCTGATCGTGCTCTGGGGCAAAAACACTTGCTTTGGCAAGCCGTTCGCGCGGTGTGGTTGGATGTCATGCCGCTACGCAGCGGGCTGACCTTTCGACCTAGCCCCGAGGAGAACGTTGTCAGCTACCGCGTTCAGTTGCGCTATGACGCTGATATTCAGGTCGGTGGGCGGTTCCGACGCAATACGCGGCTTTTGATGATCCGATCTGTCGAAGATCGTGCGTTGCGCCATCGTCGGCTTGACTGCCTGTGCGACGAAATACGCCCGACGCTGGGCGGCTATGAGGACGACGCTCTATGATAGAACATGTGCTAGAAGTCTTAACCGCGGATGCACTGCTGTGCCCCTTGCTCCGCTATTCGGACCGACAGGGGGCGCGCTATCCCTCTATATCGATCGAGTATGAGGAGCGCGGGCGGCCCGTGAATGATCAGCATGTTGAGCGCGTCCGTCTGGGGTTGGCTGTTTGGTCGACGGCGCGGCATTATTTTGAAGCCGAGAAAATTGCCGATCATGTTACCCGCTTAATCACGTCATTGTCCTCGATTGGCTATGGCGAGCTTGTTTATCTCGAGCTGAAGGGCCGCCAAGGGGGGCGTGATCAAGGATTGGGCTTATGGCGGGTGGATTTGCAATTCGAAGCTTTGGCACAAATCGACGCATTTGAACTTTAACGTTATTCTCCGAGGGAACCAAAAATGACCGTGCAACGCGGCCGCGACCTATTGGTTAAAATACAAAACCCCGACGACGGCCAATTCGTGTCCGTCGCGGGCGTGCGAAGCCATGATATTAGTCTCAACGCTCGACCAATTGATGCGACGCACGCGGATAGTGCGGGTCGTTGGCGCGAATTACTAGCACAAAGCGGTGTTCGCAGCGCCCGCATCAGCGGAACCGGATTAATGATTTCGGCGCAGACTGATCGATTGTTGCGCACGGTTTTTTTTACAGGCGAGCTCGCGCGCTATCAGATTTTCATTCCCGACTTATGTCTTTTAACAGGACCGTTTGCACTCACGCAGATGCAATATAGTGGCGCTTTTGACGGCGAATTGTCATGGCGCATGGAATTGACGTCCGGTGGCGCGATCGATGTTTCTTCGCTTTAGAAAACCAGCCGTTAATCCGCTGCGCGGTGAGGTCGCGGCGTGCATAGACAGTCAGTGGCGGATTTTACGATTAGACTTAGATGCGCTGGCGCGTCTCGAAAGCCGCGTGCCCGATGCCTCGCTGTTGCAGTTCGTCGAGCGGGTTGCCACGCAAGGCCTTCAGGTGACTGATGTTGGGCATGTGCTCTCGGTCGTTTTAAGTGACCAGATGGTTGCTCAAGGCCAAGGAGCTGACGTGGAAGGGCTTCACATCACTGGTGGTTATTTGGCAGCGCATAAATTAGCTGTGGAGCTGTTGCATGCGGCATTCGCGATGTCACCCGCGCAAGCAAGCTCGGTGCAAGGAGAAAAGGATGAAACGACCCAATAGTCGAGGTTTTTGGCGGCTTATGTTTGCGCTCGAAAAGCATGTCTCTGCGGCTGCTTTTTGGCGCCGCAGCCCGGTGGAATTATTTGCTCGGCTTGATGGCAATTTCGGGGCGCCTTTGACGCGACAGCGCTTGAGGGATTTACAGGCTGCATACCCTGATGACGATTGCGAGGGAAAGAACACTTAAATGCGAAAAAAAGATATCGAAGAAAGTCAGCGTGCCATGTCGCAACTAAGCCAGAGCATGGCGACGTTGGATCAACTGCAAAATGGTCTGCTCGGGCAAACAGGTGACTTGACGCGGCAAATGGCGGATATGTTCGATCTGCTCGACCAGCGCGGGTTACAAGCCGAGCAACTCGTGGCCACCCTGACGGCGGCCATATCTCTACTGTCGCGCCTGACGCGGGATATGGCGTCACTGTCTGACGCGGGGTTCGAGTTGGATCAAACTGACATGCGGTCCTTGGGTGCCGCCCGCGGTCGCCCTCAATCAACGTCTGTGTCTTCGCCCCTGTCGCCATCACAAAGCCAATTGCGTCATTTTTTCTCGCAGGCTGTTCGCCGTGGGTTTGGTGGATTGTGATGGAAAATGGCTTCCACGATATTGTGTGGTCACATGCCTTGTCGTTCGGGTCCATCAGCGGGGTACAATTTAACACAGATATCGTGTCCATGAATTCTGGTTTTGAACAACGCAACTCGCGTTGGCGTTACGGCTATCGGCGGTTTGATTTAACTATCGGCCCGATCCGCCTGCAGGATATGTCTCAAATTAAGATGTTTTTCGACGCACGTCAGGGACGGTTAAACGGATTTTTGTTTCGGGATTGGGTTGATAATCACACGGGCGAGATCGAACCCAGTGCGACCGACGAAGTTTTAGGTACCGATGAAGACAACCGGCAAATTTTTCCCCTGTATAAGACTTATGGCAACACGACCAAACGGATTTTCAAACCGCAACGCGAAGGGTTTCGTCTTGCGATTGACGGGGTGGAGAGGCAAATCGACCGAGATTATACGGTCGACACAGCAAACGGTATCGTTCATCTGATGCAACCGCTGGGTCAGAGGGAACAGCTCACTGTCGGCTTTTGGTTCTATATTCCAGTGCGTTTCGACACAGACTTTCTTGCCATCGAATTGGTCTCTTTTGAAACGGCTAGAATTGCTTCTTTGCCACTGGTGGAATTAGCTTATGAGGCGCGCTTGTGATGTCGCACATTAATACCGCGTCAGTCACTCAAGGGGGCGTTCATCATCTAGCCCACTGTTGGAAAATTATTCGGCGTGATGGCAGTAGCATTGGCCTTACCGATCACGATGCCGACCTGCAGTTTGATCAAGTCATCTTTCACGCCAATGCCGGCATGACTGTCTCGCGGCTTGAGAAACGTCTCGGCTTTGATGATTACGGTATCGATGTTTCAGGCGTGCTCAGTCATCCCATCATCCGCGATATTGATCTGGAGGAGGGGGTGTATGATGACGCTGAGTTTTCGATTTGGTTGGTTGACTGGCAAGCGCCTCATAATCGTCAATTGATCTTTGCGGGCATTTTGGGAGAGGTGGTGCACGATGGCACCAGCTACCGCGTTAGTCTGCGGGCGAATGTTTCCAAGATGGAGCGGGTTGAGGGGTTGATTTATCAGCGAAGCTGCTCAGCAACCCTCGGGGATGCTCGTTGCGGTATTGATTTGGCTCAGGGCCAATGGCGTCACACGGTGCGGATTAGTCGTATTGCGGATTACAGTCTTGAGGTACAGGGCTTTAGCCGCGGTTCGGGTTGGTTCAAAAATGGTCGTCTGCTTTTGACCGATCGGCATCTGCGTATTCGCAATGATAGCCTGCGTGGCGCGGCTGTCGACGCCGATAGTATTTTGGTCTTGGGTCTTTGGGATCAGGTGCCTGCCTCGCTCTCCATCGGTCAATCTGTCGTGATCGAACAAGGTTGCGATCAAGCCGAAGCGACATGTCGTAACCGTTTTGCCAATTACGTTAATTTCAGAGGTTTTGCTAATTTGCCAATGCCGCAGGTTTTAGTGAAAATCAATCGGGCGCGTTGAGTAATGCTGCAGCGCACCGAAATTGCCGCCGCGGCGCGGACTTGGATCGACACACCCTATCGGCACCGCGCCAGCCTGCGTGGTCACGGTGCCGACTGTCTCGGTCTCGTGCGCGGCTTGTACCGAGATCTCATAGGGGCCGAACCTTTGGCCTTGCCCGTATATAATCTTGTGCCGCGCCGCGATGAGGGCGAGTTGATTTTTGAGGCGGCCAGTCGTGCCCTACAGCCCGCTGGTCCGGAGATTATGTGCGGCAATATTTTGCTTTTTCGGATGCGCCCGCGTGATCCGATGCGGCATATGGGCGTCATGGTCAGTGCAACCGACATGGTTCACGCGGCCAGTGGTCGTGGCGTGAAATGCATAACCTTGACGCCATGGTGGCGTCGGCATTGCAGCGCTATTTTTGATTTTCCAGGCACTATAAATGGGTAGTTTTCTCCTATCCGCCGCACAGGCAGGTAAGGCCGCAAATGATTGGTTTGGCCTATTTTCGTCGCTCGCGGGTTTTGCCTTTGACGATACTAACCGCGTTCTAGAGGGCCGCCGCTTAGAGCAGTTTCAGTTCTTAACCTCCGGCGAAGGACGTCCCATTCCGCGCCTGTGGGGCCGAATGCGCGTTGGTGGTCATGTCATTTTTGCTGACGCTGTGCGCGAAAATATGACGGCGCATGATATCGGCGGCAAAGGCGGTGGTGGAACGACGCGGCGAGATTACCGTTACACGATGAGCTTCGCTGTGGGGCTGTGTCAGGGGCCTATTCGCCAAATCGGGCGCGTCTGGGCAGACGGGGAGGAGCTCGATTTGACGCTCGTCTCTTTCCGGCTGCACACGGGGTCGGAGACGCAACTGCCCGACCCGTTGCTCGAAGAATGCCTTGGACAAGACCACGCACCAGGTTTTCGGGGGCTTGCCTATATTGTTTTTGAAGATTTTGACCTGACACAATTCGGCAATCGTCTGCCGCAATTGAGTTTTGAAGTTTTTGCCGCGGGCGACGATCTCGCTGACGCGATCTCTGCTGTTAATATTATTCCCGGCGCGACCGAGTTTGGCTATGACCCGCTCCCCCATATTCGTCTTTTGGGGCGCGCCCAAGCGGCGTCCGAAAATATTCATATTTCGCCGCATAAATCGGATTGGGCGGTCGCGCTCGATCAGTTGCAACAAATGTGTCCGAATACGCGCTGGGTTGCTCTGGTGGTGACCTGGTTTGCCGATGATCTCCGGTTGCAGACTGTAACAATCGAGCCGCGGTGTGAAACCCGCAATAAGGACACGTTTCCGAGCACTTGGTCGGTTCAAGGGCTTCCGCGCGGCGCTATACCGCCGGTTTCGGAGCTCGACGGCCGTCCCGCTTATGGCGGTACCCCGAGCGATGCGTCGGTGGTTCGCGCGCTGCAAGATCTGCGCGCACGTGGCTATCAGGTGATGTTTTATCCTTTTATTATGCTCGACGTGCCGGCGGCTGAAGATCGACCAGACCCATATTCGGATGCGCAACAAGGGCGGTTTCCCTGGCGCGGTGAGATCACCTGCTATCCGGCGCCGGAGCGGGCTGGCACGCCCAACGGATCGGCCGAAATCGATGCAATGATGACACGATTATTTGCATCGGATGGAGCTGGCTTGTCGACCATGGTGCACCACTATGCGGCGCTATGCGCCGAGGCGGGTGGCGTAGATGCTTTTTTGCTGGCCTCTGAACTCAGAGGCATTTCACGTTTGCGCAATGCATCGGGACGTTTTCCTTTTGCCGAAAAACTCACTGAGTTGGCGGCCGAGATTCGTCATCTTCTGCCAGATACAAAATTATCCTACGCCGCTGATTGGACGGAATATGGTATTTTGGGCGGCAATCCTGATTTTGAAGATTTTCCGCTCGATAGCTTTTGGTCCGATGCGAATTGCGACTTCGTGGGCATTGATTGCTATTTTCCACTTTCCGATTGGCGTCATGGCGACTTGCATGTCGATGCGCGCGATGGTGCGAGCTCAATTTACGATCTCGATTATTTAATGAGCCAAGTTCGGGGGGGTGAGCAATTTGACTATTATTACGCCGATATAGAGGCGCGCGATGCGCAACGCCGCTCGCCGCTAAATAGCGCCGGCCCAAATGCCGGATTGCACCGCATGAAAGATATCGAAGCTTGGTGGTCGCAACCACATTACCGCCTGGTCAACGGCACATCATTCGGCACAACGCCATGGCAACCGCAAAGTAAACCGATTTGGTTGACCGAATTGGGGTGCCCTGCTGTTGATAAGGGAAGTAACCAACCAAACCTGTTCCCCGACTTGCAGCGGGGTGAAGCTGGGCGTCCATATTATTCTTCGGGGCTACGGGATGATTTAATTCAACGCCAATATATCCGCACTCTTTTGTCGTATTACCGTGATACCGCGCATAATCCGACATCGCCAATCTATGGTGGATCGATGATACCGGCGGATGCATTTTTTATTTGGTCGTGGGATGCCCGGCCTTATCCCGCTTTCCCCTATACGCGCGGCGTGTGGGCGGATGCACCGAATTGGGAGACCGGACATTGGGTCAATGCGCGGCTGAGCAGCACGTCACTGACCGATATGTTATCCGATTTAACGGCGCATGATTTGCAACTCGACGGTACCATATTTAATGCCAGTTTTGACGGCTACATCATAGATCGCGTGCAACCACGGCAGGATGCTTTACAACCGCTCTTGCGCGCCTTTGGCCTAGATGTCGTTGGACGCTTTAACAGTTTGCATGTGACGCCCCGATTTGCCAGCCATGTTGTTAACATTTCGCTCGACGATCTTGCGAGTGTCGGTGATAGCGCATCGCAACAATACACCCTATCGGACCAACAAAAATTACCGCATGAAGTTCGACTATCCTACCATCGCAATGACGCAGCTTATGAGCCAGCGATAGCAACGGCTCGCAAACCCGGTGCAGTTGCGCCCGTTCAGTCTTTGGCTTTGCCTGCTGTATTGAGCGCCGCCCAAGCCCAAGGGCTAGCTGACCGCATTTTGCGTGAAAGTTGGGCCGAGCGCGAGCGATTGACCCTTACGCTATCTCTCATGCATAGCTGGCTTGAGCCGACAGATGTTATTCGATTTTCGGCCCGTCTGTGGCGGATCACGGCGGTGGAACATAGCACGGTGATCCGGGTCACAGCGGTTGCCCATAATCAAAACCTGTATGACGCGACTGATCTCGCGATCAGCGCGCCTATCGAGGCGGAAGGCTATCAGCCGCCGAAAATTTATTATCCATATGCCGTTGTGCTCGATCTGCCGAGTGGCTGGCCTGCGCGACCGCTCAACGCCACATGGCCGGCGGGTATTCCCGTTGTGGCGGCGACCGGAAAACCATTTCCGGCCTATGTGCGGCTGACCGATGAAGCAGAAACATGGTGGCTGGATATGGACCATCCAGCCATTATGGGACGGCTTTTAGACCCACTACCAGCGGGGCCAACGGGTCGCTGGCTCACGGGCCAAAGCATCCGCGTCGCATTAGACTATGGCGCGCTTCAAAGTCGTCACCGTGTTGATGTTTTAAACGGGGAAAATAGCTTGGCCGTAAAAACGCTAAACGGCTGGGAGGTTATGCAATTTGCATCGGCCGAGTTGGTTGGCGCGGACACATATATAGTGCGCGATTTCTTGCGCGGGCAGGCGGGCAGCGACGGTGTTATGGCGACTGTTTGTCCTGCTGGACAAGACTGTGTTCTGATTTCAAATGCTTTAAAGCCCTTGCCAATAGAGCCTGGTGTGCTTGGCGATCAGTTGCGGTTTCGCTACGGACCTCGCGATATGGACGACAGCAGTCTAGCATGGCAATCCGCGGCCAGCGACATAACGCGTGCGGGTCTCACATGTTTGGCGCCCGTGCATTTGCGGGCCGATCTGCAGCTGACTTCCGACATCATTCTGACTTGGGTTCGCCGCGGTCGCTTTGATGCCGATGATTTTGAGGCCGCCGAGATTGATCTGGGCGAGGTAGAAGAACTCTACCGATTGCGCATTTGGGCGGCGGACGATCTGGTGCGCCAAGAGACAACGATATCGCCGCAATGGATTTATCGTGCCGTCGATTGGCAGGCTGACCGCGCAGCTTATCCCGATGCATTGGCGTGGCGCGTCGAAATTGCTCAAGTGAGCCAGAAACGCGGCGCAGGATACAGCGCGCGTTTGAATATTTCCCCCTATCTACAAACAGCGGCGTGACGCCCCTAGCTTTCTGAGAGAAGACCCATGGTTATTTATAATCCGGATGAACATTCCAGCCGACTGAGCTTGCCTTATATTTTACCGTCGCAAGCGCAAAAACATGTGACGGTAAATGAGGCCTTGCGCAAGCTTGACGGCATTGTTCAATTAACTTTACACGCCGCTGTGAGCGTCGTTCCGCCAGAAAACCCGGCGCCAGGTGATAGTCATTTTGTTGGTGCCGATGCCACAGGTGTTTGGCTAGACCGCGATGGGCAAATTGCGACGTGGCAAGACGGAGGCTGGATCTTTATAACGCCGCAACGGGGCTGGCGCGCCTATTTGCTGAGCGAGAACGAGCTCGCCATATTTGATGGTCTTACCTGGACATCCTTGCCGACGGGGGCCGAACCCTCGCCTGCACCCGCGACGCCCGATCGCGTCAATCTGATCGGTGGGCTAGACCTTATTGTCAATCGTTATACGCTGGACTTAACGGCTGCCAATCAGGTTGATGTTGGCTTTCAAGGTTATCTCCCCAGCCATCATTTGGTTTTTGGGTTAACCGCCGTCATCACCGAGGCGATCACGGGTTCGACGCTGATTAATATCGGTGATGCTGCCTCGAGCTATCGTTTTGCGACTCGCATGAGTGGTGATGAGGGTACGCAAGTGCTGGGCCTTTGCAACCCCCCCTTAGTTTATTGGCAGCCCACCGATTTGTTTATTCGGACGGGCAATGAACGCGTGAACGAAAATAGGATCACGGGCGGTAAGATTGATATCGTTCTGTATATGCTAACATTTCAGTACCCCCTTGGATGATCTACTCTGGCCATAATTAAAGGCTGTGATATGTTAGGCCCCTCTCAAAGGAGTCAACATGTCCCGCTTAACAACTGCTTCCGCTAGCGTTACCGACGCTCTTACAACGCGGTTTTCTTGCCGCGCCTTCCTCGACACGCCTGTCGATCCTAAAATCCTTGAAAAAATCGTTGAAACGGCCACCCGCGCGCCATCTGGTGGTAATCTCCAGCCTTGGCACATGTGGGCGGTGAGCGGCCAACCGTTGCAAGACTTTGTAGCCGATATTCTCGTTAAAGCCCGTGCTAACCCAGCGGGAGAGGGTTCGGAATATCACATCTACCCGCCCGAATTGTCCGAGCCTTATCGCGCTCGTCGAAACGATGTGGGCGAACGCATGTATGATATTTTGGGCATTCCGCGGGAAGACAAAATGGGACGCCTCGAGCAAATTTTTGAGAATTATAAATTTTTCGGAGCGCCAACAGCCATGTTCTTTGCAATCGATAAGCAAATGCAAGAGGGGCAATGGTCGGATTTGGGGATGATTATTCAATCCATCATGCTTTTAGCGCGCGAAAATGGTTTGCACAGTTGTCCGCAAGAAATTTGGGCAATGTGGGCACCGAGCGTGAAGGCGTTTCTTGATATTCCCGATACGATGACCTTCTTTTGTGGTCTCGCTCTTGGCTACGCCGATCCCGATGCGCCGATCAACCGATTAGAGACGACACGGGCCCCGATGCCTGAAGTCGTCACCTATATAGGTGGCTGAAGATGTCAGACTTCCTTGTCTGGGGCGCTATGCCAATTATGGCCGTCGCGACAGCTTGGGTTCTTGGGGCGCCGCTTCGGCAGCTAGGGGAAAGTCGCTCCCTGACGCTCATCATGATCGCTATTCCTGTTGCGGGTCTGCTTTTATATCTGAGCCTTGGGGCGCAAGGGCGCCCTGACATGCCTTTGGCAGAACGGCTTGATGCGCCCGTGCAGGAGCTTCCCGTCGGGGCTATTATCGTCAAAATAGAGAAGCGCTTAGCAGAGACGCCGAATGATGCCGAAGGTTGGCGCCTTTTGGCGCGTCTGCGCCAACAAATAGGTGATTATGATCGGGCGATCGCGGCCTGGGATATTGTCGCCCAACTCGAGGGCCAGTCGGCCGATATCAGCGTCGCGATCGCCGAGAGCTATATTGCAATGGAAGGCGGGCTCGTTAAGGATGCTGCCCTGCGGGCGCTGGCGCAGGCCTTAGAGCTGGACCCCAGCCACCCGCGCGCAAGGTTTTTGCAGGGCCTATCGCTGATGCAACAAGGAAAGCGGTCAGACGCGCTTGCTTTATGGGATAGGCTTATCGCCTCCTTGGATCAGCAGGATCCATTTCGGCAAACTATCAGCACTCTGATCGACCAGGTAAAGTCTCAAGTTAGACAGCAAAAGGAACAAAAATGACCAAGACGTCGCCGCGACGCTTGCGCGCCTATCTTATCTTCGGTGCCCTTGTGGCACTCGGGCTGGCGGCATGGATTGCTCTGACAGCCTTGCAAGACAATATTGTGTTTTTCCGATCCCCGACGGAAGTGGCGGAAAACCCACCAGCGGCTGATCGTCGATTTCGTATTGGCGGTATGGTGCAGGAGGGGAGTGTGGTGCGCGATGGTTTAGATGTTGCGTTTGTCGTTACCGATTTCAATGCTGTGATAACTGTGCGCTATTCGGGCATGCTGCCCGATCTGTTCCGCGAAGGTCAGGGGGTTGTGGCGGAGGGTCGCCTGCACCCCGATGGTATTTTTGTCGCCGATAACGTGTTGGCAAAACATGACGAAAATTATATGCCGCCGGAAGTTGCTGAAGCCTTGCAAAAAGCCGGCAAAATGGAGGTGCGTCCGTGAGTGCTGAGCTTGGACATTTTGCTGTTATCCTGACCTTGTTGGTTGCGGCCGTGCAGGCTTGCATTGGGTTTGCTGGTGCTGGTCGAGGCCGCGACGCATGGATGCTGGTCGCGCCACGCGCCGCTGTGCTTCAACTCGGTCTTTTGTTTATTGCCGGCGCGGCGCTTATTCGCGGCTTTGTGACCTCGGACTTCTCACTCAATGTCGTGGCGGCCAATAGCCATATTGATAAGCCTCTGCTGTATAAAATTGCTGGTTCGTGGGGTAACCACGAAGGCTCAATGCTGATGTGGGCCTTTATTCTGGCACTCTATGGTGCCCTCTTCGCAGTCTTATCGGGGCGTTTACCGCTAATTTTTCGGGCGCGTGTTTTAGCGACTCAAGCACTGGTTTCACTTGGATTTCTGAGTTTTATTCTGTTTACCTCCAACCCGTTTGCACGCAGTTTTCCTGCTCCCTTTGAGGGGCGGGGCTTGAACCCGATTTTGCAAGATCCAGCGCTCGCGGCTCACCCACCACTTCTTTATGCCGGATATGTTGGCTACTCCTTGTGCTTTTCTTTCGCCATAGCCGCTATGCTTGATCGCCAAATATCAACCGATTGGGCGGCATGGGTGCGCCGCTGGGCACTTTTGGCTTGGATGTTTCTTACCGCAGGCATCGCACTGGGGTCTTTTTGGGCGTATTACGAACTCGGCTGGGGCGGTTTTTGGTTTTGGGATCCAGTTGAAAATGCCTCCTTTATGCCTTGGTTGGCCGGCACAGCTTTTTTGCATTCAATCAAGGTCACAGCGCGACAGGGGCATTTTATGCGTTGGACCGTATTGCTTGCTATTTTAACCTTTGCGCTGTCCTTGATCGGAACTTTTCTGGTGCGCTCAGGTGTTTTGACTTCGGTGCACGCCTTCGCCAATGATCCGGCGCGCGGCGTGTACATTCTGGCAATCATTGCGGCAACCATTGGTGGCGCTTTGGCTTTATATAGCCGCGCGACATTTGCCAATGAGATAGAGAAGTCGTTTCAGCTTCTGAGCCGTGAGGCGGCCTTGTTGTTGAATAATATATTTTTAGCCACGGCGACGGCGACGGTCTTTATCGGTACACTTTATCCGCTCGCCATTGACGCATTGGGGCTTGGAAAAATCTCGGTCGGCCCCCCCTATTTTGCCGCTGTCTTTTTACCGCTCTGTATTCCGTTTTTTGTCATTCTGCCTTTCGGACCTGTTTTGGCATGGGGCCGCGCCTCGTGGCTACAAATCCGACGAGCGCTGGCGGCGCCTCTGGTGGCGGCCTTATTGGCGGCGCTCGCCTTTATGTCGGTGCACGCCGAACTGAGCCTGTCAGTGCTAGCTGCTTTGTTCGGGGCGATGTGGCTTATTATGTCGTCCATTGCAACATTGCTGGCGGCGCTCGACATCCGCCGCGCAGGCCTGTGGGGACGATTAGGTCTTGTACCGCCATCCGTCGTCGCTGGTAATCTAGCGCATGCGGGCATTGGTCTGATGTTGTTGGGTATTATCGGGGCCACCGCATGGCGTGCCGAAACCGTCGTTGCCGTAGCTCCTGGCGATCGCATCCAACTTGGCGGCTATCAATTTGTCTTTGAAGCCGTCTCGCAGGTCAAGGGGCCGAATTATGTCGCTGAACGTGCGCGCATCGTCATGCGCGATCTGGATGGTCGGACGAAAACCCTCACGCCCGAAAAGCGGATTTATAGCGCCGAGCGCAGTCAAACCACGGAGGCGGCGATCGACGTCAAACTGTCTCGCCATATCTATGCTGTTCTCGGTGAGCAGTTGGAGGATGGGCGCCGCGTTATTCGTATCTGGGAGCATCCACTGGTTGCTTTCATATGGTTGGGCGCACTTGTTATGGTCTTGGCAGGCGGGTTTGGCCTGAGAGGGGGAAGACGCTGATATGCGCGCCGGGATTGTTAGTCTGATTTTATATGCGTTGATACTGCCAGTTAATGCCCTGACACCCGATGAGTTGATACCTGATCCAGCCCTCGAGGGGCGCGCTCGCGCTATTTCTGCAGAATTACGTTGTCTGGTGTGTCAAAACCAAACTATCGATGACAGCGATGCGCCTCTGGCGCGCGATTTACGGGCGTTGGTACGGCAATATATTTTGGCCGGCCAAAGCGACGCTGAAATTATCGCGGCTGTCACCGAGCGGTATGGCGATTTTGTTCTGTTCCGGCCACGCCTCTCTCCACAAAATTATTTTTTGTGGTTTGGGCCCTTCTTACTATTTGCCATTGGCCTCTTTACCTTATGGCGCATTTTGCGCAAGACTCGTTCCTAACGAGGAGCTAATGCATGCATATATTGTTGGCGGAGGATGATCCAAGAACCGCGCAATCCGTAATGGATGGCTTGGCTCTGTATGATTTTTCCGTCACCCATGCCGTCAATGGTGTTCGGGCCCTTGAGCTTTTGCGCAGCGACACCTTCGATGCGGCGATTGTCGATCGTATGATGCCCGAACTTGATGGGATTGGTTTGATCGAGAGCTTGCGACGAGAGAATAACACGCTCCCTGTGCTCATGTTATCGGCGCTTGGCGAGGTAGACGATCGCGTATCCGGCCTGCGGGCGGGGGCGGATGATTATTTGGCAAAACCTTTCGCGCTGGACGAGCTGGTTGCTCGGCTCGAGGTGTTAGTGCGCCGCGCGGTGCCGGCGACAACGCAAGTCGCCTGCGGTGATCTGCTTCTCGATGTCAGAAGTCGTACGGCGCAGCGTCAGGGACAAAAGCTGGATCTCTTGCCGCGCGAATTCAATATGCTCTTATATATGGCGGAAAATAAAGGTCGGCTCGTGACGCGCGCTATGCTGTTGGAAAAAGTGTTTCACATCCAGTTCGATCCCAAAACAAATGTTATCGATGTGCATATGTCACGCCTGCGCGCAAAGCTCGATAAAGGATTTTCCCAACCCCTAATCCGAACAGTGCGCGGTGCGGGGTTTATTTTGGATGACGGGACATGCGTCTAATCAGGTCGATCACAGGACAAACCACACTGATTTATACGGGCTTGTTTATGGTCTCGGTGGCAGTGCTTTTTTCTCTCTTGTGGTGGCAGAGCTCAAACGTCATGCGGGCCGAATTAGATCGCCGCGTGGAGCGCGAAAGCCAACGTTTGATGGCGTTGTATCAGAATCAAGGGCTGGCCGCCCTGCGGTCAGAAATTGACTCGATTGGACGCGATCCGGGAGCCGCTATCTATTGGTTGGTTGATGCTGGTGGGGTCAAACTCAACGGCAATCTTGATCGCGTTCCGGCGCTGATCTCTAGCCGAGATTTCCCCGACGACTGGATAGAGTTTGATTATCTTGATGCCACGCAACAAGAAATGATTCGTGGCCGAAAATTTGCTCTGCCCGATAATATGTCTCTCTTCATTGGCCGAAGCTCGGCTTTTCAATCCCAGTTAGGGGCTGTTTTTGGACGCCTGCTGGTCGTTGCGATTTTGGTGATTATTGGGCTAGGCCTGTTGGGTGGGCGTTGGCTGGCCTATAATATTGACCGACGGCTCGATCATGTGAATAAGACCATTGCGGAGATAATGGCAGGTGACTTGGCGCAACGCATTCCCCTGACTGGGCAAGATGACGCCTTCGACCATGTCGCTGATCACTTTAACCGCATGCTCGATCGGATTGCCGAGTTGATTAGTGCGATGCGCGATGTCAGTGACAATATCGCGCATGATTTGCGCACACCGCTCAATCGCATCAAAAATCGAGTCGAGATCATCGCCAAGCGGCAAGCCGATGGTAAGGCCATTGAGCAAGACGAGATCACGTCGATTTTAGCTGATATTGACGATGTGATTATTACCTTCAACGCTCTTTTGTCTTTATCGCGCATGGAAAGTGGTGCGACGCCTCTGGCCGCGGAACCATCCGACCTTGTCGCGCTGGTACGAGATGTCGCCGATTTGTATGAACCATTGATTGAAGAAAGTGGTGCGACCTTACATCTCGAACTGCCCGACGCACCGGCATCAGTTGTTGTCTCGGCGCCATTGTTGGTGCAAGCCATGACAAATATTTTGGATAATGCGCTAAAATACGGGTTGCGGCCGGCGGGAACGATGCGGATGCGTTTGACCGAATTCCCGAACGCTTATGAAATTTGTTTCAGCGATGATGGTGAGGGCATTGCGGCGTCCGCGCACGAGCGCGTTTTACGCCGTTTTGGCCGGCTCGATACAGCTCGAACGAGTACGGGCATGGGGCTTGGTTTGCCTTTGGTGCATGCGATTGCGGCACGCCATGGTGGATCCCTTAGACTGGAGCAAAGCGAGCCGCACGGCCTGAGCGTTATCATCGCCCTTCCACGAGCCTAGCCATGCCAGAGCTGATGCGGTTCGACAGTATTGTTTTACCTTCGCCTCGCGATCCTAGTCGCAGCGCGAGTATTCTGCAGGACTTGGTGCAGGCCTTGCCGCCAGCAGCCGCCGAGCTGGTTTCGACGCATCGCGCCTTTTTTCTTTGGCTGTGCGAGAACTCATCCTATCTCGTGCGTCTCGTTCGCCACCACCCGGAAGTTATTCTCGGTCTTGGTGCGACAGCCCCCGAGGATGTTTTGGCCGATCTTATGTCTGGTCTAAATGCCTCGCGGGCAACAGAGCGCAAGCAATTTGAGAGGGATTTGCGTCGTGCCAAGGGCGCTATCGCGCTCGTGACGGCTTTGGCGGACCTTACCGAATATTGGCCAGTCATGCATACCACCCGCGTCTTGAGCGAGTTTGCAGATGAAGCGGTCGCTGTCACCATCCGGTTTTTACTCGACGAAGCGCATCGCCGTGGCAAGCTGACTGCGGCCGTTGATGAGGCGGCATCGGGTATTATCGTTTTGGCGATGGGCAAGCATGGTGCTTATGAGCTGAATTATTCTTCCGATATTGATCTAATCTTTTTTTATGAGCCTAATATTTTACCGCTCGCCGATGGCGTCGAGCAGAGTAAATTTTACATTGATCTCGCGCGCGATATGCGCGCTCTGTTGCAAGACCCGACAGCTGACGGCTATGTGTTTCGTGTTGACTTGCGTTTACGGCCCGATCCTGGCTCGACCCCCGTCGCTTTGCCGGTTCCTGCGGCCTTAATATATTACGAGGGACACGGACAAAACTGGGAGCGGGCCGCATTTATTAAGGCGCGGGCGATCGCGGGCGACACCGGGGCAGGCGAGGCGTTTTTAGCCGAGTTGGCGCCTTTTATCTGGCGTCGCAATTTGGACTTTGCAGCGATCGAAGATGTGCATTCTATGAAGCGGCAAATTCATGCCGTGAAAGGTCACGCCCAAATCGCGACGGCGGGGCATAATATCAAGCTCGGACGGGGCGGTATTCGAGAGATCGAGTTTTTTGTTCAAACCCAGCAGTTGATTGCCGGCGGCCGCGAGAAATCATTGCGCCAACGCCCGACCCTCGATGTCCTTGCCGAATTGGCGAAAAAGGGCTGGATTACCGAGCAGACGGCGGCTGGTTTGCACGCCAGCTATTGCTATTTACGTCGCCTCGAACATCGCCTGCAAATGCGTAATGATGAGCAAACCCATGCTTTGCCACGGGATCAAGAGACCCTGGAGCAATTTGCTCATTTTGCTGGCTACGGGTCGGCGGCGGCGCTGAGCGAAGAGCTGACGCAGCATCTGTCTTATGTCGCACGCGAATATGGGAATTTGTTTGAGGCGGCCGAGAATTTGTCTGCCACCTCGGGGAATCTCGTTTTTACGGGCGCAGATGACGACCCTGATACGCTGGTGACATTAGAAAATATGGGTTTCCAACGCCCTGCGGATATGTCGGCCATTATTCGCGGCTGGCATACCGGCCGTGTTAGAGCGATGCGTTCAGCGCGGGCGCGAGAAATGCTGACGCGCTTGAAACCACATCTTCTAACCGCGCTGGCGCGCAATGGACGCGCCGATGAAAATTTGTTGCGGTTTGACAAATTTCTGTCGGGTTTACCGGCTGGCGTTCAGCTTTTTTCTTTGTTTCAGGCTAATCCAAACATGTTGGATTTGGTGGTGGATATTATTGGCACGGCGCCGCGCATGGCGGAGTGGCTCAGCCACAATGCGAATTTGCTTGATATCGTGCTGGATGAGACTGGCCTTGATGCCTTACAAGATCCGGTGCGCATTGCAGACGATCTGAAATTGGTTTTGGCTGACTGTCCAGGTGACGATATTATTCAAGCCCTAGACCGCATTCGTCTGTTTGTCCATGAGAGGCAATTTGCCCTCGGCGTGCGGCTTTTAAGTGAGCCGCTCGACGCGCTCGCATGCGGGCGCGGTTTTGCGGCTCTTGCTGATGCCGCGGTCACGCAGGCGCTCGCTTGGGCGCAGCGTGATGTTGCGCGGTTACATGGCCATATCGCCGCGGGGGCGATGGCGATTTTGGCAATGGGAAAATTGGGCAGCTGCGAGATGACCATTACCTCTGATCTCGATATTATCGTGATCTGCGATGCGCCAGATTTTTTGGCGACCTCGGATGGGGCGAAGCCGCTAGATGCGGAAACATGGTTTGCGCGGGCGACGCGGCGTTTTCTAAGTGGGCTTACCGCGCCGACGGCGCAGGGCTCGCTCTATGAGGTGGACACGCGCTTGCGCCCATCGGGCAATAGTGGGCCATTGGTGAGTAAGCTATCGGGTTTTGCACATTATCAACAGCATGAGGCTTGGACATGGGAGCACATGGCTTTAACCCGTGGTCGCTTGATTGCGGGTGACGACCGCTTACGTCAGCACGTTAACGCTATAATCACAGCGACCTTAACGCGCCTCCGCGATGCGGAGACAATTAAAAAAGATATAGCCGAAATGCGGCAGCGCTTGTTGGCGCAAAGAACATCGCAATCGTCATGGGATATTAAACATGGCCGCGGCGGTTTGTTTGAGATCGAATTTATCGCGCAGACCTTGCTTCTGCTCTCGGCGCATGACCACAGCGACGTCCTGTCGCCGCACACCGATCTCCTCTTGCACAAGCTGCATACACACAAGATTTTGTCTGATGCAGATTTTAATGTCCTGTCCGAGGCGTGGCATAATTTTTCTGTGTTGCGCCAAATTCTAAGTCTTTGCGTTGGTCCAAATCACGCAGAAGCTCTGCCGCTATCAACGGAAAACCTCCTTTTGCGGGCAACCAATCAACCCGACGTCGCGCGGTTGACGAGCTATATTGCGGAAACGCGTGTGGAAGTGGCGGCTTGCCTCGACCGCGTATTGGCGCCACTAGCTTGACTTGGTCGCCAGGCGCGGACAGATTGCCGCATGAATTGGCTGGTGCATAGGAATTGACGCTGATTTCTGGTTTATCTAGCATCATAAATTATTCTTAAACAGGACTGTCTCAGGGGAGTGCGAGATGAATTTCGATTTTTCCGATGATCAAAAAATGTTGAAGGATCAGGTTCGCCGTTTCCTTGAAGATAAATGCCCGATCGAGCGTGTTCGAGCTGTGCTCGAGAGCGATCAAACCATGGCAGCGGATATCTGGTCAGGTTTGGCTGAGCTGGGGGTCGGGGGCGCGGCTATCCCTGAGGAGTATGGTGGACTTGGCTTGAGTACGCTCGAGCTTTGTGTGGTCGCAGAAGAATTAGGCCGCGCCGTCGCGCCTGTACCTTTTTCGTCATCGATCTACATGGCGGCCGAAGCGCTTCGGCTATTTGGCTCCGAGGAGCAGAAGCAGCACTGGTTGCCAAAGCTCGCAGCCGGTGAAATTATCGGCACCTTGGCAGCGGCAGAAGGTGTGCAAGCCCCGAACCCCCGCAATCTCGAATGCCGCATTGAAGGTGGAAGTCTGAGCGGTCATAAATTGCCCGTTGCTGATGGCTTGGATGCCGATGTGGCGATCGTGTTGTGCCAGTCGGAAAAAGGGCCGAGCCTTGCTTTGGTTGATCTGTCGCAAGACAAAGCGCAGGCCAGTGCCGTGCAAACCATCGATCCGACACGCGGTCATGCGCGCATCGATTTTAATGGCGCGACGGCAGAGTTGATTGGCGCGGCTGGCGAGGGCTGGGATATGTATACGCGGATCGAAGCGGGTGCCGCTGTTTTGATGGCCTTCGAGCAAGTTGGTGGTGCCCAGGCGGCGATGGATATGGCCCGCACTTACGCGCTCGACCGTTATGCTTTTGGCCGGCAAATTGGTTCTTATCAGGCGATTAAACATAAAATCGCTGATATGTATGTGAAGCTCGAACTGGCGCGCAGTAATTGTTATTACGGCGCGATGGTTCTCGCCAATGAAGGTCATGATTTAGAGATTGCGGCCGCGGCCTCGCGCATTGCAGCCACAGAAGCCTATCGATTTGCCGCGCAGGAAAACATCCAAGTGCATGGTGGGATTGGCTTTACATGGGAGGCAAATCCGCAATTTCATTACCGCCGTGCCAAGCTTCTGGGCCTCGCTCTAGGTAGCGCCAGTCGCTGGAAGGATCGTTTGGTCTCGGCACTCGAACGCGCCAATTTGGCGTCTTAAATAGCATTGAATGAGAATGATTTAACGTAAAAGATAGGATTGAACATGGACTTTAACGACACAAAGGAAGAAGCAAGTTTTCGTGCCGAAGTGCGGAGCTGGCTCGAAGCCAATGCTCAACTGAAAGATCCACGCAAGGCGCGCGCGGGCCGCTCCATTCGTCCCGAAAGCGAACGCCTTGAACGCGCTCGCGCTTGGCAAGCGAAAAAAGCGGAAGCGGGCTATGCCGCAATTACCTGGCCGAAGGAATATGGCGGCCTTGGTGGTAGCTCAATCCAGTCGGTGATTTATTCGCAAGAGGAAGCGCATTTCGATGTTCCGGGTGGCTTTTATGAAATTGGCTTGGGTATGTGCATTCCCACCATGTTGGCATGGGCGACGGAAGAGCAAAAACAGCGCTTTGTTAAACCAGCTCTTTATGGCGAAGAAATTTGGTGTCAGCTGTTCTCGGAACCATCGGCTGGATCGGACGTTGCGGGCTTGCGCACCAAAGCCGAGCGCGATGGCGATGATTGGGTGATCAATGGGCAAAAAGTGTGGACCTCTGGGGCACATTATTGCGACTACGGGATTATCGTAACGCGGTCCGACCCGACAGTGCCAAAGCATAAAGGCCTGACCTTTTTCTTCCTCGACATGAAATCCCCTGGAATTGAAATTCGTCCGATCAAGCAAATTACGGGCGACGCAAATTTTAATGAGGTGTTTTTCACCGATGTGCGGGTGCCTGATTCACAGCGCTTGGGGGCTGTCGGTGAGGGCTGGAAGGTGGCTCTAACGACGTTGATGAATGAGCGGCTGGCGATCGGGCAGGGCACGGGCGTTGATTATAACGAGCTGTTGCAATTGGCGCGCGATACGGAATTGGAGTCGGGGCCAGCAATCAAAGATAGCAATGTGCGCGAGCACTTGGCAGATTGGTATGTGCAGACGCAAGGTCTGAAATATACCAAGTTCAGAACTCTAACCGCCCTGTCGAAAGGCCAACAGCCTGGGCCCGAGAGTTCTATCGGTAAAATTGTCTCCGGACCAAAAATGCAAGACCTTGCCGGTTTTGGTATGGAGCTACAAGGTCAGGGCGGTATTTTGCATGATGGCGAGTTATCACCTCTGAATGCGGCTTTCCAGAACCAATGGTTCGGTGGAGCGGGCTATCGTATTGCTGGCGGAACTGATGAAATCTTGCGCAATATCGTGTCCGAGCAGGTGCTTGGCCTGCCGCAGGATGTGCGCGTTGATAAAACGGTTCCCTATAACGAATTGCCGAAAGGTAAATAATCAAGCCTCATTCGGCGGATTACTGAATTAAGGGCGAGGCATGCGAATGCCTCGCCTTTTTGTTTGTCTCTTGCGGATCGATGATTTCTGCGGCAAACAGAGATATGACTACGTCTCACCGCTTTTGTGTCGCGCCGATGATGGATTGGACCGATCGCCATGATCGGTTTTTCTTGCGGCAATTGTCGCGCCACATGCGGCTTTATACGGAAATGGTGACGGCTGACGCTATCCGACACGGTGAGCGCGATTATTTGCTGGGGTTTCATCCCGTCGAGCATCCGGTCGCTTTGCAATTGGGCGGTAGCGACCCCGGCAAGCTCGCTGAGGCCGCGATGATTGGCGCGGATTACGGCTATGATGAGATCAACTTAAATGTTGGTTGTCCTTCCGATCGGGTGCAGTCGGGTCGCTTTGGAGCTTGCCTGATGCGAGAGCCTGATTTGGTGGCTGAGTGTTTGGCCGCAATGGCCGACCGCGTCAAGATTGACGTCACGCTGAAATGTCGACTTGGGGTCGATGAGCAAGATCCTGAAGAAGCCCTGTTTGAGCTGGTGGCAAGCGCGCATCGTGTTGGTATTCGCCATTTTATTATCCACGCGCGCAAGGCATGGCTTGAAGGTTTAAGCCCGAAAGAAAATCGTGATATCCCGCCACTCGACTATGATATCGTCTATCGCCTAAAGCAGCGTTATCCCGATGCCGTCGTTGTTATAAACGGTGGCATTGCGACGCTCGAGGAGGCGGCGCGACATCTTGAAAAGGTCGATGGCGTTATGTTGGGGCGTGCGGCCTATAAAAACCCCTATCAATTGGCCGATGTTGATCAATTGTTTTTCGGCGAGACGGCAGACAAAATCAGCCGCGAAGATGTGCTGGCGGCGCTGATCCCCTATGCCGAGGATCTATGTGCGCGGGGGATACCCCTTCATGCCCTGACCCGACATATTTTGGGCTTGTACCAAAATTGTCCAAGGGCGCGCTTGTTTCGGCGGTTTTTGAGCGAGCAAGCACCAAAATCGACGGCAACGGCGGATTTATTGCGTGAGGTTTTAGACTTTATGGCATCGGCGCCGCAGCAGGATGAGCCGCACCCATCGCGGTTACCGGCCGCAGGCTTTGCGTCAATTCCGTAGGATTGATCATGACCGACTTAATATTTTTAATTGTGGCGCTTCTGGTCTCGGGACTAGCGGCCGGCATCATGGCTGGTCTGTTGGGTGTTGGCGGCGGGCTGATTATGGTCCCTGTCCTGTTTCAGTGTTTCATTTTTTTGCAGGTTCCCGAGGCGTTGCAAATGCACCTTGCGGTTGGCACGTCGTTGGCGATTATTACGGTGACTTCGGTGCAATCTTTCCGCGCCCATGCGCGAACAGGTGCTGTCGATTTTACGACCCTTAAATTATGGGCGGTCCCGATCATGCTCGGTGCCACGACCGGAGCTATTGTTGTGCGAATGATTTCGGCCGATGGTTTGAAGGCTATTTTTGCCGTCATTGTTTTTATTTTAGGTTTGCGGATTTTATTTTTACCCGACCAGCCCGATGCGGCGCAAAGCGGCGTGCCGCGCCCCGTTCAAATGATTGTGGCCAGTGCCATCGGCTTTTTCTCGGCTTTGATGGGAATTGGCGGCGGCACCTTCTCTGTTCCGATGCTGACGCTGTCGGGTAAAACCATGCATGTCGCCGTGGCCACTTCGGCAGGAGTGGGGTTTTTTATCGCGCTGCCAGCCGCTCTCGGTTTTGTTTGGGCCGGCTGGGGTATTGCGGATTTGCCGGCTTATTCGCTCGGCTATATCAGTGGCCTCGCTTTCCTCATTATGATTCCCGCGACAAGTTATGGTGCGCCGATTGGTGTCAGGCTAGCGCACCGTCTTGATAAACGGGTCTTACAGACTATTTTTGGCGGCTTCTTGCTGTTGATGTCGGCTCGCATGTTCTATGCGTGGCTGGCTTAGAGCTTTTGGTCGTATTCGCCGACTTCGTCATAGACGCTCAAGAGACCATCGAGAAAGCTAAACATTGCCCGCATTTGAGTGTCGCTTACCGGGCTTTCCACCACAACGACAAGACCAGGCTTGTTGGATGAGGCGCGAACGAGCCCCCAGCTGCCGTCCTCAAGCGTGATCCGCACACCATTGACTGTCACAATATCGGTAATGGTCTGATCTAGAATCTTTTCGTTTTGCGCAGCCATTTGGTTTAGTTTTTCTGCCACCGCATCGACGACACGATATTTCTCTGTGTCAGGGCAAAACGGCGACATGGTTGGCGAGCTGTAGGTGACGGGCAGGCTGTCTTTCAGCTCTGAGAGTTTTTTGGGCGTACGGTCGAGCATATCGCAAATGGCAATCGCCGTCACAATACCGTCGTCATAGCCACGGCCGATGGGCGTGTTGAAGAAATAGTGCCCACTCTTTTCAAAGCCCGCCAGGGCGCCCGTGTCATGTGTATAACGTTTCATGTAGGAATGACCCGTTTTCCAGTAATGGGTCACGACGCCTCGAGCTTGCAGTTCAGGGTCGGTCAAAAATAAACCAGTCGACTTCACGTCGACAACAAATTGCGGTTTTTCGTAAATCTGCGCCAGGTCGCGGGCAACCAGCACACCCATTTTATCAGCGAAAATTTCTTCGCCATGATCGTCCACGACACCGCAGCGGTCGCCGTCGCCATCAAAGGCAAAGCCGATATCGGCTTTATGTTCCTTCACGGCCGCGCTCAAGGCGTGCAACATCTCCATGTCTTCTGGGTTCGGGTTGTGATGCGGAAAGCTGTGGTCCAGATCACAATGTAATGGAATAACGTCAACACCCAAGGCGGATAAAACGGCTGGGGCGAAAGCCCCTGCTGTTCCATTGCCACAGGCCACGACGGCGCGGATCGGGCGCTCAAAACTGCGCCGCGACGTCAAGTCTTGCATGTATCGCGCGGCCATGCCATCGACCCGTTGATAACCTCCACCATCGCGCGCTTGGCCTTGATCCGACAAGACAATTTCTTTCAATCGACTCATTTCGTCGGGCCCAAATGTAAGCGGCTTGCTAGCGCCCATTTTGACGCCCGTCCAGCCATTCTCATTATGACTTGCTGTGACCATAGCGACAGCGGGAATATCGAGATCGAACTGGGCAAAATAAGCGACCGGTGAAAGGGCGAGGCCAATATCATGAACCTGCACCCCAGCCTGTATCAGGCCCGTTGTGAGCGCCAGTTTTATGCTTTGAGAGTAACTCCTAAAATCATGCCCAACGACAATGGCGGGCTTATCGCCCAGCAGCTCGTGCAGCAACGTGCCAAGACCAAAGCCAAGAGCTTGAATCCCCGTTAGGTTGATCTCGTCTTTGAACAGCCAGCGCGCATCATATTCCCGAAACCCTGTCGGTTTGATCAAGGGCATCGTCTCAAATTCAAAGCTATTTTCCGAAAGATCAGAATGCGGTATGCCAAACATGGAGTTCTCCTATGCGCTTCTTATCGCTGTCATAAGATGTTTGATCGAATAGGTAAAGTCTCTGGCCATACGCAATTCTTGTCTTACACCCCAGTGCTCGCTTATAAGCGCTATATGAGTGATGAACGCAAACAGGACATTATCCGCCTCGGTGCATCTGGGCGAGATCTGCCAGATGTCAGCCTGTCTGGATTGCCGACCTTTGCAACTGGTTGGGTGTGGATTGTCGGCGCTGGCCCAGGCGATCCTGGGCTTTTGACGTTACATGCCGTCAATGCGCTGCGCCAAGCCGATGTTATCATTTATGATGCCTTGGTTAGTGAGGATATTTTAGCTTTAGCAAGCGCGCATACTAAATTGCTTTACGCTGGTAAACGGGGCGGACGGCCATCCTGGAAACAAGAGGATATTACCCGCGAGTTGATTGATCAGGCCAAAGCGGGGCAGCGCGTCTTGCGGCTTAAAGGTGGAGATCCCTTTATTTTTGGGCGGGGTGGTGAAGAAGCCCAAGCGCTTGTCGAGCAGAATATCCCGATCCGCATTATTCCAGGCATTAGCGCTGGCGTTGGCGGGCTCGCTTATGCAGGTATTCCAGCCACCCACCGCGACGTTAATCATGCCGTTACTTTTGTGACGGGCCATCTGGCAGGGGATCGCAATGCCGAGAAAATGGATTGGGCCGCGATCGCGCGCGGTTCTCCCGTAATTATTATTTACATGGCGATGCAGAAAATTGGCCAAATCGCTCAATTGCTGCGAGATGCTGGTCGCGCCAGCGATGAACCCGTTGCCATTGTTACCCATGCGACAACGCCGCGCCAACGCGTGGTTTTGAGTACCTTGGCAAAGGCGGCCGATGCGGTAGAGGCCGAGCAACTCGAGCCCCCCTCGATTATCGTCATTGGTGAAGTGGTGTCCTACCAGCCTTTGTTGGACTGGTTTCGTCCTTAGGTTGACGGAGCGCTTTGAAGGGATTTGAGGCGCTCGGGTAGGACAGCGCGAATAGCGTTGCGTTGTTCTTCAGAAAACCCAGTCCAGCCTCCGATTTCAGCCAATTTTCGGCCGCAACCAATACAAAATCCAGCTCGGGCAGAGACAGCGCAGACGCCAATGCAAGGCGAGGGACGGGTTTTAGATCCAGACATAACCGTGACCTAGCATGAAGTAGCGCTTTTTGCCAAGCCTCTGGCCAAGTCTCATGCGTCATTTTAACCGTACGGATGAGTTGAAAATGGTGCTTTTTAGGTTAAATTCGAGACCTCGAAGAGGAGCTTTCTATGGACGTAGAATTTACCGCTGAGGATCAGGCGTTTCGCGCCGAAGTCCGCCAGTTTATTGAAGAAAATTACCCAGCCCATTTGGTTGGTAAAGATCGAGCCGAGCTGACG
>JAYQUO010000013.1:0-53064 GCA_038147995.1 Rhodobiaceae bacterium | reverse complement strand
TTTAAGCGCATGCATCTGATCATGCAGCGGCGTTTTTATTACCCCGTGATTCACAAAGCGGGGTCAAAACAAAACACGCACGCATTCACAGCTTCCTGCGCCTACCCTCTATGTGGTGATAAAAATAGCGAATTCAAGAGATGCGCAGGTCTGCGCCATCGACATTTATTGAGATATTATGACGCAGAGGTCGACGAGGCTGTCAAATTCTCTTCTTTTTGGGTTGCGTAAATATAGAGCGGTTTGGCATTGCCCTCGATGACCTCGGGATTGACCACAACCTCCTCAACATTTTCTAGACCCGGCAACTCAAACATCGTGTCGAGCAAAATACCTTCCAGCACCGAACGCAGTCCACGCGCACCCGTTTTTCGCTCAATCGCCTTTTGCGCGATAGCGCGCAGCGCCTCATCGGTAAAGGTCAACTTGACGTCTTCCATGCCAAACAAGCTTTGATACTGACGCACTAAAGCATTTTTAGGCTCGGTCAAAATCGTCACCAGAGCATCTTCATCCAAATCTTCAAGCGTCGCAAGAACAGGAAGACGCCCAACAAATTCCGGAATTAAGCCAAACTTCAGCAAGTCTTCTGGCTCGATTAATTTCAAAAGATCACCCGTTTTGCGCTCTTCTGGCATATGGACATTGGCACCAAATCCAATTGAGGTCTCGAGACCGCGCTTGGCGATCATTTTGTCCAACCCGGCAAAGGCGCCACCACAAATAAACAAGATGTTTGTTGTATCGACTTGCAAGAATTCTTGTTGTGGGTGCTTACGCCCCCCTTGCGGCGGCACAGACGCGACAGTGCCTTCCATGATTTTGAGCAGCGCCTGCTGCACCCCCTCACCCGAAACGTCCCGCGTGATAGACGGATTTTCAGCCTTGCGGGTGATCTTATCGACCTCGTCAATATAGACGATCCCGCGTTGGGCGCGTTCGACATTATAGTCAGCCGCTTGCAACAGTTTGAGAATTATATTTTCGACGTCTTCGCCAACATAGCCAGCTTCGGTCAGTGTGGTCGCATCCGCCATGGTAAAAGGCACATCAAGAATGCGAGCCAACGTCTGCGCAAGCAAGGTTTTGCCGCAACCCGTCGGGCCGATCAGAAGAATATTTGACTTGGCAAGCTCGACATCGCCCGTCTTACCAGCATGCTTCAAACGTTTATAATGATTGTGTACTGCCACCGACAAAACGCGCTTCGCGTGCGTTTGGCCGATCACATAATCGTCCAGCACCTCGAGAATTTCATGCGGTGTCGGCACACCTTCGGTCGTCTTGACAAGCGAGGCTTTGCTCTCTTCACGAATAATGTCCATGCACAGTTCGACACATTCATCGCAAATGAAAACTGTTGGCCCAGCGATGAGTTTGCGAACTTCATGTTGGCTCTTTCCGCAGAAAGAGCAGTACAAAGTGCTTTTGCTATCGCCAGATCCTACTTTGCTCAATTTCCCGTATCCTTTTTACCGACTCACTCAGAATTTTTATATCACCATATTTCGCACCGCCTAGACAAGCCTTGTATCGGTTTCGCCAAACAAGGCACCGCCAGCCTAGTCTTTTGATGCATCATCCGTGCCGCGCGCTGTGACGACGTTATCAATCAAGCCAAAGTCTTTTGCCTGATCGGCTGTCATAAATGTATCGCGTTCCAGCGCATCTTCAATTTTTCGTAAAGTTTGCCCTGTATGATTGACATAAATCTTATTCAGGCGCGCCCGCATGTCGAGAATTTCTTGAGCATGACGCTCAATGTCAGAGGCCTGCCCCTGAAATCCACCCGAAGGCTGATGCACCATGATGCGCGCATTCGGTAACGCAAAGCGCATATCTTTCTCACCCGCTGCCAGCAGGAGCGAGCCCATCGAAGCGGCTTGACCAATACACAAGGTCGACACAGGTGGGCGGATATATTGCATCGTGTCATAAATCGCCATACCCGCCGTCACAACGCCACCGGGCGAGTTGATATACATTGAAATTTCTTTTTTAGGGTTTTCGGCTTCCAAGAACAGCAACTGCGCCGTGATCAGGCTCGCCATATAATCTTCAATCGGCCCCGTGACAAAAATCACGCGCTCTTTCAGCAAGCGAGAATATATGTCATACGCCCGTTCGCCGCGGCTGGTTTGCTCAACAACCATAGGCACAAGCGTGCTCATATAAGTTTCCATCACGTCAGACATCGTAAACTCCGTTCATCGCCATAATACGTCTTATCCACTGAATGTGGTGTAAGTCGGCAGAATTGCCAAGGCCGAAAAGACAGAAAGTTTAGTCTGCCTTTTTGGGCTTGGCCGCCGTCGATTTTTTAGCAGCAGGTTTTTTGGCTGGCGCCTTTTTCGCTGCTGGCTTTTTCTCATCTGCTTTATCAGCCGCCTTTTTTGCTGCTGGCTTTTTAGCGGCGGCTTTTTTCTTTGCCGGCTTCTTGGCAGCGTTATCATCGTCTTCCGCCGGATCGCGCATCAAGTCTTCGAGCGATACTTCCGTTTCGGTCACTTTTGCCAGCTCGACGATAAAGTCTACGACTTTCTCCTCAAATACAGGGGCCCGAACTTGCGCCATGGCATCCGGCGTTTTTTGGAAATACTCAAGCACCTGACGTTCCTGTCCTGGGAATTGACGGACACGCTCCATCAGAGCCTGGTTAATTTCCTCTTGCGTTACTTCAATTTTATTTTGCGTGCCGACTTCGGCCAAGACGAGACCCGTGCGCACACGACGCTCGGCAATGCTACGGTACTCAGCCCTTAGACTATCTTCATCTTCGTCCAGATCCTCAATTTTCTTATTTTCATGCTCGAGCTCATGCTCAAACTGATGCCAAATTTGGTCAAATTCCATATTGACCATCGCAGGTGGCAATTCGAAATCATGCGACGCATCCAGAGCATCTAGGAGCGCTTTCTTCAAGTGCGTACGCGACATTTGCCCGTAATCACGCTGAATTTGCTCCTCGATTGCTTCTTTCAGCTTTTCGAGATTTTCCATCCCGAGGCTGGTTGCAAAATCGTCATCAATTGCCGTCTCGCTTGGCGCGCTTACTTCGTGCACTTTGCACTCGAAGATGGCTTCTTTGCCAGCCAGAGCCTCGCTGCCGTAATCTTCTGGGAAAGTCACTTTGACGTCGACGCCATCGCCAGCTTTATGTCCCTCAAGTTGCTCTTCAAAGCCAGGGATGAATTGACCCGATCCGAGCACCAAATTGACGCCTTCAGCAGTACCGCCATCAAAGGCTTCGCCGTCAATGCGGCCAATGAAGTCGATCTTGACCTGATCGCCCGACTTTGCTTTTTCCTTGGCGTCTTTGGCGGTAAAGGTTTGACGCGAACTGGCAAGGCGCGACAGCGAGTCTTGCACTTGTTCGGTAGAGACCTTGGCAACCTTACGCACCAATTCCATTTTAGCGAAGTCTGCAAGTTTGATCTCCGGAATAACTTCGAAGTTCATCTCATAAACAAGATCTGCTTTGCCCTCTAAGATTGGCCCAGCCTCGCCCACGAGTTTAATTTCAGGCTGCAGAGCTGGTCGCTCGTTACGATCTGTCAGCGCTTGCTGGCTGGATTCCCCAACCACTTGCTGCACAATTTCTGACATGACCTGCTGGCCATAGGTTTTGCGCAAATGATCAGCCGGCACCTTGCCTGGTCGAAAACCTTTGAGCTGCACTTGGCCTTTGATTTCGTCCAAACGGCTGGACATGCGCGCGTCAAGATCTTGCGCGGAGATCGTCACCTCGAGTACCCGTGCCAAACCTTCTGATTTTGTTTCTTTGACTTGCATAATTCCTCTCTTGTGCTGCGCCTTTGTCAATCTCTTAACTGGTGCGGGCGGAGGGACTTGAACCCCCACGCCGTAAGACACTAGAACCTAAATCTAGCGCGTCTACCAATTCCGCCACGCCCGCTCTTGTGTAAGCGATTGATCCTTAAAATTTGATTAGCCTATAGCAGGCTCGCGTTGCAAAAGCCATACCCAGTTGCGGGGGAGAGCTATTTTCTGCCTGCTGCGCTTGGATGGCTTGGATGCCTTTAATTGACTGTCGTCACCGCCTCGCGGCCTATTGCGCGGCAGACCAACCCTGTTCCGTCGGTCTCGAAAATCGTAATCGAACAATTATCAGGTTGAAAGCCAACAACTCGGTCATGCCCCTCAGCGGCGCCGTGCGCAACATTGATAGCAATAAAATGCGACACCATAACCATATCAGTCGCGAAGCTCTGCGTGAGCAAAGTCAAAATACCCTGCCGCCATGCCAGAAAATCGGTTCCCGCGCTCTCCAGATCTTGTTCGAGGCTCGGCCAGTCACCACCCATCACGCGGCGGAGCCAGGCCACCCGCAAAGACAAATCGCGCATCGGCGATGGCAACTCGCGAAGGCGCGGCTCGATGCGAGGATGCGTCTGCCAAGCCTGCGCCAAGGGCGCGGCCGTCTCCTGACACCGCCGCAAGGGGCTCGTCAAAATCGGCAATGGGCCCCCCGCCAAGGCTTGCACCTCATCGACCAGAGCCAACGCCTGGTCGCGGCCCGTGGCATCGAGCTGCGGATCCGCATCTTGGCCCCACCCTGCTGCTGCCTTGCCATGGCGGATCATATATATGCGCCGTCGTGTCATCGAATAATTTACTCCGCCGGCGTGAAGTAGTTAATGTCACCGGCCACAACCTGACCTTTTTTGCCGAGGAATTCGTCGCGCAACATCGCATCGAGCACCCCATTTTGATCGGCAACATGCGCCACAAACCGCGCATCGGTGGCATCCAATTTACCAATAATCAGCCCTGCCCGCGGCTTGCCCGCGGGATGGATAACGGAATAGGTCTCAATCTGCGCCGCACCATTTGGCGCGGTATCGACGACACATTTTGGCAGATCATCAATCCGTTTTTGTACCGCCTTACTCGTCGGAGATGTCCATGGTGTGCGCGGTGCTTCCGTTGAGTATAAGCCTATTGAGTGCTTGGTGAGGTACCAACCATTGCCAGTACACAGCCCCTTTCGCCCCGGCGCCGCCCGCAATTTCTGCATCATGGTGGCGACGGAAAGCAAAGTATAACAATTACCAGCACCGCCGAAATACGGAAGCCCCCCGGTAACCGTCAGGCCGCGAGGGTCTTGCTCGGATAGGCCGATCTCACGACAGGCAACCTCAACAGCGACAGGAAAACAGGAATAAAGATCGAACAGGTCGATCTCATCGACCGTCCAACCCGCCATGGTTAGAGCCGCCTCGGTCATGAAATTGATGGCGTAAGAGCGATGCAAATCGGGGCGCTCAGACACATGCCATGTTTCATTGGCATCGGCACAACCGTGCAAGAAAACCCATAAAGCGGGGTCGATCCCCATGTCACGGGCCTTGCCAACAGACGTTAAAATAACCGCGGCCGCCTGATCAACTTGGATAACGGAGTTCAAATATTTCGGATAAGGCGATCCCACCCAACGGTTTTGCTCCGAGACGGTAATCAACTCTTCGGCGCTGCGGGACACGGGAAACCAGCTCATCGGATGCTGGGCGGCAACTTCCGTGAAGCGCGCCATCAAAGATCCCATGCTTTTCGCGTGGCTCGCCACATCGCGCTGAAGGGCGCCGCGCAGGGCATTTTCCAATAGTGGATAGGTATTCACGGGAAACGACATGCCATGTGCTTGTTCGGTCGGGGAGACCCCACCCTTGTCGACCCCGTAACCGACGCAATCCCCGTCTGGTGCATCATTCCAATCTGATTTATCGACCCCTGTCGCAACCGCCCGCATAACACTAGCGAGCCCCTCGCCACCAACAAGCAGAACCGTTTCGACCTCGCCAGCATTTATTCGCTCAGCCATGTCATTAATCATAAATTGCGGCGTATTCCCTCCCGTTGGAGCATAAAAGCAGTGCCGCGGGGCAAACCCCATTCGATTGGCAACGCTACGGCCAGGATTGGGATATTGGCCATATGGGAGGCCACGCGCCTCGGGCGAGTCTGTAATAAAGCGCAACCCAGCAACGGCATCTATATGCGCCGACAGGGCGAGGCCAAGCCCCGTATCGTCAAGCGCGTTTTGCGCCGCCGCAACCAATAAATCTAGCGGCGACAGGGCCTTGGTCAGATCTTTTTCTTTCTGCATGACCATACCAGCTCCGACCAAAATCGGTGTATTCTTATCTAGATTTTCGTGCACGCTGCGCTCTCCCTTAATATCGCGACGCCCACCCTCTGCGAGGTGGGCCCAGAAGCTACAGGTTTAAATTCGGAAACGCACAAAAACAAGGTCAATATGTGCCCAAATTTTAATCAACATGATGAAACATTAGGCACAAATTCGAAGTTTAACTCTTTATTTGCGTGCCACCTCGCAATCAACCACATCGATCCCCGCGCCCATCCTATTGAGTCAGCCCAAAAAACGAAAACGCCACTGCTGCAGACCGTTCTCCTGCATTTTACTCAATAATTGGCACAGTCCCTGTATCTTCGTATCTGACAGTGGCAGGTTGAGGCGTGTGATTTTTTAAGACCTTTGAGGCTTAAGGCGTTTCTGCGGCGACCGCGCTCATTGTTTGTATGGAGGTAGAAACTCATGAAAAAAATAGAGGCCATAATCAAGCCTTTTAAATTGGATGAGGTCAAGGATGCTCTCCAAGAAGCTGGCCTTCAGGGCATTACTGTTCTGGAAGCCAAGGGATTTGGACGGCAAAAAGGCCACACCGAACTCTATCGGGGAGCCGAGTATGTTGTTGACTTCCTACCCAAGGTGAAGCTCGAGCTAGTGGTTACGGATGATATGGTCGATAAGGCCATTGAAGCCATTCAATCATCGGCGCAAACGGGGCGGATCGGCGACGGCAAGATTTTCGTATCAACGATTGATCAGGCCATTCGTATTCGTACCGGCGAAACGGGCAATGACGCCATCTAATTTAACCTTTTTGTTTTAACTGGAGAAAATTATGTCAGACGCTTCTTCAATTCTGAAAAAAATCAAAGATGAAGGTATCAACTATGTTGACCTTCGGTTCACCGACCCGCGCGGGAAAATGCAACACTTAACGCTCGATCAATCGCTCGTCGACGAAGACTTCTTCGCCGAAGGCACAATGTTCGACGGTTCTTCAATCGCTGGCTGGAAAGCCATCAACGAGTCCGACATGATTTTGATGCCGGATCCGTCAACAGCGTCGATGGACCCGTTCTATGCCGAGCCCACGCTCACGCTTTTTTGTAGCATTTTAGATCCTGCATCTGGTGAGCCCTACAATCGCGACCCCCGCTCGACAGCATTGCGCGCCGAGGCTTATTTGCAGTCGACCGGCATCGGTGACACCGTATTCGTCGGTCCCGAGGCAGAATTTTTCATTTTTGATGATGTCCGTTTCTCAACCGATCCTTACAGCACCGGCTTTGTCCTTGATAGCGTTGAATTGCCGTCAAACAGTGCAACAGAATATGAAGTGGGCAATATGGGCCACCGTCCGCGCACCAAGGGCGGTTACTTCCCTGTGAACCCCGTTGATAGCGGCCAAGATATTCGTGGCGAAATGCTCTCCGTCATGCGCGAAATCGGCCTCAATGTCGAAAAGCATCACCACGAAGTTGCTTCTGCTCAGCACGAACTGGGGCTCAAATTCGGCACGCTGACATCAATGGGCGATGCCTTGCAGATGTATAAATATGTGATCCACAACGTGGCGCATGCTTATGGCAAAACAGCGACCTTCATGCCGAAACCAGTCGCTGGTGATAATGGCTCGGGCATGCACGTCCACCAATCGATCTGGAAAGACGGCAAACCTCTTTTCGCAGGTGACAAATATGCTGGCCTGTCGCAAGAGTGCTTGTATTACATCGGTGGCGTCATCAAACACGCCAAAGCCATCAACGCACTGACCAACCCATCAACCAACTCTTACAAGCGGTTGATTCCAGGTTTTGAGGCTCCCGTTCTGCTGGCTTATTCGTCGCGCAACCGCTCGGCCTCTTGTCGTATTCCGTATTCGACGTCGCCGAAAGCCAAGCGCGTTGAGGTTCGCTTCCCCGATCCGACTGCTAACCCATACCTCGCCTTCACAGCAATGCTGATGGCTGGTTTGGACGGCATCGAGAACAAGATCGATCCAGGGCCCTCGATGGATAAAGACCTTTACGAATTGCCACCGGAAGAGCTGAAAAATGTTCCTCAAGTGTGCGGTTCATTGCGCGAAGCTCTCGAAGCCCTCGATGCTGACCGCGAGTTCCTGAAAAAAGGCGGGGTCATGGATGATGACCAAATTGACGCTTATATCGAGCTGAAATGGCAAGAAGTATATCGCTTCGAGCACGCACCACATCCGGTTGAGTTCGACATGTATTACAGCGTCTGACAGCTTAACCAGATGAAAAGGCCGGGCTTGTCCCGGCCTTTTTTTTACCTATTGCGCAGACCGATAAGCGTTATAGGCGGCCGCTGCCGCATCTTCATTTTTCAAATACAAGCGAAGAGCTTTTAAAACACTCATTGAGGGATCGGGCGCCCCATCGCGCCCCAATTTAAGAATATTCATACAGAACCATCCTTGCTGCCCCCAACCATTGAAGGCCGTTATCATGCGGATGGGAGAGTTGGGACCAAGCCAACCGGGGCCAATGCGCAGGTTTTTCTCCCAACTCGGAGCTTCAGCCAGCGTCCCGACCAGTAGTTTATTAATAATATCGGGATCAGCACAGAGTGGCCGACCGACACCAATAACGTCGCAGGCTTTTGCATCAAGCGCGGCCGACATGCCAGCGACCGTTCGAAAGCCGCCCGTCACCATTAACGGCTTTTTCATCACAGCGCGAATATCACGGGCGTAATCCAAGAAATAAGCTTCCCGCGCAATCGTGCTCTCACGCCGCTGCTCAGCGCGGTCAGGGTTAACCGTCATATTATCAAGCCCAACGAGCTTTGGTTGTTCATAAGTCCCGCCAGAAACCTCGAGCAGGTCAATTTTTTCTTTATTGAGCCAGCGTGCAACTTCAACGGCATCTTCGTGCGAAAAACCGCCACGTTGGAAATCGGCTGAATTGAGTTTGACCGAAACTGGAAAGTCAGTGCCAACAGCTTGGCGAACAGCGCGCACGACTTCGAGCAGGAGGCGGGCTCGGTTCTCGAGCGACCCGCCCCAGTCATCGTTACGCGTATTGACGTCGGGCGATAAAAATTCCGAGATCAGATAGCCATGCGCGGCGTGAATTTGAACGCCCGTAAACCCTGTTTCGCGCGCAATCTTGGCTGTATGTGCAAAGCGTTTAATGACATCCTTAATTTCTTTTTCGGTCAGCGCCCGCGGCTTACCGAATTGCGCGCCCGGCATTTTCAAGCCAATATCCGAGGGACCAACAGGGTTCGGGTTCACGGCCGCAGGCGTTTGCCGCCCAGCATGCGAGATCTGCATCCACAAATGCGTATTGTTGCGCGTGCCAGCCTTTGCCCAAGCACGCAAAGCATCTTTTTGCTCCTTTGATTGGCGTCCTTCAATCACAACATTTCCGGGGCGCTCTAAGTACCGATGGTCAACTTGCACATTCCCCGTCAACAAAATGCCCGATCCGCCCTCGGCCCATTTCTCGTAGAGGGTCGCATGTTGCGCGGTAGCTGAATTATCTGGCCCTGCCAGCCCCTCTGTCATGGCAGCTTTGCAAAAACGATTTTTGACAGTTACCCCACAAGGCAGTTTTAACTTCGACGAAACTGAAATATTGGCCACGAACGAACTCCGAATAAATTTGAACTTAAATCTCTAAGGTAAGCCGCCATAGCGCTTCCCTTTGCAACGTTAAACCTTACTATAACACAAATTAGAATTCTGATTCGAAAGTCATTGGCGCGCATTGTCGCGGCCATAGGACGCTGGAGACCCAAAATGGCCACAACCCCAAAAAAGACGCCCAAGGCAAAAAATAAAAAAGCCACACCGCGATCATCGGCAGATCTTTTTGAGGGGCAAAAACCGCAAAGCAGTCGTAGCGCAAAAGCAGCCTACACGGCGAAAGATATTGAAGTCCTCGAAGGGCTCGAACCGGTTCGCCGTCGCCCAGGCATGTATATTGGCGGCACCGATACGCGCGCCCTGCACCACCTTTTTGCCGAAGTTATCGACAATGCGATGGATGAAGCAGTGGCCGGCCACGCCACCCATATTGACGTGCATCTCGAGCCAGATGATTGGCTGAGCGTTCGCGATAATGGTCGCGGTATTCCCGTCGACCAGCACCCGCGGTTTAAGGACAAATCGGCGCTTGAAGTGATTATGACGACGCTTCATGCCGGCGGCAAATTCGGCGGCGCTGCGTATGAGACCTCGGGCGGCCTACATGGTGTGGGCGTCTCTGTGGTCAATGCTTTATCCGATCAACTCACAGTGCAAGTAGCGCGCGACAAGCAACTCTATGAGCAAAAATTCGCTCGTGGCATTCCCAAAGGTAAGCTCAAAAACCTTGGCGCAGCCAAAAACCAACGTGGCACCCTCGTGAAGTTTCACCCCGACCCCGATATTTTCGGTGGCAAGGCGCATTTTGAACCTGCCCGTCTCTACGCCATGGCCAAAGCGAAAGCTTATTTATTTGGTGGTGTCGAAATCCGCTGGCATTGCGACCCGAGCATTATCACGGACGATACGCCAGCCGAGGAAATTTTACAGTTCCCTGATGGCTTGAGCGACTATTTGCGGGCACAAATTGGATCCAACCCCACCGTCACGCCGACGCCGTTTTCGGGCAAGGTTATAAAGGATGGACGACACGGATCGGTTGAGTGGGCGGTCAGTTGGGTTGGCGGCATCGACGGTCACTCGGCCAGCTATTGCAACACGGTTCCGACGCCCGAGGGGGGCACGCATGAGCAAGGCCTTCGCAATGCCCTAACAAAAGGCCTGAAAGCCTACGGCGAACTCGCCAATAATAAAAAAGTCAGCATGATTACGGCCGATGATGTCATGGCGTCGGCGACATCTCTGGTCTCGGTGTTCATCCGCGAGCCCGAGTTTCAAGGACAGACCAAAGACAAGCTAGCCTCGCCCGAGGCGACGCGTATTGTGGAACAAACAGTGCGCGATCATTTCGAGCACTGGCTCTCCAATGCACCACAAGATGCCAATAAATTAGTCGAGTGGGTGATCGATCGGGCTGAGGAGCGCGTCAGACGACGGCAGGAAAAAGATGTCAGCCGCAAATCGGCGACCCGCAAATTACGATTGCCCGGCAAGCTTGCTGACTGCTCGCAAAGCGCGGCCAAGGGCGCTGAGTTATTCATTGTTGAGGGGGACAGCGCGGGGGGCTCGGCAAAACAGGCACGCAATCGCGCCAATCAGGCGATCCTGCCCTTACGCGGCAAGATACTCAATGTCGCGAATGCGACAGGAAACAAAATTCAGGCAAACCAACAATTGGCTGATCTTGTTCTGGCTCTTGGTTGCGGCATCGGCTCCACCTACCGCGACGATCGCCTACGCTACGAGAAAGTTATCATCATGACGGATGCCGATGTCGACGGCGCACATATCGCGTCCTTGCTGATCACATTTTTCCATGAGGAAATGCCGGAGCTGATTAAAAATGGTCATCTATATCTCGCTGTTCCACCGCTGTACCGCTTGAGCCAAGGCAATAAAACCATTTATGTCCGCGATGATGAAGAACGCGAGAAGGTTTTAAAATCGGAATTCCGCGCCAATGCGAAAGTCGATGTTAGCCGCTTTAAGGGGCTTGGTGAGATGCTACCGGCGCAGCTCAAGGAAACCACGATGTTGCCTGGCAAACGTACACTTCTGCAAATCGTCATCCCGGAGGATGAGCGCAAACAAACGGCAGATGTGGTGCAGCAGCTCATGGGCAACAAGGCCGAATTGCGCTTTAAATTCATTCAAGAGAATGCGGTTTTTGCCGAGGCCTTGGATATTTAGCAGATTGACTTTTAACCGCGCTCGACTATTGTCGCGCCAGTCATAGCTGACCCTGCGTCAGCTCTAGGGCCGGGCCATTGTGGCCTGGAAAGTCTCGGGGACGAGGCGACGTAAAGCGAGTAAGCCGGCTTCTTGGTAATAGGATCAAGACTGCGTCTCGCACAATTTTGTAACAACAATGGCGAATATATGACATTTGATGATTTAGCTCTTGCGCCTGAGATCTTGCGCGCAATTTCCGATGTAGGCTACTCTACCCCCACCCCCATCCAAGAAAAAGCAATTCCCGAAGTGCTCGCGGGACGCGATGTTTTAGGTATCGCCCAAACCGGCACCGGCAAAACCGCTTCTTTCACCCTGCCGATGATCCATCGTTTGATGAAGGGCCGTGCTAAAGCCCGCATGCCAAGAACTCTTATTTTAGAACCGACCCGCGAGCTTGCCGCACAGGTCGCCGAGAACTTTGATCTTTACGGAAAATATACGCGCCTCAACAAGGCTTTGTTAATCGGCGGCGTTGCCTTTGGTGATCAGGAAAAGGCGATTGAGCGTGGCGCCGATGTTTTGATAGCAACCCCCGGACGACTGCTTGATCATGTTGAGCGCGGCAAAGTCTTGCTCCGCGGCGTTGAAATTTTGGTTATCGATGAAGCCGACCGCATGCTCGACATGGGCTTTATTCCCGATATTGAGCGGATTGTAAAATTATTACCCTTCACGCGCCAAACCCTCTTTTTCTCGGCCACCATGCCGCCCGAAATCACCCGCCTGTCAGACCAATTCCTACAAGCGCCCGCACGCGTTGAAGTCTCCCGCCCTGCCGCAGCCAATGACGCCGTCTCTCAATTTGTCGTTCATACGTCGCAGGCCAAAAAGACCGATATTCTAAAATCCTTGTTCCGGTCAGAAGACGTCAAAAACGGCATTATATTCTGCAACCGGAAACGCGACATCGGCACATTGCTGCGCGCTTTAGAGACCAGTGGCTTCAACGTGTGCGCACTACATGGTGACATGGACCAACACATGCGCTTGCGCCAACTCGAGAGCTTTCGTGCTGGCGAGAAACAATATCTGATTGCCAGCGATGTTGCTGCCCGAGGGCTCGACATTCCAGATGTAAGTCATGTTTTCAATTTTGATACGCCGACCCATGCCGAAGATTACGTCCACCGTATTGGGCGAACGGGGCGCGCAGGTCGCTCGGGCCGCGCCTTTTGTTTGGTCACGAGCCAGGATGAGAAATACCTCTCAGCCATCGAAAGCCTAATCAAACTCGCGATACCCAAGCATGATATGGGAGAGCCCGAGCCAACATCAGAAGCCAAGGCCGAGCGGCCCCACAAGGAACCTCGCAAACAAGATAAGCGTGCCCCCAAGCGGCGTGGCTTGTTATCAAAACCTGCTGACGAGGAAGCGCCCGCAGGCGCGCCTGCGCCGCAAGAGAAAATGGCAGACCCCAAATCTACTGCTGCGCAAAAAAGCAAGGGAAAGCAGGAAAAACCCAAAGCAAGTGCTGCCACGGCGGTAAAAGATAAAAACGTCAAAGGCGAGAAAAAACAAGCGACATCCGATGCCTTTGAAGGCGCAACGCCTGCTTTCTTATCGATTACAATTTCCAAATAAAAAAGGGGGAGACCAGCTCCCCCTTCTTGCGATCTGTAGACCGTATCGCTCTTACATTTTGAGCTGACCTTCGATCATTTTTCGAATTTTCGGACCAAAAGGTGGACGGAAAATGCCAGCCAAGGCCTCTACCGAGGTCTGCCGGAAGACTGTTTTGGCATGCGAGAAGTTTTTAAATCCTTCAACACCGTGATAAGCCCCCGTGCCCGATGGCCCGACGCCACCAAAGGGCGCATCATCTTGCATGATATGCGTAATCACATCGTTAACAGCAACGCCACCCGAGGTCGTACGTTGGACCACTTTATCTTCCTCTGACTTGTTTTCTCCGAAGTAATACAAGCCCAAAGGACGGTCATGTTCATTGACGTAACCGATTGCATCCTCGATTGCTTCGTAAGACTTAACAGGCAAAATCGGTCCGAAAATCTCTTCCTGCATCACCTTCATATCTTCCGTTGGTTCGACAATAATGGTGGGCGGGATCTTAAAATGCGCCTGTTGCGAGAAATCTTCATTGGCAGGATTGATCTCAATAATCTTGGCGCCTTTAGCTTTGGCATCCTCGAGATATCCCGTTAAACGATCGTAATGACGTTGGTTGATGATCGACGTGTAATCTGCGTTTTCTTTCAAGTTCGGGAACATGGTTTCCACCGATTTGCTTGCGGCGTCGACGAAGCTGTCGAGTTTACCTTTTGGCACCATCACATAATCTGGTGCCAAGCAAATCTGCCCAGCATTCAGCGTTTTGCCCGTCATAACCCGCGCCGCAGTTTTTGTCATATCGGCACTCTCTGAGACAATCACGGGGGATTTTCCTCCGAGCTCGAGCGTAACAGGCACGAGGTTCTCGGCTGCACCACGCATAATATGATGTGCGATCGCCGTAGCACCCGTAAACAGCAAATGATCAAATGGCATGCGTGAGAACACAGCGCCCGTATCTGGACCCCCCAAAACCACAGCGACATCTTCTTCGGCAAAATATTTGTCGCATAGGTCCTTCAACAGCAAAGAGCAATGCGGCGTAAATTCTGACGGCTTGATGATCGTGCGATTGCCAGCAGCAAAAATACTCCCCATCGGACCAAAGGCGAGATTAAAGGGGAAATTCCATGGCACCACATTGCCGACACATCCCAGTGGTTGATATTCAACCCGCGTCCGCGCACCGAACAGGCTCAAAGGAAACATCGAATGCCGTTTCTCGGCACGCATCCATTTTTTGACATTTTTGCGGGCATATTTGAGCGACCCGAGCGTACCAGCAATATCTGTTGCCAGCGAGCCTTCGGGCGATCGGCTGCCAAAATCTGCGCTCAGCGCTTCAACGATGGCGTCTTTATTTTCAATCAACAAACGGATACAGCTATCAATGAGCTCAATCCGTCGCTCGGCCGACATTGGCCCCTCATGAATATGCGCCTTTTTTTGCTTATCAATCATCGCCCGGATGGTTGCTTCAGGCGTATCTTTAACTTCTGCTTGTTTTTTCTGAACACTCATTATGGATCTCCCTACATCTGCGACAACTTAACCAGATCCATCAGGTGATGCCAATAGAAGTTTTTTGCTATAGTTTCTGAAGTGGGCGGTTTAACGAGCGCAGATGGAGGCAATCATGCAGTTAGATTTAGACGGCGTTTTACTTGAAATTAATGATAATATTGCGGTTTTAACGCTGAATGACCCCAATACGTTAAATGCCTTTTCGCCGCGCGTTTTGCGCGCCTTTGCCGCAGCTCTGGACCATGTAGAGGATGAGGCCAATGAAGTTCGCTGTCTTGTCATGACCGGCGCCGGACGCGGGTTTAGTGCAGGCGCCAACCTGACCTCAGTGGCCGAACGTAGCGAGACAGAGGCGGCCAATGCGGCACCCAAGAAATTAGATGCAGGTGCCGCACTTGAGACCACCTACCACCCCATCATGCGCCGCTTGCGCGATTTACATTGCCCAATTGTCACAGCCGTAAACGGCGCTGCCGCTGGTGTCGGCATGAGCTTCGCACTGATGGGCGATATGGTTTTAGCGGGGCGTTCGGCCTTTTTTCTGCAGGCTTTTCGGCGCATCGGCCTCGTACCCGACGGCGGTGCTACCTGGCTTTTGCCACGTCTTGTTGGCATGGCGCGCGCCAAAGAGCTGGCCATTCTTGGTGAGCGCTTAGCCGCCGAAACAGCCCTCGAATGGGGGCTCATAAATCGGGTTTATGACGACGCGTCCTTGATGGAGGAAGCCATGACGCTCGCCCAAGAGCTATCGAAAGGCCCGATGTCCCTCGGCCTTATTCGCGCACTCATGGCGGAAAGCACCGATAATAATTATGAAAACCAGCTTAATATGGAGCGACAACTGCAGCGCCAGGCGGGTCAAAGCGCCGATTTTGCCGAAGGCGTGACGGCCTTCCTCGAAAAGCGCGACGCCAAATTTAAAGGCCGTTAGCCGATCACGCAGGACGCCACAAGCCCTACGACGCTCAGTGCCAAAAGAATAAACAGATGCGGCAAGGTTCGCCTTAGCCCTCAATGCCAAGCTTTTGTAACACCAAAGCGTTGACCGCTTGCGGGTTGGCCTTGCCGCCCGTTTGTTGCATCACTTGGCCAACAAACCACCCCGCCATTTTCGGCTTTTCTTGTGCCTGCGCCACTTTGTCAGGATTAGCGGCGATCACGGCGTCAACAGCCGCTTCAATTTCACCCGTATCGGTGACTTGTTGCAAGCCACGTTCTTCAACAATCACCGCCGGGTCCTTGCCTTGGTCGGGGCCGTCATCGAACATGAATTCAAAAACGTCTTTAGCGATGCGCGTTGATACCGTTTGATTGGCTACCAGATCAATCAAGGCGCCAAGTTGATCGGCCGACACGGGGCTCTCCGCGAGCGATTTGCCAGATCGATTGAGGGCTGCGAACATGCTGCCGACCACCATATTGGCTGCCATTTTGGCGTCGCGCCCTTGTGCCACCTGTTCGAAAAAATTGGCACTTTCTGCTTCGGCTACCAAAAGTCCCGCATCATAGGATGACAGCTTATAGTGGGACATAAATCGTTGCTTCTTATCGTCAGGCAATTCGGGAAGGCTCGACGCAATGTCGTCGACCCAAGCCTGTTCGAAGGTCAGCGGCACCAAATCAGGGTCAGGAAAATAGCGATAATCATGCGCTTCTTCTTTAGAGCGCATGGAGCGGGTCTCGCCGAGGCGAGGATCAAAAAGCCGCGTTTCTTGATCAACCGTGCCGCCATCTTCAATCAGCGCGATCTGACGGCGCGCCTCATATTCGATGGCCTGCCCAATGAACCGTATCGAGTTCACATTCTTGATCTCGCAGCGCGTCCCCAACGGATCCCCAGGGCGGCGAACGGACACATTCACATCGGCACGCAGGCTTCCCTGCTCCATATTGCCGTCGCAGGTGCCAAGGTAACGCAAGATCGCCCGTAGTTTTTTGACATAAGCCTGCGCTTCAGCAGATGATCGCATGTCAGGCTTGGAGACAATTTCCATCAAGGCAACCCCAGATCGGTTGAGGTCAACAAAGCTCATGCTGGGATGCTGATCATGCATCGACTTGCCTGCATCTTGCTCGAGGTGCAAACGCTCAATCCCGACATGTTTGACCTCGCCGTCATCGAGGTCGATCTCAATCACGCCCTCGCCAACAATCGGATATTTAAATTGCGAAATTTGATAGCCCTGCGGCAAATCAGGATAAAAATAATTTTTCCGATCAAATACTGACATCAGGTTGATCTGCGCTTTCAGCCCCAGGCCCGTGCGAACAGCTTGCTCGACACAAAACCAGTTGATAACCGGAAGCATACCGGGCATCGCGGCATCGACCAAGGACACGTGACTGTTTGGTGCACCACCGAATTCCGTCGAGGCGCCCGAGAATAATTTCGCCTTCGACGCCACCTGCGCGTGCACCTCCAGACCGAGAACAATTTCCCAATCGCCGGTCGCGCCCGAAATCAAATTATCTCTATCGCTCATCTTAGACCCACCATTTTTGCGGACGCGCTGTAAAGCCAGCGGCGGTCTCCATCACCTGTGCTGTTCGAAGCAATGTCTCTTCACCAAAGGCGGGGCCAATCAATTGCAACCCAAGTGGAAGACCGTCTTGATCGAGCCCCGCGGGCAGAGACATGGCCGGCACACCTGCCAAATTAGCTGTAACTGTGAAGACGTCATTGAGATACATAGTCAATGGATCGTCTTGATTGCTGCCCATGGCAAATGCCGCTGACGGTGTCGTTGGTGTCAGCAAGACGTCGCATTGCTCGAATGCAGCCGAGAAATCATTGGCAATCAAACGTCGCACCTGCAGTGCTTTGACATAATAGGCATCGTAGTACCCGGCCGAGAGCACATAGGTGCCGATCATGATGCGGCGGCGCACTTCATCACCGAACCCAGCGGCGCGCGTCGCTTCATACATGCCATTTATATCGCCATTTTCAACGCGCGCGCCGTAGCGCACACCGTCATATCGTGCGAGGTTGGATGACGCCTCCGCTGGCGCGATAATATAATAAGCCGGCAAAGCATAATGCGTGTGTGGTAAGCTCACATCAACGATTTCGGCACCGGCCGATTTCAGCCAATCAATACCTTTTTGCCAGAGCGCTTCAATTTCGGGCGCCATCCCATCGACACGATATTCACGCGGGATACCAACTTTCAGCCCGCGAATATCTCCTGTCAAAGCGGCTTCATAGTCGGGGACAGCCGCATCAATGCTCGTAGTATCTTTGGCATCGTGCCCCGCCATTGCTCCAAGCATAATTGCGGCGTCGCGCACGGTGCGCGTAATCGGCCCCGCTTGATCGAGCGATGACGCAAAGGCGACAATGCCCCAGCGCGAACAGCGGCCATAGGTTGGTTTTAGTCCCACAGTTCCGGTAAAGGCGGCGGGCTGGCGAATGGACCCACCGGTATCGGTCGCTGTCGCTGCCACCCCAATATGTGCCGCGACGGCAGCCGACGAGCCGCCTGATGAACCGCCCGGCACCAATGGTTCGGTCGCGCCCGCGCGCCGCCAGGGATTGATCACAGCGCCAAAACGCGATGTCTCATTCGAGGATCCCATGGCAAATTCGTCATTGTTGAGCTTCCCCAACATCACCGCCCCCGCGTCCCAAAGATTTTGCGTGACGGTTGATTCATAGGTCGGCGTGAAATTGCCGAGAATGTTCGAGCACGCCGTGGTTTGCACGCCCTTGGTACAAAACAAATCCTTCACACCAATCGGCAAACCCTCGAGCGGTGCCGAGCTCCCCGCAGCTAGGCGCGCATCGCTTTGCGCCGCCATTGCGAGCGCGACATCGGCCACTTCATGTACCACAGCGTTGAGCGGACGCGCCGCTTGCATCTGTGCGATATGCGCTTCGCAAAGCTCAACCGCAGTGAAGTCTTTTTTCCGCAAGCCGTCACGGGCGGCGACAAGATCAAGATCAACAAGTTCTGACATTATTCCACCACCTTCGGGACGGCAAAAAATTCATCATCTCGCGATGGCGCATTGGCCAAAACTTGGTCGACGATCTCGCCATCGGTCACTTCATCGATACGACGCTTGATTTGGGTCTCGACGGCGCTCGTCAGCGGCGTAACACCAGAGGTGTCCAGCTCATTCAACTGCTCAACAAATTTCAGGATTTGCGACAATTCTTGCGCCAATCCTGCAAGCTCCGTCTCCTCAACACCGATGCGCGCTAGCTTCGCAATGCGCCGCACGGTTGCTTCATCAACCGACATAATTCGCCTTTTCGAAAATGATTCACATTAATTGCGGGCAAACTAGCAAACCGCACTGCAACAGGCAACTAACCCCTGCGTCTTCGCTATTCTATATTTCCCTTCTTCGCAATCTGCGCTAACAAGGCGACATGATAATTGTGGAAGATATGCCCACCTTGATCCGCCAATTGCAGCGCGGGCAAATTCTCATGGGACTTGATCTCGGCACCAAAACCATTGGTATTGCGCTGTCTGACACGAGTTTCGCGATCGCCTCCCCAAGCGAGACTATTAAGCGGCAAAAGCTGGCGCATGATGCGAAAGCGCTACACATGCTGATTGAGCAACGACAGGTTGGCGGCGTGGTCATGGGTTATCCACTCAATATGGACGGCAGCGCCGGCCCGCGCGCGCAAGCAACCCGCGCCTTCATCCGAAATTTGGCCAAAATTGCTGATTTTCCGCCGCTTCCCGTGGTTCTTTGGGATGAACGCCTGTCGACAGCGGCGGTCACCCGCACCTTAATCGATGCCGATGCCAGCCGTGCCCGCAGGGCGGAATTGGTCGATAAATTGGCGGCAACATATATTTTGCAGGGCTATCTCGATTTCCTGCGATCCGCCCGACAATAAATTTGCTTGCCACAAAGCCGACAAATCCCTATAGACTACGGCTTTGATGAGTGAAGCGCCCGAAAGCACCTATTTTCCGCACCAGCACTTGCTGGGTATCGAAGGGCTTTCCAAACAGGACATACTCAATCTCCTCGACCGCGCTGAAAGCTATGTAAGCTTCAATCGACAAGCGAATAAAAAAGGCGACGCCTTGCGTGGCCGGACGCAAATCAATCTCTTCTTCGAGAGCTCAACGCGAACCCAAAGCTCTTTTGAGCTTGCTGGCAAGCGCCTCGGCGCTGACGTCATGAATATGAATGTCGCCTCCTCGGCAATGAGTAAAGGCGAAACCTTGATCGATACGGCTGTCACGCTGAATGCCATGAACCCCGATTTGATTGTTGTCCGACATAGCGCCAGTGGCGCCGTGGCACTGCTGGCGCAAAAAGTGTCCTGCGCCGTTCTCAATGCTGGTGACGGAGCCCATGAGCACCCCACGCAAGCGCTCCTCGATGCCTTAACCATTCGCCGCCGACTGGGCCGCCTCGATGGCCTTAAAATTGCCATTTGCGGCGATATTGCCCATTCGCGGGTGGCACGATCTAATATTATTCTCCTGTCCATGATGGGCGCCCAAATTAATCTTGTAGGCCCCCGCACGCTCATTCCCCATAGCGCAGAGCGATTGGGCGCACGCGTTTTCTATGACATGAAACAGGGGCTGGCGGGATGCGATATTGTCATGATGCTACGTTTACAAAATGAGCGCATGAGTGGCAGCTTGGTTCCTTCGGTTCGAGAATATTATCATCTCTATGGGCTGGATGAAGATAAGCTTGGTTATGCTAAGCCCGGCGCACTGGTGATGCACCCTGGGCCAATGAACCGCGGCGTTGAAATTGACAGCGCTATTGCCGACCACCCGGATTTGAGCCTGATCCGCGAGCAGGTCGAAATGGGGGTTGCCGTTCGCATGGCCGCGCTCGAGGCCCTAGCGCTCAATTTGCCCCGCAATGGAGATGGCGAGGCAAGCTATGGCTGATCTCATATTCCAAAATGTTCGCTTACTCGACCCAGCATCTGGGCTCGACATGATCGGTGACCTTCGGGTCCGCGACGGCCGGATCGCGGAAATTGGGCAATCTATCACGGCGGCAGACGGAGATTGCATAGATGGCAAGGCAAGAGCCCTGATGCCGGGCCTGATTGATATGCAGGTGCACACCGGAGAACCGGGCTATGAACATCGCGAAACGCTGGCAACGGCATCGCATGCCGCCGCTCGGGGCGGTGTCACCAGCATTGTGGTGATGCCCGATACGCGACCTGCGATCGACGATGCAGCGCTGGTGGACTTCATCAGTCGGCGTGCGCGGGACACTGCCATGGTTCGGGTTATCCCTATGGCGGCGATTACCAAAGGCTGCGATAGCGATCAACTCTGCGAGTTCGCGCTGTTGCGCGACGCTGGCGCTATCGCCTTTTCGAATGGCGACCACTCCATTATGAATGCGCTGACCATGCGCCGCGCCCTATCCTATGCCGCCAGCTTCGATGCCTTGATCGTACACCACGCGATGGATGAAGACTTGCTGAGCGCTGGCGTCATGAACGAGAGCGAATTAGCAACGCGCCTCGGGTTACCAGGCATTCCTGCCGCTGCCGAGACGGTGATCATTGAGCGCGATTTGCGCCTCGTCCAATTGACTGGAGGACGCTATCACCTCGCGCAAATTTCTTCGGCAGACAGTATTATCAGCATGCGAAATGCCCGCGCCCTCGGCTTGGCCGTCAGCTGTGGTGTCGGTATAAATCACCTGTTGCTCAATGAAAATGACGTTGAAAACTATCGTAGCTTCGCGAAAATAAACCCACCGCTTCGTGCCGAGAGCGACCGCCTAGCACTTGTCGACGCAGTCGCCGACGGGACTATCGATGTTATTGTTTCAGCTCACAACCCCCAAGATGCGGATGCCAAGCGCCAACCCTTTCAGCAAGCGGCTTTCGGCTCCGTCGGCGTCGAAACCTTGCTCACGGGTTTGATCACCTTGCATCATAGTGAGGGCATGGATTTATTGACCTTGCTCCGCACGGTAACATCGGGACCAGCCGATATTCTCGGCATTGAGGGCGGCCGATTGGCCGTCGGGGCCGCGGCCGATATGACACTGGTGGATCTCGACGCCCCGTGGATTATTGATGCCGACGACTTGGCGTCGAAGTCAAAAAATGCCGTTCTCGAGGGACGCCGCGTGCAAGGCCGTGTCGAGGCCACATTTGTGGCTGGAAAGTGCGTCTATGCGCGCGACGAAGATTTAGCATGACGGCTGTCGATTTCTTAATACTGAGTTTTTGCATCGGCTATCTGAGTGGTTCGATCCCCTTCGGCTTGATTTTCACGCACATGGCCGGTCTCGGTGATATCCGCGCGATCGGGTCTGGCAACATTGGTGCGACCAATGTTCTGCGAACGGGAAAAAAATCAATCGCCTTGCTGACGTTATTGGCTGACGCCGTCAAAGGTGCTGCGGCCGTCATCATAGTCGGTTTCGTATTTACCACAGCGTCCGATCCCATAGCGGCGCAAAGCGCTGCAGCATTGGGTGCTTTTGTTGGTCATGTTTTTCCTGTTTGGTTGCGATTTAAAGGCGGCAAAGGTATTGCCGTCTTTATTGGCGTGTTGCTCGCCCTAAGCCCTGTTGCCGCCCTTGTTTTTATTGGCAGTTGGCTTATTGCCGCCGCGCTTTTCAAAATTTCATCTCTATCAGCCCTGATCGCTTGTCTGGCCGTTCCCGTCGCCATGACCACGCTTGGCAATATAAACCTCGCTATTCTCACTGGTATTTTAGCGGTGATTGCCTACTGGACGCATCGCGAAAACATCAAGCGCTTGGTGGCGGGTAACGAGCCCCGCATCGGCAAATCGTAGAACCTTTTCTCCGGCTCTAAAATAGGTGATACTGCGTTAAAGCTCTGCGTGACGAGCAGAACCAAGAATAAAAAAGATACGCAATGTGGCACAGTGAGCAAAACCTAGCGTCATGCTTGAGAATTGTCCGCAGTCAAAATGTCGGCCCGCAAACCTTTCAGATGCTGATGCACAATTATGCCTCTCCACGCGAGGCTTTAGAGGCCATGCCAACATTGTCAGCGCGCGGCGGACACAAAAACTTTAAACTCGCCGCAGCGGGGCAAATCGATGCAGAAATCGCAACAACGATAAAACTGGGCGGCCAATACTTAATTTGGGGCGCACCGCTATATCCGAGGCTCCTCGCCGAAACAGCGGGGGCACCCTCAATTATCAGCATATTTGGGCATCCAGCTCTGCTGAAAACACGGGCTTTAGCCGTTGTCGGGGCGCGCAACGCTTCGGCTGCCGCCTTAACACTCTGCGCACGCCTATGTGCCGAATTGGGTCGGCGAGGCTGGGTTGGGGTGTCGGGTCTCGCCCGCGGCATTGATACCGCCTGCCATAAGGCGATGATTGAAAGTGGCACCATTGCGGTGATCGCAAATGGGATCGATGTTTACTACCCCCCTGAGAATGCGCACTTGCAAGACCGCATCAAAGAGGCCGGTCTTTTAATTTGCGAGAACCCGCCCGGCACGCAACCGCAAGCGATACAATTCCCGCGCCGCAACCGCATAATTGCTGGACTTGGTCTTGGCACGCTGGTCGTTGAGGCCGCCCGCAGATCAGGCTCGCTCATCACCGCACGCCTCGCCAATGAATTCGGACGTGATGTTTTTGCAGTGCCTGGCTCGCCTCTCGATCCAAGATGTCTGGGGTCGAATAATCTCATCCGTGAAGGCGCTGGCTTGGTTGAAACCGCCGATGATATCGAAACCGCCATGTCGCTAAACGCGGGTCAATTTGAAGCGCGCCCACCGCATCCCTTGAACCAACGGCCAGTCGCCCCGCCCGATTTGTCGGATGGCGACCGCAATCAGATACATGGACTATTAGGCCCAACGGCAGTCAGTATCAACGAACTGATCGAACTCACCGACATGCCTCTTCCCTATATATATCAAGCACTTCTGGAGTTAGAGCTAGCGGGTATCTTGATCCGCCAGCTTGATGGAAAAGTTAGCCTCACGCCCCCCAGTTAAACCATATTTATCGTATTTCTTACCCCTAGAGCATTCTGGCATTTGACATAGCGCTTTATTTTGCCCATTTATGGAGGCCAAACCGATAGGAAAAATTCTGTATGGACGTCGTCATTGTCGAGTCGCCCGCGAAAGCGACAACAATAAATAAATATCTCGGAAGCAATACGAAAGTCTTCGCGTCCGTCGGTCACGTCCGCGATTTGCCCGACAAAGATGGCTCCGTCGACCCTGATCAAGATTTTGCCATGACCTGGGAAATAAATGGTGGCAAGAAAAGTCGCCTCGATGAAATCGCCAATGCCGTTAAAACAGCCGATCGCCTTATTCTAGCAACCGACCCCGATCGCGAAGGCGAGGCGATTTCGTGGCACGTCCTCGAAGTTCTGCGAAAGAAAAAAGTTCTTGAAGGAAAAGCAATAAGTCGGGTTGTTTTTAACGCCATTACCCGCACGGCCGTGCTTGAAGCAATGGAGCATCCGCGGCAAATCGATGAAAAGCTGGTGGACGCTTATCTCGCGCGGCGCGCGCTCGACTATCTGGTCGGGTTTAATCTGTCGCCCGTTTTATGGCGCAAACTGCCAGGCGCGCGATCCGCGGGACGCGTTCAGTCGGTTGCCTTACGCTTGATTTGCCAGCGCGAAATTGAAATCGAACAATTTAAACCGCGCGAATATTGGAGCGTTGATACTCTCCTCAAAACGCCGACCGCAGCATCGGTGCCAACACGCTTGTCGCTCTATCAAGGTCAAAAAGCTGACAAGTTTACGCTTGCCAATGAAGCTATGGCGCGCGATGCCGAAAACGCTATCCTGCGCGCACAATTTACGGTCGATCGCGTCGAGCGCAAACCCGGAAACCGCAATCCAGCGCCCCCTTTTACGACCTCGACCTTGCAACAAGAAGCGGCGCGTAAACTAGGGTTTTCCGCCAGCCGCACAATGCAAGTGGCTCAAAAGCTATATGAAGGGGTCTCGATCGGCGGCGAGATGACCGGCCTCATTACCTATATGCGAACCGATGGTCTTGACCTCGACGCCTCAGCTGTGACGGAAATTCGGGACAAAATCAAACAAGATTATGGCGCCGATTATTTACCCGAGGCAGCCCGCCGTTACACCAAAACCGCTGCCAACGCTCAAGAAGCCCATGAGGCCATCCGCCCAACATCCATCATGCGCGCGCCCGACGAGATTAAGTCTCTGTTGAGCGCCGATGAACAAAGATTGTATGAGCTGGTTTGGAAGCGGACTTTGGCCTGCCAAATGAACCCAGCCCGCGTTGAGCGCACCACCGTGGACATCATCAGCGATGACCGCCAAACTGGCTTACGGGCCAGCGGTACCGTCATAACCTTTCCGGGTTTTCTTGGCGTTTATGAAGAGGGTCAAGACGAAACCAGCGACGACGACAAAGACGATGTCAGATTACCCGACTTACGGGAGGGGCAAGCTCTCACCGTATCAGAGGTAAAACCCGAGCAACATTTCACCGAACCACCGCCGCGTTACTCAGAGGCATCTTTGGTCAAGAAAATGGAAGAATTGGGCATTGGTCGTCCTTCCACTTATGCGTCGGTGCTGTCGGTCCTGCGCGAGCGCGATTATGTGGTCATGGATCGCAATCGTTTTATCCCGCAAGATAAAGGGCGTCTCGTCGTTGCCTTTCTTGAAAGCTTCTTCGAACGCTATGTCGAATATGATTTTACCGCCTCGCTGGAACAAGATCTCGACCTGATTTCCAATGGCGAAATGAGTTACCTCGACGTGCTGCGTCGTTTCTGGAATGACTTTAAGCCCAATATTGATCAAACTTTGGAACTTCGAAACACGGTTGTTCTAGACCGTATGAACGATGTTTTGGGACCTCATATTTTCAAAGATACTGGTGATGGCAATCCGCGCCAATGCCCAAAATGTAACGAGGGCGAGCTGAGCCTAAAGACGGGTCGCTTCGGCGCCTTTGTCGGCTGCACGCGCTACCCCGACTGTGGCTTCACGCGCCCCTTCGCCGGCGAGCAAGCCGAGCAAGGCGATATTGAACGCATTCTCGGGCAAGACCCCGACTCTGGCTTTGATGTGCATGTCAAAAATGGTCGTTTTGGTCCATACATCCAACTTGGCGAAAAGTCTGAAGACAATGAGAAGCCGAAGCGTGCCGGCATTCCAAAAGGGAAAACGCCGCAAGAGATGGATCTCGACTACGCCTTAAAACTACTCGCGCTGCCGCGCCTTGTAGGGCCGCATCCTGAAACGGGAGAAGACATCACGGCCGATATCGGGCGCTATGGCCCGTATATAAAATGCGGCAAACAATCTGCTAGCCTCGAAACGGCCGACGAAGTTTTCGAGATTGGTATTAACCGCTCGGTCACTGTTCTCGCCGAACGCAAGGCAAAAGGACCAGGACGGGCGACATCACAAAGCGTTATTCAAGAATTGGGCGAACACCCTGATGATGGCAAGCCTGTGCGCGTTATGAATGGACGATTTGGCCCTTATGTGAAGCATGACAAAATCAATGCGACCATTCCGAAGGACGAAGATCCAGCCAGCATTACCATGGAGCGCGCCATGTCGCTGATCGAAGCGCGGCGGGCCAAGGGGCCGACGAAGAAAAAACGCGCCCCTGCGCGTAAGAAGAAAACTGGATGAGCGACCAAGAGCCTGACGGGTTCCCCAACGCACAAACTATTCTCGACTTCATTCAGACCTCAGCTGGAAAAGTAGGCAAGCGCGAAATTGCCCGTCATTTTGGCATCAAAGGCGCCGATCGCATTCGACTCAAAAGAATATTGCGTGATCTCGCGGCTGAGGGCGAAATTGAGACAGACAAGCTCTCTGGGCTACGTCTGGCTGGCGATTTACCTGCCGTGTGCATGATTGAAATTATCGGTCGTAATTCGGAAGGCGCCTTTATTGCCAAACCAACGCAATCGGTACCAGACCCCGCACCGATAATTGAAATTCAGGAAATGCGCCGCACCAAACAACAGCCCGTGCAAATTGGGGATCATGCGCTCGCCCGCCTGACCCGCAAATCGCAAACGCAGTTTGTTGCCCGCATAATCAAACGCATCAGTCAATCGACGGAACGCCTGATCGGCATTGTGCGCAAATCTGGTTCGCATAGCAGGCTGGTACCCGCCGACCGGCGCGAGCGATATGATTATGACCTTGTCCCCGATACGGGTTTTTCTGAAAATGATGTGATCATCGCTGAACGCGTCGAAGGTCGCCGCCGCGGCGAGCGCAAAGCACGGTTTGTCTCTCGCATAGGCGCCGCCGACGCACCTGATGTTTTTTCTATGATCGCAATTGCCGAGCAATCAATTCGCTTTACCTTTGCTGACGAGGTCATTGCGGAAGCTGAAGCCCTACCCACCTTGCCCAAGCGACCAAGAACTGATTTGACGGCTTTCGATTTCATCACCATTGATCCTGCCGATGCGCGTGACCACGATGACGCCATCGCAGTCACCGTCACAGATGCTGGTTTTGATCTTACCGTGGCTATTGCCGATGTCGCTGCATTTGTTAGCCCCGGGTCGGCAATCGACTTGGAAGCGCGCCGTCGCGGTAATTCGGTCTACATGCCCGATCGCGTCATCCCTATGTTACCCGAACGCTTATCAAATGATCTCTGCTCGCTCCGCGCACAGGAGGTTCGCCCCGCGCTCGTTTGCCATATATCGATCGGGCCAGACGGCGAACGCCACGGGTATCGGTTCGACCGTGCTCTCATTCGCATACGTGAAGCCTATAGCTACGAACAGGCGCAAGCAGTCTTCGATACGCTGCCGGCGACGTCCTCTGCTGATAACGCATCCCATATTCTGACCCCGATTTGGGCCTGCTATCAGGCTATGGTGACGGCCAGGGAAAAACGGCGCCCTTTAGATCTCAATCGCCCCGAGCGCAAAATTCGCCTCGACGCGTCGGGTCAGATTTCCTCAATCTCTACTCCACCGCGTCTCGAAGCGCATCGCCTCATCGAAGAAATGATGGTCTGCGCCAATCGATGCGCCGCCGAACAGCTCGAGCGCCAGCAGGTGCCGTTGATCTACCGCGTGCATGATGCGCCGTCGCTTGAAAAGGTTAAAGGCTTCTCAAATTTTATCCGCCCCTTGGGGATCAAACTCAATCGGGGGCAAACACTCTTGCCTCAGCTTTTCAACCAAATTTTGCAAAGCGCGCCTGCCGAGGCTCATGCCGATATGATCAGCGAGGCTGTTTTGCGCACGCAAGCACAAGCGGCTTACGCCACCGAGAATATTGGTCACTTCGGTTTAAACCTCTCCCATTATGCCCATTTCACCTCGCCCATTCGACGGTATGCCGATTTAATAGTCCATCGCGGCCTGATCCGTGCGCTTGATCTTGGCGATGATGGCTTGAGCGAGACTGATGTCGCCCACATGGTGGATACGGCCGAGCGCATATCACAAAGCGAGCGTCGTGCGATGATGGCTGAACGCGCAGCTAATGAACGTTATCTCTCAGCCTTTATGTCAAAACGTGTCGGCGAGACATTTGCGGGCATGATTACAGGGCTGTCCCGCGCGGGCCTTTTTATTCGCCTGCATGAAACAGGTGCTGAGGGGCTTGCCCCGATTTCGCGGCTTGGCGGCGAGCGCTTTGTTGTCGATGACGACGGCTACACCATGACAGGTCTGGCGTCGGGCTTAACCTTTAAATTGGGCGAAGCGGTTGAGGTCACACTCGAAGAAACCATTCCCGTCAAAGGTGGTCTTTTGTTTTCTCTCGAGGCCGGGGGACAATTTCCTAGTGGCAAAAAATCACCCGCGACAAAAAAACAGAAGAAAATGAAGCCGAAAAAGGCTAAGTCAAAACGGAACCGATAGGGGCCGATCATGCAACCGCAGACCACCAGCCGACAGCCAGCCGAGAGATCAATTTGGCGCGCCATCCTAACGGGCTTCGGCAAAAACTGTCCTGCGTGTGGGCAAGCCTCCATCTATAGCGCTTTTTTGAAAGTACGCGACGACTGCCCAAATTGTGGTTTACATCTGGCCGGCCACGAAGCCGACGATGCGCCCCCCTATTTTACGATTTTTATTGTTGGGCACGTTATTATTCCTGTCGCTTTGTTTGTCGAACGGTTCTACGCACCACCGATTTGGGTGCACGCGCTGATTTTCACGATATTGTCTTTTGCCGTCGCCCTTTATAGTCTGCCGCGCGTTAAGGGCGCGATAATCGGATGGCAATGGGCCTTACGCATGCATGGCTTTGAGGATTAACAAAACCCGTCAAATAGCTAAGGGTTCTGATGTTGTGAGGGAAACATGGCAAATAAAATGAAAAGTCCGGTCACGCCGGGAAAAGCGAGCGAATTTAGGGGCGCAGGCGGCAAAGCCGTCAGACCAGTCGACGCCGCCACCCTCATCATTATCCGTGAATTAAAGGGCCAGACATCGATTTTAATGGGCAAACGGTCTGCCAATCATAAATTCATGCCGAATAAATTCGTCTTTCCAGGTGGCCGCGTTGATCCCATCGATTCGCGCATTGCAACCAAGGCTAAATTGTCGGCTACCGTGCAAAAGCGCCTGGGTAAGCATATTTCAAGCAAAACCTCGCCGACACGCCTGAATGCTCTGGCGCTGGCAGCCATTCGCGAAACCTTTGAGGAAACCGGTCTGGTTGTTGGCGAACCAGCGCGCGTGACCCCAACAACACGCAATATCGACTGGCAAGGCTATTTCAATTATGGCGTCAAACCACCCCTTCATGCCATGGACATGATTGCCCGCGCGATTACGCCGCCGCATCGGGTCAGGCGCTTTGACACACGTTTCTTCACCATTTCGGCCGATTATTTGCACACCCACCCAGAAGACTTAAAACGCGCGTCGGGCGAATTAACCGACCTGCACTGGATTGCCATTAAAGACGCCTTTGACCTCGATTTACCGATTATTACCAAACAGGTGCTTGGCGTTCTGCAAGAACGCTTACAACTGCCACCTCGCAAGCGGATGGCTGCCCCGGCCCTATTTTTCCGCTTTCATCATGGGCAGGCGCAATTCACCAAGATTTAGCGAAAAAACTTGACTTGCGCGTAATCCTGCGTAGATTGCGCCTAATTCGGGCATGTGCCCTAGATTTTTAGATTATAGGTTCGTTATGGCTAAACCAACGACAATTAAGATTAAGCTGGAAAGCACGGCTGGCACAGGGGCGTTTTACGTCACCAAGAAGAATGCCCGTACCATGACAGAAAAAATGGTCGTCAAAAAATATGACCCCGTATTGCGCAAGCACGTCGAATTTAAAGAGACCAAAATCAAGTAAGTCAGCCGTAGCTCTGATTTGAGGCGCCGTTTACGGCGCCTTTTTTATTGGTTTTACACTTTTGCAGTTTTAACAAACGCTCTATGTTATGCGTATAACGCATAGAAATCTGACCCTGTGACCCCAGAAACAAGTGAAATTTTAGCCCTGAAGGCCCTGACATGGTTGTCCGCCCAAGAGACACTGATGGATCGCTTTTGCGCGCTCGCAGGCCTTGCACCCTCGGATTTATTGGTGGAAGCCGAGCGCAGTGAGACGCTCGCCGCAGTTCTCGATTTTCTATTACAAGACGAGCAGAGTTTGCTGGTTTTTTGCCAGGACCATGACATCGCCCCTGAGCTACCCATGCGAGCACGGGCCTATTTACCAGGTGGCGACCTGCCACATTGGACCTGAGGAACCTTATGACATCAAGCCTATCGCCCGAGATACAAATGCAGTTGGCCGAGATTGATATCCATCCAGAGCGACCCCTCATCATAACCGATGCCGATGAAGTATTGCTTCGTTTTATGACGGCGCTGGAGAAATTTCTCGACGCCGAGGGTCTTTGGATCGACCTAAAAAGTTTTGCCATTAACGGCAACATTAAGTCGCGCGAAACCAATGAGCCTGTGCAGCGCGATAATCTGATCGATGATTTTTTTGCCGCCGCGACGCGGGATATCCCAGCCGTAGACCACGCCGCCGACGCGTTACAAAAATTATCGACACAGGCGCAAATACTGGTCTTTACCAACCTGCCCCTGCAATATAAGCAGCAACGTATCGATAATTTGCGCGATCATGGCATGGACTACCCTGTCTTGGTCGGATCAGGCCTCAAAGGGCCAACATTAGCCCACCTCGCCACGAAAACGCAGGCTCCGGTCTTTTTCCTAGATGATATTCCGCACAACATCGACAGTGCGCGGGACCACAGCCCCGACACGCACCGCATCCATTTTATCGCCGACCCGCGCTTGGCTGAATTAGTCGCGCCCGCGGCCGGTGCGAGCACGCGAATAGACTGTTGGAAACAGGCCCATGACTGGATCTCGTCACAGCTCACCCAGCACGGCTTCTGACAGCCCCGGTTTTTGCCGCGATTGCTGCTCGCCGCTTGCCGTGGAAGCAGAGGCCCAGCGTTGCCCAAATTGTCGTTCGCCGCGGTTAATGCGGCACGTCGAGTGGGCTGAATTATCAATTGCACATATTGATTGCGACGCCTTTTACGCGGCAATCGAAAAGCGTGATAAGCCCGAGATACGCGATAAACCTGTTATTATTGGTGGCGGCGTACGCGGCGTGGTCTCGACCGCCTGTTACATCGCGCGCATATCTGGCGTTCATTCAGCCATGCCAATGTTTCAAGCCAAGAAACTGTGCCCCGACGCTGTCATTATTCCGCCCGATATGGCCCGCTATAGTGCCGTGGGACAAACCATCCGCCAGATGATGCGTGATTTGACGCCGCTCGTTGAACCGCTCTCGATCGACGAAGCCTTTCTCGATTTAACGGGTACGCAACGCCTACATGGTTTGCCACCGGCGCTTATCCTCGCCAAACTCGCCCGTCAAATCGAAAACGAGGTTGGCATTACCGTCTCTGTTGGCCTGAGCCACAATAAGTTTCTCGCGAAGCTCGCCTCAGATTTTGATAAACCGCGCGGGTTTTCGATTATCGGCAAGGCCGAAACCACCGACTTTTTGAGCAAACTCCCCGTCGCCCGCATTTGGGGAGTCGGCAAGGCCATGCAAAACCGCCTGTCGCGGGATGGCATTCAAAGCATCAGGCAAATTCAGAATTTATCCGAAGCGGAAATGGTTAAACGCTACGACCAAACGGGTTATCGTCTTGCTCGCCTGGCACGCGGTATAGACGACCGCCGCGTCAGTCCGCTTAACGAAACCAAATCAATATCCACGGAAACGACTTTCAACAGCGATATTTCCGACCCTGCTGTACTGGAAAAACATCTCTGGGCTTTAAGCGAGAAATTGGCACGCCGCTGCAAAGAAAAGAATTTGGCTGGACGCACCATCGTCTTGAAAGCAAAAACGGGCCAGTTTACGTCGCTCACGCGCAGTCACACCCGGCACAGTCCAACTCAAATGGCAGAAGCCATTTTTACAGACGGCAAAAACTTACTCACCGAGCTTATTATGTCGCGGCCGCGCGAAGCCTATCGCTTGCTCGGTATCGGAGTTAGTCAAATTAGCTCTGCCGACAGCGCCGATATTCCAGATCTCGCCGAGCCCGAGCGCAAAAAACAAATAGACGGCGAGCGTGCCATGGACCGCTTGCGAGAAAAATTCGGGCCACAAAGCATTCGCAAAGGTCGGGATTTGCTATAAGCTTAAGGTCTAGGAGAGAAAAAATGACAAAAACATGCCCCCTGACAAATTATTTGATGAAAAACAATATGGTCGATACGGAACTAGCGGCGCCCGTTGCGAACTATCGCGCCGGCATGCTGAGCGGTCCTTATCTGTTCATATCGGGTCAAGGCCCGGTTGATGCCACCGGCACTCCGGTGAGCGGCAAACTTGGCGACGATCTCAAGGTGGCAGACGGCCAGCGAGCCGCCGCTTTATGTGCGCTCAATATATTGCGGGTAGTTCGGGCCCAGACAGGAAGTTGCGCCGCCATTAAGCAAATTGTGCAACTAACCGGCTTTGTGAATTCAACGCCAGACTTTACAGAGCACCCCCAAGTTATCAATGGGGCGTCTAATCTGATGGTTGAAATCCTCGGCGAAAGCGGGGCCCATAGCCGCGCCGCCGTGGGTGTGAGTTCTTTACCGCTCGGTTGGGCGGTTGAGATTTCGGCGATAGTCGAGTTAGCCAGCTGATCAGATGTCGCCGCCCCAGTCCTCAGTACTAAAACTGGGGCGCGTTGACCGCGCAGCAGATATTGCTTCCGAACACTGGGACGCCTGCGCCAACCCCAGTCACCGCGATTTTAACCCATTTTTGCGACATGCTTTTTTTTGCGCGGTCGAAAATAGTGGTTCGGCGACACCAGAAACTGGATGGACGCCATGTCATCTGACTCTGAGTGAGAACGATACCATCAAGGCCATATTACCGCTGTATTTGAAAACACATTCGCAAGGCGAGTATATTTTCGATCACATGTGGGCCGACGCTTTCGAGCGCGCTGGTGGTGCTTACTACCCCAAATTATTAAGCGCTGTGCCCTTTACCCCCGCGACGGGCGCCCGGCTACTGACCTCAGCGTCAGATCGCGCAACAGAAGCTGCGCAAGCCAAAGCGCTTCTACGCGGTGCCGAGCAAATGCTGCAAGCTAATAATTTATCCTCGTTGCACCTCAATTTCATTCCAGAAGCCAGCTGGAACATGTTGGGAGACGAGGACTATTTGTTACGCAAGGACCAACAATTCCATTGGCTGAATGACGGGTTTGGCACATTTGAGGATTTTCTCGACGCGCTGTCCTCGCGCAAGCGCAAAAATTTAAAGAAAGAACGAGCGCGGGCTATTGAAAATGGGATTACGATAGACTGGCTCTCTGGCGATGATATTCGCCCCGAGCATTGGGACGCCTTTTTCGAATTTTATATAGACACGGGCATGCGCAAATGGGGGCGCCCTTATCTCACCCGTGAATTCTTCGATCTCATTCAGGCAAACATGCGGCAAGACATTTTGCTGATCATGGGCAAGCGCGATGGGCGCTATATTGCGGGCGCCCTGAACTTCATTGGCGGCACAACGCTTTATGGGCGCAATTGGGGATGCACCGAAGATCATCCCTTTTTGCACTTCGAGATTTGCTATTATCAAGCGATTGAGTTTGCCATTGCCCGCGGTTTGAACCGCGTCGAAGCTGGCGCGCAAGGCGCCCATAAGATCGCGCGCGGCTATTTGCCCTGCCCGACCTATTCAGCGCATTATGTCTCGCATGCAGGGTTTCGTGAGGCTTTGGCGCAATATCTTCGCAACGAGCGGGCCCATGTCGACAGTGATATCGAAATATTAAACCAATACACACCATTTAAGAAGGAGACAGAGCATGAAACTGGATGAGGCCTACAGCCCCGATAATATATTTGCCAAAATTTTGCGCGGCGAATTACCGGCTATCAAACTTTACGAAGACGAGAATACGCTCGCATTTATGGATATAATGCCGCAAGCCACGGGTCATGCTTTGGTAATCCCGAAATCTCCCGCAACCAATCTTTTAAATCTCGACCCTTCCGCCTGTGGCGCATTGCTGCAAACCACGCAAAAGCTTGCCCGCGCAGTCCAAAAAGCGCTGGATGCACCGGGGATTTTGATTGCTCAACTCAATGGTAGCGCCGCTGGACAGACCGTGCCGCATTTACATTTTCATATCTTACCGCGGCATGATGGACTGGAGCTGGCCTTTCATGCCCGCGACGTTGCTGATATGGGAGAGTTAGAGGCCGTCGCCGCTAACATTCGCGCCGCTTTAGAGACGCTTTAACCCTTAACGCGCTCGGTCTTGCGTTTACCCTTACCGTTCTCACGCCGTTTAACGGGCTCCAACTCCGAGGCGGTGATAACGACTTTTTTGTTTTTATCAATATCAAGCTTGGCCAGACCTCCCGCTTTGAGGTCGCCAAATAATAATTTATCCGCCAGCGGTTCCTTGATTTTATCTTGAATAAGCCGCGATATCGGGCGCGCACCCATTTGCGGATCGTATCCCGTATCAACAAGCCATTGCAAAAGTGCGGGCGTGGTTTCAATTGTGACATTGCGATCGGCCAACTGATTTTCCAGCTCGAGAATAAATTTCTCCACCACACGCAATATTGTTTTCGGGTCAAGCGGCGCAAAACCGATCATGGCATCAAGCCGATTGCGGAATTCAGGTGTAAACAAACGATTGACCGCCTCTGTGTCGTCACCCTCGCGGCGATCCCGGGCAAACCCCATGGGGGCACGGGCCAAGTCAGAGGCACCCGCATTGCTCGTCATAATGAGAACGACATTGCGGAAATCGACGGATCGCCCATTTGCATCTGTGAGAGTGCCGTGATCCATCACCTGCAGCAGAACATTAAACAGATCCGGATGCGCTTTTTCGATCTCGTCGAGCAATAAAACACAATGCGGGTCTTTATCCACGCCGTCCGTCAGGAGACCGCCTTGATCATAGCCGACATAACCGGGAGGCGCCCCGAGCAGGCGTGATACACTGTGGCGCTCCATATATTCCGACATATCAAAACGCAACAAATTAACGCCGAGAATGCTGGCCAGTTGACGCGCGACTTCGGTTTTGCCAACGCCCGTCGGTCCCGTAAACAAATAATTCCCGATCGGCTTCTGGGTATCACGCAAACCCGCCCGCGATAATTTTATGGCGGACGACAAAGCATCGATGGCCGCGTCTTGTCCAAAAACGACATGTTTGAGATTGACCGCCAAATCCCGCAGCTTCTCTGTCTCGTTGCGTGACACATTTTTAGGTGGCACGCGCGCCATGGTTGCAATCACATTTTCAATATCTTTTACGGAAATTGTTTTCCGGCGACGCGACGGCGGCAATAGCATTTGCGACGCTCCGACTTCATCAATCACGTCAATGGCTTTATCGGGCAATTTGCGATCGCTCATATAGCGCGACGACAGCTCGACGGCGGCCTTAATCGCTTCATTGGTATACCTAACCTGATGGAAGGCTTCGAAATAATCTTTCAAGCCGCGCAAAATCTTGATCGTGTCCTCAACCGATGGCTCGTGCACATCAATTTTTTGGAACCGGCGAGCCAGCGCCCGATCTTTCTCGAAATGCTGACGATATTCCTTATAGGTTGTCGACCCCATACAGCGCAGTCCGCCGCTTTGCAGCGCAGGCTTCAATAAATTCGAGGCATCCATAGCGCCGCCAGAAGTCGCGCCAGCGCCGATCACGGTGTGGATTTCGTCAATGAACAAAATCGCATCTGGCATTTCCTCAAGCTCGGCCATCACCTGCTTCAAACGCTCTTCAAAATCGCCTCGATAGCGCGTGCCGGCCAAAAGCACCCCCATGTCGAGCGAATAAATCGTGTTATCTTCAAGAACTTCGGGCACATCGCCCTCAATAATGCGGCGCGCCAACCCCTCAGCAATCGCGGTTTTACCAACGCCGGGATCGCCAACCAAGAGCGGGTTATTTTTATTACGGCGACATAAAATTTGGATTGCCCGATCGACTTCCTTGTCGCGGCCAATCAAGGGGTCAATTTTGCCGGCCCGCGCTTTATCGTTTAAATTCACGCAATAGGCGGCCAACGCCTCACCATGCTCTACGATTATATCTTCATCATCGTCCGCGCCTGACACCGAGCGTGCTTCGGAGGCACCGGCTTTCTTAGCAACTCCATGGGCAATAAAATTCACCGCGTCATAGCGGGTCATATCCTGCTCTTGCAAATAATAAGCGGCATGGCTCTCGCGTTCCGCAAACAGAGCAACAAGAACATTGGCACCCGTTACCTCGTCGCGCCCAGAGGATTGGACATGGATAACGGCACGTTGAATAACGCGCTGGAAAGCAGCTGTCGGCTTGCAATCTTCCTCATCATCAATCACCAAACCCGTGAGCTCTTGATCAATATACTGGCGCAGCTGATCGACCAGAACATCAATATCAACCGCGCAAGCCACCAAAACGGCGCGCGCATCCGGCTCCTCTGTCAACGCCAGAAGCAAATGCTCGAGCGTGGCAAATTCATGCTTTCGCTCATTGGCATAACTCAAGGCGCGGTGCAGGCTGAGTTCCAGATCTTTTGAAAATGCGGGCATAGGCTCTATTCTCGCTTCCTTTAAACGCTCTTCGGTTCCGCCATGGATCAATCCTTCTCCATGGTACATTGCAACGGATGACCGTGCTGTCGCGCCAGATCCATCACTTGTGTTACCTTGGTTTCTGCAACCTCATAGGTGAACACACCACATATTCCGACACCATTTTGATGAACATGCAACATTATTGTTGTCGCTTCTTCGATGGATTTTTGGAAAAAACGCTGCAGCACATAAACAACGAATTCCATTGGCGTGAAATCATCGTTTAGCAGAATAACTTTATACATGGCTGGCTTTTGCGTGCGGGTGCGCGTCTGGGTGATGACACCTGTCATGCCATCATTACCGTTGGCGTCTTTTTTATCCGAGGAGAGTATTTCTCTGGCCAATGTGCTGTCTGATAAAGTCATTTCACTATCCGAATGTCCCATGGAAAGGCAATTTTCAGGCTTTAGCAAGAGATCGGCGACATTCTCTGCCCTTATCCACCCTAAATAAGCACATTTTCGATAATCTCAAGGCTTTCGATTGGCCTATATTTTGCTATCTTTAGGCCGAGAGGTGAACGGTATAATGTTCTTAAAACGAGCCATAGCGCTGAGTTTACTCGCTCTTTTGAGCGTCTTTCCGGTGGCGGCCAAAGCCGCTGTTGCGCGTGCTTCGATCGTTATTGATGGTCATACAGGCGCTGTTTTGTCGCGCGCCCGCGCCGACAGCCAAGTCTACCCTGCCTCCCTCACCAAGGTCATGACGATTTATTTGTTGCTGGAGGAAATGAAGGCTGGCCGCCTAACGCTCGATAGCAAAATGGCCGTATCAGCCACTGCGGCGAGCCGCCCTGCCAGTAAACTCTATCTCAAGCCGGGAGAAAAAATCAGCGTGAAGCTCGCGCTTGAAGCATTGATCGTGCGTAGCGCCAATGATGTCGCCACGGTCGTGGCCGAGCATATTGCCGGCTCCGAAGATGCTTTTGCCAAAGCCATGACATTGAAGGCGCGCGCGCTCGGCATGCACGATACGACATTTAAAAATGCCTCTGGGCTCTATAATTGGGGGCAGATCACCACAGTTCGCGATCTGAGCCGCCTCGCCCGCGCTGTCTTGCGCGATTTTCCGGATTATAGCTATATCTGGTCGCTCTCGAACATGAAATATCGCGGCCACATCATAAGCTCGCATAATCATTTACTCAAAAAACTAAAAGGCGCGATTGGTATGAAAACGGGTTATATCCGCGCTTCGGGTTTTAATGTGATCGCCGTGACTGAACGCGGCGGCCGTCAGCTGATCACGGTCGTTGTCGGGGGGCGCAGTTCCCGCGAGCGCGACCGCACGGCCATGGCGCTCACCGAGACAAATATCGCACGCGCCTCGCGTAAAGCCGCGCGCCTAGTGGCCATTCCACAGCCGCGCCCGGCCTTTTACCCGAACGTCTCGGGGCAGCCCGTCATGACAGCCACACCCCGTGATGCCGCATCGCCTATTGCGCAATCCGAGACAAAGCCAACATATCAATGCAATTCGATCAAAACCAATGCCAGCGGCGCTTGGATGGTTCAGCTTGGGGCTTATACCAATTTCGCGGCCGCTAAACGCCGCGCCGATGACGTGCAGCGCGATTTTGCGCAGCTTACGGAAGCCGCCGAGGCCGTCATCCCGCGCGTGACCTGCAACGGCAATACACTGTTCAGAGCGCGGTTGGCCGGGCTAGATGAGACTTCGGCACGGTCTCTTTGCGCACGCGTCGGCAACCAAAACTGCCTCGCGCTCGCGCCCTGATCAATTACCCGACCACCTGGCACTGTCAGTCTTTCAATTCCGATAGCAAGCGATCACGGGCGGCGGTCAGGCGTGCCGCCAGCCAATCGGAACCGCCATGATCTGGGTGCACTTTTTGGATGAGTTTTTTATACGCCGTCTCAACCTCACTTCGGCTCGGATTGTTGCCCAGCCCCAAAATCTGGCAAGCTTCCGCTATCGAGAGGTCGCTAGCGCGCGGCGCGCCGCCTGATGGCCCTTGCGGCGCAAACATATATCGCAAGAAAACCAGGCCACCCAAAACGACAAAGGCGGCTGGGAAAAATAAACCTCGCAGCAGCAAAAACAACGCGACCACCCCAATACCGATCCAGATGACAGTCGTCATTGCACGTCTTATCAGCGATACAGGTAAACGCGGAAACGCGACCACGGCGACCGCTACGATCATCACACAGAGAATGCCAATCAGAAGTGGGGACATCACAGATCAAGCCCAGGCAATCCTAGCCCTTTCATCATGTGTCGAATTTCAGCCCGCGCCGCAACATGCGACATAGATAATGTTTCGCTCGCTTCCGCCTCGGTCAGATCCAACAACGTTAGACCCGCGGGAAACATCTCGCGAAAGACAACACGCTCGCCCAATCCGTCAACAACGCGAAAACCAACACGCTTCGACAGGGCATCAAGGGCCTGGTTCACGCGTTCACGATTGCGGGTAAAAACATGGCTGGTGCGATTGCGCATGACGATCCAATCAATGGAGCCACCATCGGCCGTCGCGCGGGCTTTGCGACATTCCCAAACCATTTCGGAATAAATGCTGGCACGGCTGACCTCAAGCGTCTCCGGATCAACCTGCGCCAATAAATCAAAATCGAGAAAGCTATCATTGATCGGAGAAATCAACGTGTCGGCGACCGCATGACCCAGCCGCGACAGAAATGTATCCGCCCCCGGACTATCAATAACAATGAAATCAGAGGCACTTTTCAACTCCGCCAACGCGGCCGCGAAATTGCCTTGATCCTTCGCGATATCACTGCCCGTGGGGCTAGTACGCTCGAGGGCAATATGATGCGATTGTGGCATACTGCGTCGCTCCGTCCAAACCGCCCTATTTTGGATGTAACGCGTCAGAGATTGTTGCCGAACATCAAGATCCAGCGATCCAACTCTAAATCCATGTTGCAGGAGCGAGACAATAATATGCATGGCGGTAGTGGTTTTACCTGCGCCACCCTTTTCATTGCCGACAACCACAATATGCGGTTTATTTCCCTGCTCCGACATCCCTTTAGCACCTTGTTACGACCATGCTCGATGCACAGTATAGACTGCTTCGTAGATATTTTGACTGTTAAAATTTAACTTTCACGCTATGTTCGGAGCCATGTTAACAGACGAAAAAATCATTATCACCGGCGCAGCGGGTGGACTGGGTCAGGCGATCGCCAAGCAGGCGCTCGCGGCGGGGGCTCGCCTCGCTTTGTTTGAGAAAAACGACAGCTTAGCGGACGAAGCTAAAGCTCGTTTTTCTGCGCATGACGGTGTCTCGGCCTATGCCGCCGATCTAAACTCGGCTGATGCACTTGCGGACGCCGTACAAAAAGCCAACGCTGAGATGGGCGGCATCACTGGCCTCGTCAACAATGCCGCTATTCTGTGCGAAGATGACAGCGATCCCGTCACGACATCGCTGGCGAGCTGGAACACCACCATGCAAATTAATGTGACTGGCGCCTTTTTGATGTGCAAGTTTTGCCTACCGCATTTGCAAAGCCATGGCGGGTCGATCGTGACCATGTCGTCGGTCGTCGCGCATGCGGCGTCGGCGATCCCGCAAATTGCTTATACGACCAGCAAAGGGGCTCTGGAAGCCATGACGCGTGAAATAGCGATCCGCTATGCGCGCGATAATATCCGCGCCAATTGTGTTGCGCCGGGGCCCGTGCGAACCGCGCGCACGGAGCATTATTTTGCATCTGAGGAAAATTGGGCCAAGCGGCGCCGCCATATTCCAATGGGCCGCCTCGGGCATGCTGACGAAATCGCAGCCCTCGTCATATTTTTGCTGAGCAAACAGGCAGGCTATGTAACCGGTGCGACCTATCGCGCCGATGGCGGTATCTCAGCCGCCTATATTGCCTCGGACGAAATGCCGTCATAACGAAGAAAGCGTAACCCTATGTCGTCTTTTGATATTATCAGCCCTGTCAATGGCGAGCTGTATGCCAGCGTCGCGCAAACTTCTGATGCGGCGATCGCAACGGCACTGGAGAGCGCACGCGCGGCACAACAAAAATGGGCGGCAACGCCACTGACAACCCGCGCCAAGTTGTGTCAGGCGCTGGTGCAAAATTTGGTTGATGATGCGGCGAAGCTAGGAGACGAGTTAAGCTGGCAGATTGGCCGCCCCTGCCGTTATACGCCGACTGAAATCAAAGGCGGTTTTGCTGAGCGCGCCAATTACATGATCGATATTGCCGAGCAGGCCCTGAGCGATATTCATCCTGGCGATCGTGACGGCTTAAAACGCTTCATTCGGAAAAAGCCACTCGGCGTGGTCTTTTTGGTGGCGGCCTGGAATTACCCTTATCTGACAGCTGTCAACGCGCTCATTCCAGCTTTGATGGCTGGCAATTGCGTCATCTTAAAACACGCGCGCCAAACGCTGCTGGTGGGTGAAGCCTTAGCCGCCGCTGCGCACGCGGCCAATTTTCCAGAGGGTGTTTTAACGCATCTCGTGGTCTCGCACGAGCAGGCAGCGCGCATTATTGCCGACCCTGCCATTGATCATGTGAATTTCACAGGCTCCGTGGCCGGCGGTCACGAAGTCCAAAATGCCGCCCGAACACGTTTTATATCAATGGGGCTTGAGCTTGGCGGCAAGGATGCTGCCTATGTGCGCGCCGACGCCGATATTAATTATGCGGCCGAGCAATTGGTCGATGGTAGCTTCTTTAATAGCGGTCAGTCCTGTTGTGGTATTGAACGGATTTATGTTGCCCGCGCCCAGTTCGACGCCTTTGTCGACCGTGCCGTCGAAATCACCCGCGGCTATCAGTTGGGCGACCCGCTCGACCCGGAGACGAGTTTAGGCCCCGTAATCAATGCGGCGGCGGCGCGCACCATCCGCGCTACGATCGCAGAAGCCGTGCAACAAGGCGCCACCAGCCTTATTGAAGATGCAGCGTTCCCATATACCTCGCATCCCGCCGACACCTATCTGGCACCGCAAATTCTGACCAATGTGACACATGATATGCGCGTCATGCGGGAGGAAACCTTTGGCCCCGTGGTGGGTATCATGGCGGTGGACAGTGATGCCGAAGCTGTGAGCCTCATGAATGACAGCGTCTATGGCCTGACTGCTTCCGTTTGGACGCAAGAGCTAGAGGCGGCAGAGGCGATCGGCAATCAATTGCGCGTTGGGACCCTTTTTATGAACCGCTGTGATTATGTTGACCCAGCGCTCGCTTGGACAGGCTGGGGAGACACCGGACGAGGTGCAACGCTGTCGCGCTTGGGCTATGACCAGCTCACCCGCCCGATGAGTTTTCACCTGAAAACCGAGACCCAGTGATGCCACAGTCAATAGCCATCATCCGCACTGTCAGCGATCTCCGCGACCAGGTGGCCACCTGGAAAAAGCAAGGCTATCGGGTTGGACTGGTGCCAACAATGGGCGCATTGCATACGGGGCATTTATCGCTGGTTGAAACCCTCAAATCGCATGCCGACAAAATTATTGTCAGTATATTTGTGAATCCGACGCAATTTGCCGCGCATGAGGATTTAGATACATACCCCCGCACCGAGGCCGAAGACTGCGCCAAACTAAGCCGCATCGGCGCCGATCTCGCTTATATTCCGTCAGCAGCCGAAATCTATCCCGCGGGGTTTGCCAGCACGCTTCATATTGGTGGCCCCAGTCACGGGCTAGAAAGCGCTGCACGACCGCATTTTTTTGATGGCGTTGCAATTGTTGTACACAAATTATTCCAACAAACTCAGGCTGATACAGCCATTTTCGGCGAAAAAGATTACCAGCAATTATTGGTCATCAAGAAAATGGTGCGCGATCTCGATGTACCAATCTCGATTGTCTCAGGGGCTATCATCCGCGAGGCCGATGGTTTGGCTATGTCGTCCCGCAACGCTTATTTAACAGACGAAAATCGCATCATAGCCGGTCGTCTCAATGGCATTTTGACGCGTCTGGCAAACAGTGATTTACCAGCTCCGCAAGCCGAGGCGGAAGCCGAAGCCGCCTTACGAGAAGCGGGCTTCACAGCTGTCGACTATGCCACCATTCGAGATGCCGAAACCCTGGCTTTGCCAGACATGACAACAAAAGCACGACGCGCTCTGATCGTTGCCCGCATTGGTGATATTCGTTTGCTGGACAACATGCCCGCTAAATAAGCCCAAGCTCCGAGAGCTCACGGTGCATCTCCTCGGGCATGCTGTTGCGCCCGTGCCCTCGCGACGGCAAATCCTTTGGCGCTTTATCGACGGGCAAATAACGCCACCCTTGAAATGCTCGCTGTGGCATGAATTGCGTTGGGGTAAGCTTATTTTCCAAAATCAAATGACAACGCCTAATGCCTTCTGCATCGGTAAAAGGCTCAATGTCGAGTAACGCTTGGCGGACTGAAACCTGCCCCGCAATCACCCAATAAATGGAGCCACCGTCAAGCAATTCAGACACACGTTTGGGCACCATGCGCGTGGTGTGAAAGACCCGCTGATGCCGCTCCCAAAGATAGGCCTGCCATGCCTCAAGATCGGGAATCGTTTTGGCGCCAACGCATAATTTAAGTAGATGCAAACTCATCGCCCTAATATGGCGCAATCCGCCGGCAATTCCAAAAGTTGAGAAGGCGCGAAAGCGATGTCTTGTGGATAGGTTAAAACAGCGGAGCGACGACCGAAGGGCTAGTCCTGAAAGACATAGAGATTATCCGAGCCGGTAAAAAAGCTAAAAAAGCCCCCCGCACTCGCACCGCCGATAATGTAAAGACGATCATTTAAAACCGCCGTCCCCATCAAGTGTCTTGCTTGTGGTAAATTAGGTAAGGATTTCCATCTACCTGACTGAAAAACATAATGTTTTGCGGATGCAGATTTGATCGTTTCATTATAGCCGCCGACAACGTGCAAACCGTCATGCATCACCGCTATACCCGCATTGACAACCGCTTCTGGCAAGCGCGGCATTTGTTTCCACCCCGCCGCAGGCGACCATTGCCATGCCATCGCCCCACTAATGAGGTAAATATAATCCGCGTCACTGGTTGCGACAGCGCCATGCGTCGTCACTGGTAGGGGTGGCAGAACGGTCCAGTCCTGCAACTGCCGATCCAATCGCCAGAAATTATTTTTACCTTCTCCTCCGATCAAATAAAGCGCGCCGTCATATTCAACCACGCTGTGGCCATAAACGGCCTCTGGAAGCGGTGTGACTTCAACCCATAGAGCGCTCTCATGAACATAAAGCCAGGCATCGGCCACCGCCTCTCCGGTCTGCCGCTCGCGACCGCCGGTGACAATTATGCGCCCATTTAGGGCCCCCACACCGAACCGATCGATATTCGCTGGCAGAGGCGTGAGCGGACGCCAGCCATCGTCGCGCGGATCATAAACTTCAAAGAACTGTCGCAATCCCTGCCCGACGGTACCGCTGAGGACGTAGACCTGATCGCCAATTGCAACCGCTGATGCGCTCGGCAACATTGCCGGCACTGGAGCCACGACGCGCCATTGACCCGCCAAAACTGGCGACACAATCAAAACACTGAGCAGAAAGACGCGGGTTAACAATTTCATGAGCTCATCCTAACAACAGAATCGTGGCAAAACCAAGGAAAGCAAGAAAGCCGATCACATCCGTCACCGTTGTAACAAAAACGCTCGATGCCACGGCCGGATCGACCCCCATGCGATCGAGACCGATGGGAACCAGAATGCCGGCGAGGGCCGCCACGATCAGCGTTACCACCATCGCCATGGCGAGAACCAGCCCGAGCCACACGTCATTAAACCAGAAGGCGCCAATCAATCCACCAATAGCGGCAAACAATAGGCCATTGATGAGGCCAATGCTGACTTCGCGCACAATAACGCGGCGCGCCGTCACCACACTCAATTCGCGCGTCGCCAAGCCCCGTACAGCAATGGTGAGGGTTTGCGTACCTGCATTGCCACCCATCGAGGCTACAATCGGCATTAAGACAGCCAGGGCCACCATTTTCTCAATCGAAGCATCGAATAAACCAATAACAATCGAGGCCGCAATGGCGGTCGCCAAATTGACCAGCAACCATGTAAAACGCCCACGGATTGAGCCAACAACGCTATCGCTCATGGTCGCTTCGCCCGTCACGCCACCGAGGCGGAGAATATCCTCCCCCGCTTCTTCCGTGATAACCTCCAAAACGTCATCCGCCGTGATTACCCCAACCATGCGCTGCTCGGCATCAACGACAGGCGTGCTGACGAGATTATACCGTTCAAACAAACGAGCAACTTGCTCACGATCCGTATCGACACTCACGGCCGTGAAATCATCATCAATGATCTCGCCCATGACCGCAGAGCGCTGGGCGCGCAAAACCTGATTGAGTTGCACAATACCGATCGGTTTATGCGTGGGCTCAACAACAAAAATTTCAAGAAACTCGTCTGGCAGATCCTGATCTTCGCGCAAGTAGTCGATGGTCTGACCGACGGTCCAGAATGGCGGCACAGCGACATAATCCGACCGCATCATCCGGCCAGCGCTGTCCTCCGGATAATCCAGCGCGCGTTGCAGCACAAGACGATCTGTCTCGGGCATTTGCTCGAGAACCTCTTGAACGTCTTTTTTGTCCATATCCTCGAGGATGAAGACCGCGTCATCACTGTCGAGCTCTTGCACAGCAGAGACGAAAGTATCGAAATCCATATGGTCGACAATTTCGCTCATAATTTTAGGATCGAGCTCGGCAAATACCTCGGCAGGGATTTTTTTATCTACCAAACGAACGAATTTTTCGCGCATATCGGGCGACAAAAGCGCGATCAATTCTGCCACGTCAGAGGGGTGGAGCGTCTCTAATTCATGCAAAATCTGGGGCACACTCTCGGTTTCGACCAGTGCCGCAAAATGCCGAAGTTCTTCGACGTTGAAGACATCCCCGTCGATTAACTCAATATCCATCTGCGGTTCTAAGCTCTGGCTCACCAAATTTGCCTTTCGCACCCGATTATTCTGCGCTGGGTGTTGGCGCCTAAAAACACCGTTCCCATGCCCAATTTATTCATATACCCTTATGTCACAGTTACAGAACTAATGGGAGTTTTTATGCTTGCTTCAATAGTCTATGCCATGATTTTAACCCTCGTCCAAGCGGTACTACCAACCATGTTTGGTATCGCTTCCGGAAAGTTAACCCTGCCCTATTTATTGGGGGCGCGTGACGAGCAAATTCAGCCCGCAACATATGGAGCCCGCGCCAAGCGCGCTTTCGCTAATTTGCAAGAGAGCCTTCCGGTATTTTTCACCCTCGCCATTCTGGCCATTATTTTAGACAAGGATGTGTCGCAATATGCCGGCTTGTGGCTGATCGCCCGCGTCGTCTATGTGCCAGCCTATGTGATCGACATTCCATACATACGCACAATGGTATGGCTCGTCAGCTTGGCGTGCCTCGTTTTAATGGCAATGGCGTTAATGGCTTAAAGCCAATTAATCTGTAGTTTTACTGTCGAGGAAAAAATGGTCATTGATTGGGCTAATTTTACGCCGATGAGTTCGGCATTAGGGGGCGCACTGATCGGCCTGGCCGCCCTTCTGTTATATCTTTTCAACGGTCGGATTATGGGCGCCTCGGGCATTCTCGGGCAAGCGCTCGCTGAACTCATTCAGCCCGTTGAAGGCAGCCGGCTCGGTTGGCGTGTGATATTTCTCTTCAGCATGCTCGCTGGGCCGACGCTCTATCTCTTTGTCACGGGCCAAGATGTTGCCCGCCAACAGGTCGCGGCCTCGCCTGCAATGCTGGCGCTGGCTGGGCTGATCGTCGGGATCGGTACGGGTCTCGGGTCTGGGTGCACCTCTGGCCATGGCATTTGTGGGCTTGCACGGTTCTCAAAACGATCTCTCGCCGCGGTGCTTGTGTTCATGGCTTTTGGCTTCTTAACCGTCTTTGCCATGCGTTTGGCAGGAGGTCAGTAATGTCTTTACTTCTCTCCCTGATTACGGGTGCTTTATTCGGCTTAGGCCTTGCTATTGCCGGCATGTTGAACCCCGCCAAAGTTATTGGCTTTCTGGACATAACAGGCAATTGGGATCCGTCTTTGGCTTTTGTTATGGGGGCTGGTTTAGTGGTGAACCTGATCGGTTGGCAAATTGCCCGACGCCGAACACAACCAATTTTCGAGAGCCGCTTTCATCTCCCGCAAGCCAATCAAATTGACCGTCGCCTGCTTGTTGGCGCCGCACTGTTTGGCATTGGTTGGGGGCTGGCAGGTCTTTGCCCTGGACCAGCGATCACCAGCCTCGCCTTCTTGGATAGCGAAGCCTTCATATTTTTTATTGCCATGGCGGCTGGGCTTTTGGTGTCGAGACGAATTTTTATAAAAAACTAGACGATAAGGAAAAATCATGACGGCGACAGCAAACTGGGCCCAAACTGGCGGCCAACCCCGCATCGCCATTATTGGCGCAGGGATGTCTGGACTTGCGGCCGTCGTTAAACTGCGCCGCGCGGGCTATACCGATATCACTGTATTTGAAAAAGCGGCCGAAGTCGGCGGCACTTGGCGGGAAAACCAATATCCTGGCCTGTCATGCGATGTCGAGTCACATTGGTATAGCTTCACCTTCAACCCCAACCCGAACTGGTCTCACCGCTTTGCTTATGGCCCTGAAATTCAAGACTACATGATCGAAACAGCGGATAAATTCGACATCCGCAGCGTCACCCGATTTCAAGAGGAAGTCGTCGATCTGACCTATGCAGAACCAATATGGAAATTGACAACAAAAAAAGGCACAGAAACATTTGATGTCGTCATCTCTGCCACAGGTGTTCTACACAAACCGGCCTACCCTTCCATCAAGGGGTTAAAATCCTTCGCTGGCCCGTGTTTTCATACAGCGCGCTGGGACACCGCCCTAGATTTAAGCAATAAGCGCGTCGGTATTATAGGAACCGGATCGACATCTGCTCAAATCATTGGCGCAATCACCCACAAAGTTCAGCATATGACGGTCTTCCAGCGCACGGCGCAGTGGATCGCCCCTTTGCCGCAACGCCAATATGCGGCGTGGGAAAAAGCCCTCTTCCGCATCTTCCCGTTTCTTTTAAAACTCAGCTATCATTGGAAATATTTTATGTTCCGGCGCGTTTTTGCGCCCGCGACGGTCGGTAATAAGTTGCTGCAAAAAATGATCAGCAGCATTTGTCTGCGGCATCTTGAGAAAGGCGTTCCTGATCCTGAATTGCGTGCCAAGCTCACACCAACTTATCAAGCTTTGTGCAAGCGGTTGATTTTTTGCTCTGATTTCTATCCTGCGATTAGCCGTCCAAACGCAACCCTGGTCACCGAGGCCATCGAAAAAATAACGCCTCAAGGAATTGTGACCAAGGATGGCGTCGAGCATGAACTCGATGTGTTGGTTCTAGCCACTGGTTTTGATAGCTCCGCCTTCATTTTGCCAACCAAGGTCACGGGGCGCAATGGCACCGACCTTGCAACCGTTTGGGGGCAAGCACCACGCGCACATCGCGGCGTCGGATTGCCGGATTTTCCAAATTTCTGGATGCTCGAGGGGCCGACCAGCCCAATCGGCAATCTATCCCTGATTATGATTTCCGAACATCAGGTGGATTATGTCATATCTCTACTCGATGAAATGCGTCGCCTGCGGTTGAATTATATTGTCCCCGCTCAATCGGCCTATGAAGCCTATAATGACGACATGTCTCAGCAGATCAACAAGACGGTTTGGGTGACGGGCGGATGCGACAGTTGGTATATTGATGCATCTGGGCAGCCCAATCTTTATGCCTACCCACCAACCACATATTTAAAAGATATGCACAGGCTTGATCTGGCCGAGTTTGAATATGGCCCGCCGCCAAACAGAATCGCCGCAGAATAAGACAAGGTTGACAGTTAAGAGGCCTGTCGCGTGTACAGTAGGGAGGGTGTGTCATTTCTTCGACTTCAAAGAAAGCTGATCATCGTTACGTCAATGATCTGAGGCGTTTGGAATATTCTCAAGGGCAAGCGCGAGCCGTTTTGGCACCTTTTTTACCGCTGGCGGTGGCAGCCGTCTTTCTTGCCATTGTTGCCTTCGTGGTCGGCACTTTCATATCTAGCTCACATAATGACACGCTCATTCTTGTTGTGGCTGCCATTATTGGCGGCTACATGGCGCTGAATATTGGCGCCAATGACGTTGCCAATAATATGGGGCCCGCCGTAGGTGGTAAGGTTATCACGGTCTTAACAGCGGTTTTAATAGCCGCTGTTTTTGAAAGCGCCGGCGCCTTGTTAGCCGGCGGAGATGTCGTGCAAACCGTGGCCAAGGGCATTGTTGTGCCGGGCGAAGGCCTTGGCGTCGTAAACTTTCGGCTCTTAATGCTCAGTGCTTTATTTGCTGCCGCTTTATGGATCAATCTGGCGACCTATTTAAATGCGCCCGTATCGACAACACACTCGATTGTTGGTGGTGTGCTTGGAGCCGGAATTGCCGCCAGCGGCATGGCTGCTGTGAACTGGTCGATGATGAGCTCAATAGCCGCCAGCTGGGTCATTTCCCCTCTGCTCGGGGCCATCATTGCCGGCTCACTTCTATTTGCCATTAAATCCCTCATTCTCAACACCTCGGATCGCTTGCAAGGTGCTCGAAAATGGATGCCCGTTTTATACGCCCTCATGGCGGCGGCCTTTGCCGCCTATATGTCCACCAAAGGGATTAAGCGGCTGGTCAAGCTCGACGCTAATGCAATCATGATCATTTCCGCTATCGCAGGGTTTTTGACATATTTTCTGGCGCGCCCATTTTTGGCCAGCCGGATCGCCCAACTCAACAATGCCAAAAAAGATATTTATCGCCTTTTTAATCTCCCCTTGATTATTGGAGTAGCTTTGCTGTCCTTTGCCCATGGGGCCAATGATGTTGCCAATGCAATCGGCCCCTTGGCCGCCATTGTATCGACGCTTGAGACCGATGCTGGCATTGCGAGCAAAGCACATGTTCCGCTATGGGTGATGACGGTCGGGGCATTGGGTATTTCTTTCGGTCTCTTGTTATTTGGGCCGCGCTTAATTGGCACGGTCGGCGAGAAGATTACCCGATTAAATGCGCCGCGTGCTTATTGTGTAGCACTATCATCGGCAATCACAGTGTTGCTGGCAACCTCGCTAGCCTTGCCCGTTAGTTCCACCCATATCGCGATCGGCGCCATTTTTGGCGTTGGGTTTTTGCGCGAAGTGTTAGAAAACCCCGATAAGCAAAAGCGGCGACCCGGGCATAAATTAAATCGAACCGCCCGCGAAGCATTCGAAAGCATGGTCTTACGCTCACGTCGTCGCTTGGTGCGACGGCAATTTGCCTACTCGATTGCAGCCGCTTGGATTATTACCGTGCCAGCGTCCGCTCTTTTGGCAGCCGGTCTTTATTACGCCCTGCAGCTTCTATAAGCCAAGGTTGTAGCGCCTTAAAGCGATTGAGAAGATCGAGAAAATCGTGCCGATGAACAACATTGGCCGCATTGTCGAGCAGCACCCAATGCCGTTCACGCTTATCGGCTTCCGGCCAAGTTTCGTATTGCTCTGTCACTAACAACGGATAATAAGTCACGGGAACATACTTCACTTGCCCGTTTTCACTCTTGCTAATCGGAACCGTGAAAGGGAACTGCTCCATAAGCTTGCCTTTGACGCCTGCCTCTTCAAAGCCCTCGCGCTGCACGGCATCAACCGGATTTTCGCCTTTGCGCAGGTTACCCTTGGGCAGAATCCAACGTCCCCGCGCCATTGACGTTACAAATAAAATTGCGATCGCATTTTTCTGCGTCACATAAGGAATTACACCAAGTTTTCGCACGCGACCCTCTACATGTTAATTGATTGAATGCTAACCGATTCGAATTCTTACCGCTACGCTCGGGCTTGTCAGCGCCTTGCGCGACGACTAGGCTAAGAAAAAAGCAAGATAGGAAAAGCTATGTCGCTGGTACTCTACGCCGTAAAAGATGGTATTGGTCGCCTGACCCTCAATAATCCTGAACGCCGCAATGCGCTCTCGACTGCGATGATCGCTGATCTACATGCCGCTCTGGATCGCGCATCGCAGGACAAAAACTGTCGCGTTGTCATTCTTGGCGCGGCCGGGCATGTTTTCTCCGCCGGCCATGATCTCGCCGAAACACGTCGCGGCGACCGCGAGAGCGAAGCCGATTGGAACGCGCGTATTGATCGACTACTGGCCGATTGCGCTGAAATGATGAAAGCCATTATTCACGCGCCCAAACCCGTCATTGCTGAGATCAGCGGCATTGCCACGGCCGCTGGCTGCCAACTGGTTTCGGTCTGTGATCTCGCCATTGCGTCTGACGAAGCAAAATTCTGTACCCCTGGGGTCAATATCGGCATTTTTTGCACCACTCCCTTGGTCGGAATTGGGCGCAATGTCAGCCGTAAACATGCCATGGAAATGGCCCTGACCGGCGACATGTTCGCGGCCGCCGATGCCGTTCGCTTTGGCCTCATCAATAAGGCCGTTCCGGAGCCTGAGCTCGCCGCGGCGACGCAGGCCATGGCGGCCAAAATTGCCGCTCGTTCGGCGCAAGGGATCCGCGCCGGCAAGCAAGCCTTTTATCGTCAAATAGACATGGATCTTGACGCCGCCTTTGCCTATGCCAGCCAAGAAATGCGTTGCACCATCACGGCCAAGGGCGACGCCGAGGAGGGTGTCGCTGCCTTTCTCGAGAAACGCCACCCCGCTTGGGGTGACGCCTGAGGTCAGCGCATAAAGCCTCGTGAACAAGGTCGAGGCGGTCATCGATCTAACCCCATAATTAAAAAAAGAGGGAGACGCGAAGCCCCCCTCTTTAACGACCTTCGCTCTAACGAAGCTATTTTTTGGGCATCCAGATGGTTACCAAAATCATTGCCAAAACAATTAAGTCGAAAACAATGACAATTGTTCCAGGAGCCGTTACAGGCTCAACCGATGCAAAATTAGAAACAAATTGTTGCACCCCGGCACTCAACTCAACGCCAGTCTCACCTAGTTGCTTAAAACCATTTGCGGTATTGGCGCGCAAGTTCCAATACGCCGTCTGCCAATAATAGGTGAACATCATGGTCAAAACGCCAAAGCCCGTACCGAGCAGTTTGGCAATTATATTATCTGCTTCCGCATTGCGAATATTATTAGCGACCCTAAGCGCCAACCAGATCGCGATGATGCTTCCGATACTACGTAACGCAAAAGCGATACTGAAAGTGCCAAAAACAGATAAACCTTGCATTTCTGTCATTACTGTTTGTTCCATAATTACCCTCCATTTACACGAAACGATTAACGCTAACTTATTAATAAAATTATTACAAGTTGAGAGGGAATGCCTGCCAGACATAGCTTCGACGCGCAACGATTAGGCGGCTCTGAATTAGCCATGCCCAGCACACGTAATAACGTCATCAACTGTTTTTAGATCAAGGTCGGCAATATCCATAAAAACTGCCGCCTGTGGTCTACCATTTGGCCTACCCTTAGTAACACACCCAACACCACAAAAACGCAGCCAGATAGATATATATAAATAGACCCTGCCATATAGCGAGTTAAATTAGACGGTGTTTCATGGTTGGGGGTATTCGAGAGATTAGCCTCAACAGCGTTTGTGGTTCTTAACTGCGAATATTTACCACTCAAACAAGGCAAGTAAGTTTCAAATAGCGAAGAGCGTCAGCACCCCGATAGCGGTCATTAAGTAAGCGCCTGGTAGAGCAATAAGTTCTTTACGGCCCATGGCTATCATCGCAAAAAACACCGCTGCGCCCATGAGGTTTATCAGCATTATCGGATAGGCCATCCAAATTGCGTGGGCGTTAAGTGCAACGAAGCCCAGAGAGCCGCCGCTAACCAGCAACATAATAGTGTGAACATCCCTAGAAACCGCAGTGATGGTGTGGG